>DMSQ01000017.1 GCA_003457135.1 Prolixibacteraceae bacterium
CACAACTCTTAACGGAGTATTGAGATTATAGATTAACGATTAACGAAGTAAAAATGCACAAGAAGCGATCTGCAAATTCACAAATCGTTAATCGTTAATCGTTAATCTCACTTTGGAATTTGGAACTTTAAACTTGGAACTGACTTATGGCTGAAATAGGAAAAATAAATCATATAGAGGTAGTTAAAGAAGTAGATTTCGGTATCTACCTCGACGGTGGCGATTTGGGCGAAATCCTGATGCCTAAACGGTATATTCCGGAAGGGACCAAGCCGGAAGATACGATTGACGCATTTATTTACCTCGATTCGGAAGACCGTTTGGTTGCTACCACTGAAAAGCCTTTGGCTATGGTCGAAGAATTTGCTTTGCTCGAAGTGGTTTCAGTTACACCAGTTGGCGCCTTCCTGAACTGGGGCTTGCCTAAGGATTTGTTTGTACCGTTCCGTGAGCAACGCCAACCCATGGAAGAAGGCAAAAAATATTTGGTTTATGTCTATTTGGACACCAACAGCAAACGTATTGCAGCTTCCTCTAAAATCGAACATTATCTGGATAATATCCCGGTTGACTATGATATTGACGAAGATGTGGATCTGATCATTGTCAATGAAACTGATTTGGGTTATAATGCCATTATTGACAATAGCCATTTGGGCGTGATATTTAAAAATGAGGTTTTCCAACCCCTAAATCCGGGCGATAAAATCCAGGGATACATCAAAAAGATCAGGACCGACGGTAAAATTGACCTCTGCCTGCAAAAAGCCGGGTACGAAAAAATCAGTTCTTTTGCCGACAAAATCATTTCGGAACTGGAAAAAGCAAAAGGGTTCCTTTCATTGACCGACAAAAGTACTCCGGAAGAAATTTACAAAATCTTTAAATTCAGCAAGAAAAATTTCAAAGCTGCGATTGGAGCGCTTTACAAAAAGCGGATGATTGCGCTCGAGGAAAATGGAATCCGTCTTTTAATTTCTGAGTAGCAACCTAATCTACTCAGAGCCCGACTTAAAGTCGGACCCTGAGTAATATTTAAACCAATTAAAAAATCCATCATGATTAAATCAATTCAAACAGGGATGATTGCTCTATCGTTACTGGCAATCATGAGTAGCGGACTTTCTGCCAGGGATAAAAAGAAAGACGGCAGTGTACATCCGAATTCTGAAAAATGGGAAAACCTTTTTAAGAATGACCTCTCGAACGCAACTTTTCCAAAAGGAATCTGGACTTGCGACAATGGAGTTTTTACAGCTTCTGAAGATCAGGCCATCTGGTCGGCAAAAGAATACGAAAATTTCAAACTCGACCTGGAATTCAAGACTGCCAGCGGAACCAACAGCGGTGTAATTGTTTATTGTTCGAATCAGGAAAACTGGATACCAAATTCGGTTGAAATACAGATTGCCGATGACTTTGCCAAACAATGGGCCGAAAGTCCGAAAACATGGCAGTGCGGGGCAATTTTTGGTCACCTGGCTCCAACCAAAAGTCTGGTGAAAAAACCCGGAGAATGGAACCGGTACACTATTACCTGTAAAGGAAAAATGATCACAGTTGCCTTGAATGGCGAAATTGTCAGCCACATGAACATGGATCTTTGGACCAATACCAAAACGAATCCCGATGGCACTGATATTCCTTCCTGGCTAAGCACACCATTCAACCAGCTTAAAACCAAAGGATACATTGGGCTTCAGGGAAAACATGCAGGCGCTCCGGTCTGGTTCCGGAATGTAAAAATCAAAGAACTGAAAGCCGAGAAATAAAAATGATCTTTTACTCACGGAGTGACCCGTCATTTAGCTTGTCGAAATGAGTCACCCCGTGAGTAAATATTCAAATATCCAATACCCGATATTCAATAGCCAATTTCCAAATTCCAAACACACAGCTCGTATCCCGTAACCCACATCACGAACAATGAAAGTTTGCATCGCCGAAAAGCCCAGTGTGGCCAAAGAACTCGCCCAGATCATTGGAGCGAGTACCCGGAGGGACGGATATTTTGAAGGAAACGGATATCAGGTGACCTGGACATTCGGGCACTTGTGCACCCTGAAAGAACCTAACGATTACACCGAAAACTGGAAATCCTGGAACATCCACCATTTACCTATGATTCCGGCCAAATTCGGTATTAAACTGATCGAAAACGATGGCGTGAAAAAACAGTTTGCTACGATTGAAAAATTAATGTTGGCAGCCGAAGAAGTCATCAACTGCGGCGATGCCGGACAGGAAGGGGAACTGATTCAGCGCTGGGTGATGAATATGGCCAAGTGCAAAGCGCCGATGAAACGCCTCTGGATTTCGTCACTCACCGAAGAAGCGATCCGCGAAGGTTTTTTAAATTTACAGCCCGGCGAAAAGTACGATCATCTTTATGCCGCCGGAAGCGCCCGCGCCATTGGTGATTGGTTGCTGGGAATGAACGCGACCCGCCTGTACACCCTGAAATACGGCCAGAATAAGCAGGTTTTATCCATCGGAAGGGTGCAAACCCCTACCCTCGCCATTATTGTCAACCGGCAAAAAGAAATTGACGCTTTTGTTTCTGAACCATATTTCGAAATCAAAACCATCTATCGAGAAGCTACTTTTTCTGCCGCTTCAGGGCGATTTAAAAATCGGGAAGATGCCGCGCAGGTGCTCGAAGAAATAAGCCGTTTCGATCTGGTAATCGGTAAAATTGAAACCAAAAACAGCATCGAGCAGCCGCTCCGATTGTTCGACCTGACTTCGCTTCAGGTGGATTGCAACCGGAAATTTAATATGGGCGCTGAAGATACCCTGAAAACCATCCAGTCGCTTTACGAGAAAAAACTGACGACTTACCCACGTGTTGACACCACTTATCTTTCAGATGATATTTACCCGAAAGTTCCGGGCATCCTGAAAAACCTGAAAGGTTACGAAACCATGACTGCACCGCTGCTTCAGGAAAAAATCCGCAAATCGAATAAGGTTTTCGACAATGCGAAGATTACCGATCACCATGCCATTATTCCCACCGGACAATTTCGTGCCGATCTGAACCAGACTGAGAAACAAGTGTTCGATATGGTCGCCAAACGCTTTATTTCTGTGTTTTATCCCGATTGCAAAGTAGCCAACACCACCGTTGAAGCAAAAGTAGGGTCACATGATTTTAAGGCAACAGGAAAGCAAATTCTGGAACCCGGATGGAGGGCTGTTTACATCAATGAAAAAAATCCGGTTCAGAGCGATGAAAACCTGCTGTCGATTTTTGTAACCGGTGAACATGGACCACATGAACCCGGATTGTTCGAAAAATTCACCCAACCACCCAAATACCATACCGAGGCGACACTTCTGCGTGCCATGGAAACTGCCGGAAAAAGTGTGGACGACGAAGAATTAAGGGAATTGATGAAAGACAACGGTATTGGCAGGCCATCAACCCGTGCCAACATTATCGAAACACTTTTCCGTAGAAAATACATTAAAAAAGATGGGAAAAAACTGGTTGCCACACCAACCGGAATAGACCTCATAGACAGCATTGAAAATGAGTTGCTAAAATCGCCCGAGCTGACTGGTCAATGGGAAAAGAAACTGCGGTTGATTGAGTTGGGGCAATACGATGTGGCTCATTTTATGGACGAAATGAAACAAATGGTTACCGAAGTGATCGCCCAGGTGAAACGCTCACCACGGAAAGAGTTTACTTTTGCTCCCGAAGAACCGGTAATTCCGAAAAAAAAAGAACCAATTGCCCCAACCGAACAGGTTGAAACTATTTGTCCATTTTGTAAAAAAGGAATCCTGCAAAAAGGAAAATACGCATGGGGATGCTCCGATTGGAAAGACGGGTGCCGGTTTATAATTCCATTTGAATTCCAGGGTAAAAAACTCACCGATGCACAAATCAAACGATTGGCCGAAAAAGGAAAAACGGCGCTGATCAAGGGATTCAAGCAGAAAGATGATTGGGTGGATGGATTTCTGGAACTAACTTCAGACTTTAAAATCACTTTTGTTGAAGCTGAACCCGAAAAGCTGATTTGTCCGTCGTGTAAAGTTGGTGAAATCGTGAAAGGAAATACCGCCTGGGGCTGCACCAATTTTAGGGGAGGCTGCAAATTGCGAATTCCTTTTGAACTTCAGGATAAGAAATTGAGTGAAAGCCAGATTGCTCAACTGGTTTTAAAAGGACAGACACGTTCATTTACCAGCCTGAAAGGGACACAAAAAATAACCGGGATCTTTCGTTTTGATGGCGTTTATCAGGTCAGATTTCAGGAAAAATAACCTAAACAGATTTATTAACCAAGATTATCTTTCATCAGAAGTTGTACCTTAAAGGAAAATGATGTGAAAAACAATCTGATGCAATGCAAATCCACCAACAGCTACCAGGTATGGGTTGTAATCTTTCCCTTTTGATTTGTCATAAAATATCAGGCAAATCAGAATGAAGTATATGATGGTATATTGAACATTTTGTGTAAGAATTTCAGACCATCCAAACCATATCGGTCCAATCCTGCCGATTGTTGGCCCTAAAAAAACCAGGGCGGTAGCAATCATGTATCTCATGTGTTTCGGACTCATTTTCCGGTAATAAATTGCTGAAGAATAAAAAATGATCAGCAATACACAGTCAGCTCCCGGGAAGAATATATTTTCAGGATTTTCGGAGTTAAGTATTCTGATTATCTGTGGTATAAATGAAATAACAAGCAGAGGAAAAACGATATATGAGAGTTTTCCAATAGTTCGGTGAATCGCGAATTTTCTGTTCAGTATTAAAAAGGGCTGAACAATCAGCATTAAAATCCAAACAGTGGCAATGATTGCGTGCAAATGAATAAACCAATTGTTATTTGGCTTGAAATTGTTTGGGAATTGCACAATATAGGTTTTGAAAAATCCTGCGATTGTCAATGGAATCAACAACAGCAGAAAGTACCCCAGGTATTTGTAAGATTTGTCCATTTTGAGTGTTGTATTGCTGCCTTGAAGGGTTTTCGGCTTTCCGCGTTTCGCGCGGTTAAGTATATTTTTCGTTCTTGTTGAAAATTACTGGTAATAAAATCCTAATGATGGTGGTTAGAGCTTTGATAATGTTGTTTCAGAAGGTCTTCGCCGAAATCACCGTTAAAATCGCGCCAAACCGAATGAATATGATTGGCACTGTTCTGAGTGTTGTCAAATTCTATTAAAAAAGTTTTTCCCTGCACCCGATAGTAATGTGGATCACGAGGCCCAGTCCCGCCAGCCCATCCAAAACTCATTGAATTCAAATCCTCTTTAATAATTTTTTCCATTCTTGTTTTTGCTATGGGTTTGGGCATAGATAAAAGATAAGCCACAATCAATTTGTTCAATACGGTCTTTTGGGCATGTGTCATATCCCTGGCAAATATGCCGACATGCTTCAATGGGCTTACTTGTACAGCGTTGGTTGTAACAATATCAGAAAATGCTTTCACCTGAAAAATGGCGGATTGTTTTTGCTCCTTCGAAAGTGAATTCACCAATAAAAATCCAAGATACTCTTCATCTTTTATAATGTGCTTTCCTTTTTTTGAACCAACATTTGCCACTGCGGGAAAAGCTCCAAAAAAGAACGGTGCGAATGCCAACTGATTATCAACTACGGTATAATTTAAAGAAATATGGTGCCCGCTGAATTTCCAGGCCCATGTTCTGTCTTTACCAGGAATACCGTAAACAGATACAAAATAATTTTCCGGAATGCGGCTCAAATTAGTTGGTTCTGTCTCATTCAGAAAAAATTCAAGACCCATGATATCCTTAGTTCTTTGATAGCCTTCTTCACTTAAATAGGCCTGCATCAAAGAATCCAGAAAAAATTTCTGGGTAATGTTAAGGTCTTTGACTGCAATGCCTGAACGTGCAAACATGGTAGCAGGCAGGTAATGCCAGTCATAACGGTTTATTTCATTAAAAGGGAATACAGCTTTTTGCTTCTGTACCTCATTTAAAGAATTAACAAAAGCCATCGCTTTCGCTGAACCGAAATTATGGTTGTTCGTTGTTTTAGCAAACAAAGAAAAGGGCAGCAACAGAATGAGAAGCAGTTTCATATTGATATTTAAATTGTTGTGTTTGATAAATTATACCTTCCAATATTCACTGGTTCCTTTTTCATTATTTTCGTACACGTAGTTTATAGTACATTTTATAGCACCAGAACCCGATATTTCAAAAGTGTATGTTTCAGACATTCCTTTTGGCATTCCTGCATATTCGAAAGTATTATTACCGATATAGCGGTATTCCTCGCCAAAAACTTCGTTCTTCAACCACAGCGAATTATTCCTTTTGAAAAATTCTTTGTTTTTAACTTTATCGGCTTTATTCACATAAATACCTAATAATTTGTCTATTGCAGAAGGGTCGGCAGGAATAAGCTTTGCCATGGAAACATCATAATGCACTTTCATTGATTTACCGGAACCGGACACTGCCAGTATTCTTCTTTTGGCAAATTCAGAATTGGCATAGGCATCTTTTTCGATGTACTTGTCGCCATTGAAATAGAGCTGTGTTACCAAATGCTGGTAGCCTTCTGCAGTAATCATCATGTGAAAATGAGCCGGACGTATTTGCCCGTTACCAACATTATAGGATACTGGCAGAACGGTTTGAAAGGAATAATTTCCTTTTTCATCGGAAAAAGTTGTGCCGCGGTATTTAAATTCAGGAGACAAATTATCGTAAACGCCACTTCCATCGCAATGCCATAGTTCAACTTTTGCATTTTTATAGGGCGTAATACAATCCTGGTGTTTTATTTTGCCCAACAATTCAACCAATTCTCCCTTTTCTCCATTAATTACAAGGTTATTTCGGGACTGTCGGGCCTGTAAAATGGACCTAAAATGTCAGACGTCGTTTCACAATCTCCTACGAACTGATCGCCGCTGAAACTTACTAATCCATAAGCGCTTATTGCTACAGCAGATATAGCTGTATTTTTTAAAAATAATCTTCTTTTCATATCAAGAGATATTACTTTTCTTTCAAATCATCATTGTATATATCCCTGATGCATACGTATTTACCATTGCGCTTTTCCCATACGGCCATATACTTTCCGGTGGATGTAACTTTACCAGTTTCATCTTTAAAGGTTGACTTACCGACCTCTGTTACTGTATTTTCGTTTCCAAATACATCTAAAACGTCATAAGAAACGGTGGAACCTTTTGCTCTTTTTGCCATATTTGCTTCAATATCCTTTTTGATGGCAGCTTTACCTACAACCATAGGCTTATTATTTGAAAGGCTTACTGCATCGTCAGCATAAAAAGCAGCTACTGCAACTGAGTTCCGCGCATTATCAGCAGTCGCCCAACTATTTTCCAAAGCTTGTATTTCAGCTTTTAATTTTGCCAGGTCAGACTTGGCTGTTACTTGTTCAGTAAGAACAGATACTTCGGATGATTTTTCTCCGGCTGATGCACTAAATCCAACGACAGATAAGGATAGGGCAACACATAAAGTTGCAATTCCCGAATAATTCATTTTTTTCATATTTAATGGTTATATTGCCTACTCTGATTGGTTTTCGGCTTTCCCCGTTTTTTCTGTGTTTATTGTGACAGATCGTTGCTCAAATCGTCCATGCGTTTGTACAGGTACATCCATGTATCTTTGATTGAGCTTCTGAATTTAGCCCGCATTTTTTCAGTTTCTTCTTTACCTTTTGCTTTTTCAACCATGTCCCAAACACCATCGCGTTTAACATCGAGTGCAGCAAAGTTTTTATAAGGAGTTGTAACATAGTAATCAAAGCTTTCAGGACCTCCTCCATTAGCGCTATACCAGTAACCTCGTTTATCGCCTTCAGCTTTCTGCATAATTTCACTGTTTTCTTTTATAATTTCCCTGAATAAAGGACCGTTTTCAACCTGAAAAAAGTTTACCCAGATTACACCCCATTCGGAAGCGCCTGCCCTGCTTAATTCGGGGATACTTGTTGCAAAATTGTCTTCCTTACTTTCCACATGAGGAATGATTTTATCAACGACTATCTGCCAGCATTTCTTCCCTGCTTCATCATTTTCATCATCCATTACAGCCCAATTTGCACTTATTGATGTTAGTACATAAACTGAACCTTTTCCATTGTATCTTTTCCAGATGGTCCATGTCCATTCACCTTTGTTTCCAAGATAACAAGCTTTATAGGCCTTAATTCCATCTTCGAACTGTTGTTCATGTCCGCCTTTAATAGTAAACTCGGTAGAAGAAAGAATTGACTTTTCCTGTGCCTGGGCAACATTGCTCATCAGTAAACCAGCGGCAAGGAATAATAATACCATTGCCATTCGAATTGTTTTTTGTACAGATAATTTCATTTTATTAGTTTATTAATTTGCCTACTCTGATCGGTTTTCGGCTTTCTCCGTTTATTAAGTGTTCATTTTGCAGGAAGTGTGGAGACCTTGGCATTTTGTTGAGCAAAGCCTAAAGTCGCTACCAGAATTAACCATAAAGTCGTTTTGAATTTGAACCTCATAGTTTTTTTTTTGTGTGAATATGGAATAATATGACATTCTAAATTAAAAGACAAACAAGTCTTTTAATTGTTCATTCCTGCCTGGTAACTACCAGAAAGTGATACAAATAATCTGATATTCTATTGCTGCTAACCAGCTCGGATGAGAATCCGAATCAGGATTTATAACCTGTTATAAGCTTTACTGAAATCATAAAAACATTTAGAAAAATTTCTGGTGATATTTTAATCCAGATGTTGTATATTTATGAATGACTGCGGATAAAACATAAATACCCGGAATTGGTAGATATACACACATTATTGTACAAGCATAAAAAAAAATAACACTATGGAATCGAATGAAATAATTAGGAATCAGATATTTGAGATTATTAGAAATCAACTTAAGGCAAATAATCCACCAGAAACTAAACTGACACTGGAAAGATTAAAAGGTCTTGGATATAATAAACTTGATTCAAAAAAACTCATAGGACAATGTTTAGCGGTTGAATTATTTCATATATTTAAACATGGAGAACCATTTAATGCTTTGAGATATATAACGAATTTAAAGAAACTACCGGAAGCACCTTTTGATGATTGATTAAAAGCAGGGTTTCAGAAATTTTTAGCAAAAAGCGAAAATTGAATATTCAAATGTTAAACAACTGATCCGATGACTGGAGTTCATCGGATCAGTTGTTTAACAGCAAAACCTCTCTCCTCTCCAGCAACACCACATTCTCCACATGGTGCGTGTGCGGGAACATATCAACAGGCTGAATGCGGGTAACTTTATATAATTCGTCCATTATTGCCAGGTCGCGGGCCTCTGTTACCGGGTTATAGCTTACATTACATAAACTATCTTTTTCGGTACGGTTTTCAGGATGGTTATTCATTATTAACCAAAACTCTAAAAAATTACATCCAAAAGTTACCAGATTGGTAACAAATAATTACCTTTGGTGTATAAATCTTAAAAATGAGGGTAATAGCTAAAAAGATACTTCGTGATTTTTGGGAAAAATATACCGACTCGGAACAACAATTAAAGACCTGGTATAAAGAAGCATCAAAGGCAAATTGGAAGAATCCAATTGAAATTAAAAGTGAATATGCAAAAGCAAGTATCTTGAAAAGCGGACGTGTTGTTTTCAATATCTGTGGCAATAAATATAGACTAATCGCCGATATAAACTACGACAGACAATGGGTATTTATTCGATTTATTGGAACACATAATGAGTATGACAAAATTGACGCAGATAAAATTTAAAACTATGGAAATTAAAGCAATAAAAACAGAAGAAGATTATAATCAGGCATTACAAAGACTTGAAGAGATATTTCATGCGCCAATTGATTCAAAAGAAGGTGATGAAGCCGGGATTTTATCCATCTTAATTGAAAAATATGAAGATGAAAACTATGCCATTGATGCTCCTGACCCGATAGAAGCCATATTATTCAGGATGGAACAAATGGAAATGACGAAAAAAGATTTGGCAGATATTCTGGGGTATAAAAGCAGGGTTTCAGAGATTTTCAGTAAAAAGCGAAAATTGAATATTCAAATGATCCGTAATCTTCATGAGAAAATGAATATTCCTTATGATTCATTGATTACTGATTATTAAAGCATATTGAATAACTTTGAATTCTAAATTATCTGATCATGGGAATCGAAACAATTGATATTGAAAACAATAAAGGAGCACAAGCCATCAGTATTCCGAAGAAAATGAGAATAGACGATGACAAAGTTTACCTCAAAAAAGTGGGTAATTCGCTGTATATTATTCCGTTCCATAACCCATGGCAAAATTTGATTGAAAGTACAGACTCATTCACTTCAGATTTCATGGACGAAAGAAACCAACCCATTCAGCAACAAAGAGAATCATTAGACTAATGGAATATTTGCTCGACACGAATATCTGCATATACATCATTAAGAAAAAACCTACAGAAGTTTTTGAAAAATTCAAAAACCTAACGATTGGTGATGTTGGGATTTCTTCAATAACCTTGGCGGAATTACAATATGGCATTGAGAAAAGTTCAAGCCCTGAGAAAAACAGAGAAGCGTTGGAGAAATTCCTTACTCCAATTGTTCAATTAAACCCCTCTCCGCTCCAGCAGCACCACATTTTCCACATGGTGCGTATGCGGAAACATATCTACTGGCTGAATGCGAATAACTTTATATGCTTCGTCCATTAAAGCCAGATCACGGGCCTGGGTAGCCGGATTGCAGCTCACATAAACTACCTTTTCGGGAGCAGTTTCCATAATGGTTTTAACCACTTCTACGTCCATTCCGGCTCGTGGCGGATCGGTAATAATCACATCCGGTTGGCCATTTCGGGCAATAAAATCGCTGGTCAGAATTTTCTTCATATCGCCGGCAAAAAAGCTGGTATTACTGATTCCGTTCAATTCCGAATTGACATGCGCATCCAGAATGGCTTCAGAAACATACTCAATACCAACCACTTTCAGCACATTTCGGGCAATGAAATTGGCGATGGTTCCGGTTCCGGTGTATAAATCGTAAACCACTTCATCGCCTTTCAATCCGGCAAATGCCCGAATAACTTTATACAATTCGTAAGCTTGTTCGGAGTTAGTCTGATAAAAACTTTTCGGACCGATCTTGAATTTCAGGCCTTCCATTTCTTCCAGAATATGGTCATTCCCTTTGTAAACAACGATTTCCTGATCATGGATGGTGTCATTTCCTTTTCCATTGACCACATACATCAGTGAAGTAATCTGTGAAAATTCAGTAGCAATGGCAGCAAGCAGTTTTTCGCGGTTCTCCTGTTCTTCGCGGTAAAAACAAACAATCAACATCAAATCGCCGGTTGTCGAACTCCGGACAATGATGTTCCTGAGCAAACCCGACTGAATTTTCCGGTCGAAAAACTCAAGGCCGTTTTCGTCGGCATAGTTCTTTATAAAATTGCGGATTTGGTTAGACGGATCACTCTGCAACCAGCATTTATTGATGTTGAGTATTTTATCGAACAAACCGGGAATATGGAATCCCAAAGCATTTTTGTTCAAATCATCGCCTTCAGTCCCAATTTCTTCGTGAGTCAGCCAGCGTTTGTTCGAGAAACCGAATTCGAGTTTATTGCGGTAAAAGGTTGTCTTTTTCGATCCAAGGATAGGTGCAATTTCAGGGAGATCAATGCGGCCAATGCGGCTCAATTGATCAGCTACCTGCTTTTCCTTGTAATAAAGTTGCTTTTCGTAAGGAAGAAACTGCCATTTGCATCCACCACAAACTTCAAAATGTTCGCAGAAAGCGGGAACGCGGTCGGGAGATTCTGTAATGACGCGGGTTACCCGGGCTTCCATGTATTTGGTGCGCTTTTTTGTAACCTGCAAATCAACCACATCGCCCGGAATGACATGGGTAGTAAATACAACCATGTCGTTAACACGTCCAATCGCTTTTCCTTCAGCGCCAATATCAGTAATTAAAACATTCTCTAAAAATGGCTTAACTTTCCGGCCTCTTCCCATTATTTTAAAATTTCCAGCAAAAGTAGTTAAAATATCAGAAGGCGAAGGCAGTGTACAGTCTCAACAATCTCTCCTTCACACTTTATGTAAAAACAACAAAATGATTCTTTTCTCATCAAAAATATATATCTTCATCCTGAAATAATCCTTTAATTAATCTAATTCACCTATCATGAAACGATCATTAATATTAATTTTCAGCATATTGGTTTTGAGTTCATTTGCACAGGAACCAATAGGTATATTTAAGTTCAGCAAAGATATTGGATCACCAAAACTTGCAGGCTCAGCATCGTATGATAAGTCCTCACAAACTTATTCCTTATCCGGTTCGGGGTATAATATCTGGTTCGAACGCGACGAATTTCATTATCTGTACAACAAACTGAAAGGTGATTTCATCCTGACTGCCAACTTTTCTTTCGTTGGAAAGGGAGTTGATGCGCATCGCAAAATTGGCTGGATGGTACGTGCATCTGAAGAGGCCAACGCGGTTCATTCCTCAGCGGTACTTCATGGAGATGGACTGACCGTACTGCAATGGCGCGTGCTTCGGGGTGCATTCATGCGCGATCCGGAAGATGAAATTTTCTCCCCTAAACCGAATTACACCATCCTTCAGGTTGAACGTTCAGGCAAAACAATTATTTTCAGGGCGGCTCATCCGGGAGAACCGTTACAACTTATCGGCAGTCAGATCATGGATAACCTGCCTGATGAGGTATTAGCCGGACTATTCATCAATTCACATAATCCCGATGTGATTGAAGAAGCCAAAATCTGGAATGTTCGGATTGACCAGCCTGTAACCTCTTCTTACGACCCGAACAAGCAGGGATGGCTAGGTTGCCGCATGGAAACAATGAATGTGTTTGATGGTAAGCGCAAGATCATTTACGAAAAAGACAGTCGCTTTGAAGCCCCGAACTGGATGCCCGATGGTAAAAAATTGCTTTTCAATATGGATGGATTAATCTATAAAATTCCGGTTGAAGGCGGTGAACTGGAAAAACTGAATACGGGCACTGTCAATCGCAACAATAACGACCATGTCATTTCGTTCGACGGCAAGATGCTGGGAATCAGCAGTCACAGGGATGGGCTGAATGGAGGTGGTTCAACGGTTTATGTTTTACCTATTGAAGGCGGCGAACCACAACTGGTTACCCAGGATACACCATCCTATTTACACGGCTGGGCAGCCAATAACAAGGAAGTGGTTTACGTGGCCCAACGAAATGGCATTCCGATATACAACATATATAAAAACTCCATTAAAGGTGGCGCCGAAGTGGCTTTAACCGATAACAAAGCCAGGGAACATGCAGACGGATGTGAATATTCTCCCGATGGCAAGTACGTTTATTACAATGGCAGCCAGTCGGGTACCATGCAGCTTTGGCGGATGAAACCTGATGGAAGTGAAAAAGAACAACTCACTTTCGACCAATACAATAACTGGTTTCCGCATATTTCACCAGACAACAAATGGATTGCTTTCATCACCTTTGAAGAAAACATTGAATTCAATTCTCATCCTTCTTATAAAAGAGTGATGCTGCGATTGATGCCCGTTTCAGGAGGTGCGCCAAAAGTAATTGCCTATCTGTACGGCGGACAGGGTACCATCAATGTACCTTCCTGGTCGCCCGACAGCAAGCATATTGCCTTTGTCAGCAATTCAGGGAAAAAATAAAAACCAATACTTAAAGTATCTGCGACATACCCGATTCATGATACTTCACTAATCAGTTACACGAATGAACTGGAAATGCCTGTCTTTTTGAGGGAATGGGGAGACTATTTTTTCTATCTTTGCACCCTCAATTTTAGGTATTATGATTTCGGTTGATCAATTGGTTGTCAGTTTTGGCGGGTTCGAACTTTTTAAGGGAATTTCACTGTTAGTGAGTCCCAAAGACCGTATTGGCCTGGTTGGCAAAAATGGTGCAGGTAAATCCACCTTACTGAAAATTCTGGCTGGACTTCAACTTCCCAGCGGAGGTGTGGTTTCTGTTCCGCCTGATGTCAGGCTGGGTTATTTACCTCAGCACATTGATGTGATAGATGGAAGGACTGTTTTTGAAGAAGCGGTTACTTCGTTTGAAGAAATTCTTGATCTGGAACAGCGAATCGAAGAAATCAACCATCAGATTGCCACCCGGACCGACTACGAATCAGCCGAATACCATCGGTTACTCGATCATGTTACCGAATTCAACGACCGTTTCCACCTCTTAGGCGGCAATAATTTTGAGGCCGAAGTTGAACGGACATTGATTGGACTTGGCTTCCTGCGAACTGATTTTACAAGGCAGACTTCCGAATTCAGCGGTGGATGGCGCATGCGTATTGAATTGGCTAAAATTCTGCTGAAACGTCCCGATGTTTTTCTGCTCGATGAGCCTACCAATCACCTGGATATTGAATCCATACAATGGCTCGAAGATTTCCTTAAAAACTACAATGGCGCCGTGGTACTGGTTTCGCACGACCGGGCATTTCTGGACGCAGTGACCAACCGCACGGTTGAAATTACACTCGGTCGGATCTATGATTTTAAGTCAAATTATTCGAAATACCTGATTTTGCGGAAAGAACTGAAGGAAACTCAGATGGCAGCCTACGTCAATCAGCAGAAAATGATTGAGGACACCGAAAATTTTATTGCACGTTTTCGCTATAAGGCTACCAAAGCGGTACAGGTACAATCAAGGGTTAAAGCGCTCGACCGCCTGGAAAGGCTTGAAGTTGACGATGAGGATAATTCGGCGCTCCGGATCAAATTTCCGGCTGCACTTCGTTCGGGAACTGTTGTTGCAGAAGCGAAAGAACTTTCAAAAAGCTATGGAAAACTTAAAGTGCTTCATAAAATTGACCTGATTATTGAACGTGGCGAAAAAGTTGCTTTTGTTGGAAAAAACGGTGAAGGGAAAACGACCTTAGCGCGTGTAATCCT
Source organism: Prolixibacteraceae bacterium (assembly GCA_003457135.1). GTDB lineage: Bacteria > Bacteroidota > Bacteroidia > Bacteroidales > Prolixibacteraceae > Aquipluma. Next base: position 15,003 of record DMSQ01000017.1, read on the forward strand.
GAACGAAATTGAACATCAGGGCGAAATGAAACTCGGGCATAATGTAAAAATTGGCTACTATGCACAAAACCAGGCTAATTTACTCGATGAGGATTTGACCGTTTTCGAAACCATTGATCGGATTGCTGTGGGTGAAATACGTACCAAAATCCGCAATATCCTGGGCGGATTTATGTTTTCGGGCGACGATGTGGATAAGAAAGTGAAAGTACTTTCAGGCGGCGAACGCTCGCGGTTGGCCATGGTGAAACTGATGCTCGAACCGGTGAATTTGTTGGTTTTGGATGAGCCAACCAACCACCTCGATATGCGCTCGAAGGAAATCCTGAAACAGGCGCTGATTGATTATGACGGAACAATGATCGTGGTATCGCACGACCGCGATTTTCTGGAAGGTTTGGTCAATTGCGTATATGAATTCAGGGATAAAAAGGTAAAACAGCATTTGGGCGGGATCTATGATTTCCTCCGCCGCAAGAAAATGGAATCGATGAAAGAATTGGAAAAAAAGGATTTACCTTTGAATCAGGAAGTTAAAACGCAAAAAATAGAGGAAGCTGATAAAGTTAGCTTCGAAGAACGCAAGGAAATCAACAAAAACATCAGCCGCATCGAAAAAAACATTGAAAGGACTGAAAAAGACATTGCCAGTCTGGAACAAAAAATAAAGGAAATGGAAAAGATTCTGGCGGGAACAGATGGATCCGATCCAGAGATTTTCAAAAAATTTGACCGCTTAAAAAAGGATCTGGAGCACAAAATGTATGAATGGGAAGTTCAGCACGGACAACTGGAAGAATTGACAGCAAAGAAGACGTGGTAAAAAAAGCAGTCACAGTAATCAGTCGCAGTAGGCAGTAAAAATGTTCCGGGTTGCGGGATACGTGTTTTGGGAACCATTTCGAATCGCGTAACCCGAAACACGAAACTGTAAAAATAATTCATCACAAATATATCACCAATGTTTAAAAGAGAAGATAAACCCGCCGACGATCTGGTTTTTGGAATACGCGCCGTCATCGAAGCCATTCAGGCTGGAAAAGAAATAGATAAAGTTCTGATAAAAAAAGGATTAATCGGTGATTTGTTTAAGGAACTTTTTGATCTGATCCGCATCCGGCAGATTGCGTTTCAGTATGTCCCGATTGAAAAGATTAACCGTATTTCGCGAAAAAATCATCAGGGCGTGCTGGCATTTGTGTCGCCGGTAGCACTACAGCGAATCGAAGATATTATTCCAACCATATATGAAGAAGGAAAAACTCCTTTTGTGCTGGTACTTGATCAGGTTACCGATGTGCGGAACTTTGGAGCTATAGTTCGTTCGGCCGAATGCGCAGGTGTAAATGCCATTGTCATTCCGGATAAAGGATCGGCCCGCATCAATGCTGATGCTGTAAAAACCTCTGCAGGCGCATTGCATTTGGTTCCTGTTTGCCGTACCCGCAGCCTGAAGGAAACCATTTCATTCCTGAAAGAATCAGGGTTAAAACTGGTTGCTGCCACCGAAAAAGCAACAGCGATTTATACCAAAGTCAATCTGACTGGCCCGATAGCTTTCATTATGGGTTCTGAAGATACCGGAATTGATCAGCGTCTGCTGGCCCTGGCCGATGAAGAAGTTAAAATTCCGATACTCGGCAAAATCGAGTCGCTCAATGTCTCTGTTGCTGCCGGATTGTTGATTTATGAAGTGATCAGGCAGAGGGGATAAAGCCCCCTCCAAACCTCCCCCGAAGGGTGAGGCTTTTTAATTAACTATTAAAAAAAGTAATTCCTTAAGAATCGGGAATCGCTTAAAGTCTCCCCTTGGGGAGATTTAGAGGGGCTTCAGGGGGTTTGGGGAGGCTTCAATTAAAAATGATAAAAAACAATACAAATGATTACGGTTTCAAATTTGTCCATTCAGTTCGGGAAAAAACCTTTGTTCTCGGATGTCAATTTAAAATTCACACCGGGAAACTGTTACGGTGTAATTGGTGCCAACGGTGCCGGAAAATCGACTTTTCTTAGGCTTATCTCCGGAGATTTGGATGCCACCAGAGGTTCAGTCCTGATGGGTCCGGGCGAACGTCTGTCGGTACTGAACCAGAACCATAATGCTTTCGATGAATATACTGTACTTGATACCGTTTTAATGGGCCATACAGAATTGCTCCGGGTGCTGAAAGAAAAAGACGCTCTGTATGCCAAAGCTGATTTTACCGAAGAAGATGGACATTTAGCCGCCAAACTGGAAGACGATTTTGCAAACATGAACGGATGGAATGCTGAAAGCGATGCTGCCAGTTTATTGAGTGGATTGGGAATCAAAGAAGCCATGCACTTTACGCTGATGAAAGACCTGAACGGTAAGGAAAAAGTACGGGTACTGCTTGCTCAGGCTTTATTTGGAAATCCCAACAACCTGCTGCTCGATGAGCCTACCAACGATCTTGACCTTGAAACCGTACTTTGGCTCGAAAATTACCTGGCTAATTGTCAGAATACAGTGATCGTCGTTTCGCATGACCGTCACTTTTTGGATAATGTTTGTACCGACGTGGTTGATATTGACTTCGGAAAAATTCGTGCTTTCTCCGGAAACTATACCTTCTGGTACGAATCGAGCCAACTGGCTTTGCGTCAGCAGCAGAATCAGAATAAAAAGGCTGAGGAAAAAAAGAAGGAATTGCTTGAATTTATTCAGCGGTTCAGCGCCAATGTGGCCAAGTCGAAACAAACGACCAGCCGCAAAAAGATGATCGAAAAGCTAAAAATTGAAGAAATTGAACCCTCAACCCGCCGCTATCCAGGAATCATTTTTCAGCAGGAACGCGCCACCGGCGACCGTGTGCTGACCGTTGATAACCTTTCGTATATTCAGGATGGCGAAGTGCTGTTCAAAAAGATATCATTTACCATCGAGCGGGGCGACAAAGTAGTTTTTCTGGCCAAGGAAAACCGTGCTATTACTGCATTCTTCGATATTATTAACCGACAATTGGAACCGACTACCGGAACTTTTGAATGGGGCGTTACCATTTCCACTGCCTATTTGCCTAACGATGTAACTGGATTCTTCACCAAAAACGAAACGCTTTACGAGTGGCTTGGAAATTATTCCACCGACACGAGCGAAAACTTCCTTCGCCAGTATCTTGGAAAAATGTTGTTCACGGGCGACGACCTGCAAAAAAGCGCCAAAGTACTTTCGGGAGGCGAAAAAATGCGGTGCATGATTGCCCGCATGATGCTGGCCCACCCGAACACAGTAATTCTTGACCATCCGACCAATCATTTGGATATGGAATCAATCCAGGCCTTTAACAACAACATGAAAACCTATCCCGGACAGGTATTGATGACCGGACATGACCATGAATTTATTGAATCTGTCTGTTCGCGCGTGATCGATTTGACACCCAAAGGAACAATTGACAAATACATGGATTTTGAGGATTACCTCACCGACGAGAAAATCAAAGCGCTTCGCGAAGAGAAATACAAATAATCAACTACTTACAAGTACTGATTCCGATGAAAATGCTACAAGTTTTCTGTAATATCCCTGTAACCCCTGCCAATCGGAATAGATACTCCATTAACCTCAATTATTTCGGCTGTGTACGATTCAATTTTGCTTTTTGAAACTATAAAAGACCGGTGAATCCGCGGGAAGAGATTTGGAGGTAAAAGAGCCTCAATTTCACGAGTACTCATTTTTGAAATGTATTCTTTTTTTGTTGTAATAATTTTGATGTACTCCCTTTGACTTTCAATATAAACGATCTCTGAAAATAAAATTTTCACCTTCTTTTTATGCACATTTATAAAAATAAAATCTTTTACCTCATGGCTTTCAACTGGTTTAAGTTTTTCATTTTCCGCTGTTCGTACCTTTGTTACCGCTTTTAAAAAACGTTCAAAATCAAATGGCTTTAACAGGTAATCTGTTACGTTTAAATCAAACCCCTCCACTGCATATTGATGATAAGCGGTTGTAATAATTACGGCAGGAGGATGAATAAGTGTTTTTAAAAAAGCCATACCTTTTAATTTAGGCAGATGAATATCTAAAAAAATAAGGTCGGTCGTATTGTCCTGCAGGTAGTCAGTTGCCAGTATTGCATCTTTAAATGTTCCCTGTAATTCAAGAAACGGTACCTGCGAAATGTAATCCGATAAAACTTTTACGGCCAATGGTTCATCTTCTATTATAATACACTTTATTTTAGACATGGCTTGCCAGATTGATTTTTAAAGTAGAGGTAAACACGGATTCACCTTGTTGAACAGACAGATTGAAATCGGTATAGAGCAATTCAAGTTGTCGTCTAAGGTTCGAAAGGCCGATATTTTCTTTTACATTCAATTCCCCTGAAGATGTTTCAATTGAATTTTTTACAGAAAATACCAATTGACGGTTGTTAACTGAAAGATGAATATCAACGAAGGGATGATTTCTTGTTTCAGAAACACCATGTTTAAACGCATTCTCCACTAGTGGAATAAGTAGTAGTGGCGGCAAGGCTTGTTTCATATCTTCAATGTCGTGGTTAAAATTGATATGTAACGAATCGTCGTAACGTAATTTTTCAAGAGCAATATAATCATTAATTATTTTCAGTTCCTGTTCAACAGCTATATATGCTCCTCCGGTTTCATACAGCATAAAACGCAATATCTGCGACAGACGTAAAATTGATTCCGGAGCCAAATCAGACTTATCTCTTGCCAATGAATAAATATTATTTAACGTATTGAATAAAAAATGAGGATTCGTTTGTGACTTGAGATAGTTCAATTCTGCTTCCTGTTTTTCAATACGCAGCTTCTGTGTTGCCTCTTTCAATTTTCTATAATCATAAATATGCCTGAGAACTCCAAAAAAGAAAACAGACGGTATGCCGACTGCAGCCTGAGAAGAAATTGTTTGTAACAGTGAGGAGAATGTTAGTAAGATAGTATAAATATGCAACTGAATACCAAAGTGTCTCCATGCATACATGCCAAAAGAACATAACATTAACTGAAGCCAAAAAGCTAAAAGAAATAGAAGAATATTGTAAAGAAAATATTTTCTTTTCCTATTCACAAAAGGCAGGGTGAACTCGAAAAAACTATAATTGACAGCAACTAGGTAAACAAATCGCCATATATTATTGAAAACCTCTGCCAGCAAAGGACCGGTATAATTTACTAAATCTATGAACAGCCATAGCGATAAATAAGCGAGTCCGATCCAAAGAAATAATTTAAACCGTTCTGTATTGATAAATGTCTTCATCTTGCTATTTATGAAATAAATTCAGGACAAATCTTTTCCTTTTCATATTGAATGCCATATAATTAACTTTTGGGGTACGCAAATAACGTGAAAAAGTCAATCAAAAAAAATTGAAATGTTCTATCCTTCAATAAAACTACTTCCCGTTTGTTTACCCATTCTTCAACTTGATTGACCTTACTACGAAGTTAATATACCATAATACGCTGTCTATTGACTCGAGCATTTAGTGTTTTCTTTTATTAATTATTCTTGCAATAGTTTTATTCAACGATAATTTCAGTAAAAAACAATTTGAACTGAAAGTTCTACCCAAGCTAAATAATGGATAATAAAAAAGGAGGTAAAAAAAATGGAATCAAACAAAAAGACCGCAAGAATTTCAGATGAACTGAAAATCAATGCAAAGATGAAGCTTTCAATCCCGCTGGTAAACCAGTTAAAGTTTTTTAGACATTGCCTACTTCTTGTATGCCTGTTACTTGTGCAGACTCTGATGGCGCAGGAAGGAATCAAAGGAAATCTTGTCAGTGTCAACTGGCTTGAGAAAAATCTCAAGAATGCCAATGTCCTGATACTCGACGCGTCCCCTTCACAAATCTATTCTGCAAAACACATCCCCGGTGCAATCAGCTACGACATTTTCACCTATGGCGTCCAGGAATTGCCGGTCACCGAGATAGAAAAGCGTTACCAATCCTGGGGAATCAGTCCCGGAAAAAAGATTGTCATGTACGATCAGGGCGGCACATTCATGGCTACAAGGCTCTTTTTCTCTCTCCATTATTACGGTTTCCCGGCAAAAGACCTTTTCATCCTGAACGGCGGGCTTTCCAAATGGCAGGAGGCAGCACTGCCTGTAACAGCCGAAGTAACTCCCACCCCGAAAAAAGGTTCTTTCACCATTAGAAAGCTTAACGAAGATGTAAAAGTCGAATTGCCGGAATTCCTTACCGCATCCGGGGACCCACGCAACAATGTTTTACTTGAAGCGCTTGATCCTGACTGGCATTTTGGAGGACTTCCCTTCTTTAGCAGGGCTGGCCATATCCCAAATGCCATCATGTTACCAAGTTCAGACTTTTACAAACCGGACAAGACCTTTAAATCAGCTGATGAGATAAGGAACATGCTGACCTACCTGGGCATTAGACCTGAACAGAAGATTTACACCCATTGCGGTGGCGGAATAGCTGCCAGTGTGCCTTTCTTCGCGCTTAAGTTTCTGCTTGACTACCCCACGGTGAAACTTTACCCGGGCTCGCAGCTGGAATGGGTGTCCGATCAACGAGAACTTCCTGTCTGGACTTATGATTCCCCATTCCTCCTGAGAGAGACACAGTGGTTACAGTTCTGGGGCGGACAAAGGGCAAGGATGTACGGAATCTCACATGTTACTATCATTGATGTTCGGCCTGCCGCTGAATTCAATGAGGGACATGTGCCTTTTGCACTTAACATCCCTGCAGATGTATTCAAAAACAATATCACCAATCCCGGCAAACTGGCTGAAATTATGGGTACTGCCGGTGTCAGTGCTTCTCACGAAGCGGTTGTAATTTCTGGTGCGGGATTGACGAAAGACGCGGCCCTTGCGTTTATTATGCTGGAAAAACTGGGACAAAAAAAAATATCCGTCTTCATGGACTCCGTGGAGAAATGGGCACAACTTGGTTTCGCCGTGACGAAGGATGCAACGGTTGTGGGTCCTAAAAAGGTTCCCAATGACTTATCCATACTTCCAACGAATTATCCCGTTAATGTCAGCAAGGGCGTAATAATTGCTGACTCAAAGAACGCACACGGACTTTATCCGAAAGTATTCATTGCTTCGGGCAAAAACGTACCTGCCAGCGATCAGGATGGTAAAATTGTTCATCTCCCGTACACTGATCTTCTGAACGCTGATGGTACGCCCAAAGCTGCAAAAGATATCTGGAATATCCTGGCCAGCGCCGGAGTACTGAGATATGCGGAACTTGTTTGCTATTCCGACGATGCCGGAGAAGCCGCAGTCAACTATTTTATTCTCAAGCTTATGGGCTACCCTGATATAAAGGTGTTGGTTAAATAATTGTAAATACAAGGGATATCCACAAATTGATTTAACCTAAGAAACATGAACTACCTCTGAAAATTCTTAACAAACCGACTCAAATATATAAAAAAGCGCTGTAATCGAAATGATTACAGCGCTTTATAGAGTCTAAAAGTGACCCAGCTGGGATTCGGACCCAGGACCCCATCCTTAAAAGGGATGTGCTCTACCAGCTGAGCTACTGAGTCATCCTCAATTGCCTTATCTTTCTGTTAAGGCGCTGCAAAGGTAGAAGCTATTTTCTTTTTTGCAACCCAGCCATGAAATTAATCACAAATTTGCTACAGTTTTTATAAACATATGAATCTTAACTTTATAAGAAGAGGTCGTTGAGAAATAAAACTAATTTTGTTGTTTGTAATCATCCAATTTTTCGGCTCATGAAAAATAAAGTCGTTATTATTACCGGCGCTTCATCAGGAATTGGCCGGGCCCTGGCTAAAGAATTCGCTTCCAGGGGTGCGAGGTTATCTCTTGCAGCACGCCGCACCGGGTTGCTCAAAGAGCTTCAATCCGAACTTCCTGAAACACAAATACTGATTCATAAAACCGATGTAAGTCAGGAAGATGATTGCCGTATGTTAATAAAGGAAACTGTTAATCGTTTTGGGCAAATTGACGTACTGATCAACAATGCAGGAATTTCAATGCGTGCTCTTTTTGAAGATGTTGACCTGAAAGTAATTCGACAGTTGATGGATGTAAATTTCTATGGTACAGTTTATTGCAGCAAATTTGCTTTGCCATACCTCCTGAAGACTAAAGGAAGTCTGGTCGGTGTTATTTCCATTGCAGGTTATGTTGGCCTGCCCGGAAGATCCGGATATTCAGCTTCTAAATTTGCTATTCGTGGATTTCTGGATTCTGTCAGAATTGAAAATCTCAAAAAAGGCCTGCATGTTTTGGTTGCTGCTCCAGGCTTTACAGCTTCTGAAGTTCGGAAGGCAGCGCTAACCCGGGATGGATCTGAACAAGGAGAAAGTCCCCGGGATGAAGATAAGATGATGTCGGCTGAAGAATGTGCCAGGCATATTGTCAAAGCCGTGGAAAAACGAAAGAGAGAACTGATACTGACTTTTACCAAAGGAAAATTCACTGTTTTTCTGGGGAAATTTTTTCCTTCGCTGCTCGACAAACTGACCTATAGCCACATGGCCAAAGAACCTAATTCTCCATTCAAATAAAAAAATTTCCGATAAAAACTGAGATTTATAACGAAAAAGGAGAATTGATTAATTCAGGAGAAACAATTTTGGTGTTTTTCAATGCACTTACGAATAAACCAGTTGCAGCGCCTAAATTTTTTATTGAGGAAATGAACCGGATTTTTAATAAAAACCTTTTTGAACAACGACAACAACTGTAATCAGCACAAACAACACAATTAAAATTCCGGCAGTTTTATTGATCCACCATAAAATACGCAGATTAAACTTGTGTTTAAATATACTGACAACTCCCGACAGTGAAAACCACCAGATAAAAGCTCCGCTAAAAATTCCGAGAATGACAAAAAACGAATGATATGGTTTCTCCATACTAATCGCTACACCCGAACTGGTAAAAACAGCAAGAAATACAAAAACGGTAAGCGGATTGGAAATAGTGACCAGAAAACTTGAAATAATATCCTGAAAATGAGTGTTTCCTTTTAGTCGGTTGCGACGTAAATCAGTCACCGGATTTTTAAAGAAGATGTGAATGCCAAGCGCCAAAACAACCAAAGCGCCAAAAGCCTGGAAAAGCAATTCATTTTCACGGATGAAATCAATAATAAAAGTCAGGCTGAAACCGGCTATGACAGCATAAAGCGTATCAGACAAAGCAGCTCCCATTCCTGACATTAAACCGGCCACACGGCTTTTATTCACGGTTCGCTGAATGACTAATATACCTATTGGACCAAGTGGTATGGAGACCAAAAATCCAATTAAAATTCCTTTCAGTAACAACGTTAAAAACATAGGCCAAAAATAATCGATTTAACCGGTTAACAACATCATATTTCAACTTCACAAAACTTTTATATTTCCAAATCGTTTTCGCATAAATTCGTATTTTTAGAACGTTTTAGAATCAAAAAACTTTACAAATGGAAGAACTGGCTGTTGGTACCCGCGTAGATCATCCTCGTTATGGAGAAGGGATTATCAGTAAAAATAAAATAACCTCGTATGAAATATTTTTTGAACGTGGCGGAAAAATTGAAATTACCAAACGGAATGAAGATATGGAGGTTATAGACGCTCCGGCAGAGAAACCCAAAAATTCGCTTACCCTTGCTGAAGTTGAAAAAGTATTGCGTTACGTTCTTGAAGAACAGAGTGCACTTCAGGAAATAGTCCCGCTTGGAGACAAATGGATTGGTGGGAACATGCTTCTGCAGCCTTCAAACCTGTCGTTAAAACCGAAAGAAATACCCTTAGAAAATTTCTTTCATAAAATTGTTATGCTCAGGGACCGGCTTCGAGTGCTGGAACAAAATATTAACAGCCACGAGAAATTAACCGACGAAGAAAAGGTAAATTTGCAGCAATACATTACACGCATTTACGGATCATTAACCACATTTAATATTCTTTTTGCCAACAAAGACCACTATTTTGTTGGCGCAAAATCTTAATCAATATGAAAACCACTTTAGCAATATTCACTTTAGTCATCATCGGTATATCAGGTGTGGCTCAGGATTTTAAACTCAAAGTATGGCCAAATGGCGCACCCAGCAGCAATGGGATGACATTGCCCGAAGAAACTTTTGAAGGCAAACGGGTTCGTAATGTTTCTGAAGCCGAAATTTATGTGTATTTGCCAAAAATAGGAATCAATACCGGTGCAGCAGTGGTCATTTGTCCGGGTGGTGGCTATATCATTGAAGCTATGGACCACGAAGGTTATGATTTGGCTGAATGGCTTACCGAACAAGGTGTCGCCGGAATTGTTCTGAAATACCGTTTGCCATACGGACACCACGAAATTCCACTGGAAGATGCACAACGCACCTTAAGGCTTGTACACCAGAAAGCGGCAGAATGGGGCATTAATCCCTCCAAAATAGGCATCGCCGGTTCCTCAGCCGGAGGTCATCTGGCATCAACAGCCGGAACCAAATTTGATTTGGGTAAATCAGATACCACCGACCCAATTGAAAAATTCAGTTGTCGTCCCGATTTTATGCTTTTGCTATATCCGGTAATAACTTTCAACGAAGAATTTGGTCACATGGGCTCACGTGCCAACCTTATTGGTACCGGTAACAAATGGGAACTGGTCGAAAAATACTCGAATGAATTGCATGTTACAGCCCAAACGCCGCCCACCTTCCTGGTATTGGCCGATGATGATACAGCAGTTCCCCCACGAAATTCGGTTGAGTTTTACATGGCCCTGAAAAAAAACAAAATTCCTGCAGAAATGCATATCTTTAAATCAGGAGGTCATGGTTTTGGAATGACAAAAAAGAACCTTCCAGTTGATCAGTGGCCAAACCTGTTTGCGCAGTGGATGAAAGCTCAGGGAATTACAAAGTAACTGTGAATACCAAATTGTTATCATGGTTGTATGGTTATCGTTGTTGTAATTGTTCATTTAACCCGACTCTGACTACAACAACTACAACAATTACAACAATTACAACAAAATAATCCTGACTTTTACAATCATGTACTCAAACACTCATCCGGTTAATGTTCTGAAATTTTGTCCACGATGCGGATCAGCACATTTTCAGGCAACCTGCAACCGCTCATTCAAATGCGAAGATTGTTCGTTTAACTATTACGTCAATTCGTCGGCAGCAGTCGCTGTTTTGCTTTTTAATGATAAAGGTGAACTTCTGCTTACCCGTCGGGCTGTAGAACCGCATATCGGCAAACTTGATTTGCCCGGAGGATTTATCGATCCGGGAGAAACCGCCGAACAGGCTGCCATCCGCGAAATTCAGGAAGAATTGGGTATTCAGGTTCATTCTCTCCGGTACTTTGGCTCCTTCCCAAACGAATATGTTTACTCCGGATTTTCAGTTTACACAATCGATCTGGCATTTTTTGCCCAAACTGAAAATTTACACCAAATGACTGCCAGCGACGACGTTTCATCGTTTGAATTTCATAAACTACAAGATGTTGATCCTGAGGAAATGCCTTCCATTTCAATGTATAACATCATAAAAGAACTGATCTCACGTGAAGGAACTTATTAAAGAAAGAATCAGCGCACTGCGTTCGAAAATGCAGGACGCCGGAATTGAAGCGTATTTGATATACGGAACCGATCCGCACTTGAGCGAATATGTACCGGAACATTGGCTTACGCGACTTTTTATTTCTGGGTTTACCGGATCAGCCGGAATGGTTATAATCAGCAGTGAAAAAGCTGCTCTTTGGACTGACTCACGCTATTTTCTTCAGGCCGAAGAACAAATTCAGGGCTCAGGAATTGAACTCGTTAAAATGCGTACACCGGGTTATCCTGAACCTGCAGAATGGCTGAAAATAAACCTGAAGGCTGGTGTACAAGTTGGCACAGATGAATCGTGCATTTCGGCCAATCAATACAGATCAATGCTGCAAATGTTGGATCAATCCGGAATTATCCTGAAAGAATCGGGCGATTTACTGAATGAAATATGGCCTGATCGCCCTGCCCTGCCCGATTCCGAAATATACGAACACGAACTTCGTTTTGCATCTACCGACCGAAAAACGAAAACAACTGCCATTTGCTACGAACTGGAAAAATTGGGCGCCGATCTCCAGATTATTACCTCATTGGACGATCTGGCATGGACGTTTAACCTTCGTGGAACCGATGTGGAATGCAATCCGGTGTTTATGGCTTACGCAGCAATTTCAACTACGGAAACTACGCTGTTTATTGATGATCACAAACTTCCTTCCGGATTAAAAACAAAACTTGAAACAGAAGGAATACAGATTAGGGCATATCGTGAATTAGCCGATTTCCTGAGGAATTTGCCAACGAGTACCCGGGTTCTTCTCGATCCCGATCGCACCAATCAATCTATCCTGAAAAATATACCCGATCAATGCACCATTATTGAAAGCTTGTCGGTTCCCTGCAAATTAAAAGCAATTAAATCTGAAGCCGAAATCAGCAACATCAGGCAAGCCATGAAAAAAGATGGCGTTGCGATGGTTGAGTTTCTTTATTGGCTTGAAAATAAGCTGGATAATATTACAGTAACCGAATACACAGTTGCTGAAAAACTGACTGAATTTCGCGCTAAACAGCCTGATTTCAAAGGGATCAGTTTCTTCCCGATTGTTGGTTATAAAGAACACGGGGCCATTGTTCATTTCCATGTTTCAGAAGACAATGCTTTGCCCATCGAAAAGGACGGATTTCTGCTTTTTGATTCCGGCGGACAATACTTAGACGGAACAACCGATATTACACGGACCATCGCTTTATCGGAACTGACCAGTCAGCAAAAAACGGATTTCACCCTTGTGCTGAAAGGAATGATCTCACTAACCCTGGCAAAGTTTCCTCTTAACACACGCGGTTATCATCTCGACATACTGGCCCGAAAAGAAATGTGGCAACATGGATTAAATTATGGGCATGGAACCGGCCATGGTGTTGGCTATTTCCTGAATGTGCACGAAGGCCCGATGAGCATCCGCCAGGAATATAACGACCGTGTGATAGAAGCCGGGATGGTTTTATCGAACGAACCTGCTCTTTACCGATTAGGGGAATATGGAATACGGACCGAAAATATGATGGTTTGCGTGACAGACCAATCAACTGGATTCGGCGATTTTCTAAAATTTGACACACTCACCCTTTGCCCGATTGACACCAAAGCTATTGATAAAAACCAATTATGTCTGGAAGAAATAAATTGGTTAAATCATTATCACAAACGGGTTTATGATGAGTTGAAACCACTTGTAAACAATGAGTTGAAAGCATTTATGAAGGAACTGACAAAACCGATCTGATCTAACCACTTCATACAAATTAGGGGCTGTTGAGGTGTACTTGTTTCTGGTTTGACCCCTGAATTACCGGCGAGCTACAAAATTGCATCCCGGATAGATTTATCCCTAAACATTGATTAAATTTGTCAAAATTATGAGGTTTTACTATGAGAATTCAAAAGATATATATTGACACTTCTGTACTTGGAGGATATTTTGATAAAGAGTTTGATGTTGCAACCCGGAGACTATTTGATGAGGTTAAAAAAGGAGAATACAAGGTAGTAATATCTAATGTAACTGAAGGTGAATTACTAAATGCCCCGGAACGTGTAAGAACTTTATTAAATGATTTGGAAATTGACTACGAAGTAATCGCGCTAACTGGTGATGTTGTAAGTTTAGCATTGGAATACATTAGGGAAAATGTTGTTGACCAATCCAGTTATGATGATTGTTTGCATATTGCCATTGCGACAATCTCAAGACTTGATTTATTGGTAAGCTGGAATTTTAAGCACATTGTAAATATCAAAAGAATTCGGGGATATAATGGGATTAACATTAAAAATGGATATCCTTCAATTGAGATTCGTTCACCTAAAGATTTGATTGATTATGAAAACGCCTAAAGATTTGATTGATTATGAAAACGCCTAAAGATTACGATTGTGTAAAAATGATGCGGGATATCCGCGATAAAGTAAATGCCGAGATCGTTCAACTGGATTCTGCACAAATTGTAGAGTATTTCCGTAAAAAATCGGAGGAATTTGAGAGAAAATATGGTCAGGTAACTAAGACCCATCTGCCATAGGTGTTCAACTAAAAGTTTGGCAAACAAGCATACAATTATTTTAACTTTATTGAAAATTCCAAAACAAAAAAAAGGAAACATGTAGGATTACGAACTTATTAAAAATAAATCTAATAATCCCGATTTGAAAAAACCGTCTCAGAAACAGATCCGAGACGGTTTTTCTATTTGAAATTGAATCTGTTTACTTCACATATTCAGCATTTTGCAAAAATTCCAATGATTTCTGTACGCTTTCAATCGGAGTGAAATTGTATTCTTCCACTTCGACGATGATTTTTTTCATTCCTGATTTTTCAGCATTTTCGAAAATGGGTTTGAAATCCATAGGACCAGCTCCAACTTCGGCTTTGTCTTTCACATGCCACAATTCGAAACGTCCGGGATAGGCATTAAAATAATCAACCGGATTTTTGCCACCTTCAGTAATCCAGTACAAATCCATCTCAAACATTACTTTGGCCGGATCTGTATTTTTCAGCATAAAGTCATAAATGGTCTCACCTTCAAGGTCTTTGAATTCTTCGCTGTGGTTGTGGTATCCGAAACGAATACCGGCCGCATTACATTTTTCGCCAACAGCATTGAAATAGTCGCAATATTGTTTTAAACCTGCCAGGCTGGTATAACCTTCTTCACCCATCCAAGGTTGAACTATGTAGCTTACCCCGGCAGCTTTGTGGGCGGCAATGCAGGTATCCCACCAGGCCATTGTTTCAGCCCATTTTACTGAATCTGGCAAACCTTGTCCGGTGTGAGATGCCAAAAAAGTCAATTTATTGGCTTCTGTCAATGCTTTAAATTCTGCTGGTTCAATACCGTAAAATTTACCATCGCCGTAACCGGCAGCTTCAATAAACTGGTAGCCCATAGCTCCCACTTTTTCGATGGTCCCTTTGGCATCAGTTTTCATGTCGTCTTTTACCGACCACAACTGAAGTCCCACAACTTTAGCAGGTTTTGGAGGGGTACACGAAACAATTTCACTGGCAACAAATACCGCCAGAGCAACGATGGTCAATGATTTTTTCAAATTTAAACTCATGATTAAAAAATTTAGTTGGTGTGAACGATTATTTGTATGTTTATTTACAATTCAGTCCAAAAATAGGTTCAAAAAACCAATCCTGAAACAAATTCAGAAATTTTGTTTTTTTGCACGGTTGACCATTACAGTTCACTATCAAGATAATCCCATCCCAACACACTGGACATCACCGGCAAAACATGAACTGCCATTTTTCGTTGTCCAATATAATTAGGGTGAGTATCCGATCCGAGATCCTTTTCAGGATCCATCAAATAGCTTGGTATTCCAACAAAATAGACATTTTTCTTCTGATAGACTGACCTGAAATCTTCAACCATTTCTTTTACATACGAATAGCAAGGTTCGTCAGTCATTGGTCCAACTACACAAAAAACAGGTAAATCGCCGTATTGTGTAAAAACTTCATTAATCAGTTTTACATATCCGGCTTTAAATACATCTTTATCAGGAAAAGGTTTGGTACTAAAATCGTTGGTTCCTAAATTAATCACTACCACATCAGGCTTCCATAATTTGAAATCCCAGAGCGGCAGTTCTTTCTCGTCAAACATCCGGTTAAATCGTCGCGGCATTGTTCCGGCTGGTGAAACCTTTTCTTTATATCCGTAATTTCGAACTGCGCCCTCTCCTGAATGCGCCACAATGTGGTAATCGGCCTTAAATGCACGTGCCATAATTGGTGCATAACTCTGGTAATTATTTTCGGTTGATGGTTTCCATCGTTCACTTTTCGATAAGCCTTCGGTACCGTATCCACAGGTAATTGAATTGCCAATAAATTCAATCTTTCGGTTGGGAATATCTTTCCAGGGAAGCATTTCTCCTTTTTCAGATATCAGGATGCCTTTAAACGATCCGGTTCCCTGATTACCTTCAGTCCGTTTATAAATCCGGATATGGTGAATTTGGTTTCCGAGTTTTACAGCGATTTGTAAAGTTGTGTCGCTTTTTACCTCAAAAGTTTTGGAAGACTGATCATCAACAAAAATATTGTAATAATTGTGGCCGGTATCGTTCATTTTAACGGCACATTCGCTCCCGTTGAAGCTGAACTGGATGTACACCCCTGACCAATCGTAACGAACTTCCTGTGGATTCGAAAAATCGAAACGTCCGACATAGCGGATGGCTTCATGACTTGCCGGAATAAATTTCGTTTGAGAAAATCCGGAGAAGACAGTCAGGAGAAAGAGAAATGCAAATAATATTCGGTTCATAATTGTATCGTATTTTATTTTCAAAGTTTCATTAACGATTAAAGCTGGTACTTTCTCTCTGAAATGCTCCCTTCGACTGCTTCGTACTCAGGGAGCGGCACTTCGGTCTTCGGTCTTCTGACTTCGGTCTTCCGACTTCCGACTTCCAACTATTCTCCCTCAAAAAAGGCATCAACACCCGGATAATTGTATTTTTCGCGTGCTTCTGTTTCCGATAACAGGAAATACCGAAGTTCAGCTTCCGCACAAACCAATCCTGAAGAATTGATCAACCGTGACTCAATCACCGCCATCCGTTTGTTTTGATCAAGTAATCTGGCCCGAATAGTTATTTCGCCCTGATCAATCAATAAAGGCTTTTTAAACCTGACTTTCATTTCAGCCGTCACACCGACTGTTCCACATTTGACGTAAACTAACCAGCCGGCAATTTCATCGAGCAAAGTTGACTGTATTCCGCCATGCAATACCTTCGGATAGCTTTGCAAAATTGGGCGGGGATTCCAGTACGAAACTAATTCGTCGCCGTCTTCCCAGAATTCCAGATGCAAACCAAACTCGTTGTACGGCGAACATCCGAAACATTGATATAGCTCCGGATCATCGTTCAGATGTATATTTTTGATCTTTCTCATGTTTTACAAAAATAATTTAAAATCATTGACTTTTAGATTCATTATACCTAGATTAGGCAGTCTAAAAAAATTTGAAATGATCCGGTCGTCTGAACTTATTATAAATGCTGACGGAAGTATCTTCCATCTGCACCTCAAACCTGAACAAATTGCCAATGACATCATTCTGGTCGGTGATCCGGGAAGGGTTAATCTCATTGGCAAACTACTTACCGATATTGAATTTCAGGTGCAGAACCGCGAATTTGTTTCAATCACCGGGAAATACAACAATCAACGGATTACCATCATCTCAACCGGCATAGGAACTGACAACATTGATATTGTAGTCAACGAACTTGACGCTTTGGCAAACATTAACCTGCAGACTCGCGAAATCAACCCGGTTCACCGAAAACTGAATTTCGTCCGAATTGGAACTTCAGGTGGATTGCAGGATTTTCTGGGTGTCAACTCGTTTGTGATTTCAGGAAAAGCGATCGGATTTGACGGTTTGCTGAATTTCTATGCCAACCGTGATTTGGTTTCTGATTTACCTTTTGAGGAAGCTTTTAAACAACACACCGGCTGGGGCAAACAATTAACATCGCCCTACGTGGTTGATTGTTCCGAAAATTTACTTGTGAGAGTTCATAAGGATGACACTATTTTAGGGATTACCATTTCGGCGCCCGGATTTTACGGTCCACAGGGCAGGGTACTTCGTTTACCACTGGCTGATGCCAATCTGAACGAAAAGATTCAATCATTCGTGTTTGAAGGACATCAAATCACCAATTTCGAAATGGAATGTTCGGCCATTTACGGATTGTCGAAACTACTTGGCCACGAAGCGCTTACTATCTGCCTGATAATTGCCAACCGGGTGAAAAAGGAAACAAGCCCGGATTATCGTCAGGCGATGGAGACTTTGATTAAGCTTGTACTTGACCGCCTCACCAGTTAATACAATAACCCATGAACGAAAACAAACTGGATTTACTGATTACACTGCTTGACGATCCCGATGATTCAGTCTTTCAACCGGTTTTGGAGGAAATCCTGAAGGCTGATATTTCTGTAGTTGATCATCTGGAACACATCTGGGAAACCAGTTTGGATGATTTGGTTCAAAAGCGAATCGAGCTAATCATTCAGCAGATACAGTTTAACGATGCCAAAAAGAGAATAAAAAGTTGGGCCAGTGAGCAAGCCATTGATTTATTTGATGGTTTTTTCCTGATTTCGCGACAGCAGTTTCCCGAATTAAAACTAAAATCAGTTCAGGTTCAATTGGACAATATCAGGAAAGACATCTGGCTCGAATTCCGAAATTCGTTGACATCACTTGAGAAGATCACCATACTCAATCATATTGTTTTTGATCATTACCGGTTTAAAATTGACCGGAAAAATCCGGATTCGCCAAATCTTTGTTATATCAACCGGATTCTGGAATCAAGAAAAGGAAATCCGGTTTCCTTAACCATTTTATACACTCTGATAGCAAGATCACTCAAACTTCCGGTTCATTATATAGATATTCCGAACGGTCCATTAGTTGGTTATTTCGATCAGGCAATAGCCCGTTTGGCTCATGGAGATGATTACGGAAATTCAGTAATCTTTTATATTAATCCATCGAACAAAGGAGCTATTATTGGCCCCAGGGAAGTTGATTACATCCAGCCTGTCAGAGAAATGACAAATAGGGCAAAACTAACTGAACCATGTGCTGACCGGATTATAATTAAACGGTTACTTGAAAAACTCATTTTTGCTTATAGCCAGGCTGGCGCTACTGACAAGGTTTCTGATCTGAGCAAAATTGCAGGAATACTATAAACTAAATTCGTTCAACAAAAACATTCTCATAATTCTGACTGAAACATGAAACTAAAAGTATTCCATAAATTTTCGTACGGATTGTACATTATCGCCTCAGAGCACCTGGGTAAAAAAGCCGGATACATTGCTAATACAACTTTTCAGGTTACATCGGAACCGCCTCAACTGGCCATTTCCTGTCACAAAAACAATCAAACTGCAGAAGTAATACTCAGTTCAGGCGTCTTTTCAGTATCCGTTCTGAAGAAAGAAGTTAATATGAAAATCATTGGCGACTTTGGATTTATGTCGTCCGGTGATATTGACAAATTTGCTGGTATCAAATCCATCAAAGGGCAATCCGGCGCACCAATTGTCGTTGACAACTCGGTGGCCTGGTTCGATTGTAAAGTGATGAAATCTATTGATTTGGGAACGCATTACCTGATTATAGGAGAAGTACTTGATTCAGACGAAATCGCCGATGAAGATCCACTGACATACCAGCACTACCGCGAAAAATACAAAATGTATTCGCCCAAAAATTCACCAACCTACATCGAAAAATCAAAGCTGGAGGCTGAACTAATTCCTGTTTCTGAACAAGCGGATGAACCGGAACATGTGCACATTTTTAATGGAGAAAGCTATGTGTGTGTGATCTGTGGATACACTTACAATCCGGAAGAAGGCGATCCATCCATTGGAATTCCTCCCGGAACCCGCTTCGAAGATTTACCTGAAGATTACAAATGCCCCGTCTGTAACGCCTCGAAAGAGTACTTTAAGAAAGTCTAGAAAGAGTGGTCAGTGATCAGTCTCAGTTATCAGAGTAATTCCCGGTCATTTGCTTCGCGTCATTCATAGTCATTTTATTGCAGACTCAAAATGCTTGTGTTACAACAAATGACTACCAATGACCAAATGACTACCAATGACCTATTTTTCAATCATTTCATTATTTTTGCTATCCAAACAATAGAAGTACCATGGAAAACAAGAACTACAACATCGCTTTGATCCAGATTTCATTGGATGCAACTCCTGAAGTGAACCTGAAGAAGTGCCTGGAATGGATCAGAAAAGCCGCGGAACAAGGTGCGAATGTGGTCTGTTTACCCGAATTATACAGTTCGTTCTACTTTTGCCAGAGTGAAAATCACGATTATTTTAATTTGGCCGAACCACTTCATAACGATTCTTACCAGTCGTTCAGTGCTTTGGCCGCAGAAATGGAAGTTGTCCTGATTGTTCCTTTCTTCGAACGCCGCGCATCAGGGTTGTATCATAATTCAGCTTACATCATTGATGCCGACGGATCGGAAGCAGGATTGTACCGCAAAATGCATATTCCAGACGATCCGGGCTACTACGAAAAATTTTATTTCACTCCCGGCGATATCGGATTTAAATCTTTTAACACCAAAGTTGGTAAAATCGGAACTTTGATTTGCTGGGACCAGTGGTATCCTGAAGGAGCGCGGATTACAGCCCTGCAGGGAGCCGAAGTGCTCTTCTACCCCACTGCCATTGGCTGGCACTTAACCGAAAAAGAACAATATGGTAAAAAACAATACGAAGCCTGGCAAATTGTTCAGCGTGGACATGCCGTCGCCAACGGGATTTTTGTTGCCGCTTGCAACCGCGTAGGTTTCGAGAAACCGGTTGAATCATCGGCTGGCATCGAATTCTGGGGAGCTTCGTTTATTGCCGGGCCACAGGGCGAAATTCTGGCACAAGCCTCACACGATCAGGAAGAAATCATCATGGCCGAAGTTGATCTGGCCCTGATGGAAGATGTACGCCGCAACTGGCCTTTCCTGCGCGACCGGAGGATTGATGCTTATGGAGACATTACCAAGAGGTTTATTGATTAAACAAATAATATAAGACAATGAAAAACATCATCATATTTGGCGAAAATGTTCCCGGGTATAATATTTTGGTTTTGAACGAGCGGGAAGTCAGAGCCGCCGCGGGTATCCTGTTTCTGTTTACTTATACGGCTCTCCTTTTAATAATTTTCAAAGGCTATTTTCCTTTCATCAAGTATGTGATCACCGGGTTTCTGACTGACTTTATTATCAGGGTGTTCATTAATCCAAAATACGCCCCTACCCTTATTTTAGGCAGGCTGATCGTGAAAAATCAAACTCCTGAATATGTTGGGGCAGCGCAGAAAAAATTTGCCTGGATCATTGGAGTTGTTCTGGCTGCCACCATGTTTATCCTGATGGTAATTGTCAATTCGTACAGCCCGATAACTGGCATTGTCTGCCTCATTTGTCTCATTTTTTTGTTTTTCGAGTCAGTATTTGGCATTTGCCTGGGGTGTAAATTTTATACCTTGTTTTACAAGGAAAAAGCCCAATACTGCCCGGGCGAGATTTGCGAATTGAAAGATCGCCAGCCCATTCAAAAAATTTCAGGTTCCCAACTACTTATTCTTCTAGGTTTTATCGTTCTCATGGTTCTGTTGGTCGTATTCTTCCACGAAATATTTGGCATCAGGCCGTTTGACTTATTTGGTCTGGAAAGCCATGCAGCGGCAAAGTAATTCCTGAAAATGAGAAAAATTAGAAAATATTTATACACCAATCCATGTACTACATCCTTTTTTACAAGACAGTTGAAAACTACATCGAACGTCGGGCTCCATTCCGCGAAGAACATTTGAATCTTGCACAACAAGCCCATCAAATTGGTTCGCTGATTCTGGGTGGTGCATTAGCCGATCCGGCTGACGGCGCCCTGCTGGTTTTCAAAGGCGACAGCCCAAAAGTAGCTGAAGATTTTGTCAATCGTGATCCGTATGTGAAAAACGGATTAATCACCGAATGGCATGTTCGCACCTGGAATGTGGTTGTAGGAAACGAATAAAATTTCCATTTTATATGAAAAACGAGACATTTATTCCCGATTACAACCATATTCTTCAAGTCGTTTATAATCAAAAGCCCAAACGATTGCCTCTTTATGAACATCATATTGATGTACCTTTCATATCAAAGGCACTGAACAATGAAATTGTTTTACACGGGAATAAAGCTCAGGATTTCGAAGCATATTATAAAAAAATCATCCACTTTTGGAGTGATATGACTTATGACGCTTTTGATTTTGAAGCAGCGATCTGTGATATCTTTCCCGGGCATGGGGCCATTATGGGCGGTATGCCGGGCCCCATACAAACCAGGGATGATTTCAACAAATATCCTTTTGATGAACTTCCTGCAATCTTTTGGGACACATACACTCCTCATTTAGATGCGCTTAGGGCGGTGCTTCCGCCAGGTATGAAAGCGTACGGAGGTTGTGGATATGGTATTTTTGAGTCGAGCCAGGATTTGGTTGGTTTTGAGCCGCTGTGTTTAATGCAATACCTCAATCCTGAGCTGTTTACCGACTTATTCAAAAAAATAGGAGATTTATACGTTACACTTTGGTCAAAAATGATTGCTGACTATTCTGATATTTTTGTTTTTTTCAGAATGGGCGACGATTTGGGATATAAAAGTTCAACCATGCTATCTCCGGATACGATCAAAACCTACATTCTTCCTCAGTACAAAAGGGTGATAGATTTAGTTCATGCGGCCGACAAAAAGTTTTTATTGCACAGTTGCGGATGTATCTTTGATGTGATGGATGAACTCATTGGATTAGGGATAGATGCCAAACATTCCAATGAAGATCAGATTGCAACTTTTGATAAATGGATTGATTTATATAACGACAAAATAGGATTATTTGGCGGAATTGATGTCAATACCTTATGCTTTAAGAAATATGAAGATATCTATAGGGAAGTTTTGGAAAAAGGGACTGAGTACAGAAATAAAGCCAAAGGATATGGTCTCGGATCCGGAAATTCAATTCCCGAATATATACCAACTGAGGGTTTTCTTGCCATGATTGATGCAACAAAAGAAATAAGGAGACGCGAGACAAGATGAATGTTCTGTTTAAATGTTAGCGTATTTTGAAAGCAGGACTCTTAATGACGTTGTTATATATATCTGGATAATTTAGTATTTTTGATTAATGGAAAATGAAAAGTTTGATTTGGAGAAAATTTTTAAACACTGGATTGCCACGTCTGACAAGGATTATAAAACAATGATTCATCTTTTCGAAGTAAAAGATTATCATTGGTCATTGTTTATTGGTCACATCGTAATTGAAAGATTGCTAAAAGCCATGGTCGTCAAAATAACTGGAGAACATGCTCCCTTTACTCACGATTTAAGGCGACTTGCAAAGCTTTCAAAAATAGAATTTCAAAGTGACCAAATAGGTTGGCTTGATACCATAACTACTTTTAACTTGAATGCACGCTACGATAGTTATAAACAAGCATTTTATGAAAAATGCACACAGGAATTTACAGCAGAATGGATTTCGAATATTAAAGAACTTAGATCATGGATAAAGCAGATGCTATAAAAATTGCAGAACGATATATCTCTCTGGTTAGTCAGAAGTATAAGATTGAAAATGTCATCTTATTTGGATCATTTGCTAAGGGTACAAATCAAATTGATAGCGATATCGATTTAGCAATTATTTTTAAATCAATCGATGATATCATTGATTTGCAGATAGACCTGATGAAAATGAGAACTGACGATGACCTTTTAATCGAACCACATCCGTTCAGAGTAATTGATTTTCAAATTTCTAATCCTGTTGTATCTGAAATATTGAAAACCGGAATTGAAATAGTAAATTACGCGGCCTGAAGTACTCATAATCACAGAAGCCCCATGACCATCATATCCCGACGATTCCCTGCAGAGTGGGAAAAACATCAGGCAACACTTTTATCATTTCCTTCAGAAGGCCGCGACTGGCCCGGAAAGTACCATGCAATCAAATGGGCATTTGTTGAAATCATTAAAAAAATCACCACTTACGAACCTGTTATTCTGGTCGTAAAATCGGACGAACTACGCGAAAAAGTGGTATTAATGCTCAAACAGGCACATATAGATTTGTCTCAGGTAAGCTACATCATTCAGGACACCAACCGAAACTGGATGCGTGATTCGGGACCAGCCATTGTAAAAACCGCTGACGGAGGCCTCGAAGCCATTCAATTTGGATTTACCGGATGGGCCAAATACAAAAACCATCGGAAAGACCAGGATATTCCTGCAGCAGTAGCCAATCATCTTGGATTACCAATCATACCTGTCATTTACAAAAACAAACTGGTGGTGCTCGAAGGCGGCTCCATTGATGTGAACGGTTGCGGAACGCTGATAACTACCGAAGAATGTTTAATGGACCCGGTTAAACAGATACGCAATAAAGGTTTCAGGAAAGAAGATTACGAAAATGTATTTCGCGAATATCTGGGTGTAACCAACACGATCTGGTTGGGCGCAGGCATCGAAGGCGATGATACTCACGGACATGTGGATGACATTTGCCGGTTTGTAAACAGAAATACGGTTGTTGCCGTTCAGGAACCAGATACAAACGATCCCAATCACAACAAACTGGAAGCTAACCTGGAAATTTTGCGAAATGCGAAACTCGAAAACGGCGAAAAACTGATTGTGGTAACCATGCCAATGCCCGGTCGGCTCGACTTCGAAGACCTGCGCCTTCCGGCAAGTTATGTGAATTTTTTAATGACCAACGGATGTGTTCTGATGCCAACATTCAATGATAAAAACGATTATAAAGCTCTTGGAATTCTAACCGATTTATTTCCTGACCGCGACATAATCGGCATCAGCGCGGTTGATCTGGTCTGGGGATTGGGGACCCTGCATTGTTTAAGCCACGAAATTGCAGAGTAATTTACGTGTTCTTGCTTTTTAACTTTTGAGGATTCTGTCTGCAATCAAACTGCGATTTCATCCTTTAAAGTCTTTGCACTTTTTACCTTATTATTTTTTACATCTTCAAATGTTCGACTTTGTATAAATGAGAAAATCAATCCTTCAATAATTCAATCCATCAGTCCTTCAATTACGGTTGCTCTTTATTTTTTCTCAGCAGTTTCATAACCAGATATATCGCACTCAAAATCGCAACAAAGATAGCGATACCGATTATTTCATTGGTTGTCAGCTTGGAAAGTACCCAAAGTATAATCAGGATTGAAATCACAGGTACAGTATAACCGCCCCAAACCCTGAATGTGCCGGATTCAGCTTTTCCCTTGATCCGCAATTTGATAACAGACATTGCAACCCCAAAATAAATGAGTAAAACTGAAGCGCTTGATAGAATGGCAAGTGTTTTAAATTCACCGGTAATGGCAAACAGGCAACCCATTGTGGCATATAAAATAATGGAATAATGTGGAGTGGCATATTTCTTATGAATATTAGCCAAACTTAATGGCAGAATCACCTGATCGCGGGCTGCACTATAAATAACCCTGGGCATGTTTAAGACATCGCCGCTTAAAAATCCAAACATTGAAATAGCGGCTCCAACAAGTATTAAAGTCACACCAAAAGGTCCCATCATGTTTTTGGCGACTTCGGCCAAAGGAGCATCCTTAAAAGTCGACAACGATGCACCTAAAATACCCTGAGCAACTAGTTGAATCAATACATACAGCAAAATGACAAAAGAAATGCTGATCAGGATTCCCCTCGGAATGGTCTTTTTAGGATTTATAACTTCACCTCCGGTATTCAATCCGCTTTCAGCCCCCTGAAAAGCGAAAAAAAGAATAAGTGACATTTTACCCAGATCATTGGTTGACGGCACAGAATCCCATGCCAGATTTGAAATGGATACTTTTGTTAATCCAATTAGCACTAAAAAGAGCAAGGGGGTCAATTTTGCAATGGTGGTTACAATAACCACGGAAATTCCCTGTTTCACACCTTTGATATTTACCACGGCCAAACCTCCAAAAATGAAAATAAAAAACAGCGATCTCACAATTTCATTATTAAACACCGGCATAAAATAGGCCAATGTCCCGGCCAAAGCATTGGCCACCGCCGCATCGGCCATGATGGTTGCACCTAAAATAAAAAAATTGACTGTCAAAAAACCGAAATATTTCCCGAATGCAACCTCAATGTATGAATAAGCGCCACCCGATTGCGTTAATTTACTGCCTACTTCAGCGAAACAAAGCATAATGAGCATGATCAGAAATCCACAGAATAAATAAGCCAGAATACTTGCAGCGCCAAGTCTTTCGGCCACAATAGCAGGAATTACAAAGATTCCGGCGCCCACAATCAGGTTAACGATATTTGCGCTCAAGCCCAGGACTCCAATTTCTCTCTTTAATCCTTCATTAGTATTCATTTTCCCTTTCTATTTGATTAATTTCTGCTTATGGAAGACAAAACAGAAAGCATAAAGAAAATAATAATATGTGATTTTTTGCAGGTGCTGGGGTTACCTTTTCCTGTTTTTGGGAATATAGAATAGTTTTGCACCCATAGCGAACATCAAAAAAGACAAACCTGCAGTTTCGTCACCAGTACCCCCTCATGGACGTTTTCGACTTGGGCTGGATTATAACTCTGACTATCAGTTAACATTTATCCAGGACGGACTATTACCTAAAACAATTGTTGTTAACACGGAGCTTCCCAAAGAGGCTTATCTGCGTTCAGCCAATTTCCCGCATTTTTTAATGGCCGTAAAACTGTTCAATATTATTTGAAATCTGACGTTATTAGTTAACCAGATTATTGAGATCAACCATCACGAAATAAACATGTACCCAAATGTATGTCCTTTCGATGATTTATTTAATTTTACGGGGTATTCGCGACGTTTTCAGTATCTAAAACACTATCTATTTCATTGAAACTAAACATGTATGCAAAAGATAAGTAGGATAGGGATTTGGTTAATTCTGATTCTTATTTTTTTGTTTCAGCTTCAAACTCAGGCACAAAGCAAAAAATATTTCGTTATTACAGGCAGAATAGTTCCTGAAGTTGGGGAGGCGGGCACTGGTGTTATTGAAGTTAAAAAGAACCAAAATGAAATTACCAATATTGAAATTCCTAAAAATGGAAGATTTAGGTTCGAACTTGAGTTTTTCAATGAATACTACCTCACTTTCAAATATCCCGGACATTTTAATAAGATTATAATCGTATCAACCGAGATACCGAAAGAAGTTTGGGAGCGTGATAATGATTTTCCGCCATTCCCGATGATTGTTCAGATGCAGCAGGAATTTGAAGGAATTGACAAAAGTTTTACCCTGAAACCCCAGGGGAAAATTTTCTATGGAAAAGAAATTGATAATTTTGAGAAGGAAAGCTACATTTCGGATATCCAGTTCCAGGAACAGATAGAAACTGCCAAATCCCAGGCCAATCAGGTTCAAAAAGAAGCACAATCCATTTCGAAAGAAAATGCTCAGGATTTAGCCGAAAAACAAAAGAATTTTGATCAACTGATTAAAGAAGCCGATACTCACTACCAACGTGGTGAATATCAAATGGCTTTATTGCAGTACCTGGAAGCTAAAAAATTATTCCCTGAAAAAGCATATCCCAACGATCGGGTTGCCGAACTTCAGGATTTGGTAAAAGCACTGGAAATTACTGCAAAACAAAAAGCTGACCTCGAACAGAAATATCAGTCAGCCATTACCAAAGCGAATGGATATTTCGACAAAAAAACTTATGTCAGCGCCAGGCCTTTGTACGAAGAAGCGCTCCGGTACAAGCCCGGTGATGTTTATGCAAATGGCCGCATCAATGAAATTGACCTGTTACAAATCAAACTCGAACAAATCGAAAAAGATTTTACCCTGACGATGCAGGCTGCAAATAACCAGGAACGGCAGAATGAATACGTGCAGGCCTTAAACTCATACAAAAGAGCGTTGGAGCTGAAACCAGACAGCAAGCTTGCCAAAGATAAAATCGCCGAAACTGAACTGGCCATCGTGGCTGTTGAAACCGATAAAAAATACCTTCAGGCCATTCAATTAGCTGATCAGGCAATGGCTGCCAACGATTTTCAAAAAGCAAAAATGCAATATGTGGAAGCCCTGAAGATAAAGTCCGGCGAAACATATCCAAAAAACAAACTCAACGAAATTGCACTTTCTGAATCGCAGGAAATCGAATTCAACGGATTAGTAGCCAATGCAGAGAAAGCTTATGCAAACAACAATTTCGACGAGTCGTTCCGATTATTTAACCAGGCCCTTGATATAAAACCAAAAAATCAGGCTGTTCAGAAACGGATTGAAGATATTCAGAAGATTCAGAAACAGTTGGCTAAAGATCAGGAGCAGAAAGAAAAAAATTATCAGTCAACGATTACTCAGGCTGACAAGCTTTTTGAGAAAAAAGATTATACCAATGCCCAGGCTGAATACCGTAAAGCAATGGATGTAAAACCGGAAGAAATTTATCCAAAAGACCAGATTGCAAAGATTGATCAGATATTGGCCGAATTGCAGAAAGAAGAAGATATCAACCGGCAATACGCCCAACACATCAAATTGGCACAGGAAGCTTTTACCCTGAATAAACTGAAAGAGGCGCGGGATGAATATCAAAAGGCCTATAATTTCAAGCCTTTTGAACCGGTTCCGCCAGCCAGAATAGCCGAAATTGACAAAATACTCGCACAACTGGCAGAAACAGCCCAATTGGCCGCAATGGAAGAAGCCCAGCGATTAGCCAAAGAAAAAGCCGATAAAGATCAGTACAACAAAGCCATTGCCGCTGCCGATAAATCGTTCGCCGAAAAACAATACAAGATTGCGAGGACCCATTACACCACCACGCTTATTGCCCTGCCAAACGAAAAATATCCGAAAAATCAGATTGCTCTGATTGATAAACTCTTGTCGCAGCAGGAATTGGATAAAGTATTCGCTCTACAAAAAGCTAAGCAGGATTCTTTGCAAAAAGCCCGTGAGAACTTATTTGACCAAGCTATGTCGGCAGCAAAAGAGCACGAACAGAATAAGCAGTACCGGCAAGCCATCACCAAATACGGGGAAGCCATTCAGATCAATCCAACACAAAGGAGTGCAATTCAGAAATTAATTAATGATGCTGAAGACAAACTGCAATTGATGACCAGGCTGGATTTGGAATATAAAAAGATTATCAGGCTGGCAGATGATCAGTATGCAGCTTCGAAACTTGAAGATGCATTGGCCCAATACCAAAATGCCCTGAAAATAAAACCTGACGAAGAATATCCTAAAAAGCAGATCGCCGAAATTCAGGCAATATTGACAACCCGTGAACAAAATTACACCAGCGTTATACAAAAGGCTGACCAGGCATTTGACACATCAGACTGGCAAATGGCCAAAATCAGTTATACAGAAGCTCTCGCTATAAAGCCAAAAGAAGCATATCCGGCCCAGCGGTTGAAAGAAGTTAACCAGAAAATAGCCGATTCAAATTTGGCCGAACTTAATATTGCATCTTTGAATAAAGCCTATGCTGAAGCGCTCGAAAAAGCTGAAAAATCATTTAAGGAAAACCAGCTTACAACAGCCCGGATTCAATTCGAAGTAGCCAGATCGTTGAAACCAGATGAAATAGTACCGATCGCCCGTATCAATGAAATTGATGACTTGCTGGAGCAACGAAACAAAGATCGTCTGGCCCAGGCCCAGCGCGAACTGGACGAAAAATACAGTCAGGCCATTTCGGTTGCCGATAATTCTTTTCGCGCGAAATCATACAGCATTGCCAAACTGCAATATAAACAAGCTTCAATCATCAAACCGGACGAATCCTATCCAAAGGATCAGATGGCATTGTGTGACAAACTATTAAGCGAAGTTGTCCAGGTTGAAACTTACGTGAATAAATTGCCTGAAGTGGAAACTGCAAAACCAGTAGCCAGGCCGGTTTTCAATCCGGTAGAATCGGCTCAGGCCACCGAAGCACGGGCTAAATCGTACGAAATGATTTCCAATTACGATGAAGCTGTTAAACGGGCAGATGATTCATTTGGGATCAAAGACTATTCAGTGGCCCGGTTCTTTTATCTGAAAGCAAGTGATATCAAACCTAAAGAAGAATATCCCAAAAATCAGTTGGAATTAATCCGGAAACTGATTGATTCGCAATTGTCGGCCAATGATGTTTCTGGATATGACAATGCAATTTCGAAGGCTGATGACGCATTTGCCAAACAAAATTACACCATAGCCAAATTCTTCTATTACAAAGCCATCGAAATTAAATCGTGGGAAAAATATCCAAAGGACCGGATTAATGAAATTTTGTTGCTCACGAACTCCCTGCTTTCAGAAAAAGAAGAAAAAGAATATCGTGATTTTCTTGCCAGGGCAGATGAGGCCTTTTACAACAAAGACATGGCAATTGCCCGATTTTATTACAACAAGGCAATTACCATAAAAAAAGATGAAAACTATCCGCAGATAAAACTTAAAGATATCCAGAAACTGATTCTACAGGATAATCAAGATCAGCAAAACCAGGAATACAGTAAGATAATTGAACAGGCAGATCAGGCTTTGCAGGCTGGGAATTTTAGTATCGCCCGTTTTAATTACAACAAAGCTTTGACATTGAGACCTGATGACAAATATCCTAAAGATCAGTTAAAAAGCATCAAAGCAGCGCTGGAAAAGCAAAAATAATTAGAATTTAGTGAGCGGGTAATTAGGTTAGCCGCCCACTTTCACCGCAGAAAAACATCACCGTGGAATTAAAAATAAAAGATCAGCTCATTAGCCTGTTCGAATCACATTTTAAGGAAGAAGTTACCTTTTTCGAACAATTGCCCGGCTCAGGGTCGTACCGCGAATATGCCCGGATGAAAAGCGCTGGTCATCAGGTGATCGGAGCCTTTAACAACGACATCAGGGAAAATCAGGCATTTCTCGGTTTCTCGGCCCATTTCAGAAATAAAAATATTCCGGTTCCGCAAATCTATGCAGTTAGCGGCGATTTGAAAACTTATCTACAGGAAGATTTAGGAAACACAACCCTTTTTGATTTTCTTACCCAGGTAAGAGAAACTGAAGGTTTCTCAGTAAGAATTGTGGACGAATACAAAAAAGTACTCCGTCAGCTGCCAAGAATTCAACTGATAGCAGGGAAAGATATTGATTACAGCTTTTGCTACCCGCGTGAAGCGTTCGACAAGCAATCCATGATGTGGGACCTGAATTACTTCAAATACTATTTCCTGAAACTTGCCAAAATCCCTTTCGACGAACAAGCTTTGGAAGATGATTTTCAGGCTTTCAGCGATTACCTACTGGCTGTTGATAACCATGCATTCCTGTACCGTGATTTTCAGTCGCGAAATGTGATGCTGAAGGATGGAGAGGTTTATTTTATTGACTACCAGGGAGGACGAAAAGGAGCCCTGCAATACGATCTGGCATCCTTATTATACGATGCAAAAGCAAATATTCCGGAAGCCGAACGGGAAGAACTGCTTGAATTCTATCTCGACGAACTCGCCCGTTACAAGCACACCGACCGTGAGAAATTCAAATCACTGTTTGGCGGATACGTGCTGATCCGCATCATGCAGGCAATGGGGGCTTACGGGTTCAGGGGATTCTACGAAAAAAAGGAACATTTCCTGAAAAGTATTCCGTTTGCCCTGAAAAATCTGGAAACCTTGCTGGCCAAAAATACCATTCAGGTTCCTTTGCCCGAATTATTTAAAGTACTGAAAGCCGTTACCCAATCCTCATTTTTGAAATCAATCAGCCCGGTTAACGACAGACTGACAGTTCGAATCAGCAGTTTCTCGTACAAAAAAGGAATTCCGAAAGATCCATCCGGAAATGGCGGCGGCTTTGTATTTGATTGCCGGGCCATTCACAATCCCGGAAAATATGTAGAATACAAACATCTTACAGGTAAAGATCCGCAGGTTCAGCAATTTCTGGAAACGAAATCAACCATGTCCGATTTTTTGTCACCTGTTTTTAGCCTGGTTTCCCATTCGGTTGAAGTGTATTCGCTGAGGGGTTTTTCACATTTGTGTGTAAGTTTCGGATGTACCGGCGGACAGCACCGTTCGGTTTACGCTGCCGAAAAATTGGCGGAGTATTTGAAAAACAATTATCCGGTTGAGATTGTTTTACAGCATACCGAACAGGATAATAAATAAAGATGTCGAAGACACAGTGTAAAAATGAGGATTACAAGGAGAAAGATGATGCTAAATACGTATGCAAA
Source organism: Prolixibacteraceae bacterium (assembly GCA_003457135.1). GTDB lineage: Bacteria > Bacteroidota > Bacteroidia > Bacteroidales > Prolixibacteraceae > Aquipluma. Next base: position 47,001 of record DMSQ01000017.1, read on the forward strand.
CACTGTGAACGGAAAGCAAAAAAAGAAGATAAAATCTGTAAACCAAAAAAAATAAAAGACTGAAAATCTGTTTATTTTCACCAATACCATGATGAAATCAGTCTTTACCAATATAATTGTTGCATTCGTCCTCCTGATCTCATTTTCCCTTCAGGCAAAAGATCCTTTCAAAGCGCGTGTTTCGCAAACTGAAACAGAATTGCCTCATCACCGTGTTACTTTTCAGCCCGATTCAACCATTAACCTTCAGGAAATCGTCGTAAAGGCATTTCGATCGGATAAACGGTTGCGCGACACACCGGGTTCGATCGGAATCATGACCAACCGGCAACTGCTGCGCGAACCAGCTTTCACACTTGCATCTTCGGTCAATAAAATTGCAGGTGTGTGGATGCAAAGCGGTTCGATAAACACCAACAGGCTCACCATTCGCGGAATAGGAACCCGTTCTCCTTACGGAAGCAACAAAATCAGGGCATATTACGGCGACATTCCGCTGACGAACGGCGTTGGTGAAACCACGCTCGAAGATTTGGACCTGGAACAAATTTCAGATATCGAAATCATTAAAGGCCCTTCCTCAGGTTTTTATGGCTCAGGATTGGGAGGCGTTTTGCTGTTCAATCCGCTCAGGCCAGCAAAAGACCAGTTGTCCAAACAGGTTTCGGCAGGTTCATTTCAAACCATCAAATACACCGGCAAACTGGCCATAGCAAATCCGAATGCCGGGCATTCCCTGGTGTACAGCCGGATTCATTCAGACGGATACCGCGAAAACAATGAAACCAACCGTCACAACCTGACCTGGACATCATCGGTTACAAAAAATCACACCTCAATTAATTTACTGGCTGCATTCATTAAAATGGATGCCTACATTCCCAGTTCCATCAACAAGAAGATGTATCAGGAAACACCCGAAAAAGCGGCCACAAACTGGGCAACTACCAGAGGATACGAAGACTACCGGAAAGTTTTGGGAGGCTTCTCTGTTCAGCAAACATTCAGTAAAAACTGGCAGGCCAAACTCAGCACATTTGCACAAACCAATCAGAGCAACGAATTGCGGCCTTTCAACATCCTTCAGGAAAAGAACCATTACCTCGGATTTCGGTCGGTGGCGGAGAAAAAATACACCTCCGGAAAAACAACCAGCCGCCTGATTTTGGGTAACGAATTTTTTACCGAAAACTACCAGTGGCAAACACTTCAGAATAATAACCGGGCAGCCGGAAACCTGTTGACCGACAATGTGGAATTTCGCTGGTACAACAATATTTTTTTCCTGGCCGACCTGAATTTTCAGGAGCGGTTTCAACTTTCGGCCAGCCTGAACCTGAACCGGACGAGCTACCGTTATGAAGATCATTTTCTGTCGAATGGCGATCAGGGAGGTAAACATCAGTTTAATCCGGTCGTTTCCCCGCGACTGGCTGCCAACTGGAAATCATCTGATAAGATAAGCACATTTGCCGTTGTGAGTCATGGCTTCTCCCCTCCTACCCTTGAAGAAACCCTGATGCCAGAAGGTTTACGTAACACAGCCATCAAGCCTGAAACTGGTTGGAATTTTGAAGTTGGCGCTAAAGGATCGGTCTCCGAATCGCTCTGGTTCGAAATTTCAGCTTATTACATGAAAGTTAAAAATCTTCTGGTTGCACGACGTACCGCTGAAGATGAATACATGGGGATCAACGCTGGCAGTACCAATCACCCCGGATTGGAAATTAAACTGGATTATCGGCTCATCGAACGCCCTGAATGGTCGTCGTTCTTTCGGATAAATGCCAGCCTGACGCGATACCGTTTCGCTGAATTTATGGACAGCGGAATCAATTATTCAGGGAATAAACTGACCGGAACGCCTGCATCAACCACTAACTGGATGCTCGAAACCATACATTCCAAAGGATTATTCCTGAACCTGCATGTTCAAACCGTTGGCCGGATGCCTATGCGCGACGACAATGCTTTGTTTACCGATGCCTATCAGTTAGCCAACCTGATGGCCGGATACGAAAAGACATTCAAGAAACTGACTGTCAGCCTGTCTTCAGGAGTCCAGAACATATTGGACCAACATTATGCTTCGATGGTTCTGATTAATGCCACTGCTGTTGGCAGTCAGACGCCCCGGTATTATTACCCTGGCTTGCCCCGCAATTACAAAACAAGGATCAGTTTAAAGTATTCGTTTTAGCATACTGGCAAGCGATATCTGGCCCTATTTACCTCAAAATTAAACTGCCATATATTTTCATTATCGTTGACTTATATCAATCTGTTTCAAATTGTGAAGTAGATATAATTCATACATTTGAGTTTACCTAACTAAAAAAATATGAAATTATGCCTCCTCAGCTTAAGACTTTGCTCCCCCTTTTGGCAGTTTTCATTTGCATTTTCCTTGTCGCCCGTCATTTTCTGATTCCGGAGTCGTTCGGCAAATACGGGCACTACCGGGCTGATTCGATGGATGAAACTGCAGCGATTCCAATCAACTATGTTGGAAAAGAGGCCTGCGCTGAATGCCATGACACCGAAACCGCAAAACTTGCATCCGACCTTCACTCCGTTTTATCTTGTGAAATATGTCACGGTCCTGGAGCACTGCATGTTGCTGATGCTGAAAAAGGAATACTATTGAAACCCGGCACCAGGGAATTTTGCGGGACATGCCACAGTATAAATCCTGCACGCAGAACTGAAGTTATTAACCAAATTGATACAAAGGAACACCATCCTGAAAAAGATAATTGTATCGATTGCCATAATCCACATGCCGTATGGGAACTGAAAGAATAAACGACACGAGACGAAATTTTTTAAGAAAGTCAGCCATGCTGGCCGGAACCTTATTGGCAACTTCGGTTACCAAGCCTTTTACAGCCGTCATTTTTGCCGCAAACCAGCCAGATAAAACAAAACCCTGGTATGGGATCGGGATTGATATTGAAAAATGTATCGGCTGCGGTAATTGTGCCAAAGCATGCAAATTAGAAAATGATGTCCCCAAAGAACCATTCTATTTCAGATCATGGGTCGAACAGTATGCTATAAAAAATGATGGTACCGTAAAAGTTGAATCACCTAATGGCGGGATCGATGGATTTACTCAAACAGTGGCGGCAGAAGATATATTCAAAACATTTTTCGTTCCCAAGATGTGCAATCATTGCGCAAAATCGCCTTGTACACAGGTATGTCCGGTCGGTGCTACTTATGAAAGCCCGGAAGGAATTGCGCTGGTTGATGATAAATATTGCATTGGTTGCCGGTATTGTATTCAGGCCTGCCCATACGGATGCCGTTACCTTCATCCGGTCAAAAATACAGTTGACAAATGCACTTTATGTTATCACCGGATAAAAAAAGGTTTATCACCGGCATGTGTAGAAGTTTGTCCTACTGGAGCAAGAATTTATGGTGACCTGAATGATAAGGAAGGCCTGTTAAACAAATTTCTTAAGGAACACCACTGCCATGTTTTAAAACCTAATTTAAATACCGGTTCGAAATTATTTTATAACGGATTAAGCGCGGAGGTACGATAATATGGAACATTTATATGAAATGCTCAAACAGGTTGACGGATACATTTATCCCAACGAAATAGAACTGCATTGGGGTATCCTGATCGTACTTTACCCTTATATTACAGGATTGGTTGCAGGCGCTTTTATACTTGCTTCACTTGAACGGGTTTTTAAAATAAAAGTCCTTCGGCCAACCTATCATCTGGCTCTTTTGACCGCTCTTTCGTTCCTTATTGTAGCTATTCTTCCATTGGTCACACACCTTGGACATCCGTTCAGGGCATACGAAATAATGACCACACCGCAAGTTGGTTCAGCAATGGCCATATTCGGCTTTGTTTATTTGTGGTACCTTATGGTCGTACTATTGCTCGAAATTTGGTTTGATTACCGTCATGACCTTGTTGTTTGGGCAGACCAGTCAAAAGGATTTAAACGAAGGATCTATAAAATACTTACCCTGGGAGTAACCGACATTTCTCCAAAAGCTCTTGCCTGGGACGAAAAACTCGGATATATTGTTACGGTAATTGGTATTCCTTCAGCGTTCCTCCTGCACGGTTATGTTGGTTTTATTTTTGGCTCTATCAAAGCCAATCCATGGTGGTCAACCGTTCTGATGCCGGTTATTTTTCTTCTCTCGGCGATGGTTTCGGGTATTGCACTGGTTATGTTTCTATATATGATCATTTCGTGGATTCGAAAAGTAAAAATTGATATGGCCTGTTTGGACGAAATCGGGAAATTTCTCTTTATGGTATTAATTCTTGATTTCACGCTTGAATCGCTCGACCAGGTTCATCGTATTTACGAAGCCGAAGAATCTTTCGAAATATTGCACATGCTGGTCAACGGTAAATTAAATATTACACTCTTTGTTTTTCAGGGACTTATGGGAACGATTATTCCTTTAGTAATACTTGGTTTATTCAGGATGTATTTACCAAAGGAAAAAATACGAATACCTATGTATTTTCTGGTAAGTAACTTAGTTCTTTTTGGTGTGTTTTTTATGCGTTGGAATGTTGTAATCGGTGGTCAGTTATTTTCAAAAAGTTTCCTTGGATTTACCAGTTTCAAATTAGGAATGATTGGAGCAGAAGGATTTTTAATGGCTCTGGTCTGGATGATTATGCCTTTTCTCATTCTTTCATTTATACTTTGGTTGGTGCCGCCATGGAAAAAACATTCTGAATAAAATCTGATTCAATATGCAAACAGAAAAATCTGATTCGCAGGAATTAAAGACTATTCGTGAGGAATTACATCAATTAAATACCCGGATCACGCGTCTTGAAGCCTTATTTGATAAACAAAAAGGGACAAAAAGTCAAATCCCTGCAATTGATTCTGAACAGCCGGATGATGATTTCGAACTGAATTTTTCATCCAAATCAGATGATTCAATTGAATTTCGGGTTGGTGAATACGGGATGGCGTGGCTTGGCAACATCGTATTACTTTTTGGAATATCCTTTCTGGTTCAATATCTGCAAAATTCAGGTTATAAGGTATTTTCAGCATTGATTGGATTTATTTTAGTTGGGGGGATATATGCAGGAGCCTACTATACGCGCCAATCCTTATCGTACCTGTCCAAACTTTTTGCCTATACCGGCCATCTGCTATTGTTTTACATGATGCTAAGGCTTCACTTTTTTCAGGATGATCCTTTAATCCCGAACAATCTGGCCGGACATTTCGCTTTGGTACTTGTCCCCGGCGTCCTGTTATACCTTTCGTATGGCCGTAAATCACAACTATTGGCAGGAATAGCTTTACTGATGCTTTTATTTTCTGGTATTATCAGCAATTCAGTACCATTTGCTTCAGGAATAACAACACTTGTTGCACTCCTGTCGGTCATACTTTTCTACAGGTTGGGCTGGCTTAAAATTGTTTTTATATTTATTTTTCTGATCTACCTGGGTCATTTAAACTGGTTTTTAAACAGTCCGTTTCTGGGCAACAAACTTGAGTTTATTAAATCACCCGGAATTGGATATTTCCATCTGTTTGCAACCGGTTTCATAATCTCCATTCTCGCCCTGCTACCAAAAAAGGAAGACGTTTCAGATGATTTTATCATTACCTCGGTCGTATGGAACGGACTGCTTTTTACATTAGTCCTAGCATTAACCGTGGTTACGTATTTAAGCCATAACTATGTTCCTGTTTTCGCTGTTCTGGCCATTGTTTGCCTGATCTATTCGGTTATACTTCAATCCCGTTCATATCTGAAAATCACGGCATCCATGTACGCACTGTATGGTTTTCTTGCCTTGAGTGTTGCATTTTATGGGATACTTCTCTTCCCAAAAGTCTATATGCTCCTGGCGCTTCAAAGTTTGCTTGTAGTTTCCATGGCACTTTGGTTTCGTTCCAGGTTCATTGTGGTAATGAATACTTTCCTCTTTCTGATTTTGATGATATTTTACTTGTCATCACAGGCAAATCATAACCCTACCAGTTTTTCGTTTATGTTGGTCGCTTTTATTACTGCCCGGATCATCAACCTGAAAAAAGAACGGTTAAATATAAAAACAGAGTACATCAGGAACCTTTATCTGGTTATTGGATTCGTGATGACACTGGTTGCCTTCTACCATGCAGTTCCTGAATCATACATTACTGTTTCATGGATTACGGCTGCCATCCTTTTCTTTATTCTTGGCCGGCTAATTAATAATATCAAATACCGATGGCTTGCAATTGGCATTATAGTGGTATCGTTCGTTAAACTCATTTTTTTCGATATGTCGGATATTGATATTGGGTTCCGGGTTTTGGTTTTCCTGTTCCTGGCAATTATCTCAATAGCAGTATCTGTTCTATACACCAAGTACCTGATCAAAAAGAAGGAATAATGCGAATCAATGGCTCATTCAATCCGGGCCGGAAAAATTGATTTTTATCAGCGTTAATTATTTATTTATCAGAAAAGTAAATTTACCAGGATGCATAAAAATTACGAATACATCAAACGACCTGTTGTCTTAATGGCATTTTCATTGTTTCTGTATATCGGTTGCCGGCAAAAAGAAGCAGACAACACGAAGCTAATTCAAGTTCCTGAAGTAAAAGAAGCTAGCATTTCGATAGGAGAAGCTCAGGAAAATGCGATCGAACTTCCGCCTTTCAGCGATGGAATATTTCCCTGCAGCGACTGTCATACAGATTTAACCCCCAATCCGGTGAAAAGAGAATTAGTGGACATGCACGATGACATTTCGGCTATGTTTGATCATGACAAAGAAAACCGTTGGTGTACCGATTGCCATGATTTGAGTAACAGGGACTTTCTAAAGTTGGCAAGTGGAAAATTACTGGATTTCAAGGAATCATATAAGCTATGTGGACAGTGCCACGGTGAAAAACTAAGGGACTGGAAAGTTGGGGTTCATGGAAAGAGAACGGGTAATTGGAACGGGAAAAAAGAATATCTGCTTTGCGTTCATTGTCACAATCCGCACTCTCCAAAATTCCAGCAAATAGCTCCGGAACCTCCACCAATCAGACAGGAAGATATTAATTAGTACCTTATTATCTTCGATATAGCCCATATAGAATTACATAAATATAGATGAAAATGTTATCAAGTTGTCAGGTTATCGAGTTGTCAAAAAAAGCACCAGAGGTGCGTAATATTTGTAGAAAGAGAAATTAAAGAATGAGAATCGTCCGAATGATGAAGCTGAATCAAGCTTGGACCTCTTTTCGGACGAAATAGAATCAACCTTAAAAAGAAGTTTGATAAAAGTTTTTAAAATTTGAAATCATGGTAACGATGAAAAAGGAAAATTCACGAAGGTCGTTTTTCAAAAATATATCCCTGGCATCACTCTCGGCGCTTGCACTCAACGGATGCGACTCAAAGGCCCTGACAGAGTTTCTTCAACGGAATTTCAGGACCTTGTCGAAAAAAGAAAAAAATGACATCGTCAAAAATCTGGAAGTAAAATACAAAGAAACCTACGGAAAAGAATTTCATGTATCGGCTGAACCTGCCATGGAAGGGGTTTTGTTTGGATATGCTTTGGATTTATCGCGTTGTATTGGCTGCCGGAAATGTGTTTATGCCTGCGTTAGTGAAAACAATCAGTCGCGTGAACCGCAGATTCATTGGATACAGGTGCTCGAAATGGAAAAAGAAAAAGGGATTGATCTGGCACATTCAAATGTTCACTATAATCCTGAAAAAGTTCCGGAAAAAGGGAAATCTTATTTTCCGGTAGCCTGTCAGCAGTGCCGGAATCCACAGTGTACAACCGTATGCCCGGTGAAGGCTACCTGGCAGGAACCTGACGGAATTGTAGTGGTTGATTACAACTGGTGTATTGGCTGCAGGTATTGCATGGCAGCCTGCCCTTACGGAGCTAGGCACTTCAATTGGGGACAGCCAAATGTTCCGGCAGAAGAAATAACTACTGAAATGCATTATCTGGGCAACAGACCAAGAGTGAAAGGGGTTGTCGAAAAATGTACGTTTTGTATCCAACGGGTAAGGGTAGGCAAATATCCTTCTTGTGTTGAAATTTGTCCGGTAGGGGCCCGGAAATTTGGGAATCTTTTGGATTCGGAGAGTGAAATCAGATATATTTTGGAAAATAAACGTGTATTTGTCTTGAAACAAGAATTAAACACCCAACCCAAATTCTATTATTTCTTTGGTATATAACCGGTTAGCATATCTAAAAATATACAGTTATGAATTTTATTCGTTTTATAACAGGCAGTATAAAAATAATCCTTCAGGGCAGCAAGGCCTATTATGCATGGCTGATTTTCCTGTTGCTATTAATCCTTTGGGGCGGATTTGGTTATTTCGGACAGCTAAGTGAAGGATTGATAAAAACTCACATGCGCGATTCGGTTTCCTGGGCTTTTTATATCGGAAATTTCACATTCCTCGTGGGAGTAGCGGCTGCCGCTGTTCTGTTAGTCATACCTGCCTATATTTACGACTGGAAACCAATCAAGGAAATTGTAATTTTTGGCGAATTGCTGGCTGTTTGTGCTGTAATTATGTGTATTTCATTTATTGTGGTAGATATAGGAAATCCCCTCCGGTTTTGGCACATGCTACCTCTGATTGGCACCATGAACTTTCCATCTTCAATGCTTTCCTGGGATTTTTTCGTTCTTAACATCTATTTAATAATTAATTTAATTGTAGTGACCTACCTTCTTTATTGTATTTTTTTCAAAAAGGAGTATAATAAATCACTTGTTTTGCCACTGGTTTTAATAAGCATACCCATGGCTGTGGCCATTCATACAGTAACCGCATTTCTATATAATGCTTTGCCTGCCCGTCCATTTTGGAATAGCGCCTTGCTTGCCCCAAGATTTTTGGCTTCAGCATTCTGTTCAGGCCCGGCTATTCTTTTGATTCTATTTCAATTACTTCGGAAAACCACCAAATTTGAAATTAAAGACGAAGCTATCTGGAAAATCGCTGAACTTATGGTTTATGCCATGTTCATTTATTTATTCTTTACGATTGCCGAACTGTTTAAAGAATTTTATTCGGGAACCGAACATCTGTTGTATTGGAAATACCTGCTTTTCGGAATAGGCGATAACAATGAAATTGTTGTTTACAGTTGGTTGTCAATTATTATGGGATGTATTGCTTTTATACTTTTCTTAATTCCAAAAACCCGTATGAATTTCGTGACCCTGAATATCGGCGCAGTTCTTATTTATGCCAGCGTTTATGTCGAAAAAGGAATTGCTCTTATTATTCCCGGATTTACACCTGATGTATTAGGCCAAATATATGTATATACACCTTCAATGACCGAGATCAGAACCGCTGCAATGATATTTTCTCTTGGATTTTTACTCTTCACTTTTTTAGTAAAAGTTGCAATAGCCATTGTATTTGAAGATTACAACATAGACGTTCTGAATCAGAAAAAAAATGCCTTAAATTAAATCCGGAATTTAGTATTGATTCCAAAAACATTGTATTCTTTCCACTCCATAGTGGGCCTGGTCAAATGGTAACAATAGTAAAGGTCGATACCCAGGTTATCAAGGTTCAGTATATGAAATCCGCCATACAAACGAATAGTTTGAACCTTCAGGGAATAAATATTCGAGAATATTTCATCCATAATATACGGCTTGGGCAGCTTGCTGGCCGAACGGACAAAAAAATCAACATTGGTTATATTATCGAAAGTATATTGGGTTTCAAAAACCTTAAAAGTTCTGATGGCAACACGGTTGGCAAATCGTATTTTAACATTTCCTGGTTTACCAGAATAGACTCCATAAAACATATACGCTCCGCCTGGATTCCAGATTTCTGATTTATAGGTCTCATTCAGACGAAGACCCAACCCTAAAGAAAAATGATCAGATAATTTGCGATAGCCGGCCAAATCGAAATGAAGGTAATCAAACCGGCCAATCTGAATGTTGAAATGATCCTTATTTGAAAGCACAAATTCAGTTTTATCATTTAATAAATAACTTATGCCCGTTGAATTCCAGAAGAAAGAACCATCATTGCCCAGTTGCCCAAATCCTTTTGAAGTTAGAATTGACATAAACAAGATTAATAGGAAAACGTATTTTATCATGATAAAAATTGAATTTTTTGCCAGCGAATTATACCTTTAAAGTTTTGAATTCGCAAAAATATAATAAATACTCATCAACCCGCTAAAATAAACCTACCAATGTCAAGATTCTTATTAGTCACGCTTTCATTATTTATCGGAATTTCAGGAGTTTGTAAAAAAAATAGTGATCAACTGCAACTGATTGCCAAAGATGCAAAAGTGACCAAAGCCGGTGGCGGATACATTTTTACCGAAGGGCCATCGGTTGCAGCCGATGGCCGTGTATTTTTTACCGATCAGCCCAACGACAAAATTGATGTCTGGGACGAAGACGGAACCATTACCACTTTTATGCAGCCTTGCGACCGGTCGAACGGAACATATTTCAACAAAAATGGTGAATTGGTGGTCTGCGCCGACCTGCACAACCGGCTTGTCGCAATAAATATGGACAAAAAAATGCGCACCCTGGCTGAAAACTTCAACGGTCAGCCGCTGAATGCCCCAAACGATTTGTGGATTGCGCCCAACGGCGGAATCTATTTTTCTGACCCCTATTATCACCGCGGTTACTGGGAACCGGGCCGAAAAGAACTTCAGGATAAACGTGGCGTTTACTTCCTTAATACAAATGGAAAAGTAATCCGCGTGATTGACGATTACAAACAACCGAACGGCCTGATAGGTACTCCTGACGGAAAAACGCTGTACGTAAGTGATATCAACGATGGAAAAATATGGAAATACACGATTAACCAGGATGGTACTCTCAGCAATAAAACTTTTTTTGCCCCTGAGGGATCAGATGGAATGACCATTGACAATCAGGGAAATGTTTACCTGACCAACAAAGTCGTATCTGTATTCAATCCGAAAGGCAAAAACATAGCACGGATTGAAGTCCCTGAACAACCTTCGAACGTTTGTTTCGGGGGCAAAAAACGTAATATTCTTTTTATTACTGCCCGAACTTCGGTTTATACCCTGAAGATGAAGGTTAAAGGAGTACAATAATGATGAAAAAATTCATACTGGCCCTCGATCAGGGCACTACCAGTTCGCGGGCCATTGTTTTCGATCACCGTGGAAGGGCGCTTGCCACTGCACAGAAAGAGTTTAGACAATTCTATCCTCAATCCGGATGGGTTGAACACGATCCTGAAGAAATCTGGTCAACCCAGGCTGGCATGGCTGTAGAAGCAATAACTAAAGCCGGCCTGGAAATCACTAACATTGCTGCCTTTGGAATTACCAACCAGCGCGAAACAACTGTGGTTTGGAACCGGAAAACAGGCAAGCCCATTTACAACGCTATCGTGTGGCAGGACCGTCGAACAGCAAACCTGTGCGACCAGCTCAAAGCCGATGGATTGAGTTCGGTGGTTCTCGAGAAAACAGGTCTGATCATTGACTCTTACTTTTCGGCGACCAAGATCAAATGGATTCTTGACCATGTTAAAGGGGCACGCAGACAGGCCGAATCAGGAAAACTGGCATTCGGAACCATTGACAGTTGGTTGGTTTGGAACCTTTCACGTGGAAAACTACACATTACCGATGTTTCGAATGCCTCGCGAACCATGCTTTTCAACATTAACACTTTACAGTGGGACAAGGAATTGCTTCACATTTTCAACATTCCTGAAAGTATGCTTCCTGAAGTCAGGTCGTCAAGCGAAGTCTATGGCTATTCTTCCAGTCAGCTTTCTCCTGAAATTGCCATTGCCGGAATTGCAGGCGACCAGCAGGCTGCCCTGTTTGGTCAGATGTGCATCGAACCGGGAATGGTAAAAAACACCTATGGTACAGGCTGTTTCATGATGAAAAACATCGGAAGTAAACCTATCATATCGAAAAATAAACTGCTCACCACGGTAGCCTGGAAAATAGGTCAGGATACGACCTACGCCCTCGAAGGCAGTATTTTTATAGCAGGGGCAGTAGTTCAATGGCTTCGTGACGAACTTGGGATCATCAAAAAATCGGCTGATATCGAAAAACTCGCGGCCAAAGTGAAGGATAGCGATGGGGTTTACTTCGTGCCAGCTTTCGCCGGATTGGGCGCTCCCCACTGGAATCAACATGCCCGTGGCACCCTGGTTGGCATTACAAGGGGCACGACTGCCGCCCACATTGCCAAAGCTGCCCTCGACAGCATTGCATATCAAACCTACGATGTGTTGCTGGCCATGCAAAACGATACGAAAATCGAAATCGGCGAATTACGGGTTGATGGCGGAGCAACAGTGAATAACAAACTACTTCAGTTTCAGGCCGACATCCTTCAGAAAAGGGTGATCCGTCCCAAATATACCGAAACCACAGCGCTCGGGGCAGCCTACCTTGCCGGACTTGCAATTGGCTATTGGAGTAACGTGAAGGATCTGAAAGAGCACTGGCAACTTGGTCGGACTTTTACTCCTGAAATGGAAAAAGAAGAAACCGTCCACCTGATTAAGGAATGGCAGCGGGCTATAAAAGCATCTCAGGCATGGGCAGATGATAAAGACTAATTCAATATGGACAAAAACTTAACAAATCCTGATCCTTCAATTATAGGAAGGATCGCATCAGTAGATTTCTTTCGTGGTCTCACCATGTTTCTTTTGATCGGCGAAAGCACCCATTTGTACAGCCATTTCAACAAAATAGAAGGAAGCAGTGTGATGCATTTTATTGCCACACAACTCGATCATCATGAATGGCACGGATTGTATTTTTGGGACCTGATCCAACCTTTTTTCATGTTTATTGTCGGAGTGGCGATCCCATTTGCAGTGGCCAACCGGATCAAAAAAGGAGATTCCGGTCAGACCATTTTGCACCATGCAATCAAACGATCGTTACTGTTACTGTTTTTAGGATGGGCTTTGTATTGTATTGAACCCGGCGAAATCGTTTTCAGGTTTCAGAACGTCCTGGCGCAATTATCAGTCACTTATATGGTTGCTTTCCTGATATTTAAGAGAAGCTTCACCTTTCAACTGATTTTCACATTGGTCGTTCTATTACTCACCGATCTGGCTTACCGGTTTTTTCCTGTTGAAGGTTTTAATCACTCCTGGGTGGCTTTTGAAAACCTTGGGGCCTGGACCAATAATAAAATTGAGGGCGTTGATAAAACAAGCATCTGGGCATCAATAAACGCCATCCCAACAATAGCTCATACTGTTTGGGGTGTTCTCTTCGGACAACTCCTGATGAGCACACGGCCAGTAAAAAAGAAAATTCAGATCATGCTGATGGCCGGTCTGGCTGGTTTACTGATAGGTTATTCGCTCGATTTTTTGAATATCACCCCAATCATTAAAAAGATTTCAACCTCTTCATTTGTGTTTGCCAGCGGAGGTTGGGCCATACTCGCACTCTGCTTCTCATACTGGTTAATTGATGTGAAAAAGCTATTTGCCAGCGGGTCAAAATTTTTTATCATCGTTGGGATGAACTGCATATTTATTTACCTCTTTTTTCATATCGGAGGCGCCAATCTAGTCAGCTCGATCTTCGTACCATTTACTAAACTATTCTTTTCGTGGGCCGGCGATATATCGGTGAAAATTGTATCAAGCCTGGCTACCTGGCTATCATTGTGGTATATGTGTTATTGGTTGTATAAAAACCGGATTTTCATCAAAATTTGAAATGAAAGCGAATGGGGATCTCACTTTATGCCCAATCCTGGTAATTACAAAGATACTTTGACACTGAATTCGGTACCGGCAGGAAAATATAATCTGGAATGGATTGATCCGATTTCAGGGAAAGAAAAAAACTCTGAAAATCTGAACAGGGCTGGCGGAAACCTTCAGTTGAAAACACCTGTTTATTCAATTGATATTGCAATGAGAATGAACAGGCAATCCTAAAGATTAAACCTGATCACTATGAAAATGAATATCTTTTTTGTTCTCTTCCTGACAGGAAACCTCCTTTACGGGCAGAACAGCACTTCCTTCACCTTAAATGGGGAATGGAAACTTTTCTACGGTCTTTTCGATAAAAATGCGCCAACCATACCTGCCGAATTAACAGGTAAAAATTGGCCAATGATTCAGGCGACAGTTCCCGGAAATGTGGAACTCGATTTATTGGCTGCCAAGGAAATCAAAAATCCTGAAACAGGCAACAACATTTACGACCTGAGAAAATACGAAGCATACCAGTGGTGGTATTTTAAAACTTTTAAAACCCCGGACTATCAACCGGGCGAACGGGTTGAAATGGTGTTTGAAGGTTTAGATTGTATTGGAACCGTCTGGGTAAACAACCATCTCATTGGAAAACCGGAGAACATGCTCATTCAGCACCGGTTTGATATTACCGATTTCCTGGCAAAATCAGAAGAAAACAATGTTTATGTTTCCATCAATCCGGCAGTGGCTGAAAGCCAGAAATATCTCATTGGAACAGTTGGCTCGCGTGATAACTTTAATTCTGAAGGGCAAAATATCCGTAAAGCCCCGCACATGTATGGTTGGGACATCATGCCCAGGTTGGTCAGCGCAGGCCTTTGGCGCGAAGTTCGTTTGGATATCATAAAACCAACTCATTTTAAACAGGTTTATTGGATGACAAATTCGGTAGATGTTCAGCAGCAAAAGGCCGAAATGATTTTAGACTGGGAATTTGCCACCGATTATCCTACCATTGACGGTCTGACGATGGAAGTTTCTTTGAAAAGGAACGGCAAAACATGCTTCGAAAATCAATACCCACTGTTTCAGCGATGTAGCCGGCAAAGAATTTACCTCGACAATGTAGATTTTTGGTGGCCAAGAGGATATGGAGATCCGGCGCTGTATGAAGCAACCTGCAGGATTGTGAATGACAAAAAGAATGTACTGGACGAAAAAACTCAGAATATTGGCATCAGGACAGCCGAATTAATCCGCACCGACATTTCAACAAAAGAAAAACCCGGGGAATTTGTATTCAAAATTAACGGGGAAAAGATTTTCGTAAAAGGAACAAACTGGGTTCCGCTCGATGCTTTGCACTGTCGCGATAAAAGTCATCTGAAAGAAACAATTGATTTGGTCACTGACTTGAACTGCAACATGATTCGCTGCTGGGGAGGCAATGTATATGAGGACAGCGATTTCTTTGATTTATGCGACTCAAACGGCATCATGATTTGGCAGGATTTCGCCATGGGCTGTACCTTTTACCCGCTCAATACTGATTTTCAGGACAAAATCCGGAAAGAAGCCGTCGAAGTTATCCTCAGACTTCGGCAACATCCTTCCGTGGTTTTATGGTCAGGAAATAACGAGAATGATCAATCTGCTGAATGGACTTTCAGGAAACCCATTGATCCTGCTATGGATGCCATCAGCAGGGAACTTTTGCCTCATATTATCTGGGAATTTGATCCGATCAGAGATTTTTTGCCTAGTTCACCTTATGCCAGTGAAGAATATTTCAAGACTGGCCGTGATTTTAATTCACTTCCTGAAAACCACCTCTGGGGGCCGCGCGGTTACTACAAAGCTCCGTTTTATACCGAGCCAAATGCCAATTTTGTGAGTGAAATCGGCTATCACGGCTGCCCCAACCGCGAAAGTCTCGAAAAAATGTTCGACCCCGATTTTGTTTATCCGTGGGCAAAAGACGGAAACTGGAACGATGAGTGGCAGACCAAAGCTGTTCGGGCTCATCCGAAATCTAACTTTACAATTAACCGCAACAATTTGATGATCAATCAGGTTAAAGCTGTATTTGGAGAATCGCCAAAAGATTTGGATCAGTTCATTTTCGCATCTCAGGCGGTCCAGGCCGAAGCCATGAAGTTTTTTATCGAATTCTGGCGGATGGACAAGTTCCGCAGAACCGGGATTATCTGGTGGAATGTGCGAGATGGCTGGCCCATCATTTCGGATGCCGTAGTTGATTTTTACAACAGTAAAAAACTTGCTTACTATTTCATCAGACAAGTTCAGTATAATGCCTGCGTGATGATAGGAGATGCCAGCGAAGGCGCGCATCCGGTTGTGGCCGTGAACGATACGCGCGAAGAAAAGTCGGGAACAGCGTTGGTTCGCGATGCCGATACTGGTAAAACGCTATTTTCCGGAGCTTTCACGATACCTGTAAATGGCAAAACACTAATCGGCAAAATTCCAGAAACTCAAAAGCAGGCAATGTGGCTGATTGATTATACGATTGGAAAAGAAAAATACACCAACCATTATTTGAATGGCATAGTTCCATTTAAATTGGAAGATTATCAGCGCTGGTATAAAAAACTGAACATCAAAAGAAATTAATCATGAACATCATAGGAATTGACATTGGCGGAACCAAATGTGCCGTCATACTTGGCTGGGTTGACAAAGAAGGGAAACCCACCATTATCGGGAAAAAGGTGATCCAAACAAGCGAACATCCTGATCCGTACTTGATGATCTCTCGGCTTCAGAATGAAATAGAGAGGTTATTGGACTTTTACCAAACAGAGATCAAAACCGTGTCTTCGATCGGTATAAGTTGTGGCGGCCCGCTGGACAGCAATCTTGGAGTGATTCTTTCACCCCCGAACCTTCCAGGTTGGAACGAGGTTCCGATTGTGAAACTGTTTACCGAAAAATATGGAATACCGACTGCCATTCAGAACGATGCTAATGCCAGCGCGCTGGCCGAATGGCAATTTGGCGCCGGTCGTGGAACACAAAATATGGCTTTCCTCACTTTTGGTACCGGACTTGGCGCCGGATTAATCCTGAACGGGAAACTTTATGCCGGAACCAACGACAATGCCGGAGAAGTTGGCCACATCCGTCTCTCTGATTTTGGACCGGTTGGTTATGGAAAAGCCGGTTCGTTCGAGGGTTTTTGCAGCGGAAGCGGAATTGCACAATTAGCCCGGACAAAGGCCATGGAAAAGTTTCAGATGGGAGGAAAAGTTGCCTGGTGCGATGGGATTTCGGAACTTCAGTCCATAACTGCTCAGGTAGTGGCAGATGCGGCTAACAGTGGTGACCCGCTCGCATTGGAGATTTTTGAAATCTGCGGAACATATCTGGGTAAAGGGCTTTCGATTTTGATTGATATCCTTAATCCTGAACGGATCGTCATCGGAAGTATTTTTGTTCGTGCCGGACATTTACTGATTCCGTCGTTAGAGAAAACGCTTCAGGTTGAGGCTTTGCCATTGGCAAGGAAAGTATGCCGGATTGTGCCTGCAGAACTTGATGAACAAATTGGCGACCTGGCATCTCTTTCAGTAGCAGTAAATCAACTTGAAACAAAAAAGGTAATAACCTGAGTTCGGAATAATAAAGCTAAAGAATGTTTTCCATTTTACTCCGTTAGGAGTTCAATGTCAATAGAATACAATCATCTTAAATATTCATTCTCCGTTAGGAGATATACTTTTCTGAACATAGGGCCTACGGACAATATTTTGTTTATGGCAACATTTTCTATTGATATTGATTGCCTACGGCAAAGTTAATGGACTTCATAAAAAGTTATTGTTTCTATTACTTATATCGAACTCTGTTTAATAACTAAAAATATGAATCAGAAAATTATTATCAAACAGTTTTTGCCGGTAATGTTCGGCTTTTTCATCATGGGTTTTGTTGATGTGGTCGGGATTGCATCCAATTATATCAAACAGGATTTTATGTTGAGCGACACGAGCGCCAATCTGCTGCTGATGATGGTATTCGTTTGGTTTGTGTTGTTCTCAATTCCAACCGGAGTTTTGATGGGCAAGATTGGCCGCAAAAAGACTGTTTTGCTATGTATCCTGATAACCGCGGCAGCGCTCTTTGTACCAGTCATTTCCTATAACCTGGTTACGGTACTTGTGGCATTGTCGTTGCTTGGGATTGGAAACACTATGCTTCAGGTATCACTAAATCCATTACTGAGCGACATAGTTCCTGATTCGAAATTGGCCAGTAGTATGACTTTCGGGCAATTCGTAAAATCCATTTCTTCATTTATAGGCCCGGTAATTGCTGGCGGGGCTGCGCTTTACCTTGGAAACTGGCGGTATTTGTTTCCTTTATTTGGAGGCATTTCGATACTTGCGGCCGTTTGGTTGAGTGCAGTAAAAGTTACAGAACCAAGTTTTGATGGAAAAAAAGGCTCTTTCTCTGATAGTATCAGGTTGCTGGGAGATCGCACAATCCTGGGACTTTTTATCGGAATACTTCTGGTAGTTGGAATTGATGTGGGACTCAATGTTTCCATACCAAAGCTTCTGATGCTGAAGACCAACATGCCGCTGACAGAAGCTGGATTGGGCAGCAGTTTATATTTTGCAGCCAAAACTGCGGGCGCTTTTATTGGCGCTGTTATTTTGGTGCGTATATCTGCCTCCAGGTTCTATACAGTTACTGTTGTCCTTGCCCTCATATCCCTTGCTTTTACTTTGCTGATTCAGTCAACATCCGGAGTTTACATCGGAATCTTTCTTTTAGGGCTTACCGTGTCCAATATTTTTTCGATCATTTTTTTCAAAGCCTTGCTTCACAAACCTGCCTTCAGGAACGAGATTTCAGGCTTAATGATGATGGGTATTATCGGTGGCGCCCTTGTTCCGTTGGAAATTGGTATTGTTACTGACAGTCTTGGACTAACATCAGGAATGTTGGTTTTAGGAGTTTGTATGATTTATCTTCTAGCAAATTCACTATGGAATAGAAGAGACGCTATTGTTCCGGTTCATTAATTCAGAAAGATAAGGAACAAACAGACTGATCAATTAATGATCTGTCTGTTTTTATTGAATTTGTCTTACTTTTAGAACATCTTAAACCATCAAAAATAATTAATCCATTGGCCCTATGACCAGAATCAGATTTGACGAAATGAAAGCGACCATCAAACAAGCTTTCCAAAAGGCCGGGATGCCGGGAGATAAAGCCGACGTTTGCGCCCAAATTCATACCGAATCGAGCAGGGATGGAGTTTATTCTCACGGATTAAACCGTGTGGAACGGTTTGTTGATTATATCGGAAAAGGCTGGATTGATGTTCATGCAGAACCAACACTCAGTGCAAACTTCGGATCAATGGAAATATACAACGGCAACATGGGCCCCGGTATTTTAAACGCCATTTTTGCCATGAACCGTGCTATCGAAATTGCAGGAAAAAACGGACTTGGTTTGGTCAGCCTGAATAATACTACACATTGGATGCGGGGCGGCGCTTACGGTTGGCAGGCCGCCGAAAAAGGGTATATCGGCATTTGCTGGACCAATACCGAATCGTGTATGCCGGTATGGGGCGCAAAATCCTGTGGCATTGGCAATAATCCTTTCATCATGGCAATACCGCACGCTGACGGACATATTGTGCTCGATATGGCTATGTCGCAATATTCATACGGAAAACTTCAGGTCACCCGACTCGAAAACCAGAAGCTTCCTTATCCAGGTGGATTTGATCAGGATGGGAACCTCACAGACAATCCTGGCCAAATTGAGAATTCGAGAAGGATATTGCCCATGGGCTATTGGAAAGGTTCAGGCTTTGCAGTTATGCTTGATCTAATTTCAGCACTGCTCTCAGGAGGATTGACCACAGCAGGCATTGACAAATTCGACAAAGGTAGTTGTGGAAATTGTTCCCAGGTTTTTATTGCTATTAATCCTTTAAAATTTAATTCGCAGGAATTTATTGATCAGGCTATTAACGAAACCATCCAACAGATTAAAACTTCGGAATTGGCTGAAGGAACCGGAGAAATATATTATCCCGGCGAGCAATCGTTGAAAACCAGGCACAAAAACATGGAAATGGGTATTCCTGTTGATGATGGAATCTGGGCAAGGGTAAAAGAACTGGCCAATCAAACCTAAAACCAGAAATTTCTATCTGGAAATTTTTCTTTTTTTATACAGAATGAAAAGATCATCTTCGTCATCGCCGTTTCTAACGCCGTTAATCAACAGAGCTAAAAGAACAGGTATTTCTTCCTCCAGAAATCCTGATTTCAAAGCAATTCCGGTTGCCAACCTCATTTCGTTGTCGTCAATTTTACCATCGGCGAAAACCATCTTTACAACATCGTATAGTTGTCCAAAGCGTTTCGATAATTCGTACGGAGGAATATATGCCGATTTTTTACTGGTTTCCAGTAAGTCGTCCACTTCTAAAGTGGTTATGCCCAAGTTACCCCCCAATCTGTAGAGCATTTGTAATTCGGTGTCTTCAATTTTTCCATCAGCCAATGCCATTTGGACCAGATGAATGAAATGTTCCTTATCTTGTTTCCGTTCAGGATGATCGAAGTGATCTAAAAATTTCATTGCCATATTATTAAATTTTATTTTTTATACTTTCTTTAAAGCCAGAAAACAGATAAAAATACCTGCATACCTGCATACCTGCTTTATTTCTTCAACATTCTACTTATTAAAAGAGTTTATTCCAGGTCAATTTTTTTAAACTTTGGAACAAGTGCATGCATGACGAACCAGGCAATCAGATAGGCCGTGGCACAAATCATAAACATGATTCCATAACCAATTTTAATATCGCCTAAAGCTTTGTAATGGTCGAATAATAAACCTGCTGACTTTGCAATCAGAATACCGCCAACAGCTCCGGCCATACCTCCAATACCGGTTACCGAGGCAATCGCACGTTTAGGAAACATATCAGAAACAGTAGTGAAAATGTTGGCCGACCATGCCTGATGTGCTGAAGCTGCAATACCAATAATAATAACTGCATACCACATGCTAAACCCACCCATGTACTGAGCTGAAAGTACCGTCAATGGGAATAATGCATAAATAAACATAGCTTTTTTACGTGCTTTGTTGGCATCCAGTCCATGTTCGATAAAATATTTGGGTAACCAACCGCCAAATATACTTCCAAAAGTGGTCATGGTATAAACCAAAGCAATAGGGAAACTAACCTGTGTACCAGTCAAACCATACTCTTCCTTCAGGAAAGCTGGCAACCAGAACAGGAAGAACCACCAGACCGGATCGGTCAGTAATTTACCTAAAAAAAATGCCCATGTTTGCCTGAATGTCAGCAATTTGAACCAGCTTATTTTTTTTAGCGCTGAACCATCTGCCGCTACCGTTTCATCTTTATCGCTCATTATATGGTCGTACTCGGCTTGTTTTAGTTGCCCTTTTGCCAATTTTTTTTCAGGAGTGTCATACATGATTTGCCAAAAAATCAACCAGATTAAACCAACAGCGCCGGTAATAATAAAAGCCCATTGCCAACCCATAGTTACGGCGATCAACGGAACAACCATTGGCGCTATAATTGCCCCGACATTTGTTCCTGAATTAAATATACCTGTTGCCAGCGCACGTTCTTTTTTAGGAAACCATTCGGCTGTTGTCTTAATCGCAGCAGGAAAGTTACCGGCTTCAGGAACTCCCAATGCAGCACGGGCTACTCCAAATCCAAACGGCGTTCTGGCAAACGCATGTCCGATAGCTGCAAGGCTCCAGCCCAACAAAGAAGCTGCATAACCTTTTTTGGTGCCAAACTTATCAATAATTCCCCCAACTAAAAGCATGCCCGAAGCATAAGCCACCTGAAAAGCAATTACCAGATTGGCATAAATTGATTCATAATGAGTAGGATCAGCCCCAAAAAGTCCATCATCTTCAAGAAATGGTTTCAGTAAACTGATGACCTGCCTGTCGAGATAGTTGATTGTGGTTGCAAAAAAGACCAGTGCACATATCGTCCACCGGTAATTTCCGATTTTTCGAAGTTCGTTCATTAAGTTTTTTTTAGTATTAGCTTGCTTATGTTTTTAACTTTTGAATAATGGCGAGCGCTTCTTTACATTTTTCGGTTATTGCTGAGTAATTTCCTGACTCGATTACCTCTTTCGGGAATAATTGCGAACCCATGCCCACACAGTGAACACCGGCTTTAAACCAGCCTTTCAGATTGGCTTCATCAGGAGAAACTCCTCCGGTTGGCATAATGCTGGCCCATGGCATCGGGCCTTTTACTCCTGAAACAAAATCAGGACCTCCGACCGATGAACCAGGGAATACTTTTACTACTTCAGCGCCCAGTTCGTGTGCATGATTGATTTCGGTTACCGAACCGCAACCCGGGCTCCAGGCAATTTTGCGGCGGTTGCAAATTCGGGCAGTATCTTCATCAATGATCGGAGAAACAATGAAATTGGCACCCAGTTGAATGTAAAGTGCAGCCGTTGCGCTATCAATCACCGAACCAGCTCCCAGAATCATTTCCGGAGCTTCTTTGACTGCCCATTTCAACAATTCGCCGAACACTTCGTGGGCAAAATCACCTCGGTTGGTGTATTCGAAAACCCGCACACCACCTTCGTAACAGGCCTTCACGACCTGTCTGCAAACCTCTGCATCCTTGTGATAAAAAACCGGAACCATGCCGGTTTCTTTCATCTTTAATGCGACTTCTATTCTTGTAAAACGAGACATATCTTATAGTTTCAAGTTCCAAATTCCAAGAGCCAGGTTCAGTGATGATCGAAGTTTTGGATATTGAATATTGGTTATTCGAAATTGGATATTCTTTAGAAGCAAAGTCCCAATATCCAATACTCAATAACCAATATCCAGTTATCGTGCCACCCGGCCCGAAGCATCGCCACCCATCAGTTTTTCAACTTCATCAACGGTTACCCGATTGTAGTCGCCGTATATCGTATGTTTCAGACACGAAGCAGCAACAGCAAAGTTCAGCGCTTTCTGATCATCGCCAGCGTAAGTCAGCAAACCATAAATCAGACCGGTCATAAATGAATCGCCGCCTCCAACCCGATCAACGATGTCGGTAATCTGATAGGTTGGAGCTTCGAAAAGCGTTTCCCCATCCCAAAGTACTCCCGACCAGCTATTGTGATTGGCATTAATTGACCCACGCAAAGTAGTAATAACTTTTTTACATCGTGGAAATTTAGCCATAATCTGTTTTGAAACAGATTTGTAAGCAGCAGCATCAACATGACCGCCGGTCACGTCAACGCCTTCAGGTTTAATTCCAAGCACCATTTCAGCATCTTCTTCATTACCCAGAATCACATCCGTTCCGGCAACCAATTCAGGCATCACTTCACCGGCTTTTTTGCCATAATTCCATAAGTTTTTACGATAATTCAGATCGCATGAAACGGTGATTCCTTTTTCGTTGGCTTTCCGGATAGCTTCCATGCAAACATCGGCAGCACCCTGAGAAATGGCCGGAGTAATTCCGGTCCAGTGAAACCAGTTAACTCCTTCAAAAACCTTGTCCCAGTCAATCATTCCTGATTTTATTTCAGAAATGGCAGAGTGAGCGCGATCGTAAACCACTTTACTGCCACGGCTGACGGCGCCGGTTTCAAGGAAATAAATACCGATGCGGTCGCCACCATAAACGATCTGGTCAACTCCTACTCCAAACTTGCGCAAGTCCATTACACAACTCTGAGCTATATCGTTTTTAGGCAAACGGGTTACATAATCGACCGGAATGCCAAAGTTGGCAAGCGAAACAGCAACATTGGCCTCACCACCACCAAAAGTGGCTGTTAAACTATCGGTTTGATTAAAACGCAAATAACCAGGAGTTGCAAGTCGCAACATGATTTCTCCGAATGTAACTACTCTCATCTTAATTTTATTTACTATTTGTTGATTTTCAATTTACTACCAAAAGACAGGAAAGATGAAAAAGGAAACGTTTCCTGATTCCTTCTTTTTTTTTCCTTTTACATGTGCAATCGATTGCAAATCTACTATTTTTATCAATTTCACCAAGTTCCGTTTGTATCAAATAACGGGAAAAACAACTTATTCTAAAAATTGAAATAGTTTTTTGCGTTGTTAAAGCTGATGTTTTCCACCATTTGCCCAAGCAATTCCATGTCATTCGGAATTTCACCATTTTCCACATCATTGCCCAGAATATTGCACAACGTACGACGAAAATACTCATGACGGGTATACGAAAGGAAACTTCTTGAATCGGTAAGCATGCCAACAAAACGGCTGAGTAATCCCATATTGGACAACGTATTTATTTGTTTTTCCATACCATCTTTCTGATCAAGAAACCACCATCCGGAGCCCCACTGCATTTTTCCCGGAATACTTCCATCCTGAAAGTTTCCGATCATCGTAGCATACAATTCGTTATCTGCAGGATTCAGGTTGTACAAAACAGTTTTACACAATTTATCTTCCATGTCCAATTTATTCAACAACCTGGATAACGGCTCTGCTATTGGTTTGTCACCGATAGAATCGAATCCGATATCAGGACCTGACTGATTGAATAATCGAGTGTTGTTATTTCGGAGCGCACCAATGTGCAATTGCTGGGTCCATCCACGAGAATGATCCATCACACCAAATTCGTACAGCATACACGATTTGAATTTCAGAATCTCTTCGTTTGTCAGTTTACTTCCTGATCTCACAGTTGTAAAAATCGCACGAATCTCCTTTGCGGTATAATCTTCAGCAAAAGCAGTATCCAAACCATGATCAGACAAGCGACAACCATTTTCATGAAAATACTGGTGACGTCTATGCAGCGCTGTCATTAAATCAGCGAATGTGGTAATAGTCATATCAGCAACAGTGGCCAACTGATTGATATAGTTGTTGAAAAATGCAGGATCGTCAACCATCATGGCTTTGTCGGGTCTCCATGCCGGAAGCACTGCAACTTCGAATCCTGAAGCTTTTATTTGCTGGTGATATTGTAAATTGTCAATCGGATCATCGGTGGTACAAATGGTGTGCACATTGGCCATCCGGATGATGTTGCGGCAACTGTATTCAGCAGTATTCAGCTTTTCATTGCAGGCATCAAAAATCTGACGGGCATTTTTCGGACTTAAAACTTCGTTAATCCCGAAGAATTTCTTTAGTTCAAGGTGAGTCCAGTGATACAGAGGATTGCGTAAAGTTTGAGGAACCGTTTCGGCCCATTTCTCAAATTTTTCCCAATCGGAAGCATCGCCGGTACAAAAACGTTCATCAACACCATTGGTACGCATTCCACGCCATTTGTAATGATCGCCAGCCAACCAGATTTCGGTAATGGATTTAAACATCCGGTCCTCTGCAATATCTTTTGGATTGATGTGACAGTGATAGTCGAAAATTGGCATTTTTGCCGCATGTTCATGGTATAATTTCTGCGCAATTTCGGTGTGCAACAGAAAATATTCGTCCATAAATGGTTTAATCATATTTGCAATTTATTGATTTATAATATACTATTGAAAATTTGAATTCACTCCACAATTCTGAAAACTAAAAAAAAGTCCTGAAGGGACGACCTGTAATAGCACAGGGTGAAATGTAATCCTGTGGGTTGATATATGTTCATTGCATTTTATATTGTTGGTTCATAGGATTCCGTTGCACTCCATCCTATGCTATTACACATCGGGGCGTTGCCCCTTGCTTCGGATGAAATGATTTCTGCACCACCCCAAAGTCCCTTCGGGGTATTCGTTCGACTTTTCAAATTGAACTCAATTTCAATTCGTTCATAATTACAAATTGAAAAGTCGTTTCAAATGTCGCTCATAAATATTTTCCTCAACACAGGCGCCGATCACTTCTGAGTGTTTTTTCAGCAAACCGGTATAAACTGTCCCCATTTCGGCTGCAACTTTATATCCAACATGAATTAACTGACGCAAATTGGGGTTGTAATCGGGATGCCCGGGAATATGGCGCAGTGTGTTGGCAAATTTTTCGCTGTTCCATCGAGCCACTTCCTCCGCAGACGGAAGTTTTGAATCGTCAATATCAATGACATCAGCATACGGAGCACAAAGTTCATCCTTCCGACCTAAGGCATTGGTGTAAATAAATTTGGCTGCTTTCAATGCTTCGCCTCCTGTCATAGCCAGTCCGATCACTTCTTCGAGCCAGGTGGTTCCGGCGGTTTTCACATGCAACCCTTTATCGTGTTTTCTAATGATACCCGCCATGATTGGATAAATCGTGAATTTATCGCTTCCGGAGTGAATACTAAGTTTAAGTTCTTCAGGTAATCCAAATTCCTTTACTGCGAAATCGATTACCAGCACGTCTTCTTCAAATTCACGGGCAAATTGATCTACATCTCCGGCATAATCTACACCCTTATTGAAACGGCCTGTAAATTTCGGGGCAATCGTTTGAACCGGAACGCCCTTATCAGCCAGCATTTTCAGGATAAAAAAAAGCTCGACAGGTGTTTGTGGTTTTTCAACCTCATCCATCGAAACCTCGGTAATAAAATTGTCTTCACCTTTATTTGCATACAGATAATTGTAAATTTCGAATGCCTGATGAGTTGCTGCTAAATATTTTCCGGCAATTTTTTCAAGCAATTCTGTAGTTACATGAAACGGATGACCGATTCCGGGAATAGCCAAATCGCCCATATATTTATTACAGCTTGACACAAAATCGCGCATATCTTCAATAGGACTTTCTTTCCTAATGAAGGACGCTACATCAAGGGTAAAAAAGTCAGAAGTTTCAACAAATTGGGCAACTGTTTTCAGGTTAATGTGGTCGGCATCTACAAAATACTTTCCGGAGAAATCCAAAGCAGCAACTACCGTATCAGCCTCTTTACGGACATCAGCCGGATGTGAATGCACATAAATATGTTCACGGTTCGACTTGTTCCAAACCGGATTAATATCTAAGCCTGTTTGATTGGCTTTCATAATTGCCCTGAGCTGAGCAATTCCCTGATGCGAAAACCGGTCACCGATTCCTAAACTATACTTTCCTAATTTCATTTCTGATTAAATAACTGAATAAATTAAAAAAAACGGACTTTCCGTGTACGAACACGAAAATAGAGACAATAAATTGATTCTACAACCCGGAATAAATAAATATACACAAAAATGTTATAAAATATTTTTTCCGTGTTCGTACACGACAAGAAAGAAAAAATATTTAGCTTTGCTCCTGTTCATTATATTTTAGACTTTAAAACTGAATTTTATTAAAGCAATTAGTCGCACCCGGATCAAGGATATTGCAGAAAAGGCAAATGTATCAATCGGTACCGTTGACCGCGTCATTCACAATCGAGGAGAAGTTTCGAAAACCACGAGCGATAGAATTCTGCAAATAATCAACGAGATGGAATACCAGCCAAACATTCTGGCAAGTACTCTTGCTTCGAAGAAAACCTTTTCGTTTGCATTGCTTTTCCCCGAACCAATTTCTCCGGAAGCATACTGGAATAAGCCTATGATTGGAGTGCGGAAAGCATTTCAGGAGATTCAGCAATATGGCGTAAATATAGATATTCACCTTTTTAAACAATCTGATTCACTTACCTTCAATAAAGAAGCTTCACAAATTCTCCGGGATAATCCTGATGGTGTTGCACTTGCACCATTCTTTTCACGTGAATCCAGGGAATTCATTTTCGAGCTAAAAAAGCGAAACATCCCTTATGTTTTTATTGATTCGAACCTGAAAGACAGTGAAAAAATCAGTTATACAGGCCAGGATTCATTTCAATCCGGCATGCTGGCTGCCAAATTACTCGATTATTCCATTCCCGAAAACGCCTCCATTCTGATTTTACATTTTGCCAAGCAATTAGACAACATGAATCATCTGGTTCAACGGGAAAAGGGATTTTATGGGTATTTTCAGTCAGGCAATCAAAATGGAAAAAGACATTTAATTACGCTGGAAATTCCAGACCCGAATGATCAGGATTCCATCGATAAAATAAAAACAAGTATTCTTTCAAATCCTGAAATCAAGGGCATTTTTGTAACCAACTCGCAGGTTTATTATCTGGGGCGAATACTCGAATCCTCAGGTATTTCAGGAATCCGGGTGATTGGACATGACCTGATCAGCGAAAATATAACTTTCCTGAAAAAAGGCATCGTTGATTTTCTGATTTGTCAGCGACCAGAAGAACAAGGTTACCGTGCCATTATTTCGTTGTTCGAGTATCTGATTTTGAAAAAGGAAGTCAACAATGAAAACTACACATCCATTGATATTATCACCAAAGAAAATCTGGACTATTATAAATAATTTAATACTTACAAAATGAATCCAATCAGTTTTAATGACCTAAAAGGTAAAGTATGCGTAATTACCGGTGGCGCAGGTGTTATCGGAACTGCAATGGTAAAAGCAATGGCCTCCGTTGGGGTAAAAATTGCAATTGTGGATATTAGTCCCGAACGTTCGGAACAAATGGCAACCGAAATTTCAACTGAATTTGGCTGTGAAGTAATTGGTGTTCTGGGAAATGTTTTAGATAAAGAATCACTGATCATAGCCAAACAAGTGATCAACGAAAAGCTGGGCGATATTGATCTTCTCATTAACGGAGCCGGTGGAAACCACCCATCAGCCACCACAAAAGTGGAGCAAATGGATGAAAATAGCCTCGATCATCTGGAAGATACTTTCTACGGACTTGAAATGGACGGTTTCGACAAGGTTTTTGCTCTTAATTTCAAAGGAACGTTGCTTCCATCGATGGTTTTTACAACCGATATGCTGAAAAATAAGAAAGGTGTTGTACTGAATGTTTCCTCTATGAATTCGTACAAACCATTGACAAAAATCCCTGCTTATTCAGCGGCAAAAGCGTCAATCAATAATTTTACTGAATGGTTGGCAGTTCATTTGGCAAAAGTTGGAATCCGCGTCAATGCTATTGCTCCGGGCTTTTTCATTACCGACCAAAACCGTTTTTTGGTACTCGATAAAGAAACCGGCAATTTCTCAGCTCGCGGACAGAAAATCGTAAACAACACCCCAATGGGAAAATTCGGCGAACCGGAAGATTTACAGGGCGCTACCTTATTCCTGCTTTCTGATGTCTCGGCCTTCGTCACAGGCATCGTAATTCCTGTTGACGGCGGATACAGCGCGTTTGGCGGGGTTTAAACAGGAAGCCCCCCAACCCTCAAGCCTCCCATAACCCCTCCGAAGGAGGGGAACAAAAAAGCAGAATATGAAGTTATTGTATTAAAAAAGAAAATATTGTGAACATGCACCATTTCAAGTCTCGAGGGAGATTTAGAGGGGGCTTCTTAAAACATTGTGAACATGCACCGCCAAAAGTCTCCCCTCCGGGGAGATTTAGAGGGGCTTTAAATTTTTGACTATGGAATTAAAAAAAGACTCTAAATATGCCCTGCTAGTTCCAACCAGTATGGGCGTTCGTATCACACCGGTAAACGGACAACCAGTACACAGCAGTAACCTGTTTGAAATGCAGGCTACGAGCGCCGAAACCAACGTGGCAAGCATTGCTTCCTACCTTGGACTTCCGGTTAAAGTTCTTACAACTTTTGTTAAGGACAGCCCGATTGCCCAATTCATCAAGAGCAATCTCCGCAGCCGCAATATGGATTATGAAGGCCCCGAAGTGGCACAAGGCGATCCATGGGGATACCGCCACCAGTTCAATATTGCCGACAGCGGCTTCGGTACCCGAGGTCCACGCGTACAAAACGACCGTGCCGGCGAAGTGGGCCGTACCCTGAATGTGAAAGATTTCGATCTGGAACTCATCTTTGGAAAAGAAGGAGTTCAGATTGTACACCTCTCAGGTTTGATTGGAGCTTTGTCGCCGGAAACAACAACCTTTTGTTTGGAGATTGCACGGGCAGCAAAAAAATATGGTACACGCATTTCATTCGACCTCAATTACCGCGCTTCTTTCTGGAAAGGACGCGACAAGGAGTTGCGTGAAAGCTTTACCGAAATTGCTTCAGTAGCTGACATCCTGATTGGAAACGAAGAAGATTTCCAACTTTGTTTGGGGATTCAAGGTCCTGAAGCAGGCGGAAAAGGAATTGAAGCCGAAATTGACGGGTTCAAAGGCATGATTAACCGCGTAAAGGAAGCTTTTCCGAATGCTTCAGTTTTTGCAACCACACTTCGTCAGGTGATAAATGCCAACGAACACCTTTGGGGCGCCATTATGCTCGAAGGCAACGACTGGCAGGTAATTGAACCACGTAAAATCACCGTTCTCGATCGCATTGGCGGTGGCGACGGTTTTGTGGGTGGTTTACTTTATGGTATCCTAAAAGGTTGGGAACCTAAAAAATGGCCACAATTTGGCTGGGCAACCGGCGCATTGGCAACCACTTTCCTCACCGACTACGCCCAACCTGCCGATGAAGATATGGTTTGGAGCATCTGGGGAGGAAATGCGAGAGTGAAAAGATAAGGAAGCCTCCCCCATCCCCCTCCGAAAGAGGGGGCTAAAGCGGCTTCATGATGAAGAAAATCTATTGAATAACGAACTAAATTCCTCCCCTTTGGGGAGGTTAGGAGGGGCTGATATGTTATATTACGAAATAGGTTCAGTGAACCACGAACTAAGCGCCGAAGACCTGAAAAAAGGTTTGTTTGAAGCTTTGGAAAAGATGGGACCAAGGAAGAAAGTTCTCGCAATTCCGCCGGATTACACCCGTTTGCCAAGTCGCGCCGGAGAGCTGACCGAAATGACCTGGCAGTTTTATGGCGATGCCTTGACTGATGTGCTTCCGGCTCTCGGAACACATTCGCCAATGACCGACCACCAAATTTCGAACATGTTCGGTTCCATGCCTGCATCGCTCATTCGCGAACACGACTGGCGTAATGATGTGGTAACCGTAGGAACAGTTCCTGCCGAATTCGTAAAAGAAGTTTCAGGTGGAGCAGTTGAATTTCCATGGCCTGCACAAGTTAACAAGTTATTGATTGAGGGAAACTTCGATCTGATTTTATCTATAGGGCAAGTGGTTCCTCATGAAGTGGTGGGAATGGCCAACTACAATAAAAATGTTTTCGTCGGAACCGGCGGCGTGGAAGGCATCAATAAAAGTCATTTTATCGGAGCAGTTTTCGGAATGGAAAGGATGATGGGACATGCAGATACGCCCGTACGCCGCATTTTCAACTATGCTTCGGATAATTTCACCAACCACATGCCAATTATTTATGTGCAAACCGTGGTCGGATTGGATAAAACCGATGGAATAATCAAAACACGCGGATTGTATATCGGCGACGACTTTGAAGTATTCGACAAAGCAGCCAAACTGGCTTTGCTGGTCAACTTCGAGATGCTGGACAAACCGCTGAAAAAAGTGGTGGTTTACCTTGATCCAACCGAGTTTAAAAGTACCTGGCTGGGTAACAAATCGGTTTACCGTACCCGAATGGCTATTGACGATGACGGCGAATTGATCGTTTTAGCTCCGGCGTTGAAAGAGTTCGGCGAAGACAAGGAAATAGACCGGTTGATCCGCAAATACGGTTACTTCGGAACTCCGGCAACTTTGAAATCCAGCGACGAAAACGAAGAACTGCGCAACAACTTGAGTGCTGCTGCTCACCTCATTCACGGATCTTCGGAAGGACGTTTCAAAATTACTTATTGTCCCGGAAAAGGCACAGAAAACCTGACTCGGGCAGAAATCGAAAGCGTAGGTTTTAAATACGCCGACATTGACGAAATGACTGCCAAATACGATCCGGCCAAATTGCGCGACGGTTACAATACAATGCCCGACGGAGAAGAAATCTTCTACATTTCCAATCCGGCCTTGGGCTTGTGGGCATTTAAAGACCGGTTTAAATACTAANNCTCTAAATCTCCCCGAAGGGGAGACTTTGGGTTACCATGAAAATGAAGAAAATAGTTAATAATAGCGCTGACCTAAAGCCCCTCCTACGGAGGGGTTGGGGAGGCTTGGATTCCGTAAACTGGGGAATAATTGGCTGTGGAAACGTTACCGAGCTGAAGAGTGGTCCGGCCTTTAATAAGGTGGAACATTCCGGATTGGTCGCAGTGATGCGCCGAAATGCTGTTTTAGCTGAAGATTATGCCAAACGGCATGACGTGCCGAAATGGTATTCGGACGCCAATCAACTGATCAACGATCCTGAGGTTAACGCTGTTTACATTGCTACCCCGCCTGATACACATGCTTCGTATGCTATTGCTGTTATGCAAGCCGGAAAACCGGTTTATGTGGAAAAACCTATGGCCCGAAACTATCAGGAATGTCAGGAGATGATCCGTGTATCTGAAGAAACCGGCATGCCTTTGTTTGTAGCTTATTATCGCAGGTCGTTGCCCGCTTTTCTGAAAGTAAAAGAGTTGATTGATAATGGAATCATTGGGAAACCGCTGACGGTAAATGTTCGCCTGCATAAATCAGTACCTGACCGCGATTTAAAACCTGAAACTCAATTCTGGCATGTGAATCCGGAGATTGCTGGTGCCGGATATTTTTACGATCTGGCTTCGCATCAGTTCGACTACCTCGATTTTGTGTTCGGACCAATTACTGAAGTCACAGGAATAGCCAAAAACATTGCCGGACTTTATCCGGCAGAAGATACCGTTTCTGCTGCTTTTGCGTTTGATTCGGGAGTAAGCGGAACCGGGAGTTGGTGTTTTGTTGTCCCAAAAGGAAGTGAAGAAGATATCATTGAAATTACCGGAACAAAAGGAAAACTTAGCCTCTCCAGTTTTCAGCACGGCGATGTTAAACTGACAACTCCGGAAGGAATGGTAAGTTTCAGCTTTCAAAATCCTGAAAATATACAACACAATCTTATTTCTCAGGTTGTTAAAACATTGCGAGGAGAAAGCGAATGCGTGAGTACCGGAAAATCAGCCGCCAGAACCAGTTGGGTTTTGGAAGAGATAGTCAGAAATTATTATATTAAAGTTCAAATAACCAATATTCAATAACGAAAAACCAATATCCAAATTCAGACAAACCTTGAATTTGGAACTTGAAATTTGGAACTATGAAAATAGTAATTGACAATAAAATCCCTTATATCCGTGGCGCATTCGAAGGAGTGGCCAAGGTCGTTTACCTCCCCGGTTCAAAAACCACTCCGGAAGTGGTAAAAGATGCCGATGCGATTGTAACCCGAACCCGCACCATCTGCAATGAAAAACTGCTGGCAGGTTCATCGGTGAAATTCATTGCAACTGCAACCATTGGCTACGATCACATCGACACCGAATATTGCGATGCCGCCGGAATTAAATGGACTAACGCACCGGGCTGCAACAGTAAATCAGTAGAACAATACATTGCTTCAACCTTGATGGTTTTGGCTGAACGGAAAAATCTGCAATTGAAAGAATTGTGTATAGGCATAGTTGGAGTTGGAAATGTGGGCAGCAAAGTGGCCCGTGTTTCCGATCTTTTGGGGATGAAAGTACTGCTTAACGACCCTCCGCGGGAACGCGCTGAAGGTTCTGCCGCCTTTGTTAGCCTGAAACAGATAATGGATCAAGCAGACATCATTACCCTGCATGTTCCGCTGAAGATGAAAGGTGAAGATGCTACTTTCCATTTGGGATCCGGAGAATTTTTCTCCGGATTAGTTCGCAAACCCATTTTAATCAACTCCTGCCGTGGTGAAGTAGTTGATACATTGGCTGTAAAAGAAGCACTCAAAAACAATCAGATTTCAGGATTTGTATGCGACTGCTGGGAAAATGAGCCAGATATCGATCTGGAATTATTGGCGATGACAGAGATTGCAACTCCACACATTGCAGGTTATTCGAAAGACGGGAAAGCCACCGGCACACAGATGAGCGTTCATGCCATCAGTCAATTCTTTGGCCTCGGATTGGAAAATTGGCGACCTTCTGAAGTGGAGCAACCGGAAAATCCTGTTTTTGAACTGGATGGTACGGGATTGAGCAATGAGGAAATAATCTCCAAAGCCATTCTGAGCACCTACGATATCCGGAATGACGATCAGACTTTCAGGAAAAATCCCGCACAGTTTGAGCAATTACGGGGTGATTACCCAACCAGACGGGAGTTTCCGGTGTTTACTATTGTTCTGAAGAATATGCCTGAAGGAACTTTGGACATTCTGAAAAAATTAGGATTTAATATTTAACCACAGAGAAAACAGAGGAAAAACAGAGATAAAACAGAGATAAAATTTCTCCGTTTTCTCTGTTTAAACTCAGCGAACTCTGTGGTTACAAAAGCGAACTTATGGAAGACAACAAATTAACCGAACAAATCATCGGATGTGCAATCAAAGTCCATCGTGCTTTAGTACCAGGACTTCTGGAATCAGCATATCAGGAATGTTTGCTTTATGAATTAATGAAAGTCGGATTATTTGTTGAAAAAGAAAAACCTCTGCCTCTGGTGTATGAAGAAGTCAAACTTGAATGCGGTTATCGAATTGATTTGCTGGTTGAAAAACAAGTTGTTATTGAGATTAAGTCAGTTGAAACTCTAAATAATGTTCATACAGCACAGGTACTAACTTATTTAAAGCTCTCTAATTGCAGAATTGGCTTACTGATAAATTTCAATGTAACCCAACTTACGAACGGTATAAAAAGGTTATACAATAAATATTATTCAGAACTACTCATTTAACTCTGCTTAATCTCTGTTATCTCTGTGGTTAAAAGAAATTACAATCATTCAAACAATACAAAATGAAAAAATTAGCAGACATTGGATTGATCGGGTTGGCCGTGATGGGCGAAAACCTGGTGTTAAACATGGAAAGTAAAGGCTACACGGTGGCCGTTTTCAACCGCACCACCGCCCGTGTTGACGAATTTATGGCTGGCCGTGGCGCTGGCAAAAATTTCATCGGAGCTCATTCGATTGCTGAATTGTGCACTTCACTGGAACGTCCGCGCAAAGTAATGATGCTTGTTAAAGCCGGACAGCCGGTGGACGATTTCATTGAATTGATTATTCCTCATCTGGAACCCGGAGACATCATCATAGACGGTGGAAATTCGCATTTTCCGGATACGATTCGCCGTGTCAAATATGTTGAAAGTAAAGGTTTTCTGTACATCGGAACCGGCGTTTCAGGCGGTGAAGAAGGCGCTTTGCTCGGACCATCCATCATGCCCGGCGGATCGCCTGCCGCATGGCCAGCCGTGAAAGACATTTTTCAGGCTATTGCGGCCAAAGTGGATGACGGGACACCTTGCTGCGACTGGGTGGGTGAAGGCGGTGCGGGCCATTTTGTGAAAATGGTTCACAATGGAATTGAGTATGGTGATATGCAGATTATCTGCGAAGCTTACCAGTTGATGAAAGATATGTTGGACATGAACGCCGACGAAATGCACGAAGTTTTCAAAAAATACAATGAAGGCGACCTCGATTCGTATCTGATTGAAATTACCCGCGACATTTTGGGATTCAAAGATGAAGACGGCGAACCCATGGTTGAAAAAATCCTTGACACTGCTGGTCAAAAAGGTACCGGAAAATGGACAGGTGTAGCTGCTCTCGATCTTGGAATTCCACTGACTTTGATCGGGGAATCGGTTTTTGCACGCTGTTTATCTGCTCAAAAAGACCTACGTGTTGCAGCTTCAAAAGTAATCAGCGGACCGGTGGTTGACAAAACTATCGACAAAGCTCAGATGATTGCTGATTTGAAGGATGCTTTGTTCGGCGCAAAAATCATTTCGTATGCACAAGGTTACAACCTGATGATGGAAGCCGCCAAAGAATATGGCTGGAACCTGAATTACGGCGGCATTGCCCTGATGTGGCGAGGTGGCTGCATCATCCGCTCACGGTTCCTTGGAGACATAAAAAAAGCGTTCGACAAAAACCCTGCTTTGCCCAACCTGCTGCTCGACCCTTATTTCAAAGAAATTGTTGAAAAAGCTCAGGCCGGATGGCGCCGTGTTTGTGCCACTGCACTCACCAACGGAATTCCTGTTCCAGCTTTGACTTCGGCGCTTTGCTATTTCGACGGATTCCGCAGCGAACGTTTGCCGGCCAATCTGTTGCAGGCCCAACGCGACTATTTTGGCGCTCACACCTACGAACGAACCGACAAACCTCGTGGCGAATTCTTCCACACCAACTGGACCGGACGAGGTGGCGATACGACTTCAAGAACGTATGTGGTATAGAAGCCCCCTCCAAACCTCCCCCACAAGGGGAGGCTTAAAAAAGCCGCTTTTCTGAAATGGGGAGCGGCTTTTTAGTTCTGATCCGATGACTGGAGTTCATCGGATCAATCCAGAAATGACTTTTACTTTAATTCAACTCGTATTTCATTTATGAAATTTACCAAATGATCAAACAATTTATCAAGCAAGGCAATATTATCAGGCATAAATGATGTTTTATTCCTTTTAACAAGATCTTGATAAAAAGCCAGAAAATTATCCTGAATTTGGCCAGACAAACTGACAATTCTATTGAAATCTATCGATTCAAAATCATATTTAAATAAGTGATCATACCGAGGACGATAATTAAACAGAAAATAGTGAAACTCAACAAAAAAATCAACATGTTCGAGAATCTTATCTGTTTCATGGAGGTACTTTTCAAGAGAAATAGTATTGCTTTCTTCGAGAAGTATATGTGATAAACATTCCATTTGCAATTGCAACTTTATTGGAGTTTGATGAATTCCAGGCAAATATTTCATGAGTTCTTCATATGCTTCAAGTTTTTTCTGTAATATGTATAAGTTTTTATTCTCCTCACTCGAATTTTTACTAAGCAGATAGGTAATATATCCAAGGATGATTACACTATATATGGAAATAATAGGTGAAATAATTCCACCAATATAAGCTCCAAAATTTCCCCAATCTGAAATACTTGAAGAAATATTAAATGATTTAAACTTCAACCAAAAATAAAAAATAGGGATAATTAAAGAAATAAGCATAACTATGCCAATGGTGATAAATAAAGTTCTTCTTTTCATAGGTTCATTTTTTCCCGTGGCACAAAATCAAAACCATTACCAATTAAATACAGGTCGTTCATTTCGTAAAAGTTGATGTTTTTCAGAGGAATAAATTTAGAGAATAATTTTGATAAGTCACCCGCTCAATAGCAAAGAGATGCCCAATTTTTACTGATCCGATGAACTCCAGTCATCGGATCAGGGTATCAAGCCCAATTCCTTGGCTAATTCGCGATTAATGAGCTTGCCTTTTCGTCCGCAGTAGTAATCACGGTACGACGAGAATTCCCAATCTTCAGGATTTCGGACAAGCCTGTCGTTCACCGGATTCTGGTGTACATAGTTAAAGCAAATATTCAGGTAATTGTTATCGGGTAAATCGATGTTTCCCATCATACCAAAATGTGTATCAAAATATGCCGGAGCAAATTCGGGTTCGGTCAGGCAAAGGGCTTTGGTATGTTGCTGAAACAATGATCCGTGCTTTTGGAATTGCTTATTGATTGCTCGAGTGTATGATCGCAGCATAATGGCTATTGAGTCGTTCAAAGTATGCAATTTTGCAATATTCGGAGAACTCATCCGATGACTGGAGTTCATCGGATGAGTAAACTCTACTTCACTATTACTGATCCGATGAGCCCAAGTCATCGGATCAGGCGCATCTACCATCAGATTACGTACTTCAATCTGTTCATTCACTACCTCGATCATGAGGTGAAAATGTGTTGGCATAAGGCACCAAGCCAATATATCGGCGTGAGGCTGAATACTTTTCTGGATTTTACCGAGAAAAAACAGGTAGTTCTCGCGATTGAAAAATATAGTCTGCGAATTATTTCCGCGGTTAAATACATGATAAATTTGGCCGTTTGCGAAATCCATGATGTGGTTTTGTCTTCAATTTAACACTTTTTTCCGAATAAATTATTGGTAATCTAATTTACTTGAATGTCTGACTTGCTTTTATCAGGTATAGATGTTAAATTCGTCACACAATCCTTTTATTACCTCAGGTTAACGCCAAAAACCACACTCATGAAAAAAACATTTTTCCTGATATTCAACTTGTTCACAATTATCACAGCCTTTGGACAGCTTCAGCTTAAAGCCCCGGGAGTGAAATGGGACGAAAGCTATAGCTTTGATCAGTCCAACGTGTTTCAGGTTGAAGCATACGCCAAAGGAAATGAATTAATGCGAACTATGCATTTCAAAACCTATTACCAATCGACTGGCAATAACTTTGTTACCAAGTTGGTTACCGAAACAAAAGGTACTGGCATGGAAACCATTTTAGACAAAATCAACGAAGTTGCCATTCAGATTTGGGGTGAAGGGGGAGGCGCTGAACCTTATTACAACGCCGGAGCTTTTAAATATCCGGCAGAACAGGACCTAAAAAAACTTGATATTTTGCCGACTTCGGAAATAAAAGACATTTTAGGCTATTCATGTAAAAAATATACCTATACCTATAAAAAGATTTTTGGTGAAGTCTGGATCACTGATCAGATCACACTGTCCAATGATGTGGGAGTTTTTCGTGCCGCGAAAATGGCAGCTATACACAATACTCTTTCGGTTGGAGGATTTGTAATGGAAATGACTACTGAAGATGCCAAAGGCGGCAGGACACTAATGAAAACTGTTTCACTTAAGAATTCAGAAAAATACACCATTGATTTGAAGGGAGTGAAAATGAATACCGCGATAAACAAGGTAAATTATTACACCTTTTGATACTTGGTAGATTTCCAATTGCAGTATTATTCAAAATAGAAAACTGCAATTTCAGTCTGTTAAAATGGATTAATCTGGTCCTACGTTAATTTCTTAAGTCTGGAATATGAAAGTAAATAGAATTTCCTTGCTGATGTTTTCAGTTTTATTTCTTCTGACTGCGCATACAAAAATGTTGGCGCAATCAATTGAAGAAAAAAGCACCAGCCTGGAAGCTACCTTTCCAGTTATCGATAAGCTATTCAGCAACTACGCCAAACAAAATCACTTTCCGGGTCTGGTCTATGGACTTGTTGTGGATGGGAAACTGGTTCACAAAGGCAGTATTGGCTACTCTAATCTTTCCAAAGAAACATTAGCCGACAATAATACTGCTTTCCGGATTGCTTCGATGACTAAAAGTTTTACGGCAATGGCTATTCTGAAACTTCGCGACGAAGGAAAACTGAAACTCGACGATCCGGTTTACCTGTACATCCCGGAAATGAAAGATCAAAAGTATCTGACCAAAGACGCTGCTCCGGCAACTATTCGGCATCTGCTCACGCACGGAGCCGGATTTCCGGAAGACAATCCATGGGGAGATCGACAATTGGCGCGGACTGAAGAAGAGCTGACTAAGTTGATTAAAAATGGAATTTCGTTCTCCAATAATCCCGGAATGAAATATGAATACAGCAATCTGGGTTTTACGATGCTCGGCCTCATCATCCGAAAAGTTTCCGGTCAATCATACCAAAATTACATCACCAAAAATATTCTGGAGCCGTTAGGAATGACTCATACCTGGTGGGAATATTCCAAAGTTCCGGAAAAAGAACTGGCACTTGGATACCGTTGGGTCAATGGAAATTGGTCAGAACAACCCTTGCTTCATGATGGAATTTATGGCGCTATGGGTGGAATGATCACTTCTCTGGAAGATTTCAGCAAATACCTGTCGCTTCATTTATCGGCATGGCCACCGCGGGATGACGAGGAAAAAGGACCTGTAATGCGAAGTTCAATTCGCGAAATGCACTTTCCCTGGAATTTGAACTATCTAAGTTCTCAGGTAAAAAAATACGATGGTAGCCTGTGCCCCACTGTTTCTGCCTATGGTTATGGCCTGGCCTGGGCTAAGGATTGTGAAGGAAAAGTATTTATCAGTCATGGAGGTGGATTACCCGGTTTTGGCAGCAACTGGCGAATTATGCCCGATTATGGTATCGGGATTATTTCGTTGAGTAACCTGACTTATGCTTCAGCCGGAAACATCAATGCAAAAGTTTTGGAAACTGTTGTGCGATTGGCCAAACTCCAGCCCAGACAATTGCCTGTTTCACCCATTTTAAATCAACGAAAAAAAGAATTAACAGCCTTACTGCCTGACTGGGAAAATCCTGAAAAAACCGGAATTTTTGCAGAGAGCTTCTTTATGGATTATTTCATTGATTCACTAAAAAAAGAAGCTGCTACCATTTATTCCAATGCCGGAAAGATTACTCAGATTAGGGAGTTCATCCCTGAAAATAACCTTCGTGGTTTCTTTATTTTGGAGGGTGAAAACAGTAATATCGAAATCAGCTTTACACTGACTCCAGAAAATCCACCATTAATTCAGGAGTATAAGATCCGGGAAAGGGCAAAAAGGAAATAATTCCAAAAACGCATATCTTATTTTTTTGCCTTACTCACCCGATCAACCAAATAAACAATCGAATGATGCGAAACTCCGGAATGCAGACTTAATCCAATTTCGCAGGTCCGGCTGTTGGAATAACCGTTTTTAACTTCTGTCGGAAGCTGCATTTTCAGGTCACGCAAACCATGCTCATTGAGTTCAGGGAATGAAAATCCGCGATCGCCTGCAAAACCACAGCAGTTGGTTACAGGTACAATCACTTTTACAGCGCACTTTTCGGCCAGTTTTACCAGTTTTTCTTCAAGGCCCATTTTCTTCATGCTGCACACCGGAAACACCGTAATGGTTTCCTGAACCGGGGTAATTTCCAGATTGGTAATCAAATGGTCAAGGATAAATTCAACCGGTTCGTATAGTTTCAGCTCCGATTGCATGTTCTCTTTCATCGTAAACAAGCATGGACTCATATCGCACAAAACCGGATATTTGCCATTTTCACTGGCTTTGAGTAAAGCCCATTCCAGTTCGTTCGACTTTTTTTGCCCGGCTTCGGTGTATCCTTTGCTCGAAAAAGCCATTCCACAGCACAAACTGTTCAGGTTTTCCGGATAAATGACCTCGAAGCCACCTTTATTCAGCAATTCCAGCATCTTCGCTGAAAGCTGTTTTTCTTTCCGATGCTCTTTCGAAACGCCCATCGCGCGGTTGATGCACGAGGGGAAATAAACGACTTTATTTGCTGATTTCAGCCCTTGATTGGTGTTGATTTTCTTTGCTCCCCGTGGCATATATTCATTCCAAAGCGGAATGTTGTTTCCTGACAGTTTTCTCATTCCCACTGAAATGCTTTTCATTAAAGAATTTCCAAAAATGGAATGGAAGAATCCGACAGTCGAAAGTGCTGTGCGAACAGTGGCGGTGGTCCCGGCCATCCGGTCTGCAATCCACACAGCGCGTTTTTGGTTTTCTCCAATAACTTCAGTGCGCAGGTTTTTCACCAACTTGCCGGTATCAATTTTGACCGGACATGCTGTAGCACACAAGCCATCGGTGGCGCAGGTTTCATTTCCGGCGTATTGATAGGCTTTAGCCAAAGAGGCTGCAATATGCGGTTCGTGTCCGCTTTTTGCCAGACTGGCCATTTCGCGGTAAACCACAATGCGCTGGCGTGGCGTCAGTGTAAGTTCTGCCGAAACACAAGTCGGCTCACAAAAACCACATTCGATACATTGGTCAATTTTTTCACTGGCAGCCGGAATCGGTTTCAGGTTCTTCAGGTGTGCTTCCGGATCGTTGTTCAAAATTACTCCAGGATTGAGTAAGTCTTTGGGGTCGAAAATGCGTTTGATGCGTTTCATCAGTTTATAAGCTTCGCTTCCCCACTCCATTTCCACAAACGGAGCCATGTTCCTACCTGTGCCATGTTCAGCCTTGAGTGAGCCGTCGTATTTCGAAACTACCATCTCCACAACATCGGCCATAAACCGGCTGTATCGCTCAATCTCGGAGGCTGTACCAAAATCCTGGGTAAACACAAAATGAAGGTTTCCTTCCAACGCATGACCAAAAATCACCGCTTCGCGATAGCCCCATTTTGCAAATAAGCGATGTAAATCGAGCGTTGCTTCGGCCAAACGAGGTACGGGGAAAGCCACATCTTCAATAATTACCGTTGTCCCGGTTTTACGCATGGCGCCTACTGAAGGGAAAAGTCCTTTGCGAATTTTCCAGAACAAGGCACATTCTTTAGTATCATCAGTAAACTGAATCGGAATCTCAGCGGGAATGGACTGAACTTTTTCAAGAATTTCGGCAATTTGTATTTTCAACTGTTCGTATTCTGTGGCGCGGGTTTCCACCAGAATGGCGCTGGACGCTGCACTCAGGATTTTCAGGTAAGCCGGCATCCCGGCCTGATCTTCCACCGATCGCAATCCGGCGCGATCCATCAACTCGACTGCTGCAACCGGAGCCGATTTCAGCAGTGAAACGGCCTGACAGGCTTTTTCAATATCCGGAAAAATCATCAGCGAACTGGCCCGGAACGGATGCTCAATCACTGTTCGGTAGGTGATTTCAGCAATAAAGCCCAGCGTTCCTTCAGAGCCAATCATCAGGTGCTGAATCACCTCAAACGGATCGGTAAAGTCGACCAAAGCATTCAGGCTAAAGCCTGTTGTATTTTTCATTTTGAATTTTCGGGCGATGCGGGCCGAAAGCTCATCATTGGCCTTAACCTCCGTAACCATGTTCTGAATCTCCTGAACCAACTGCGAATGGGTTTGCCGAAATAGCTCTTTGCTTTCATCGCTGGCTGTGTCGAGTACCGAACCATCGGCCAGAATAATACGCATCGTATCGAGCGTTTTATATGAATTTTCAGCAGTTCCGCAACACATGCCGCTGGCATTATTGGCTGCAATTCCGCCAATCATGGCCGCATTAATGGAGGCAGGATCGGGACCGATTTTTCGCCCGAAAGGAGCCAGCAGAACATTCACTCTTTCACCTGTCAAACCAGGCTGCAATTTAATTTTCAGTCCATAAGCTTCTATACTGAATTTTTTCCAGTGGTTTCCGGCAATGACCAATACAGAATCGGAAATGGCCTGGCCCGAAAGGCTGGTTCCGGCAGCGCGAAAAGTTACCGGAATATCCAATTTCGAACTTTCCTTTAGGATTAACGAAATTTCATCTTCGTTTTTGGCCTTGATCACCATTTTTGGAATCAGCCGGTAAAAACTGGCATCGGTACCAAAAGCAAGAGTATAAAGAGGATCGTGGAAGATTCTTTTTGAATCAATGGTGGATATCAGTTGTTGATAAAGTTGCTGGTATTTTCCGGTGAGCATGATTAGGATTCTGGTAATGCGTCTATATTTTTAGCGTTTAATGGAGTCACTATACTTTTACCAATATTGGCTTCAATCTCTTTACGTGTATTGCCAACAATAGAACCGCCTCGGGCAGCTACACGTCGGTTATCAGCTAGTGTTTTCGGCTTGTGTTCCTTCGATATTTCGGTAGTGGTAGCCTCAGCAAGCGTGTTAAGCGCTAATTCGAGATTAGTCATATTATCGCGCAGACTCTCTTTTTTTAATCCCTTGAATTGCTTGTATTGTTTGGTTGTCAATCCCGACCTACCATGTGTTATGATATCGGTTAAGTTAGCATATTCCTGACCCTTTTTAACCCCACGTTGCTCCCATTCATCTGTAAGCTCTTTGCGAACTTCAATGCTTTTAAGGCGTTGATTGATCCAGTTTGTAGAGTATCCTTTCCGATGGTAATATTCCAGCATACGATCAATTCCTTGTTCAGGATCGTCCATTTCATCCAAACGCTCACGGGCAATTTCAGCAAGCCACATCTTAAACGGCTCTGCTTTAGGTGATGGGATTGATTGAATAAGCCGGAAAAGTTGTTCTACATCAGCCACATCGCTCATGCGCATTTTTCCATCCGGAGCTTCCATTTTCAAAGCGTTACAATTTGTAACGGTTTGATTTCCCTCTGCCAACAATCTCTTTTTCAATACTCTCCAATAAACTTGTGGATTGGGGCTATCTGTCAATACTCTGACAACATCAACAATAGATACATACCATTTTTCCTGGTCGTTGTCCCAGACGGTACGAACTTTTTTATCCTCAAATAACTTTAGTGCGTTTTGCTTGGTCATATTAGATAAAATAATAGAAGTTGATTGAATTGGTTGTAACAACTACTAATATAGCGATTTTAGCCGGAAATTATGGGATAATATCCAGGGATTCCATCTTTCTAAAAAAGAGATGGAATCCTAATCTATACTAAATCTTCCATTTCGGATCCAATGCAGAAAGCCCCATTCCCGGCTGATCAATCAAAGTTACCTTTCCCTTTACGACCTGAACACCCTGATACGGATCGTTTGAAATCAGTAAATTACCATCCAGATCGGCCCAGTCACATTTAGACGACAACTGTGCCGCAGCCGAAACTGCACACGATGTTTCGGTCATACAACCGATCATCACCTTCATGTCCAGAGATCTGGCAAGTGTAAGCATTTGATGCGCTTCGCGCATGCCGGTACACTTCATCAGTTTGATGTTGATGCCGTTATAAATCCCGCTGGCTTTTATTACATCAGGCAGTCGTTGCACAGATTCATCGCCAATGGTTGGTAACGGACTGTGTTCTGTCAACCAGGCCATCTCATCAACCGAAGTTTTAGGCATTGGTTGTTCAACAAAAACCACTCCTTTTTCCTTCAACCAATGAATCATGTCGAGCGCCATTTGTTTGTCCGTCCAGCCCTGATTCACATCCACGCATAGTGGAACACTGGTAACCGAGCGAATAGTTTCAATCATTTCGCGATCGGTTTTTTGCCCAAGTTTGACCTTCAGAATTTTATACGGTGTGGCCTCGGCAACTTTCTGCCTGACCACTTCAGGAGTATCAATACCGATGGTAAACGAAGTATTTGGCGTATCTGCCGGATCAAATCCCCATATTTTGTACCAGGGTTGTCCCATCAACTTACCAACCAAATCGTGCAAGGCAATGTCAACCGAAGCTTTTGCAGCGCAGTTTCCGG
Source organism: Prolixibacteraceae bacterium (assembly GCA_003457135.1). Taxonomy (GTDB): domain Bacteria; phylum Bacteroidota; class Bacteroidia; order Bacteroidales; family Prolixibacteraceae; genus Aquipluma. The sequence goes on from DMSQ01000017.1 coordinate 91,745, forward strand.
GCATAACCGAATCAACGTACTTCAGAATATCATCCATCTGAAAAGTGTCATTAAACTGGCTTAAATTCAACGATCCCAGAAATTTGGTAGCCGATTCAATGCTTTCACCCAAATAAGGAGGCATCGAAGCTTCGCCGTAACCTGTAACACCTTCAAACTCCAGACTGATCAACACATCAGGTGTTGTTTTGCGTGAACTGTTGGCCAAAGTAAAAGTATGCCTCAATTGAAGTTCGTATGGGATGAAACGTAAAATCAATCCTTTTCCTGAAGTTTTAGACGATTTTTTTTTCACAGCAGCAAATATGGTTTCAGCACCGGCTAACCCGGCCAAAGCTGTCAATCCGGTGGTTCGTATAAAATTGCGACGTGAAAGCCCCTCCCCGACTCTCTCCGAAGGAGATAGCCTCTCCCCAGCCCTCTCCAAAGGAGAGGGAGTAGAATCGCTCTGAATATGTTTTTTCTGAATATTAGTCATGATTTTCTATTGAGTGTTAATATTATTATTTTATTGTTCTCATTCTATTGGCTTTTTAGGTCCTCCCTTGTGGGGAGGATTTAGGTGGGGCTTCTTTAGGGGAGGCTATACCACGGATGATCCTTCACCAAAGAAATTCCTTCCGTATTTAATGAATTCAAAATCCGGCCGGAAGCCACAAGTTTTTTCTTTAAAGCCTCACTATATACCGGATCATTCGGATCGAGACTGTTTATGCGCACCAGGCCTGATGAATGAATAAACTTCCCATTTCCCATGTACAAACCCACATGGGTTACCCTTTGGGCATTGCGTCCGAAAAACAATAAATCACCCGGCAGAAGTGTCTCCATCTTATTAAAATCAGGATGTTCGCCGTATCGGACTTGCTGAGAAGCATCGCGTGCCAGAATAATACCCTGCGAATAATAGGAATTTTTGGTAAATCCTGAACAATCAACGCCTTTTGATGAAGTTCCACCCCACAAATAAGGAGTTCCCAACATTTGCCGGGCAATTGAAATCATGGCCTGAACATCAGGTTTCCGGGTGGACCATTCCCTCCAGGATAAACATTCCGATTTTCGAATATATCCGGTTCTTTTGTCGGGCAATCTGATTTTAAGGAATCCTTTAACCACGCCTTCCACCTCAAACAAATCGCCTAATACAAGGTCGGTAACGGTACTGCCTTTTCGGTTTGGCGAATCTAAAGCTTTCCCGTTGATGCGTTTAAACACAAAGCGATCCGATTTCTTCCATTGATCCAATTCATCCGAAGTAAGACTTACGAGCCCATTTCCTTCCATCCAGCCCAAATACCGATCGGGTGTTTGAACATGATACCATCCATTCAACGATTCAAGCACTTTAAGCGGAGTTCCCATCAAGGCCTGAGAAACCATTTCTGCCGCATGATCAGGCTGTGAGCGCAGGTTAATTACTGAAAGAGTAACCAATCCCCACACTTTTCCTCCTAAATTGGAATCAGGCAAAAGCTGAATGGAATCAGTAAACTGGATATGTTTTTCTTTCAGCAATTGGATGATCTGCCTTTTCCCTTCCGGCAAATCGGTTTTTCCACTTATTACAATAATTGATTTGGTGGTGTCTTTCAACGTAATATCCAAAACAGCTATCCGTTTATCAGGAACCAGTTGTTTTTGAATATCCTGTATTTCAATTTGCAAAGCTTTATAATTGGGAACCTGTGCCCATGCTGTTGTGCAAACCAGCAATAACAAGGCGATATAAGTACAGATTTGGCGATAATAAGGATTCATATAATTTAAAATAAGGTATTATTTGATGGTAAAAACATTAGACCTGACCGATTCTACCTGATCGTCGTTGAGCGCGGTTACAAAATAACTCTTTCCTGATGTACCAGTAAACTTTTGATCGGAATTTATTTGAACAACATGAGCATTAAAAGTATTGTTTACGTCTTTATCCTTTTCGAGCAAATATAGAGCGTATTTTTTTGCTCCTGAAACAGAAGCCCAGCTCAAAAGCAACCCCGCATGACTGACAACTGGCGCTCCTACAGTGGGTGCAGTTAACTTCCCCATCACAGGCAATACCGATTTCCATACATATTTTGTTTTCAGAAAATTAAATAATTCTGTATTTTCCAAAAACCTCATCCTGAAATAGAAACACCCGTGAAGATTAGAACTTTTGCGTACTTCTTCAATTTGCCTGTCTATTTCAGAAACTGAACCATACGCCGGATAAGCAGGATCTTTAAATTTATAGGCAGCAATTCCGATCACCATCGGTACTCCCCGGGCATTGCTGTTCCAGAAAGCAGCCTGTTTGCCAAAATCGGCAACCGCATGACCGAACTCCCAGTAAATTTGCGGCGCCAGATAATCAACCCATTTATTATCGAGCCAGACAAACGGATCGGCATACAAATCTACACTATTTTCACGCCGGCCGGATGGTGAAATTCCAAACAAAACACCTGGTTTATTCGCTTTGATTAACTGACTGACTTCGGCAACCATAGTATTCACATTATCTGCCCGCCAGGTGTGAATATCTTTTCCGTTTCCATATTTTTCAAATGCTGTCTTATCGTCAAATCCAAACGGCGTAGTGGTTGACTTTGCACCTGAGGGATAAAAATAATCGTCGAAATGGATGGCATCTACCTCATAGCGTGTAATAATGTCATTTACAACAGCCATCAGATGAGCTCTTACTTCAGGCAAACCCGGATTAAAATACCGAACCCCATTGTAAGTTACCACCCAGGAAGGGCTCTTAACCGCGACATGGCTGGAAGCAAGTATGGCCGAAGTACTGCCAATCCGGTATGGATTCAGCCAGGCATGAAACTCCATTCCCATTCGATGAGATTCGTCGATCGCATATTTCAAGGGATCATATCCGGGATTCTGACCCTGAACGCCAGTCAGGTAAACCGACCACGGTTCCAATTCTGAAGGATAAAAAGCATCGGCAACCGGACGAATCTGCAAAATGACGGCATTAAAATTCAAGGTCTGACATCGGGATAACTGCATGGTAAGCTCCAGCTTTTGAGCAGCAGGATCGCTTTTTGTTATTGGCCAATCGTAATTACCAACTGTCGCAATCCACGCAGCCCTGATTTCCTTTTTATCAACCACAATTTCATCTTTAGCAGGATTAAAAGTGGAATCAGCAGAATCATCATCAGGAACTACATCGTCATCCTGACAAGACCAGGCAATGGCTCCTAAAATGAAAACAAGAATAAATTTTTTTAAATAAGTTTCGATACTCATGTTAAGTTAAAATAATGAAATAATGTCACCTATATTATTGTTCCATCATCTTGACTCACCCCGTCGCATCTTCGATGCTCTGCCCCTCTTAGAGAGTGGTGAAGACCGAACCTTCGGTCTTCGGGGTGAGTGAATTGAAAACACAACATTATATTGGTTTAATTAGTTATATTAATCCATAAGACACAATAAACCATGTCTCTAATTTTTGTATTGGATACAAGCCACCTGTCCATCCAGTGATGTAATCAGCATCTGATCTGTGCCAACAGGTGTTACTCCATTAATCAATGCATTAGACAATTTGTATTTCCAAACTACCAAATGCGTTGTTTTACTGATCGCCACTACCATTCCACTGCACGTTGGCACAAAAACTAAATCACCGCTTTCGACAATGGGTGATGGTCCGATTTCGTAGCCCAATTCAGCCGGGCAATCCCAAATCAGTTTTTGATCATTCGAAGCGGTTTCAAAAGCCAGAACATGACCTTCATTCATATTTTTGATATAAACCTGTTCACCATCAGCAGAAATTCCAATCGTTTCGCGGCACGAATATTTCCCGGAATCCCATATTTCAGCACCCGATTTGGCATCAAGTGCAGTCATACTTCGATCGGGAGCCACAATAAAGATATTGCTGTTTGCTCCAACCGGCCAAACGGCAGCAGGAGAAAGCATCCGGTTGGTATATTTTTCACGTTTCCAGAGCAAATTACCAGTTTGCTGATCGAGCGCATAGAAAGCATTGCCCCACGAGCCAAAATAAACTTTCCCGTCATATACCAGAGGTTTCGATTCTACAAAGTTTTTAACTCCGCCAAATTGCCAGATCAGTTTTCCGGTCAACAGATCAATGGCCCTGAAAATTCCTTCAGATGAGCCGATATAAACCGTTTTCCGATCAATGACAGGAGAAGCCACAATTGGTTTTTTTGTCTCAAATTTCCATTCAGGTTTGCCCGTTTTCAGGTTCAGGCAATAAATCATGTTATCGGTTGAGGCACAAACCACCAGGTTATGGCTAATTGCCGGTGTCGAGTATATTTTTCCTGAAGTTGAAAAGCGCCAGATTGCTTTACCTGAATTGCTATTAATTGCAACAATTTCGCCTTTGGTATTGGTATAAACAGCAATTTTTTCCGAAACGGTAATTCCTGTTCCGATATCGCTTTTTTCCTGAAATTGCCATTTTACCTTAACCTTTGGATATTTTGAATTGACTAAAAAATCAGGACGAGGCCATTTAATGGTGTCATTTTTAAAGTTTCTATTCCCCAGAGGCACTTTGCACCAAACCGGATTGGTTTTCAAGCCAGGTGTGCGTTCTGAATAAAATAAAGTATCGGCCGTAACTGTCGCAATATTGTATCCACCCACCTCATTTTTTGCCCGCAGATTCGAACGCCCCATTATTCCCGGAATACCTTCAAAATTAAACAGTTTATTGCTGTGCCCGTGACCAAGCAGGCTAACCTGAATATTTCCGGTTTTTAGCAGATCAATCACTTCGTACCAGTTCGATAAGGATTCGTCGAGCGGATAATGATTGACAAAAATGATGGGTTGGTCAGGATCTTTCATGTACCCAAGAATAGAATCCAAAAACACCATTTGCTCGCGGGGAACCAATCCGGGCGCCATTCGCATGTTTGGACCGCTGGCTGTTCCAATGAATAAAAAGCCATTCTTTTCGAACGAAAAACCTTCAGTCCCAAATATTCGGACGAAACTGTTATTCCCGCTTTCCGACCACTTTGAATCGTGGTTTCCGGATAAAATATAATAAGGTTTGTTCAGCTTGCTCAGGATTGATTTGGCTTCAAGCAACTCATCGTCGGAGCCAAATTCAGTAACATCACCGGAAAGTATAACCAGATCAATATCAGGTTGCTGATTGATATCATCCACCGTTCGGACAAGGTCTTCTGTTGACGTCGAGCCTCCGATATGAGTATCGGTAACGTGCGCAAAACGAAAGGTCTGCGCCGAACCAAAACCGATTTGTAAAACGAATAAGAGGAGTAGAATTGAAATACGCATTTCTTTCAGTTATCAGTTATTTTACTTTTCTGATCCAGTCGTTTATCCCTTTTCGAATCTTTTTAGCAACCCTTAACTGGAATGAGGGATCGGCGATCAGTTTTTCATCCGTTTCATTGCTCATAAAAGCCACTTCTACCAGACAATTTGGATATTCAGTCGGGCCATTCAGTGAAAAATTAAAACTGCCAATATTCCCGAAATTATTCAATCCCAACTCCAGCATCCGGTCTAAAACAGCCACAGAGAGCGACCTGAAACCGATGTAACGATAGTAGGTGCTTGTCCCTTTTACATTTGGATTTGAAGCGGCGTTGTTATGAATGCTGATTAAAAGATCAGGATTGGCTTCACGAAGCATCAATGAGCGTTCAACCATACCAAGATCAATATCATCGTTTCTGATCATAAATACAGCAGCGCCCTTTCGCTGAAGCTGTTTTTCCAATTTCCGGGCTATCTGAAGATTGCAAATTTTCTCTTCTATTCCACTTTTAACGCCGGTTGCACCAGTGTTTGTTCCGCCGTGTCCGGCATCAATTGCAATTTTCATATGCCTGAATGAAAGATGTACAGGTTGATGTTTAACCGCAATAACCAGGGCCTTTTTTTTGTACTTGATTGAATAGCCCCAATGTTGAACATGTTTCAACTCGATGGTTATCCGGAAAACGTCATCTTCAATCTGTTCATGATAAACATTTTTTATTTCTCTGGCTGTTTTTAGCTGGGTAATCCAATTCGTATTACAGGTTGCCCCATAGATGTCAACAACAATCCGCGAGGGACTGATCTGTTGAATACTTTGATAGGGAAGCCGTTCATCCAAACCAATCGTTACATAGTCATAGTTTTCGTCTCCGGATACATTCCATGAAGATGTGAGGTAATAATCAGGTCTCCTGAAATCATTCGTAAACTTCACTTGTTCCTTCGGTATAAATGCCCGATGATTTTTTGACAGGCGAACGATATAGTCATCCTTCAGACTATCAACCACCTGCAATACCACCGATGTATCAAGATAAGTCATTTTAGCTCCACCAAGCCGGTCAATTCCGGGACCATACTTCAGAAATGGCATTTGTCCCTGAGTTTTGCCAAAAAGGACCATTTCTCTCTTTAGTATCGCAATGCTGTCGTTCTGTGCAAACGAACCGGTAAAACAAACCGTTCCAAAAATAAAGACAGCAGCTTTTACAAACCCGAATGAACCAAGGAGATACTTTAATTTTTGAGAAACCATGTTGATAAAATTGCCAAGTTATTGTTTACAAATTATAAAGGCTATCAATAGTTTGATAGCCTTTATATGATTAATTACTAATAGAAGGATTAAACTTCGCCTGGCCTTTTGAAATATTTCGATTCAGCCCGTGGAATAACTTCACCTGAAAAACGTTTTGCATCCCCTTTGGTTGGGGAAACAATGATATCAGCATAGTTACCACCATTTTTCAAAGAGATTTCAACTTTTGCAGTTACGAAGGAACCTTTGCACTGCATTTCAATCTTAATATTACCTTTTTTATCGGCAACCTGCTTGTAATCAGAAACAGTTACTTTGTTTGTATGACCATTACCAGCAGGAAAACCTTGCAAGATAACGAAGTCCTTTTCGTAGGAGATAAAATTTGTAACATCAGTGTTGGTCTCAATAATTCCATTGCCAGCCTCGTAAGAATCGACTATGATTACAAAATCCTTTGCCTCAACAGCTGCAACAGCTTTTTCAAACTGCGCCTTTGCAGCTGCTTCTTTTTCGGCTTTTTTATTCTGTGCAAATGAAACAGATAGTGTGATGCATACCAGACCCATTAAAAAGAATATTCTCTTCATCAGATTTTAGTTTAATGTGATTGTGCTCATTCTGATAGCCTGATCAGCGTATTTGTCCCCAATTTTCCCATTCATGTGAAAAATATAGTTCCTCCCTTTTCCAAGCGAGAAGCCTGTTGCCGCATAATTGGTCAAAGCACCTGAGGAAGATGGATAATGCTTGAGGAGTACGCCTGCTGCATCAAAAACAACAAATACCATCCCTGTTTCGGTTCCTGACCAAACAGTACCACTCTTTACCAATTTGTATGGAATCAATTTCGAAGCTTCTTTGAAACCACATGAAGCGATATCAATGTATTTATATGGGCTGGCAGTAGTTCCAGCTCCCCTTCTGCCTTTCAGGAAAAGGGTTCCATACGGAGTCACGCCATCAGCTTTATATAAAAGATTTACAAACTGAACATGTGCAACAGTGTCAGCCCAGGCATCGGTAGCAGGAAACACATCGGCATCCTTTACAACAAATGGGGCTTCGGTCAGACTATGAATAAAGGCTGTATATTTTCCGGAGCCAACTGTAAAAGTGTTGCTGTATTGAACCACGTCTTTTGTTGTGCCTGTGTAAGCATCAACTTTTACTGTACCCTGGGGTACCACATGATATTTAGCTACACTATTAGGGAAAATACCCCCAATAGCAGTTGATACTTCCGACACGAGCAGATCATTGTATTTTAGTCTGGTAATATTCAAGGTAGTTGATGGAACTACCGGAATATCATAAACTAACCTTACCTCTGCGGATTTTGCCGGATCAATAACTGTGGTTCCAAATGTAATTTCATTGGTTTCACAGGAGGCCAGCAAAAACACTATTAAGACAGAAATTAATGCAAATATTGTTTTCATTATCAATCGTTTTAATATGATTTAAATTAATTACCTGGTGTTGTAAACCAAACCATGGAAGTTACATAGTTTTCTTTATCACCCGGAATAGGTGTTAGCTTCTGCAACGAAGGAAGGTTCCACATGTATTCGGAATTATATCTTGGACGGAGTCTGTATGCCGGCGAGCCCAGGTTGGCTGTTGCAAATTTCGTTCTTCTGTTAACCACATTAGCAGCAGGCAAATATAACCCTTTATACACCCGGTTAGGATCAGAATCCAACTTGTGATAAACCACATCACTGGTCCAGGATGTTCCGGTAGCAGGAATTCCACCAGTGCCAAGAACAAGATCATAATGATACCGGCGAAGATCATTCCAGGTGTCGAGACTCCATGGGAACAAAGCTACGTACTTTTGCATCATGATATGAGAAAGTGTGAAATCTGCAAGTGGCATACCATTTACAAACTTACTGTTCATATATTCGGTTGCAAGTGCGCTAAATCGTGCAGAAGTAATTTTATCGCCTATAACCGATGTTTGTTTGTTTTTGCTGTCTTTCACTATAGTTCCGGGAACGATCAGACGTTTAACAAAATCCATGTGTCCGGATACCCCATTTTTGAATGCAGCATATGCTTCAGCTTTTTGTCCTTTCTGAAATAAGGCTTCAGCCTTAATTAACTGAATTTCGGCATAACTGGAGAGTGGCCATGGGGCATCATCACGATAAAGCCATCGGCCTGTACCAGAATTCGCTATGGTAGGTGCGCTGGTTGAACCCCAAAAAGTACAGGCTACTGCATTGGTTAGTCTTGTACCCACAAACTTATAAGTGCCTTTCTTTATTTTTGTCTGATCAACCTGCATGGTATCTAATGTTCCAAGCAACAAAATGGCTCTTGGGTCAAGAGTTGCCGTATCGGTAACCATCTGATAAGGACTTAATCCTTCAATTGCACCTGAAGCATTGTAATTTGGAATATTTCCCGTCAATACCTGAACGATATAATCTGACTGCCCAAAAACATTGGTAAGATTACCTCTTAGTACGCCAAAGAAATTGGATGTTGTAGAAACTCCTGTTGCCTGGAAGGTAAGAGAAGCATCATCGGCAGCGCTGGCAAATGATTTATCAGCACAAATGATGGCCGAATCAAGGTATGCCACATTTTTCTTTGACATGGCTATATAGTTTCTGGCTAATACAGCATAGGCGAATTTTTTCCATTTTGCAGCATCTCCTTTATATATCAGGTCTGATGTGGTTAAAGTCGACGGGTAAATTGTTGCATCGGTCTTTTCAAACTCGGCAATGGCCTGTTTGGCCCATTTACGTACCATTGAAAAAGCATATTCCTGACTGTCGTAATTATGCGAAAGAAGACCTGGGACATAGGCATCCTTTACCGGAAGGTCGCCATGCAGGGAGGCCAGAGTGTGCCATGAATAAGCTTTAACTGTTAAACCAATACCAGCAAGTCGGTATTGTTCAAGTTCCCTGCTGTCGTTGATAATATTCTCAAGGTTCATACCCTGTAACCAGTATGACATTCTCCAGCATTCGCCCGCAGCATCGCTACCAGCAATGTAGCTGTGCGAAACACCAAAATTAGATACATAAGTTGAAGTACCGCTAAAATATTGAGAAAGCGGAGCAACCGCCCTAAGGTCATATTGTAATCCTTCGTAAGATGCAAGCACAGGACCAAGGCGAAGTACAGGATTTACCCAGTCAGGAGCATCTACGTTTTTATTCACATCCAGCCAGGTATCAGTACAAGAACTAAACCCAAGGACCAGAAGAATTATGAATGATATTAATATTTTTCTCATTTCTTTGATAATTAAAATGTTACACTTAAACCAAATGAAATTCTCCTGGGAGCAGCAATTGACATCATATCAAACCCAGCTCCGCCTGTTCCACCCAATGCTGATGAGTTAGAGTTACCTACTACATCAATTCCGGAATAGTTTGTCAGGACAACAAGGTCAGATCCGGAAACAAAAATTGTTGCAGCAGAAATAAGTTTTTTGGTGCCTGTTTCCAAAAGTTTTTTACTTAAAGAATATGAAAGTCTCAATTCCTGTAGCCTTAAATAGTTGATATCTGTCTCTATCCAGTTGGGGTCCAATCCGGCGTATCCGTATTGCAGGTCACCCAATCTTACACCAGTGGTATTTGGAGTTGGAGTCTCGGTATTTTCATAAGTATCTTTCAATACTCCGTCGAAAACTACTGGTCCTGCTTCACGCTGTGTTACCGATTCAATGCTGTAGCCATATTGCTGCATATAACGTTTTGTACCGTTAACAACTGTTGCACCGATACGGCCATCCAGTAATGCTGAAAGTAATAATCCTTTGTATCGGATTGAAGCATTAAAACCGACAAACAGTTTTGATTCACGATCACCTAAATAGCTCCATGTACCAGCTGCCAAAGGCAAACCAGAAGATGGATCAATCAGTACTTGTCCCTTGGCATTTTTCTGATAATCCAAACCAGTTAACGAAGTAATCGGGTAACCAACCATAACTCCATTCCGGATGTTTCCTGAAACCCAGGTATAAGCATTATAATATTCGGATACATTCTTTGGAAGAGAAATCACGTTACTTCCATTTTTGAACAGATTCAAACCAGCATTGACTGTCCAGTTGCGATTTTTCACAATATCGCCATCAACTCTGAACTCAACACCATTGGTCTTAAACGAACCTACGTTCATGTTATTTAAAACAAAACCAGTTGCATAACTCATCCTGAATCCGGTAATAATCTGATCTTCAGAGAATGTATTGTAATAAGTCATATCAACATTCATCCTGTTATTGAAAAGACGTGCTTCAATACCAGCTTCCCATGCTGTATTCATTTCCGGACGGAGATTTGGATTTGGTCCGGTAAAACCATAGCGGTATCCGCCATAAGATGTTGGAGCAGCTTCAAGAGCAGGATAAATGGAGAGTGGTGGCGCATCTTTACCTACCTGGGTAACCGATCCTCTAAGTTTAAGATAGCTGATAGGACCTAATTTAGTTTTTAGAAATGGAAGATCAGTAACAATAACACTTAGGTCGGCTGCCGGATAGAAATAGCTGTTGTTATTGGCAGGCAGGGTTGACGACCAGTCGTTACGTCCACGAAGGGTTAAAAATGCAAAGTTATCGTACGAAAATTCAAACGACCCGGATACACCCTGCAGTCTTCTGGTTGATGTTCTGGTGGTATTTACCAGGGTAGCAATGTCGCAGTTATTAATTGACTGGAAATCTGCTACCATAAATTTTTCACCATGAACAGACAAAGTCTTTGATGCTTGTTCAGTCTGGTGATATCCAACCTGGGCCGATGCATTGAATTTGCCGAACTCCTTTTTATAAGTTGATATAATATTGATGGTTGGATTAGAATCATTCATCTTCGATTGGTCATACGAACCCGTTCCGGTAGCAGTTGAAGACCACTGAGGATGACGAACAATTGTCATGGTAGTAGCAATGATGTCGTAACCTACTTGTGCACGGATAAGCATATCCTTAATTGGGGTAATATTTACGACCATATTGGAGATGAAACGTTGGGTTTCGTCGTAATTTCTGTTCTTGTACAGGTCAAAATATGGATTCAAAATATCCACATCTACATATCGGTTTGGATACCGAATATTTCCGGCCGGATTAAGATAAACCCTCATATCGTCAGTTACAGGCCAGTTCATGGCGCGGTACAAAACACCATTGGTACCTCTGCTGACTTTGGTATTGGTAGCATTGGCATAATTCAGCGAAGCCTCAATGTTCATCCATTTCGAAAGTTTAGCGGTTCCGGCAATAGTAATATTATCGCGTGTATAGTCTGAAGTAGCTACTATACCGGTTTGTTTTAGCGTACTTGCAGAGGCACGAAATGTCATTGCTTCAGTACCTGCTTCAAAAGAAACATTGTGTTTCTGACCTACCCCAACCTGAAATAAGTTTTTTACATTGTCATAAAATACTGTACCTGGTGCGTATTCTGCTCCCCAATGTCTGGATGTATAATA
>DMSQ01000042.1:0-25574 GCA_003457135.1 Prolixibacteraceae bacterium
GCATGCCCGGCACACTAAATATTTAGTGCCTTTGGCACTTATACGGGTTAGCGATGCCCCAGCGGGGCAAAATATTTATAGAAGAAAGAAACAGGTGAAGAAAACCGTCCGTGTGGAATCCTTTTTCAGGGCAAAACCCATTTTTCGGACGCCTGCCAGCCACAGCTACCGTGTACCAATATCTTTTTCAGGTATATGATGACTGATTAAACCTTATTTTGAAAGGGAAACCTTAGTACAAAACATGCAACCCAAAGACTCAAACCTTATTAACAGGGTGTATTTTGATATAAAATAAGGTTCTAATCAGATGGTGGTTGCCGGGCTACTAAGGTTTCCCGTCAAAAATAAGGTTAAAAAAAATCGGATTACCAATTTCAACAAATGTAACAGATTTGTGGATACACGGTAGCAGCCGCAGGCAGGGAACAGTATGGGTCTTCAAAAAAAAAGTTGAAAATGAGGTTAATCCGCCCGAATTATAAACCAATGATTTATTATATCAGGCATTATTTTTATTAGTATTTAAACCTTTTAACCTGATATCAGTCAATGAACCAATAATTGTTTAAATCATTTTAAAATACAAATTCATGAAAAAATTAGGCGCATTGATGGTGATTTTTCTGTTTGTTGCAGGAATTACCATTGCACAGGAACGGGGAGGCGGAGAGCGTCCATCCAGAACAGAGCAAGGCCGGCCGGGTGGAAACCGTCCTCAGATGAATCCTGAAGAAATGCTTAAACGCCAGACTCAACGTTTGGTCGAAGATTTGAAACTAACAAAAGATCAGGAGGCAAAAGTAACGGCGATCAATAAAAAGTACATGGAAAAGCAATCTTTCGATTGGTCGAAAATGCGCGATGCCAGTGATGAGGAGCGGGCAAAAATGCGTGAAGAAAGAAATAAAGTTCAGGCTGAAAAAGACAAAGAAATTAAAGCGATTTTAAGTACAGATCAAGTCAAATTATTCGACGAGATGCAGAAAAAGCGTGAAGAAATGAGAAGAAATGGACAAGGCCGTATGGGGGGACCAGGCGGTCCGGGTTAATCGTAGATCAAGTTAGTTAGAATTGAAAAGGGGCATTTGCCCCTTTTTTATTTGGTCAATTCTCTCTTTAGAGCGAGCATTTTAATTGCGGTTATTGCTGCTTCATCACCTTTATTTCCCAGTTTTCCGCCAGCCCGGTCGAGTGCCTGTTGCTGGTTGCCGGTGGTTAGCAATCCGAATATAAATGGCTTGTTGTATTTCATGTTCAGGTTGGTGATTCCCTGAGTCACACCATTGCAAATAAAGTCGAAATGGCGGGTTTCGCCCTGAATGACACAGCCAAGTACAATAACCGCATCAACATCGGTAAATTCGGCCATATACTGCGCTCCAAGTGTAAGTTCAAAACTTCCGGGGACATGTTTCAGGATAATGTTTTCATCTTTCGCACCGTGAATTTTCAGGGTGTCAATAGCTCCACGGGCCAATGCTCCGGTAATTTCGTAATTCCATTCAGCAACCACAATCCCGAATTTCATACCGGTAGCCGCTGGAACTGAAGTCAAATCGTATTCTGATAAATTTTTTGTAGCCATTCACTAAATTTTAGCTTTGGCACGGGCAATGTATTTGTCAATGCTTCTTCCTTCGGTGGTTTCAGGATATTTTTGTTTGATCGCTTCATAAAGTTTCAAAGCATCAGCAATTTTATTTGAACTTTCGAGTAATTCGCCTGCTTTCATCATATAAACCGGCGCTGTAAGTTCATTGTCATTCATTTTATATGCTTCAGTATATAAATCGAGAGCTTTGTCAGTCTTTCCCAATTCAAGCTGGGCATCGCCCTGAGCGCCTACCGAGATCGGACCTAAAAGAAGGTCATCGGTGTCAAACTTTTTCAGATAATCAATCGCATTTTCGTACTGTCCGATATTTAAATAAGATATACCTGTATAGTAATAGGCCAGATTACCTGCATCAGTCGAACCAAAATCATCAATAATGTCAAGGAATCCTGAATTATTGCCGTCTCCATTGAGCGCCAGATTGAACGAATCTTTTTCGAAATAATTCTGAGCTACAAACAACTGCTCTTGTGCATCTACATTTCGCGGCTCAAGGTAAAATTTGTTGAAGCCAAGAAACGCAACTGATATCACGACGATTGCCCCGATAACGATTGCAATCAATTTTTGATTGGCTTCGAGAAATTGTTCAGATTTGGTAAGCGCACTTTCTACTTCAACGAGGTTATCCACCTTCTGGCTTTTTTTGTCTTTTGTCATCTTGTAAAGTATAGTTCAAAAATCGAGAGGCAAAAATATACTATTTTCAAAAATAAACGGTAGATTTTTAATTTAAAAATGAATATTAACCAACACATTGGTATAATTATTTCTGACGGCAATATTTTTATACCAATCCGCATACAGAAATTTGTAGTTTTGTTGCAGTAAACAGTTCTGAAAATGTATATCAGGGAATTATCGCTTGTAAATTTTAAAAACTTCGAACACGCTGAATTTAAGTTTTCTGAAGGCTTAAATTGTTTCATCGGCAATAATGGCGCGGGAAAAACCAACCTGATGGATGCCATTTATTACCTTTCTTTTTGTAAAAGTTTCCTGAATCCGGTTGATGCCCAGAATATCCGGTTTGATCAGGATTTCTTTATGGTACAGGGGAAATATTCCCGGCTCGAATCGGATGAAACTATTTATTGCGGCCTGAAAAGAAATCAGAAAAAAATATTCAGGAGGAATCAAAAAGAGTATAAAAAACTTTCGGAACACATCGGACTGATACCGTTAATTATTGTAACTCCATCGGATACCAACCTGATATCGGGCGGAAGTGAAGACCGGCGAAGGTTTATTGATAGTGTAATATCGCAGTATGACGCCATTTACCTCGAAAATCTGATTCGTTATAACCGGGCGCTGCAACAACGCAACAACCTCCTGAAACAATTTGCCGGACGAAATGCTTTTCAGCTTGAATCACTCGAAGTGTGGGATGATCAACTGGTCAAATACGGACAGCATATACATGTCAGCCGGATGTCTTTTATTGAAAAGCTTCAGCCTGTGTTTCAGAAATACTATGAACTGATTTCAGGCGGTAGGGAGATAGTCGGATTGAGGCTTCAATCGGAGCTGACAGGGAATGATTTTGAACAGTTGCTTAAACACTCGGTTGGTAAAGACCGGATATTACAATATACCACCTGTGGCATTCATAAAGATGATTGCGAGTTTGAGTTGTCGGGCAATCCCATCAGAAAGTTTGGTTCTCAGGGGCAGAAAAAGACTTACCTTGTAGCGCTCAAACTGGCCCAGTTCGATTTTATGAAAGAAATATCAGGTTTGACGCCAATTTTACTCCTTGACGATATCTTTGATAAACTGGATAAAAACCGGGTGGAACAAATTGTAAAACTTGTAGCCGATGATCATTTCGGTCAGATCTTTATTACCGATACCAACCGCGAACACCTCGACCAGATGATCGCCGGACTGGAAGCCAAATCACGTATATTCACCATAAGCGATGGAGTTGTAACCGATGAGAAAAAGTAATACCCAAAGCCTCAGCGCAGTGTTAAAAAGCTACGTTCAGGAAAACAAGATGGATCGAAAGCTTTCGGAACTCGATCTGATAAAATCGTGGGAATCAGTAATTGGGAAAACTGTAGCCCGCTATACCGGCAACATCTATATTCAGAATAGTACCCTTTTTGTTGAAACCACCTCTCCGGTAGTACGGAACGAACTGCTGATGATGAAAGAGGAAATCCGGGTCAGGCTGAATGAGGTGGCTGGTACAGAAATGATTAAGACTATTGTTTTCAAGTGATTGATGGTCATTCAATGGTCATTCAGTGGTCATTCAATGGTCATTCAGTGGTCATTCAGTGGTCATTCAATGGTCATTCAATGGTCATTCAATGGTCATTCAATGGTCATTCAATGGTCATTCGGTGGTCATTCAGTGGTCATTCAGTGGTCATTCGTTGGAAAAAAGACGCGAAGCGAATGACAATTAATGACGCGAAGCGAATGACCACTATTGACGCTACTTTTCCCGCTAATATCTCTCCATCTCCGAAAAAAAGAAATTCCCTTCAACGATTGCATTTTCATCGCTGTCCGATCCATGAACTGCATTGTGCGACATGGACTCGGCATATAATTTCCGGATGGTACCTTCTTCAGCTTTGGCCGGGTCGGTTGCCCCAATCAGTTTCCGAAAGTCGTCAACTGCATTTTCCTTTTCCAGGATGGCAGCTATTATGGGGCCCGAACTCATAAAAGATGTTAATTCTTCAAAAAAGTATTTATCAGCGTGTACGGCATAAAATTCACAGGCTTGTTGCTTGGTTAAGTGCGTGAATTTCATAGCTGTTATCCTGAATCCGGCTTCACTGATCATCTTCAGGATAGGACCGATCTTGTTGTTCTTCACCGCTATCGGTTTGATCATGGTAAATGTTTGATTGCCTGCCATATAGTCTGTTTGTCTGATTGATTTTACACTGAACCCAAGTTAGTTAAATTTAGTTATGCACACCATCGCCATCGGCTTTATTTTTATCTTTGTACTTTATTTTAAAACCGTATAATTGGAAAGAATTGACATAGAAATCGTTAAGCGTTTTGAACAACTGATTAAAAACAGTTCCAAATTTATAGTTTTAGTACCGCATACCAATCCCGACGGAGATGCAATGGGTTCTGTCCTGGGTTTATGGAGGATTTTACAAAATGCCGGATTTAAGGTCAAAATTGTTAGTCCGACCAAATACCCGGAGTTTTACCACTGGATGGATGGACATGATCAGGTAATTAATTTTAGTCATCATCCGAAACAATCGGCAAGGGCTTTCGCTGAATCTGACCTGCTAATTTGCCTGGATTTCAATCAGCTTTCGAGGTTGGGAGATATGAAACCGTTAGTCGAAAGTTTTGAAGGAAAGAAGATTCTGGTTGATCATCATCCAAATCCGGGAAATTTTACTGATCTGGTTATTTCAGACATCACTTTCAGCTCGACTGCCGAATTAATATTTGCTGTACTTCAGTCCACTGAATTTGCCCCGTATATTGACCGGAATGCGGCCACTTCGTTGTTTACAGGCATCATGACCGATACCGGCTCCTTCGCTTTCAATGTTTCAAATCCAAACACCTTTGAAGTAGTTGCCCAACTGACCCGATTGGGAATTGACCAGCAGGAGATTTACTCGAAAGTATATGATAATTATTCTGCTGACCGGATGCGGCTGATGGGTTTTTGCCTGAGCAACCGGATGACAGTCTATCCGGAATACCATGCCGCCAGTATGTATATCACCCGCGAAGATCAGAAAGCATTTCATTTTGTTACGGGCGATAACGAAGGATTTGTAAACATGCCACTTTCTATAAATGGGATCATTTTCAGTGCATTGTTCACCGAAAAAGAAAAATACATCAAAGTCTCCTTTCGGTCGAAAGGCGATTTTGCAGTCAATGAGGTGTCTGAAAAATATTTTAACGGAGGAGGCCATCGCAACGCAGCCGGTGGAGAGTATTTTGCATCTTTACAGGAAGCGATGACTCAGTTTGAAAACATATTACCCGAATTTGAAGATCGAATTAAACAATCAGTAAAATAAGAATATGAAAAAATTGAATATGCTTTTAAAATATAGTGCTTTGATTTTGTTCGCCATCATCATAGTTTCAGGATGTAAAAAAAACGAAGATCCTTATGCAACATACACTCCGGAAAGAGAAACTGCTTTGATTAAGGAATGGCTTGCACAAATGGTTACCAATAAGAAAGATATTGATACAACTTCGACTGGCCTATATTACATTGTTGAAAAGGAAGGAACCGGAGAAACTGTTAAGACCGGAAATACGGTTACCGTAAAATATACCGGACTATTTTTAGATGGGTCTGTTTTTGATGCATCGGCTTATCATGGGGATGGAACTATGACTTATATCCACAAAACCGATCGGCTAATTCAGGGCTGGGAGGAAGGAATTGAAGTAATGAAAAAGGGTGGAACCTCTGCATTCCTGATCCCTTCGGCCAAAGCATACGGCACATCCGGCGCTGGATCAATACCGCCCAATACACCTTTAATTTTTGTAATCGAAGTTATTGACATTAAATAGAAGCTGATTAAAAATCGTACTTTTGCAAAAAATAAATATATGAAACAATTTCTGTTCTTTCTTGGTTTTGCCGTAGTGCTTTCCGGAGTTTATACCTCGTGCAAAGAAAATACCCTGGACGTATTACGCGATAACGAGATTGCTGCACTTGATAAATACGTAAAAGACAATAACCTGACTGATGCTAAAGATGTTTCAGGAATATATTTTAAAGACATTGTATTAGGAACAGGCGATACCATTAAATCGGGCTATAAGGTTTTGTTGTACTTTAAGATTACCCTGCTCGATGGAAAAGTAATTTTCACCACCGAAGATGAAGCCGGCCGCAATTACGAAGAATTTGCCTTTTATGTAGATGTAAACAATGATATTGTGAATGCGAGCTACGTGCAGCAAATTGCCGGTTTGCATCAAGGCTTGAAGAAAATGAAGGTTGGAGGTAAGGCTTTCATGGTCATTCCTTCAGAACTGGCATTTAAAGCTGTTGACAATTCATCAACTTTGGGAATCCCGCGTTTTTCAACACTTTTGGCAACAGTTTATGCCAAAAAGGGTTATTCTCCTGAAGACCAACAGTAGAGCTTATTCAAAGAAATGTTGTCCCGCGATGACCATTTGGGTTCACGCGGGATTTTTTTTTAGAACTGGTATTGTTTTATCGTATTTTTGAATTAGATAGGATATAGTATTCTGAAAATGAGCAAATCTGAATTACTTAAAAACCTTTTGCCCGGGTTCATTCCATTATTTGTCTTTATTGCAATTGACGAAATTTGGGGGACTCGTGCCGGATTGATTGCTGCACTGGCTATCGGCGTTGCCGAAATGGCCTGGATCTGGATCAAAGAAAAGCGATTTGACCGTTTTGTGTTATTTGATACCGGCTTGTTGCTGGTTTTGGGTTCGGTTTCCATTGTGCTTGATAACGATATCTTTTTTAAGCTGAAACCCGGGCTGGTCGAACTTATTCTGTGTGCTGTTCTGGCAGTTTCAGCTTTCTCGAAGCTGAATATTTTAGGACTGATGACCCAGCGATATATGAAAGACATGGAATTGAGCAAAGAACAAATGGCGCAGTTCCGAAAAACCATGCAACTGATGTTCTTTGTTTTCCTGATCCACACTTTATTGGTTTTTTATTCGGCGTTTTACCTGTCGAACAAAGCCTGGGCTTTCATTAGCGGAGGCCTTTTCTATATTTTGTTTGCATTGGTCTTTGGGTACGAATTCATTAAACAGAAACTGAAACTTCGCAAAAAACATATCATTCCTGACGATGAAGAATGGTTGCCCCTGGTTAACGAATTAGGTGAAATAATTGGCCAAGCTCCACGTTCGGCTTGTCACAAAGGCGAAAAACTGCTGCATCCGGTTGTGCACCTGCATGTAATAAATACCCAAAAGCATATCTATTTGCAGAAGCGGCCCTTAAATAAACTTGTTCAGCCAGGTAAGTGGGACACTGCCGTTGGCGGACATATTTCGGCTCGCGAAACGCTCGAAACCGCTCTGAAACGTGAAGCCTGGGAGGAAATAGGCCTACAGGATTTCTCTGCCCGGTTGGTAAAAACTTACCGCTGGGACAGCGAAATCGAAGCTGAGTTGGTTTACGTGTTTGTCAGTCATGATTTTAAAACGATTCACCTTCATTCTGACGAGGTGCTTGAAGGCAGGTTCTGGACTATTAGACAAATTGAAGCAAACCTGGGCAAAGGTATTTTTACCCCGAATTTTGAGCATGAATACAGGTTGATTAAAAAGGAAATTTTTTGATTTTTATGCTTTTAGTATTAGAATCGAAGGAGTCTGATTAAGCCAGGGGCATTGTGAATCAACCAGTTTTTTCCACCCATCAGTTGAAATGACCATTAACTGGAATTGCCTGATGAACTCCTCGTCAATATCTTTTTCACGGTTCACCGTAATGTGGTTTGGCGCCTCCTGTTCAATTGCCCTGATGGCTTCCTTAATTTCAATGTGTTTTCTGATCGTGCCGGCAGGATCGGTCGCCGTGACCTGAGCTCCCGAGTTTTTAATCAGTCGTTGGATATAATCAACTAAAAAACCATCCTTTTCAGTATAAAATGGTACAATAACCTGATCATAATCTCCTGTGTTTTTATCTACAAAAATTCCGACCGGAACCTTGCTGGCTGATAGAATATTTTGAGTCCGGTCATCGAACGGCGAATTTCCGAATATTTTTTCTTTTCCTGCCACCCTATGAATCAGGCGGTCGGGGTTTACGATCCGCGTAGTATAACCCAGAATCTTTCCCAACAGGCTCCCTTCAAAAATTGACTGTCCGATACCGATCAACAACAGATCAAAGTCACCTTTATTCGTAATTTCAGTAATGTCGTGGTCAATATCATCCGAGGCCTTAAACAAGGTAGTAATTTTCTGGCTTAACAATTCCGATTCCTGAATGACCGGTTCAAAGCTTTCATTTTCATATTCATCCATGTTGTAATGGTGCAGTACATTGTTCGGGCAGAGGTGAAGGGCGGTAACCGAAGTGTTTTCTTTTTGCTTTTTCACCAGGTTATTGGCAAGTCGGAGCAAAGATCTGCCCATTTCAGGATTTCCAAACGAAAGGATAATTTTGAATTTGCTCAGGTGACTGATTTTTTCCTGTATCATGTCAGGTTTTGTCCTGAATATTCGTTCGATCAGATCCAATGCCGGGCCTGTCATTAATGTGGTGACCAGTGCCATGATGACCATCATCGAAAAAACCTCAGGAGAAAGAATACCGAGATCGTATCCAATATTAAGCACGATGAGTTCCATTAATCCGCGTGTGTTCATCAATGCCCCAATGGTTAAGCTGTCGCGCCAGTTTTGCCCAACAAATTTTGCGGCCAGTGCACTGCCCACAAATTTTCCGGTGATAGCCACCAGAATGATCAGCCCGGTTATTTTCCAGAGATAAATATCGTTCAGAAGGCCGATCTGGGTACGCAATCCGGTAAAAACAAAAAAGAGGGGAAGCAACAACACCAGTGCAACATCTTCAATTTTCTGAATGAAAATGTTTCTGAATTTGGTGTTTTCAGGCATGATTGTTCCGGCCAGAAAAGCGCCGAAAAGTGCATGAATACCTATGATTTCGGTTGTATAAGAAGATATCAGCAGAGTTAGGAAAAATATGGCCACAACTTGTTTGCTCAGGTTTTCGCGCGTAGCATGTAAGTCGCCAACCCGTTTCAGGAAAGGGCGCACTACCTTAATCATGATCAGGACATATCCGATTGAAAGCAGAATGACATAAAGTGAACTCACGAAAGATCCGGCTTTGGCAATGGCAATGATAGCTGCCAGCATACACCATGCTGTAATATCATCGGCCGCTGCGCAAGTTATTACCAAATTTCCCACGCGGGTCCTGTGCATTCCGCGTTCCTGAACAATTCGGGCAAGTACAGGAAAAGCGGTGATACTCATGGCCATTCCGAGAAACAGGCCAAAAGAAAGAAATGGTACTCCTTTGGGGGCAAAATTTTCGTAAATAAAATAGGCCAATCCTATTCCAATGGTAAACGGAATGAGAATTCCGGCATTACTCACCACCACGGCATCTTTTACTTTACTTTGAATTACTTTCATGTCGAGTTCCATACCCACCATGAACATGAACAGGATTAACCCGACCTGACTCAAAAGGCTAAGGTTTCCCAATGAGTTTTCGGGGAAAAGAGACGATGAAAATTCGGGGAAAAGTATTCCCAGCAAAGACGGACCTAAGGCAATACCGGCAATTATTTCGCCGATTACAGTTGGTTGGTGAATTTTCCTGAAGATGAATCCGAATACACGCGACACGATAATAATAGTAACAATTTGCGCCAAAACCAGACCAACCGGATGGGCTAAATTGTTAGCAATTGACTGAATAAACTGAGAAAAATAGGAACTCTGTAATTGTGGTTCAACCACGAATCTTCCGGCTTCCAGAATTTTTCCCGACTGAATAATCCAGTACATCAAGGCAAAAAATACTCCCAGAATTCCAATATAAAGCAGAGTATCTTTTATTTTCTTCATCTGTTCTCAGCTACAAAAGTTCCAGGTACTAATTTAATATCAGGGAAAATCAGGAATAAAAATAGAAGAAGTAAATCAATCAGTAACACTGCCATCCCGCCATATTAATTTATTTGTAACAAACAGGACAAATTTTGTAATAAACTACCTGTTTATTTTGTATATGAAGCCGCTTTTGTATGTTTCACCAAGCGAAAGTACCAGCGGCTTTTCTGAATGATAGTAAATGTTGGTCGTTATTTTGTCGTTCGAAAAATACAGCACAGCACTCATCGAAATCAGTTCCTTTTTGTTTATACGGCAAAAGCCGGATGAAGGTAAAAGTGAAATAAGCTTTTCGAACGAAATGTTTTTCAGTTGCAGGCTGGTCCCGTTGACCAATAGTGCAGTTTTGTCGCGACTGTCAATTTCTGAAGTCCGGATATAAACCAACTGATTGACATCTAACCATGCGATTCCTTTGTCGGTATTTATCCGGAAGTGTTTGGCAGTCTTATTTTCAGGATTTATTTTTTGGACAGCTTTGGTTACAGCTTGTTGAAGACGTTCAGGTTTTATCGGTTTAATCACATAGTCAATGGCATCGAGGTCGAACGCATCGGTTGCATAATCTTTGTATGCTGTGGTAAATATGACGGGCTTACCTTTGAGCAAAGCAGCCAGTTGGAGGCCACTGATACCAGGCATTTCAATGTCGAGAATGCAAAGGTCAAATTCCAGCGCAGGAAACTCTTTCAGAAGTACCTCCGGATCGTTAAAAGCCATGACCACTTCAAGTTCGGTCATCTGTTCGCACAGTAGTTTCAGATACGAAAGACCGGGCAATTCATCGTCCAGCAGCAAGCATTTTAGCTTTGTATTCAAGCAGATCAATTTTTAAGTGAGCAATATAAACGTTGGCTTCGGTAAAGTGGTCGAACTTATAATGATCGTGGTAAATAATTTTAAGCCGTTGTTCCAGCGCTTCGGTCCCAAAACCACCTTTTTCTTTTTTGATGGGTGTTTTTTCTGATATCTTATTGGCAACAGTGAGCTTAAAAGTGTTATCGTAAAACTCGAAAATGATGGATATAAAAGCGCCCTGACTCTGTAAATCAGCGTGTTTAAAGGCATTCTCAATTAAATCGGTTGAAATGAACGGGGCAAGCAGGTGCTGATGATAAAGCGGTTCGTTTTCATTAACCTTCAGTTTTACTTTCAGTTCGAACAGCGGGCTTAATTTGATTTTATTGATTTCGATGAGGTTGAGCGCGAATTCGACTTCCTGTTTGGGTGTCACGAATTTTTTACGGCTGTCGTAAAGAATATAATCGAGTACATTGGAGAGTTTGTCCAATGCAAAGTATGTCTGATAAGCGTGTGACTGAACAGAGTTGAGAATATTCTTGAAAAGGTGCGGATTAAGCCTCGAATCCAGGTTGTCGAGATGTATCTGGTTAAACTTATCTTCCATTTCCTGATATTTTGATTCCAGTTGCAGTTTCCTTTTCATTGACTTATTCAGCCGCATGATCAGGTAAGCAATTGAAGTGATGGAAATAAAAAGAAGAGCTATAATACCGTAAAAGACCCAAAGCGACAAATTTACCTGAGGTTCCATTCGATTTTGTTTTAAGCAAAGGTAGTTATTTTGCTATAGTGTTTTATGCGTTCCGTCGCAGTAGGGCGGGTTTTTGGTTTGTTTGCACTGGCAAAGCCATGCTTCTCTTTTTTCGGCTATTTTAAAGAATACAGGAGTAAATTTTGTTCCCCGGTGCGTACCATCACAAAATGGTTGGTTAGAACTTTTTCCACATGCACACCAGGCAAACGGTCCGGGTTCAAGGGTGACTTGTGCAGGCATTTTAGCTGCAATAAATGGGTTTTCCATGGTTATTTTGGTTTTAGTTCATAAGCCTCAACACTATTACCTGAAAATGTTGGAACCAGCACGAGGTTTTTCCCGGGAACAAAATCAATATCGGCAGTGTTCTTTTTATCCACGGTATCAAGCAACTTGATTGATTCTGGTCCTTTGGTGACGAAAATGCGGCCTTGCCAGTTCGAATAAATAAAATTTCCGTCTTTTAGTTTTTCCAGTCCGTCAACACCACCACAATTCTCAACCAGTATTTTGATTGATTTCGTTTTGATGTCAGCTTGAAGAACCTGTGCCGTTCCGATATAAAGTTGTCCTTTTTCGGCCCATAAACCATTCACATTTTCAAGGAGTTTATCATCGAGCCAAAGCGAAAGTTTATCATTTGCCAGGGCATAAATTTTATGATCCTGCATATCCGAAACAAACACAATCCCATCTTCGCCGGCAGTCACATCATTCAGGAACTTAGCGTTTTCAACCTTGTAGCGTTTCGTGATTTTGGATTCTTTGACGTTAATGACCACTAATTCATCAATGTCGGCAACAAATAGGTTCCCGTTGTAAATGGCTAATCCCTTGGGCGCATTTAGCCCGGTTATCCATTTTAGGGTTTTCAATTTGCCTTCGGCGCTCAACACCGAAATAAATCCGTTGCCATCTTTTTCTGAAGGTTGTCCGTCAATATTGCTCACAAAAATATTGTTTGACGAAACATCATAAAGAACTGATTCAGGAGTTTTTAATCCATCGGTGGTCGTCCATTGCCAGGTAAGAGTTTGAGAAATTGAGGTCAATCCCAGAAATAAGAAAACCCCCAAATAAAAGATTCGTAGTTTCATGCCATTAAATTTTTAATTTTGACTTGTTCTTTCATAAACAAAAGAGATTCAAATTAGTTACAACTATTATAAAAAACTTTCTCATGAAATTACTCCTAATGTGTTTGGTCAGCATTTTATTTTGTGTACAGTATGTTGAAGCTAAAAAGCATATTCTATACGTTGGAACATATACCAAGGGTATGGCCGATGGCATTTTTGTTTATTCGTTTAACGACCGCAGCGGAAAACTGGTCAACCTTAAAATGCCGGCAATCAGCAATAATCCATCCTTTCTCACTGTTTCAGGAGATAAAAAATACCTTTATGCTGTAGGCGAAGTCGCTGATCCGGAAAATGACCATAGCGGAGGTGTTTCAGCTTTCAGGATTGAAGAGAACGGAAAACTTTCCTTTCTGAACCATGTACAAACGCATGGTGCAAACCCCTGTCATGTTTGCCTTTCGCCTGATAGTAAAAAACTGGTTGCCTCAAACTATACCGGTGGGAACCTATCGCTTTTTAACGTTTTGCCCAATGGAAGCCTGACTGCACTGATGCAGAAAATACAGCATACCGGAAGTGGCCCCTTCCCCGGTCGCCAAACTGAACCTCACGCTCATTCGGCACAATTCGATGCTTCAGGGAAGCTATTATTTGCTGCAGATTTGGGTACTGACGAATTAAAAATTTATAGTGTGGGTACGGGCGAAAATCCACTGAAGCCCGATTCACAACCCTTTGTAAAGCTATCGCCTGGCTCAGGTCCGCGTCATTTTGATTTTTCGGCTGACGGACGTTTTATTTATGTCATTCATGAGTTAAGTTCTACTGTTACTGTTTTAATGAAATATGGCGGCGAATGGAAGACAATCCAAACCATCAAAACGCTGCCCAAAGATTTTGAAGGCGAAAGCTGGTGTGCCGATATCCATTTGTCAGCCGATGGCCGATTTGTTTACGGGTCGAACCGTGGCCATAACAGTATTGCTGTTTTTACGCGCGATAATACCAGCGGAAAACTGGATTTGGTGCAGACCGTTTCGGTTGAAGGCAACTGGCCCCGGAATTTCACTATCGACCCTACCGGGCAATTTTTACTGGTCGCCAATCAAAAAAGCAACGATATCACTGTTTTCAGGATTGATGAAGCCTCAGGAAAACTGAAATATACCGGAATAAAAGTTCCAAACGAATCGCCTGTTTGTTTGCAGTTTATGAAGTAAAATTACTTACCGGACAGTTTATAAGATTTAATCTCTAATTAGTAAAAAGGGTTAATGTTTTTGGTGCAAAATTTTTTCTGTAAAAGCAAGCATAAGAGCTGAAAATAAAAATACAACATGAATTATTACTTGCCACATTACATGCTCAGATTCATGATTTTTAATATTTATAAATGTTTGTAGCAGATGAATACCTGATACACCAACTAACGAACCGGCTAATTTTACTTTTAATGAACCGGCATCAATTTTTTGAAGCCATTCCGGTTTATCTTCATGCGCATCAATATTAAGCCGGCTGACAAAAGTTGAATAACCACCAATGATAACCATTACAAGAAGATTGGCTACCATCGTTATATCAACCAAAGTAAGTACTCCAAGCATCAATACCGTCTCACTAATTTCATTTATGTTTGCACTGAGATGAACCAATTCAACTAAATATTTGTATGCGTATAACATTCCACCTAAAATAAGACCTGCATACAATGGTGCTTGTATCCACCGACTTGAGAAAATTATTTTCTCAAATACTACTTCAAATTTGCTGCTCATAATTATTCTATTATAAATTTTTATTCTTAAACAGTACAGAAGACAAAACTGATATAAGTAGTATTCCAAGGATAGTTAAAAGAGAGTACGCTATTGGGATTTTATAAAAACCGGCAATGATCATTTTAACTCCTACAAAAACCAGAATAGCTGATAAACCATATTTGAGATAGTGAAAATATTTAGTTATTCCGGCAAGGGCAAAGTATAGCGCCCTCAAACCCAGAATTGCGAAAACATTGGAAGTGAAGATGATAAACGTGTCATTCGAAATTGCCAGAATAGCCGGTATCGAATCGACAGCAAATATTAAGTCGGTAAATTCGACAATCAACAATACAATAAACAATGGAGTTGCAACTGTTTTCGAACTAATTTTAACGAAAAATTTACCCTCATACATTTGGTCAGTGACCGGAAAGAACTTTTTGAATAACCTGACCAGTGGATTTTTATCCGGCGCTATTTCTCCTTCTTTCTGGATCACCATTTTTATTCCCGTCAATATCAGGAATGCCCCAAAAATGTATATAATCCAGTGAAATTTTGTGATGAGCGCAACTCCCGCAAAAATGAATACCGCTCGCATAATCAACGCCCCCAGAATGCCCCAGAACAGAACTTTATGCTGATATCTGGGATTCACATGGAAGTATGAAAACAGCATGATAAAGACAAATAAATTATCAACACTTAACGATTTTTCTATCAAATATCCGGCTAAAAATTCAAGGGCTTTTTCTTCCCCCATGAAAACATAGATTCCATAATTGAAAATAAAAGCCAGTGAAATCCAGAGAGCGCTCCAAATAAGAGCTTCTTTAATCTTTACTTCGTGCGATTTACGATGAAATACTCCTAAATCAATTGCAAGCAATAGGATTACAAAAGCAATAAACCCTAACCAAACATATAAATTAACAACCATAACTTGATTTTATAACAGATACTTAAATAATACAGAATTTCCAGTCAATATTTTTTCAATCCATTCATAGAACTTAAAAAACTTTAATTGCGATAATAGCAATCGCAATACATGCGGTTGCCAGAATGACAACAGGTTTCTTGTTAAATTCAAACAGTTTTTTTACCTCCGGACCTAATTTGATTATCAGGAACGATAAAAGATAAAATCTTATGCCCTGGCTAATAAAAGTCCCGAAAAAAAAGATGAAGATATTAATATCAAATGCTCCTGATGAAATCGAAAATATCTTGTAAGGAACAGGAATTAATGGGGCTAAAAACAAAATGCCCAAGCCCCATTTTGAGAATTGAGTGTGAAAATATTGATACACCTCCTCGGTAAAACCCGGGACATTGTCAAACACAAACATGGCAAGACCGGTAAATTCGCCGTTCGCTTTAAGCCATGCAAAATGACCTATTGAATATCCGGCCAAAGCGCCTGTTAATGTTCCAAGAGTTACAAATAATGCGTATTTATATGCTTTTGTGATATTTAGTAATGTTAAAGCTATAAAAAACATTGGAGTTGGTAAAGGTAAAAACGATGCATCGGCAAAAGCACAAATAAATAATGCCCATGCACCCCACTTGGTGTTTGCCCAAGCCAGACTCCAGTTATGTAAGGATTTAAACCAGTTCTTCATTCAGTATTTTCTGTCAAATTGATGAAACAAATCGTCCTATTTCAGGATTTCAGCTTATTTTGATATTCTTTTAAAAGTTCACTTTTGTTTTTGCCTTGTCTAATTCCATTTAGTAACAGAAGCAGCAGAGATGGGATTTCATTTTCTTTAAACCCGCATTTTGCTGCGAAACTACTGGCTAATCGCATCTCATCTTTTATAATTGACCTGTCAGCCAAAGACATGTTTACAATTTCAAATACTTGTTCAAATCGCTGGGAAAATTCAGAAGGTGGTCTGTAATCAGATTTGTTTGTAGTTTTTATCAATTGGACAGTTTCAATTTCTGTGAAGCCTAACTTTTTGCTTATTAGATGCAGTAATTCCATTTCATTGCCAGTGATCACATCATCTGCCAATGCAATGCGGATCAGATGAACGAGATATTCGGTATTTTGTTTTTTTATTAAAATTTCAGAAGAATCTAAATAATTCATTTTGTGTTTTTTATAATTAATATTTAAAAGAAAACTTCTATCGTGTATTGGTTTTTCAAAATTCATTTCGCAGTTCCTTTCCTTATTTGATCCAAAAATCCGGTGAAGTATCCAAATGCTTCCTGATGGCGGGTGCAGTTAATTAAGTCACCTATTTTCATGTTGTAAATAATTGAATTTTTATTGTTTTTTCTGTATGATATAGAAATATCCCCATATCAAACATGACCGTCTCATATGGATTATCATGCATTAATATCTTCGGAGTTTTTTGATGAGGATATTGTTTGCCGAATAAGCCAAACAACATCATTCAACAGATTCAGCCTGATGGTTATCAAGACTAACTGTTATCTAATAAGATTTATGGTTTTAAATCCCGAAACTGAATTTTTTCGGCGGTTGCCAGCTTGAAAAGGAAAACTTATGCGGTAAAAACGGGCCGTTTGAAATCGGCAACCGGGTAAGTCGTTCACCTAACATGCATGATTCGTAAACCTGATTAATGTGGTCATCATTGAAAGAATCAATATCCGAACTAGCATTATTATCCACACCATTCGTTTCTGCCGAAAGTTCTACGTTATACAATGGAGTTGTGTAGTCAGAAGATGCCTCAATTCCTAAGCTGAAAAGTACAGCTAACAGAAGTAGAAGTCGGAATAATATGTTCTTTGTCACTTTCATTGGGGGTAAAAGTAATATTAAATGCAATACCATTAAATAATGATTGTTAAGAATGGTTAATGAATTTTTTGATTTTGACAATTTAACCTCTGATCAAACGTATAAATTCCTCCCTGGTAGCCACCCGTTCGAATGCGCCTGTAAAGTCTGATGTAGTGGTAATTGAATGTTGCTTCTGAACGCCACGCATTTGCATGCAAAGGTGTTGTGCCTCAATAACAACTGCTACTCCAAGTGGGTTAAGTGTTTGCTGGATACAATCTTTAATTTGCGTAGTCAGTCGTTCCTGAACCTGTAGGCGGCGCGCGTATGCATCAACCACACGGGCAATTTTGCTGAGGCCGGTGATGTAACCATTGGGGATATAACCAATATGTGCTTTGCCAATAAACGGAAGCATGTGGTGTTCGCATAACGAATAAATTTCGATGTCTTTAACGATGACCATTTGGCGGTAATCTTCCTTAAACATGGCCGACCGTAGGATTTTTTCCGGATCCTGTTCGTAACCCTGAAGCAAAAACTGCATGGACTTAGCTACCCGCATGGGCGTTTGCAACAATCCGTCACGACCTGAATTTTCGCCTAAAAGATCGATGATGTTCTTATAGTGATCGCTTAATCGCGCGGTTGTTTCCGGATCATATTTTTCAACTTTCCGGTAGGTACCATCTTTTCCGTTTAATGAAAATTCCATTTCTGTTTCCTTTCAGTACTAAATTTATTTTGACACACGCAACCACAAAGGTAATAAGTTCAGTCTTACAATTAAGTTGTAAAAAAAGTTAATTTATTTTGGCATTGACAGGCAATATAATCGGTAAATCGAAGTTAGTATTTACGAAAACAATGTCTCAGAAATTAACTAACGTTAATGAACTGTAAATTATGATTGTAGTTACCGGAGCGGCTGGTTTTATTGGTAGTTTTATAGTAGGGAAGCTCAACAGGGAAGGTTTTAAAGACATTGTTCTGGTAGATAAATACGACGATCCACTGAAGTTTCAGAATTACCAGACAAAAACTTATACAGAAATGGTTGATCGTGATCATTTCTTCGACTGGTTAGCAGGTAATGAGCAATTTGTTCAGATGATTATTCACATGGGGGCCAGGACCGATACGGTAGGACAAGAACCCGAAATATACCAGCAACTTAATCTTGAATATTCGCAAAAAATATGGAAAGCCTGCATCCGGTATGGCTTGCCACTGATTTATGCTTCATCAGCATCAACTTACGGCGACGGGCAGTTTGGTTTCGACGATGACCATGCCATCATCCCTGAATTGCAACCCATGAATTTATATGCACAGTCGAAGCATGATTTTGATTGTTGGGCGCTGGAGCAAAAAGAACAACCCTATTTCTGGGCAGGATTAAAATTCTTCAATGTGTTTGGGCCCAACGAATATCATAAAAACCGGATGGCATCTGTTATTTTACAGGCTTTTAATACGATTTCAGAGACTGGTAAAATGAACCTTTTCCGTTCACACCACCCCGATTTTCATGATGGGGAACAAGCCCGGGACTTTATTCATGTGGAGGATGTATCCAAAGTGATTTTGTTCTTCATGAACCACCGCAAAGATTCGGGAATTTACAATGTCGGGGCCGGAGTAGCCCGAACGTACCTCAGTTTGACCAAGGCAGTATTTAATTCAATGAATATGGCTGACAATATTGGTTTTATAAATATTCCGGCAGATTTACAGGGAAAATACCAGTATTATACCTGTGCCAATATTCAGAAATTAAGAGCAATTGGTTATAATGAACCATTCTTTAGCCTCGAAACTGGTATTGACGATTACGTTCGCAATTACCTATTGCCGGGGAACTGCTATTAGTCATTTGCTTCGCGTCATTGATTGTCATTTGCTACGCGTCATTAATTGTCATTAGCTTCGCGTCATTTGATTGTCATTTGCTTCGCGTCATTTTTCTTACAACTGAATGACCATTGAATGACTATGAATGACCACTGAATTGAGTATTTGGATAACCCGCAACCCGAATCCCGTAACATGCCTCTCACCTTGTAAATACCCAGTTATCACCCTTCGAAAGTCCGTTATTGAAATAATACCCTTCCAGATCAAATGCTTTTATTTCCTCCGGATCGTTGATTTGGTTTTGGATAATAAACCGGCTCATTAATCCGCGAGCCCTTTTGGCAAAGAATGAAACCATCTGGTACTGTCCGCTTTTCTGCTCCTTAAAGGTCGGTGTGATAATTCTCGCTTTTAGTTTTTTGCTATCAATGGCGCTAAAGTATTCGTTCGAAGCCAGATTGATCATTACCGTTTGTCCGGTTTCCGAAAAATCCTGGTTCAGTTTGGTTGTAATTTTGGCTTTCCAGAATTCGTAAAGATTTTTCTTTCTTCCAATAGCAACACTTGTCCCCATTTCCAAACGGTAAGGCTGAATCAGGTCGAGTGGTTTAAGCAATCCGTAAACTCCCGAAAGAATCCGTAAATGTTGCTGTGCAATTTCAAATTCATCGGCCGAAAAAGTTTCTGCCTTCAATCCCTGATATACATCGCCATTAAACATCAGTACTGCCTGCCACGAGTTTTCAGGAGTAAAAGGTGTTGCCCATGCCTGAAAACGCTGATAGTTCGTTTCAGCCAGTTTGGGCGAAATGCCCATCAGGTTGGCCAACTGGGCCGGCTTTTTCTTTTTCATTACCGAAATTATTTTTTCGGCTTCAGGCAAAAAATCGAGCTGAGAAAATGTTTCGAATGGAACAGGACATTGGTTATAAAGCGATTTTGCCGGTGAAAGAACGATGATCATAGGATTTGAATTGTTATTATTTTTTCTGATAAACCCGCACATAATCCACGACCATTGACCGTGGGAAAATGGAATCATCAATGCCTTTTTGTCCGCCCCAGTTTCCGCCAACAGCTACATTGAGCAGCAGATGGAATGGTTTGTCGAAAGGCCAGGACCGATAACCTGTCCCATCGTTTTTATAAGTGAAGAAAAGTTGTGAATCAACATAGACCCGGTATTCACTGGCATCCCATTCCAGAATGTAATTGTGAAATTCGGTGTAGCAGTCGGAAATAGTGATTTTACCATTTTTATGTGTGCCTTTCATATGGTTGTACAATTCGGTATGAGCTGAACCAACAATGACATACGGATCGTAACCTACGTTTTCCATGATATCTATTTCGCCGCAGGCCGGCCAGTCACCATAAGTCCAAACTGTTGGCAGCATCCAGATGGCTGGCCACATGCCCCTTCCATCGGGAAGTTTGGCCCTCACTTCTACCCTGCCGTATAACCAGTCGCCTTTCGATTTGGTGATTAACCGGGCTGAAGTGTATTTCTTTCCTTCAAAATCTTCCTTTATTGCATTGATATAGAGGTTGCCACCTTTAACTTCTGAATTTTTCAGACGGGCCGAAGTATAATACTGAGCTTCGTTGTTTCCCCATCCTGTTGCATTTCCGCCGGTATCGTAACTCCATTTTTTACTATCGGGCAAACCGGAATAATTGAATTCATCGCTCCAAACCAATTCGTATTTGGTTTTAGGATTATCCTGACTGCCATTTTCCTGAAATGCCAACACTTGCAATTCTGAAATAGCCTTTGTAGTAGCAACAGGCTGCTGTGACCTACTGTTCGAAGAAGAAAGAAGAAAAATAGCAATTAAGCTAAGAACCGGAATAAATAATTTTTTCATGTCTGGTGTATTAGGTGATTTATCTGATTTCATTATTTTTATTTGGATTTATTGGTTCTTTCTTAAACCGTCAAGCAAGTCCTTTTCATTGCCCATGATTATTGAAGGTTTTAATTCAGGGTTCATCCATTTCAATAACATTTCCATATCCTGTTGGGTTACCACCACACAGCCAGAACTTGGATTTGGCAGCTCTCCTGCACTCAGATGAAGAAAAATAGCGCTTCCCATGCCTTTTACAACCGGATGCATGTTGTATTCAATCACCATGCAGTATTTATATTCATCGCTGTTTATTTTCAGGTTCTCATAAGAGCCGGCCTGAGTAGCGCCCCTGATGTGCCGGTTATAATCGGGCGAATTGGGGTCGTCAATCCATTTGTCTTCGGACGATGTTTGGATATATGTCAGCCTGGTTTTGACATCTTTTTCGTAACAAAACAATTGTCCCAGAGGGAATAAACCGGTAGGCGACATCTGATCACCTTCACGCTTTGCACCGGGGGCAGCAAATCCTTTGCGGCCGATACCTGCCGGAACCGGGGGCAAAGCAACCAGCCATTTTTTATCCTTTTTTTCAAGAGCCACCAGTACCGATGTACTGCTTTCCGGTATTTTATTAAAAACCACGAGCAACTGATTAATGCTATCCAATAAAACAGCATTTTTTTTTGCGATACGAAGCGCTTTCCTCGTTTGATTACCGGATTCTTTTCCGTATGCAGATTCATAGCAGATGAATACAGAGAAAAATTGAAACAGCAGGATGTAGTATATTAATCTCATGATATTTTTTGTAATAAATCTAGGTTAAGCCAGTATCGGGAAATCCTTATAGAATTTTAATAAACCAATTGTATCTGTCCGAAGTTTACTCCGGACAAAATTTTTCAGGTCGCTATCCATTAATTCGCCTAAACCCTGCAACAAACCTTTATCATTCATTGATTCAAGGGTTTCAATGCATTTCTGAATGTACTCAGAATAAATCATTTCCATGCGGGATTCGATAATACTCTTGTTTACAGGCGTTTGCTTCTGCATAAAGAACCAACAATCGAAAATGTCACGGGTCGTTAGCACATTTCTGTCGAGTAATGCGCAAAGTTTGTGGGCGAACATATCAGGCTTCACCAATACCTTCATGTTTATACCGAGTAGGTTTTTTATTTCATAGTGGTTATCGAACTGTCGCACAGAAATTTCAATTTTTAATTTTCGCTCACCCGCACCATAATCCAGAACCAAAATTGGTCCGAAAAACTTTTTGGCTTCATCAGTTATTCTTCCATATTTGAGTAAAATTGCACGCACTTTTTCATAAACGGTATCCACTTTCTCAGTATTAATGAGGTTGAAATCCAAATCAACTGAAAATCGCGGCAGGTCGTAGAAAAACATAAGCGCAGTTCCTCCTTTAAATCCTAACCAATTGGCAAGTTCAATATCCGAGTAAATGTCTTTCAGAATTTGTACCAATAAGAATTTATGCCGGTTAATATCCATCATTTTGGGAGTAGTTTGTTTACCCGCATCGTCAGCGCTTTTGACTTATAAATAGGTAATAATTTGTAAATAAGCTCTTTATTTAAAGGATTTAAATTATCGAAATAAGATTCAGCATTGAGATAAAGTAAATCTAAAAATGCCCGCTCCGCAATGGCAATATTTATCTGGTTGTTTTGCCTGATAATCCCCGCTGTGTTCACCAGTATCTCTCCCTTCATTTTTCGATAAAAGTAGGTTTTATTCTCTACCTCAATACTTCGGCTCAGGTAACTGACAACCGAAATGCGCGAATCGAATTGAAATACAATTCCGGCCTTCTGCAAAACGTATTCCAGCGAAATATATGAAGGGGTATAAATAGTACATGCCAGTTCTTCTGCATGGTAAGCCGGTTTGGCATAGATTCCTTTTCGTGGATTTTGCAACTTGCCCGTACGGACATGATAGTTTAATTTTTTGTTGAGCGATTGAAAATTGGTTTCACCGGCAAGTATGGCAATATCGTTCAAACGAAAGACTGTCCGAGTATCCTTATAAATGGCTAATACAATATCGCTACTGTTGTTTTGGGAACTAAACATCTTAAAAATTCATATCTTTAGTTCACGAAAGTAATAAACCTGACTGGATTCTGCAAATTTTCTGAAATGCAAAAGAGCCAATATCCGAAACTGCCATTACCTTAAACCAATTGATCCGATGACTTTGGTTCATCGGATCAATCATCTGGTTATCGGGAAGGCTTTGGTTTTGAGTTTTAAGCTCATAAAAAATGCGTCACAGACGCCAAATAAACAACCTGTGTTTTCGCTGGTACTCAAATGAGGTGCAGACAGGGATTCACAATGGCGCGGGCAATGGCGACCCTTTGCTGCTGTCCTCCTGAAAGCGAATCTACATCACGCTCCTAATAGTCGGTCATGGTCACGATTTTCAGCACT
Source organism: Prolixibacteraceae bacterium (assembly GCA_003457135.1). Classification (GTDB taxonomy): domain Bacteria; phylum Bacteroidota; class Bacteroidia; order Bacteroidales; family Prolixibacteraceae; genus Aquipluma. The sequence goes on from DMSQ01000042.1 coordinate 23,610, forward strand.
TGCTTCACCCGTTTTTTGATTTCGTCTTTCGGAAGCTTTTTCAGTTGAAGTCCAAAGGCAATATTTTCGAAAACAATTAGATGCGGAAACAGGGCATATCGCTGGAAGACTGTATTGACAGGTCGAAGGTGTGGTGGTGTTTGGGTCACATCCTGGCCGGCAATGTTTATTTGTCCATTGGAAGCTCCTAGGAAACCTGCAATTAACCGCAATAATGTAGTTTTTCCACACCCTGATGGCCCCAGGATAGTAACGAATTCACCTTTCCCGTTGGATAGATTAATGTTCTGAAGAACAGTTTTATTGCCAAAAGCGTGTGATAAATGCTCTACGGTGATGATGTCAGAATTTTGAAGCATGAATGATAAAATGATCGTTTCGTTGACAGAAGCATTACATTTTTGTATAATCCCAATCAAAAATAATTATTTCCGTGAAACGAACACGTCGTGAAACTAATTCGATTCATTTCCGTCGCGTTTTGCTCTGGGGGAAGCAAATCCTTTGCGCCCGATCCAAAACTCGAAATCGTTTTCAGCCGTGCCAAAACTACCGCATTCAAAGCATGGATGAATGGGGGAAATGCCTGATCTGTGGTTTATATCCATTCCTTCGCTCATTGATTCATCAGCGGAATTTATCTCTTACTATCAAACGTACATGGCTGATAAGCCAGTGTATCTGGAGTTAATTTCTGGATGCCCTGCCATTTCGAGTACAAACAAGTGTGAATCATGCAAATATTTAACAGAATTGTGCAAAATTTTAAGGACTTAAAAGATATATTTTTACGAAGAAAGTGAATTCACTTAATACACATATTAATATGAAAAAATTTTTACTTATCGTAGTAATTTCTAGTTTGTTGGCTTTCCCGAAAGTTAATTTTGGACAGACCTCTCCCAACTTGGGGACAACTTCAGGTTTTGCGCTATTTACTGCAGTTGGAGCATTTAACAACACTGGGGCATCAGCCGTAACTGGAGATGTTGGCACCAATGCAGGTGCATTCAATGCATTCCCTCCTGGAACCTTAATTGGAACAAAGCATGTCCTTGATCCTATTTCTACAACAGCAGCAACCGATGTGGCTATTGCTTATAGCGATTTAACTCAAGTCGGGACAGTTATTGGAGTTGGATTAGGAAACGGCCAGATTCTACTTCCCGGTGTTTACCAAACAGGTGCGGCATCAACCTTAAATGGAAACTTAACTCTGGATGGACAAGGAAATCCGGATGCTTTGTTTATTATCAGGATAGGTGGCGCTTTTGCTACAGGTGCATCTTCAAATGTGATTCTTACTAATTCAGCCTCTTTGTGCAATGTGTATTGGCAAATAAATGGAAAATTTGATTTAGGAGATGCTTCTGTTTTCAGGGGTACTTTAGTCGCCGACGGAGCAATCACATTATTGGAAGGCTCATCACTTTTAGGTAGGGGACTTTCAAAGGCTGGAGCTATCTCCCTAAATAATAATACAGTAACCAATCCTCAGGTAGCAGCGGCAGGAACAATAACAGGGAACGCTACAATATGTCAGGGAGAAGCAGGACTTATTTATTCTGTAACTGCAATTTCCAATGCGACAGGCTACTCATGGAATCTGCCTTCCGGAGCAACAATAACTCAGGGTACTAATACCAATAGTATTACAGTGGATTATAGTACAATTGCGTCAAGTGGTAATATAACAGTGCAAGGAAACAACAGTTGTGGCACTGGAACATTATCTGCAAATTTTGCGGTAACTGTAAATCCTTTTCCAACAGCACCAACAGTTGGCACCATTACACAGCCAACCTGTACTTTGGCCACAGGAAGTATTGTTCTGAATGGATTGCCTGCTACAGGAACCTGGACTCTGACCAGGTCACCGGGTGGAACCACCACCACAGGCACGGGAACAAGCTCAACTGTTTCATTGCTTGCAGCAGGAACCTATACCTTTACCGTGACCAATGC
>DMSQ01000042.1:25693-25899 GCA_003457135.1 Prolixibacteraceae bacterium
ACAGGTTCAACTACCAGTACTACTATATCAGGTCTTGCAGCCGGAACATATAATTTTACAGTCACAAACGCAGCCCTATGTACATCTTTAGCTTCTGTTAATGTGATAATCAGTGCAGCTTCTGGAGCACCAATAGTTGGAACCATTACACAACCTACCTGTGAACTGTCAACCGGAAGGGTTGTATTAAGCGGATTGCCTGCCGG
>DMSQ01000093.1 GCA_003457135.1 Prolixibacteraceae bacterium
GGCAGATATGACAAGGAATAGTATCTCATTAAGAGGATAATAGAAATGTCCTTTGGTTATTCTACGTGGATCTTGCAAGGCTGAAAAATAATCTTCGAAAACATTTTGATAAATAGACTTTTGTGCGTTTAGATTAGCCATTTTTTTAACGCTAACCCAACAATTAATCATAAAGATAACAAATTGTATTCAATTCGCCAAATAATTCACCATTGTTTTAAAAGCGATTTCCCTGCCCAAGGAATTCTGTTTTGTTGAAATAAATAGGATTTCACTATATTTAGCGTCAGTCACAAGATCATCCAAGTCAATTCCGGTTTATGCAAAAAAGGAAACAAAACAAACTTACGCTTCATAATGGATCCCGGATTGGGGTTGTCGGTGGCGGACCTGCCGGTAGCTTTTTTACTTTTTTTGCCTTCGACCTGGCGAAAAAGCAGGGAATAAGTATCGAAATTGACATTTATGAAATAAAGGATTTCACTAAAACCGGTACGGCAGGATGCAATCATTGTGGTGGAATTGTTTCCGAATCGCTTGTCCAAATGTTGTCAACTGATGGAATCGTTCTTCCTCCCCAAGTAGTACGCCGTGGAATTGAAACCTATACCCTTCACCTCGAGCATGGCTCAACTACAATTGATACCATTTTGCACGAACATCCGATTGCCTCTATATTTCGCGGCTCCGGGCCACTGGGCTCGACTGTGACAACGCTGCAAAGCTTTGATGCATACCTGTTGGGGCTTTGCGAACGAAAAGGAGCGAAAATCTTACGTGAAAAGGTAACCGATACTGAAAGTGAACCGGATGGTATCACTTTGATCACTGGCAATTCAAAACGGAAATACGATCTGGTTGTTGGCGCTGTGGGGCTCAATCCCAAAACTCTACGCATTTTTCAGAAAATCATTCCATCATTTATACCGCCAAAAACTACAAATACTTATATCTGTGAATACTTTTTAGGTTCAGAAACGATCACCAAACACTTCGGAAATTCAATGCACGTGTTTCTGCTCAATTTGCCTGGAATAAAATTCGGGGCATTAATCCCGAAGGGAGTTTATGTAACCCTGGTGCTTCTAGGTACAGAAATAAACATGGAAGTTGTTGACAGATTCCTAAATTCAGAAGCAGTGCTGGACTGTTTTCCGGAAGGAACAGAATTGAAGAACATTACCCCTTGCCAGTGTTTCCCTTCCATAAACATCGGTGGGGCAAAAAATCCATATTCCGATCGTGTCGTTTTGATTGGCGATTCTGCCTCCTCAAAACTGTATAAAAACGGCATTGGAGCCGCTTATATTACTGGAAAAGCGGCAGTAAACACGGTATTTTTGGATGGCATTTCAAAGGCAGATTTTAAAAAATCATTCCAGCCAGTGTGTTCAAAACTTGATAGGGATAATTCGGTGGGTAAACTGATTTTCTCGGTATCAACAATTATTTTGAAATCAATATTCCTGAAAAAAGTTCTTTTCCGGATGGTTGTAAAAGAGCAGGAAAAAGAAAGGGGTAAGCGGGAAATGAGTTCATTGTTGTGGGATACTTTTACGGGCAGCGCTCCTTACAGGAATATTATGCTCCGGACATTAAATCCATTCCTGTTAGCCAATTTGATCTGGAAAATCTTAACTGCACTTGCTAAATCCGCAATTGGGAACAACAAATCCACAGACCTTTAAATGCGTTAAAAAAAATAAATTTCAGAAAATTAATAGATACCGGCTTCCATTTTCTCAATCCGCCATTCACTCAATTGCTTGATCCGGTTCAGGACGTTGGCCGTAACCCGGTTATGTACGGCTTCCCAAATCCGGTTTAAAAATGACCATTTCGAATGGTATTCTTTCCCGTAGAAATTAAACCCGACTGAAAAGAATAATTGTGACTGTTCCGTCTCTCCCATGTCGGCAATAGATGAACGTACATACATCATGAAAATTCCGATTGGATAACCGCCACTGCATTTATAGAGCAGGTAGCGCGCATTATCAAAATCAAAAGCATCAGGGAACCTTTTAATCCTGATCGAATTCAAATTAAATAAGGGGATAAAATTGAAACCAAAAAAACTCTTTTTAAAACCGAATGGGTATTTCTTCCAACCAAATGGTAAGATTTGAATAGTCTCAATATCATTATCAATCCGTTCAACTTTGGCAAAATGGTTTGGCCAGCAGGTTGAGTCGCCGTTCCAGTTTAACAGTTCATTAAACACATAACTGACAGGCGCTTCAATTCCAATTTGGTGAACATTCAAAATAGTATATCCATCAACTCCTTCGCCAACCCGCTGCAAGATACGTTGATTGTATTCATTCCTTTTTTCTTCTGAATAGAACTTGATAAGGGTCTTTATTTTTGGTATGTTCCACAGAAAATACCGGAAATCAGAAAAAAGTCCTTTACTCCTTGAAGGTGGTGAAAGTATGGTATTCGTGTTGGTCATGTTGTCTGACATTATTTAATCTTAAAAAATATTCATCAAATCTTCAGTTTGGTTCATGAAAAATTAATAGTGAAATGAATTATAAAGTTAACTAAATCCAAAGATTTCTTCCTTAAACTTTTCAAAAAACAAACGGACTAATTTCAAAAATTACATTCAGATATCAACTTTAACTTAATACTTCATGTAATATGCTGATTTGTTTGATCGTTCGGTTTTTTGAAATTAGTTTTGTCTTGATTCTTGATCACCAGAACCGAATGCGCTGAAATTTGTTAGCTTAATTACGAATGTCTAGATGATCATTGAAATTTAAACGATAATATATGCTCTCACCTATCCCTTCCCCTTGTGGGGGAAGGTTAGGATGGGGGCTCTGACTATGAAAAAAGATATACAAAAAGAACTCGAATCGCGGGTTTTGGTGCTCGATGGGGCCATGGGAACCATGATTCAGAAATACCGCCTGTCGGAAGAAGACTTCCGGGGCAATATTTTTACGGACTTTCAACACGATTTGAAAGGCAACAACGACTTATTATCGGTGACCAAACCCGATATCATCCGCAGCATTCATACTGAATTTCTGGAAGCAGGCGCCGATATTATCGAAACCAATACCTTCAACTCAACAAGCATTTCGCAGGCCGATTACCATCTGGAAGAATGGGTGTATCAGCTCAATCTGCAATCGGCACAATTAGCTGTTGAAGTGGCAGCTGAATTCACCGCTAAAAATCCGGAGAAACCGCGCTTTGTAGCCGGAGCCATAGGCCCGATGAACAAAACACTTTCGCTTTCACCCGACGTGAACGATCCGGGATTCCGGTCGGTAACTTTTGATGAGGTGAAAGCTTCCTACCGCGAACAGTTAAAAGGTTTGCTGGATGGTGGCGTTGATTTGCTGTTGGTCGAAACAATTTTTGATACCCTGAATGCCAAAGCGGCGCTGTTTGCAATCGAAGACGAACTTGGAGAACGAGGGATGCGGATTCCGGTCATGGTTTCAGGAACAATTACCGATGCCAGCGGGCGCACACTTTCAGGCCAAACGGTAGAGGCTTTCCTGACTTCAGTTTCTCACATTGATCTGCTCAGTATCGGACTGAACTGCTCGCTTGGAGCCAAAGATTTGCGTCCCTATCTGGAAGAACTTTCGAAAAAGGCGCCATTTTTTATCAGCGCCTATCCCAATGCCGGTTTGCCCAATCAGTTTGGCGAGTACGACGAAACTCCGGCGGAAATGGCGCATCAGGTGGGCGATTTCCTCGACAATAAATTCGTCAACATCATTGGCGGATGTTGTGGAACAACTCCGGAACACATTCGCGAACTGGCCAAAATTGCAGCCAAATCGGAACCCCATCACCGGCATAAAAAAGACAAACACACCAAACTTAGCGGCCTGGAACCGGTTATCCTTACTCCTGAAACCAATTTCGTGAATATTGGCGAACGTTGCAATGTATCTGGTTCGCGCAAATTCGCCCGGTTAATCCGCGAAGGAAAATATGAGGAAGCCATTGCCATTGCACGCAATCAGGTGGATGAAGGCGCGCAGGTCATTGACATCAATATGGACGATGCCATGCTCGATGCCAAAAAGGAAATGGTCACTTTCCTGAATTTACTGATGGCCGAACCCGATATTGCCAGGGTTCCGATGATGATTGACTCATCGAAATGGGAAGTGATTGAAGCCGGGCTGAAATGTGTACAGGGCAAAGCGATTGTGAATTCCATCAGCATGAAGGAGGGTGAGGCGGAATTCCGTAAACAGGCGCAACTTCTGAAACGATATGGAGCAGCGGTGGTTGTGATGGCTTTCGACGAAACAGGACAGGCCGATTCGTTCGAAAGACGTATTGAAATTTGTCAGCGTGCCTATAACATTCTGGTCAACGAGATCAACTTTCCTCCTCAGGATATCATTTTTGATTCGAATATTCTGATCATTGGCACCGGAATGGAGGAACACCTTAATTATGCAGTTGACTTTATCAATGCAGTAAGCTGGATCAAGAAAAATCTGAAACATGCCAAAACCAGCGGAGGAGTGAGTAATGTTTCATTTTCTTTCCGCGGAAACGACCAGGTGCGCGAGGCCATCCATTCAGTTTTTCTGTTTCATGCCATAAAAGCCGGACTTGACATGGGCATCGTGAACCCCGGAATGTTGCAGATTTACGACGAGATTCCGAAGGATTTTCTGGAGAAAATTGAGAATCTGGTCCTGAATAAAAATCCGAATGCAACCGAAGAACTGCTCGAATTCGCGTTGACTTTAAAAGAGCAGGATGCCAAAGAAGACCGAAAAGACGAATGGCGCGACCTGCCAGTTGAAAAACGATTGGAACATGCGCTGATCAAAGGATTGCCCGATTTCATAGAAATTGATTTGGCTGAAGCTTTGCCGCATTATTCACCGGTTTTGAATATCATCGAAGGTCCGCTGATGGATGGCATGAATGTGGTGGGCGATCTGTTTGGCGCCGGAAAAATGTTTCTTCCGCAGGTAATTAAATCGGCCAGGGTAATGAAAAAAGCTGTTGCCTATTTGTTGCCCTATATCGAAGCTGACAAGGATAAATTAGATACTTCCGACAACCGAAAAGTAGTGCTGATGGCTACTGTAAAAGGCGATGTGCACGACATCGGAAAAAACATTGTCGGTGTGGTTCTGGGATGCAACAACTACCGGGTGATTGATCTGGGAGTGATGGTTCCTACCGAAAAAATTCTGGAAACCGCCATTCGCGAAAACGTTGACATCATTGGCCTGAGTGGGTTGATTACGCCTTCGCTCGAAATTATGGTGGATGTTGCTACCGAAATGGAACGAAGGGGCATGAATCTGCCGTTGCTGGTTGGTGGCGCCACCACCTCGAAAATTCACACAGCCGTAAAAATTGCACCGCGGTATAGAAACACGGTAATTCATGTGAAAGACGCGTCGCGCGCGGTGAGCGTGGCTTCGAACCTGCTCTCGGGAAACGAAGATTTCCTTCAGGAAATTCGCGATGAATACCAGACCATCCGTACGTTCCACAGTCAGAAAAAAGCAAAGAAATATTGGCCGATTGCCGAGGCACGGGCCAACAAATTGAAGATTGACTGGGACCATACACCCATTTACAAACCTAATTTCATCGGGATCAAAAAACTGATTGACTACCCGATTTCAGAACTCCGGAAATACATTGACTGGACCTTCTTTTTCTTTGTTTGGGAATTAAAAGGCAAATTTCCGGATATCCTGAATGATGGATTACAAGGTGAAGAAGCCCGGAAATTGTACGCCGATGCCAACCGCATGCTCGACCACATGGACAAGGAGAAAATGGTACAGGTCAATGGTGTTTTCGGTATCTGGCCTGCCAATGCCGATGGCGACGACATTGTGATTTACGAAAATGAAAACCGGGAAAAGGAAACAGGAAGGTTTTATCATCTTCGTCAACAGGAAGTAAAAAAACCTGGCTCTCCAAACTACTGTTTGTCTGATTTTGTGGCTCCTGTTGAAAGTGGTAAAACCGATTATTTTGGAGCTTTCGCGGTAACCGGCGGTGTTGGAATCGAAAAATGGATGAAGCATTTCCACGACGATCACGATGATTACAACACCATTATGCTCGAATCACTGGCCGACCGCTTGTCGGAAGCATTTGCCGAATTGTTGCACGAACAGGTCCGCAAAGAATACTGGGGATACATTCCGGAAGAAAAGCTGACTTTGGAGCAAATGTTTCATGTTGATTATCAGGGAATACGCCCGGCCATTGGTTACCCGGCTTGTCCCGAACATCACGAAAAAGGCAATCTGTTCAAGCTGCTGAATGCCGGAGAAATTGGAATGGAACTGACCGAACACTTTATGATGTACCCTACCGCATCGGTGAGCGGAGAATTCTTCGTTCATCCCGAATCGAAGTATTTCAGCCTCGAAAAGGTTGGCAAAGATCAGATTGAAGATTATGCCCGCCGAAAAGGTGTGAGTGTAGAGGTAATTGAACAGTTTATGCCATCGAATCTGAATTATAAAGGAGTGTAAAGCCCCATTAGCCCCCTTCCCGTTCCCCCGGAGTGGGAAAGCTTTAGGCAATGATTCGCGGTGATCTTTAAGCTGAAAGGGTAATATATCAATAGCCCGGGGTAAAGTGAGGAACGAACGACACCCCGGGTTAAAAGGAAAAGCAAAAAGCCGTCCGCGCGATAACCAAAATCGAAGCGAATGTCTCTTTTCGGACGGAATGGAGTTCGCCTTTATTAATAAATGTCGCAATGACTCAACTTGAGGTTATAGAAATATCACGAAACTATGTCCTTCTGTTGCGGGCAGAAGGAATATCAGTAGATAAAGCTTTTTTATATGGAAGCTACCTGACCAATACGGCAACAAGCGAAAGCGATATTGATTTATTGATTGTTACAGATAATGATACCGACGATTATCTGGCTGGCAAAATATGGAACCTGACCCGAAAAGTTAATTCAAGGATTGAACCCTTTTTAGTTGGCACTAAACGCTTTTACAGTAACGAAAATTCACCTTTGGTTGATCTGGTAAAAAGGACTGGTTTAGAAATCGCCTAGATACGACGAATGAAAAACTTCTAAAAGGCAGGATGAAAATTCTGCCTTTTTTGTTGGGGAGATTTTTTGCGAACATATTGTATTTGAGGAAAGAAAGGGTTAACTTGCAATAAGTAAAATAAAAAATACACTAACCCATTGGCAATTCAAAATATTAGGCAGTATTTATAAAAGCTGCAAATAACAAGTCTCGCCAAAGAGCTGCAATTTTTCCAACCCACAAATGAAAATGTTATGAACAGACAAGAAGCAGAAACAATTCTACAGAAAATTTTTCGATTAAATCGTTTTTATGATGAACAATGGACAACCATTGAAAAAATATTAAAGGGAGAAAGAGTTTTGCTTATTGAAAAAACAGGATTTGGAAAATCACTTTGTTTTCAGTTTCCTGCTGTTCTGCATAAAGGAACAACTGTAATATTTTCGCCTTTAATTGCTCTAATGCGCGACCAAGTCAAAAAACTTACATCACTCGGAATTTCAGCCAAATGTATAAATAGCGAGCAAACACCTGAAGAAAACACACAAATTATAGCAGATGCTAAAGAAGGTAAAATCAAGATTCTATACATAGCACCGGAAAGACAAGAAAACTCTGAGTGGATAGAAGCAACCCGACAAATGAATCTTTCAATGGTTGTTGTGGATGAAGCACATTGTATTTCTGTTTGGGGGCATGATTTTAGACCTGCTTTTAGACGAATAATTAATCTTGTTCGCCTTTTACCCAAAGGACTTCCGGTTTTAGCAACAACCGCAACAGCAACAAAAAAAGTTGAATTGGATATTGCAGAACAAATGGGAAGTAATTTATCTATTATAAGAGGAAACTTAATGCGTGACAATTTTAAGTTATATGTAATCAAAGTTAATTCTGAAGATGAAAAGTTGATTTGGCTTGGGCAAAATCTTAATAAATTACCAGGCTCAGGTGTTCTTTATGCAGGTACAAGAGTTGATACTGAGATTTATTCAAAATGGTTTGAGTATTTAAAAATACCTTCCTCTGCTTACAATGCAGGGCTTGATGCAGTTTCCCGAATTGCTATTGAGAATGGGTTAATGAATAATCAATGGAAATGTGTCATTTCTACAAATGCTTTAGGCATGGGAATAGACAAACCTGATATTCGTTTTATCATTCATACTCAAATACCCCAATCTCCAATACACTATTATCAAGAGATTGGTCGGGCAGGCAGAGATGGACAACCATCATACATAATACTTTTTTATAGTCCTGAAGATAAAAAACTTCCTGAAGCTTTTATTGAAGGCGGAAGACCGGCTATTCCCAAATATTTAATGGTCAAAACTGCTGTAAAAAATGAAATGCTTGGTGAACGTGACTTGATGAGGAGAACTAATTTAAAACAGACTCAAATTAGAGTCATCAAATCCGACCTAATGGAACAAAAAATTATACGCGAAGTTACATTTGGCAAGAGTAAAAAGTTCGAATATATTTCAGGAGCCCCTGAGCTAAACACAAAAACGTTTGAGGAATTGCGGGCAAGTAAAACCAAAGATTTGGAGAAAATGATTGAATATGTTGAAACAACTCAATCGCGAATGAAATACTTATGCGATTATCTTGGCGATTCGGCTTCTCAAACATTTAATAATTGCGATAATACCGGACTTAAAAAAATTACGGTTTCAGTTTCCCCGGAATGGAATCAGAAACTACAAGATTTTCGCGAAGACTATTTTCCTGAACTGGAAGTTGAAACAAAAGGAACCAATTTGGCAAATGGGGTTGCAGCATCCTATTATGGCGTCTCGAATGTGGGTGCAGCATTGCACCGAAGCAAGTATGAAAGCGGTGGTGACTATCCTGATTTTTTGTTGAGGTTAATATTAAAAGCCTACCGAAAAAAGTTTGGGCACGAGATATTTGATTTTGTGCTTTATGTGCCGCCAACTAAATCAGGCGACCTTGTTAAAAATTTTGCAATAAAAGTATCACAAGTCCTGAAATTTCCCATTTCACACAATCTCAATAAAATCCGTCAAACTAAAGAACAAAAGATTTTTGAAAACGGATATTTGAAATCCGATAATGTTAGCGGTGCTTTTTCATACACGACACCAACCGAAATACTAGGTAAAAGTATTTTGCTTATTGACGACATTTTTGATAGTGGTGCCACCGTTAAGGAAATAGGTAAATATTTATCTAATTTAGGGGCTTTAAAAATAGCACCTCTGGTAATTGCCAGAACAGTAGGAGGAGATTTAGTATGAACAAAGAAGCTGCATATTGGATTGCATTGGCTCATTTGCCAAGATGGGGATATTTAAAAATTAATAACCTCATAATTAAGTTTTATCATGAATATAAATTGTCTATTGAGGATTTTTTTCAATTGTCAGAAAATGACTGGAAAAATCAATATGGACTTGAATTTAAGGAGGTTGAAGATTTAAAAAAAGCAAAATCTGAATTGGCAAATAATGCCTTTTTAGCTGAATCATTGAATAATGAAGGTTACGAATTACTTCCAATAACCTCACCATCCTATTCAAAGACTTTGAAAGAGAATTTGAAGGTTTCTCATGCACCTGCTCTATTGTATGTTAAGGGAAACAAACAAATTATGCAAGAAAAATCCATCGCAATAGTTGGTTCCCGAAGCGCTTCTGAAAAATCATTAGAGTTTACTGATAATATTGCCAAACTTGCGAGTAAAGAATACAAAGTTGTTGTAAGCGGATTTGCAAAAGGGGTTGACTGTCAGGCATTGGATTCGGCAATTTATTATAAAGGTCAAAGTATTATCGTTTTGCCACAGGGAATTATGACTTTTGGTTCGGGATTTAAGAAATATTACAAGCAGATTGTTGACGGAGATGTTCTGGTTTTAAGTACTTTTTTTCCAAAAGCACCTTGGCGAGCAGAATTGGCAATGGCTCGTAATCCAATTATTTATGGACTTGCTGATGAAATTTATGTTGCCGAATCAGCTGAAAAAGGAGGTACATGGTCTGGCGTTGTTGACGGATTAAGAAAGAATCGGAAAATTTATGTTCGTAAGCCTGACCCAAATGAAAATACTGCGAATAACTTATTAATACAAAAAGGAGCTATTGCTGTTGATTTTAATGGGACACCAATAATTGGTTATGACCCAGTAAAAGCAAAAACTTTTTTAATAAGTGACAATGAATCCGAAGTAATTTATGAAAATAAAATCCTTGATCTACTTAGAAATGGGGAATATGCTGTTAAAGATATTTTAAAAAAGCTTCAATTGACTTGGTCAGAAAAGAAACTTAGAGATTTTCTAAAAGGGCAAAGGGAAGTTGAAACCATTAATAAGAAGCCTTTACGCTATACAGTGAAAAATCCAATGGTTAAACAAAAATCATTATTTGATTAGAACCTCTCTACCCTACTAAAAATTATATTACCTTGAAAATCTAACATCGCACTTTAGGATTTCAAGGTAGTTGTCCGATATTACATCCGAAAATATGATCTGATAATTACCAACTCATGAAGAAAAACACAAAATCTGCATTTATCTTTTTTATTTTAGGTTTGGCTGTTATGTTTGTAGCCGATATGATTTTCCATTTCAACAATTCGGTTGAAACACAACTGAAGCGCGAGATGAATAAAACACAGAAGAAAATTGAAAACATTTTTAAATGATCATTCGTTGAAAGATTCGAAATCTGACAGCTTTTAAACAGTAAATCCCTTAGAATGAAAGTAATTGACATTATCAATCAAAGCAATAAAACAGTCTTTTCCTTTGAGTTATTGCCCCCGCTTAAAGGAAACGATGCCAGTAAAATATACAAAACCATTGAAAACTTACTGTATTTCGATCCGAAGTACATCAACATCACCACCCATCGCGATGAAATGATGTACATGGAATTACCCGATGGCCACATCGAAAAACGAACGGTACGAAAACGCCCTGGAACGGTAGCTATTGCTTCGAGCATTCAGCACAAATATGGCATTCCGGTGGTTCCGCACATTTTGTGCGGTGGCTTTTCGAAAAGTGAAACCGAGCATGTTTTAATTGACCTGGATTTTATGGGCATCCAGAATGTACTGGCCTTACGCGGCGACGGCAACAAAGGAGAACAAGTTTTCAGGCCCGATCCCAATGGCCATGCCAATGCCAATGAGTTGGTTGAGCAGATTGTAAATCTACGTAAAGGCAAGTACCTGGAACCAGAGTTAAAAAATACCCATTCGATGGATTTTTGTATCGGGGTGGCTGGCTATCCGGAGAAACACTTTGAAGCGCCAAATGCCGAAATTGATTTATATTACCTTAAACGAAAAGTGGAAGCTGGCGCCGAATACATTGTAACACAGATGTTTTTCGACAACCGGAAATATTACGATTTTGTGGATCGCTGCCGGGCTATCGGAATCCAGGTTCCGATTATTCCGGGAATTAAACCCATCAACCTGAAGAATCAACTGACTGTTCTGCCCAAATTGTTCAGTATTGATATTCCTCTTGAACTGGTTACGGAACTGGCAACCTGCCAAACCGACGATGATGCAAAGGCCGTTGGCACCGAATGGGCTATTCAACAATCAAAAGATTTGGTTGCCCACAAGGTTCCGAGTTTGCATATTTATACTTACGGAGTTTCTGACAATACCCGAAGATTAGTTGAAGCGGTATTTTAAAGAAGTCAGAAGATCGAAGTCAGAAGACCGAAGACGGAAGTAAATAATCTCAATAGATCAGATATTTATCCAGGATTTTAAGCAAGGTTTCAATGTTGATAGGTTTGGTTATAAACTCATTGCATCCGCTAATATAGGCGCTTTCGTAAACAGAAGGTAGCACATTGGCTGTTTGAATAATGATTGGAAGCTCAGGATTAATTTGTTTGATCTGAGTGGTGGCTTCAATGCCATCCATTCCGGGAAGCCTGATGTCCATCAAAACCAGATCAATTTCGCCGTTGTTCTGAACCATTGAAATTGCCTCGTAACCATTTTTAACGAAAAACAGGTTGGCACGGGTTTTCTTTAATGATTTTTCGAAAAAGAATTGATTAACGACTTCGTCTTCAACAATTAATATCGTTTTACCTAGAAAATTATATTCCATAAAGCTCTTCTCAATGGTGGAAACATGGAATCACAAAACTATTAAAAATAGATGAATGCCAATCAATTTTGGCAGAATATTGCGCATAATAATCTGCCAATTAAAATGCTCATACAGAATCAAACTAATCAGTTTTAGTTTCTTGGGATCATAAAATAAAAAGTTGAACCCTCTCCTTCTTCCGATTCCATCCAGATTGTTCCTCCAAGCAACTCGACCAGACTTTTAGAAATGGAAAGGCCCAATCCGTTGCCTCCATATTTTCGCGTATTTGATGTTTCAACTTGCCTGAAACGTTCGAATATTTTATCATGATAGGCTTGGGGTATCCCTATTCCAGTGTCTTTTACATGAAACTGAATGAAATTTTCGGTTGTTTTAAATCCCAGCTCAATGTAACCTGTCTCAGTAAATTTGATAGCATTGCCTAAAAAGTTGGCTATAATTTGCCTGATTCTGGTTTCGTCACTTTCTATCCCTAAATCCTCTTTGGGGTTCGAAGGATCTAACCTTAATTCAATCCCCTTTTTTATAGCTTTTCGTGCGAATTCTTTTTGGACAGATGCCATAAATGGATTTATTGAAAATTTGCTTTTTCTTACCTGAACCTGTCCGGCTTCAATCTTGGAAATATCCATGATATCGCTGAGGATTGAGAGCAGGTTGTTTCCACTGTCATTAATCAATTGGGCAAATTCATCCTGTTGTTCGGGTTCAAAATCCGGGTCCCTGATTAATTCTGAAAAACCAATGATTGCATTAAGAGGCGTGCGTATTTCGTGGCTCATATTGGCAAGGAATGCTGATTTCAAACGGTCAGATTCCTGGGCTTTGGTCAGCGCTGCTTTTATTTCCTGCTCTGCTTTTTTCCGTTCGATTAAAATACTGATTTGATCGGAAATAAATTCAAGCATCAACTGATCTTTTTCAGTATAGGCATCCGGATTGTCGTAACTTTGGACAACGATAGCTCCAATTGAACTTTTATCGAGCATAAGTGGTACGCCAAGCCAAATTTTAGAAGGGGTGCCAATGATTTCAATTTCGCCTGCTTCGCACAATTTCATCACATCTGTTTCGCTGGCAAGCAGTGATTTTTGATGCCTGATCACATAACCTGTAATTGATTTTCCGGCAGGCCAGCTCACAATTTCATCCTTCTCATCTTTTTCAAAAATAATAGAAAACCTGTCCGTTTTTTCATCATAAAAAGCGATATAGAAATTGGTGGTGTCGATTAGTTTACCTAGTTGGCTGCTGATTATTTCCAACAGTTCAGACAAATCAGTAGAAGAATTAGCTGCGTTAGAAATGGTATAAAGTACTTGCTGAACCTGATCTGCTCTGGTCTTGTCTGAAATATCGGTTTGTGTGCCCCATATTCGGACCAACTGATTGTTTTCTATAATTCCTAATGAATTGTTGCTAAAGTAAACATGTTGGCCATTGTGATTAATTTCCTCAGTTACAGTATTTTCAATGCGGAATCCATTGCGTACAAACTCGCGCAAAGAACTGCGGTTTAATGGATTGTTCCGCCCCCCATGAAAATCGAGGTGGCATTTGCCGATCATTTCTTTTTCATCACTGATCCCATACATTTTCTGAAAAGCCTTATTGCATTCGGCAATATGCATGTGGTCATAAATGAAATCAACCTGTTCTTCAACAGGCAAGTTCAAATCCATCGGCTGATCACATTCAAACCGGTAAACACCTTCCGAAAGCTGGGAAATAAATAGCCGGTACCGTTCTTCACTTTCTTTCAATGATACTTCAGCCTGCTTGCGTTCGGTAATATCACGATCAATTCCAAGAATCATCTCATGCCCTCCTATAGTAACAATCGTTGTTGAGATCTCTACAGGAAAGTTATGTCCATCTTTATGGCGGTGGATAGTCTCTGTGTGAAAGACTCCTTCCCGCCTGAGGTAATTAATATAGGAGATGTGCTCCTCAAATGTTCCCTTTGATTCATTAAGCATATCAATGGACTGGCCAACCATTTCTTCACGCGTGTAACCATTCATCTGGCAAGCAGCTTCATTGCAGTCAACGATCGGCCATAAGACAGTTGGATGATGAGGATCGATTAATAAAATAGCATCAGGCGATGCATTTAATAGTCCCATGAATAATTGCTGACTTTCTTTCAAATTTTCTTCAACCTGCTTACGTTCGGTAATGTCCTGGATTGTCCCTATCATTTCAATGACGTTATCCTCAGCATCGAAATTTAATTTTCCTAAACCAAGTACCCATCGGAACTCTCCATCCAATTGACTGATTATGCGGTATTCTTTATTAAAAGGCTGTCGTTTCGCAACGACTTCTTTCATGAAATATTGAGCCATCATCTCCCGGTCATCAGGATGGATGATTTCCTGCCAGCCATGAAGGCTTCGGTTGTAGTTTTTATCAATGCCAAAAATCTGCTCCAGAACTTCTGATGATGTCCAATAATCGGCTTCAAGATCAAATTTGTATGAACCTACAAATGCGGCACGTTGCGATTCCCTGAAAAAATATTCGCTTTCGCGCAATAACTTTTCTGCCTTCTTACGCTCGGTTATATCCCGAAAAGTTCCCATCAGGCATTTTTTGTTCTGGTAAATTACCTCTGATGCCATAATTTCTACCGGCACCAAACTTCCATCCGAACGAACGATCTCATTTTCTGAAGGAATCATTGGCAGATTTTGTTTTACCAGCTTATCGTGTTTACTGAAGGTTTCCTTGGATAATTTCTCCTTCGTTTTAGGGTGTATCTGAGATTGATGCAATCCAACAATTTGGTTGTGGGGCATGAGTAACAATTTCGATGCAGCTTCATTTGCATCAACAATAATACCCGATTCAGTATCTGCAATAAAAATAGCATCTGCTGCTTTTTCGAAGAATTCGCGGAATTGGGCTTCGCTTGCTTTTATAGCTTCTTCGGCCAACTTTCGCCCGGTGATATCCCTGATAATAGTCTGTATGGCAGGTCTTCCCATGTACATAATCGGTAACCCAATGACCTCAACATTAATGACCTCGTTTTTTAGGGTAATAAATTTCTCTTCCGAAAATTCTGATGCCTGGCTGGAAGAATAAATTTTCTTTATCCGGTCAAGAGCCATTGTTCTGAAATCAGGATGAACATATTCTATCAACGCACGTTCGACCATTTGATTGACTGATTCTGCACCAACTGCTTTTAATGAAGCTGCATTGGCAAATACGATTTTCCCGGCTTCGTGAATAATAACGGCGTCAGGCATGAGTTCAACCATGCTCCGGTATTTTCCCTCGCTTTCATACAAAGCCTCTTCAACCTTACGGCGTTCGCTCAGTTCCAGTTCCAATTGCCTTGTTCGTTCAATGACCAAAGATTCAAGCCGTTCTTTTTCATCCAGTTTTCGGTCTTCCGACTCTTTGATCCGGAGCATTGCCCGTATTTGTGCGATCAGTTCCGATTTGTCAACTGGTTTTGCCAAAAAAGCGTCTGCTCCCAATTCCAGCGCTTTGATCCGGCTTTCACTGTCAGTTTGGACTGATGTTAACATTACGACTGGAATGGATTTGGTTGAATGGTTCGTTTTTAGGATTTTGCATACTTCGCAACCTTCCATCTCAGGCATTTCCATATCAAGGAGTAATACATCGGGGTTTTCGGAAAGGCACAACTCAATTCCTTCCTTTATGGATAGCGAACTAATCAATGTAGCTTGCGGAAAAGCCACTGCTATTATTGCTTTTATTACAATCAGATTATCTGCATTACCATCGATTGCCAAAATCTTAACCTTCTCCATCTGTCTATTATTTGATCATGACTTTTTGTTTTAATTGCCGGCCCTAATATAAAAATAAATTCAAGAAGGCACCTATTTCCTGTATTTTTGCTGCCACAAACAACAACAAATCCTGGAGTCATCATGGCATTTTACGTAGCTGGAACCAATACGACTTCCTGAAACTGATGTTTAAAAGCAAATTCAATCTGGAATACGAATACAATAACGAGTTTAAACTCTAAGAGAAGGAATATTACAATCAGTTGCAGAGCATTATTGCCGGTTACAATACCAACGCATAGAGTTCGGTGGAGGCCATGCTGAGCGCTGGCAAAAACTATTCACACGATGAATATTCACTTCATGCAACCATCGAAAAAAAATCCTTCAACAATTTTTTCCTGAAATTTACCTACCCGATTTACATCAAAGGATAGATTTTGAAAAAAAAGCATCTGAAAAGAACCAATACATGAATAACGATTTCAATTACTTGAATAATCAGGTGCAATAACTACTTTTGCAGTATGACAGAACATCAAATCAATATATTGCCTTCAGAGTTTGCCGAGAAAGTTGGTTTAGATTATTCTAACCAAACCTCGGATATACACAAGAAACAGAATGGGCAATTCTTTACTTCCGGTTCAATTGCACGTTTTATGGGTAGCATGGCTCAATCAAAATCAGGAAAAATTTCAATCCTTGATCCTGGCTGTGGTTTGGGTATTCTGAGTTGCTCATTAATTGAAAACATTATTAAAAAGGGTCAGATACAAAAGATCGATTTAGAATTATACGAGACCGATCCGGCTATTTGTAAGCACACAAAGGAAGTCTTAACTTATCTCAACCATTGGTTACAGAATCAGGGAATAGAATTAAAGGTAGTTCTTCATGAAGAAGATTTTATTCTAAGCAATTCGAATGCTTTTGCACCTCAAACGCTTTTCGGAAACCAGACTATCAATAAATTTGATTACATCATTTCAAATCCTCCATATTTTAAAATTTCGAAATCCGACCGTCGTGCAAAGATTGCCGAAGAATTGGTTTATGGACAACCCAATATCTATGCATTGTTTATGGGGCTTTCTGCTAAACTTTTGATACCGTCAGGTGAGCTTATTTTCATTACACCGCGTAGTTTTGCAGCAGGAAATTATTTTCAGGCATTCAGAAAAGCGTTTTTCAATGAAGTGAGTATTGCCGATATTCACATTTTTGAGTCAAGAAATAAAATGTTTAAAGGTGACAATGTTCTTCAGGAAAATATTATCATTCGGGCCACAAAGGAACGGAACAAAACCATTAATCTTTCTGTTTCTGAATGTGAGAAGGATATCAATTCAGCTAAGGTGTCAGTGTTTAGAACGGAAAAATTGATTGATCTAAAATCAAAAGAAAAGATACTTTTTATTCCATCAAACTCTGTTGAGGAAAATTCAATTCAGGTTTTTAAGAATTGGAAAAACTCATTAAACGATTACAATATCCAAATCTCGACAGGTCCGGTTGTCGCTTTCAGAAGCCTTGATTTTTTGGTTTCCGATTATAACGAAGAACTTGAATTAGCGCCATTGCTTTGGTTGCATAATATCAAAGAAATGGAGTTTATCTTTCCATTAAAAAAAGGTGAAAAACAGTGTTATATCATTCACTCGGAGGCCAGCCATAAATTGTTGCTGAGGAATAATAACTACATTTTGATCCGGAGGTTTAGTTCAAAAGACGATAAAAGCAGATTAGTTTGTGCACCTTATTTTGCTTCAGATTCAAGTTTCGAATGGCTAGGTATCGAAAACCATCTGAATTACATCTATCGCCCTAATGGTGAACTTACCGATGATGAAGTCTGGGGAATTTCAGCTCTTTTTAATAGTAGCCTTTTTGATACCTACTTCAGAACATTTAATGGGAATACGCAAGTTGGTGCATCTGAATTAAAACAAATTAAGATGCCTCCATTCTATCATATAATTGCGATTGGACAAGCAGTAAAACAATTGGTAACGCCGAGAAGAAATGACATTGACAAGATCATCAACGAAACTTTAATAGTAAATCAGTATGACGAAAATAGCGGAAGCTCAGGAGATTTTGCACGAGTTGGGGTTGCCTAATGCTCAGCAAAATGAAATTTCAGCTTACACCTTGCTTGCATTGTGCAACATCAAAGAAGATGATAGTTGGTCGGATGTTGAACAACAAAGCCTTGGGGTTTCGAAAGGAATAATGTTATTCATTTCAGAGAACTACCATAGAGAATATGCCCCGAATACCAGGGAAACAGTTAGAAGGCAAGTATTACACCAGTTTGTACAAGCAGGAATTGCTGATTACAATCCAGACTTTCCAG
Source organism: Prolixibacteraceae bacterium (assembly GCA_003457135.1). Lineage (GTDB taxonomy): Bacteria > Bacteroidota > Bacteroidia > Bacteroidales > Prolixibacteraceae > Aquipluma. The sequence continues at coordinate 18,286 of DMSQ01000093.1, forward strand.
GATTACCGGTTAACAGTCCCAGAGCCCACTATGCCTTATCTGATATTGCCTTGGCAACGATCAAAACTTATAAAACAAAGAAATGGAGTCGGGGTCTCAAGTTGTTTAAAGATCAGGTTGGAGAGTTAAAAGATAAATATAGCAAAGGCAGGGGAATGTCAAGGGTGCCTCTTCGTTTACCCGATGGAAAAATATTTCTTTTATCTCCGGGCAAACACAATGAAGTAATTGCAGCAATTGTGGAAGAGTTTGCATCACGTTTTGCCCAAGGATCAGCTCTTTTATATCTTGGTGATACTGAAAATAAAGACATCATTCTAAAAAAGGACAAATTGGAAAGTTTAGGAATTCCGATTAACGAACATAGTAAATTACCTGATGTTGTAATTTTTGACGAATCAAAAAAATGGCTTTATTTGATTGAGGCAGTAACTTCGCATGGTCCAATGTCATCTAAAAGAATATTTGAATTAGAAGAATTTTTGAAAGATTGCAGTGCAGGAAAAATCTTTGTATCAGCTTTCCCTGATTTTTCTGAATTTAAAAAACATACAAATAACATTGCATGGGACACTGAAGTCTGGATTATGGAATTTCCAGAACACATGATTCATTTTAATGGTGATAGATTTTTGGGGCCAAGATAGATCGTAAGTTCAAATATTTTATGGATTAGTGAAAGCAAAAGATCTGAAAAAGTGGTTGAAATTTGTGTTTGTGTATTCTTTAATCGCTATTTTTGTTTGCAATTACAACCGAATTTACTGCCAATCTTCTCATGGAAAGAGCAACTTTCAGATCAACCTTGATTAAAACCTACCGGCGATTATTCAATTGCCTGATGTTCTATAATTAAACCTTCCCCTGTCATTTTTCTTCTTCTTTTTCATATCCTGAATCATCATTTAGCGTATCAAAATCAGGCATTTTCTATGTCAGCAACTTTCAAAACCGGAACAACATGTTCGACAAAATAAAACTTCATACCGAAACACCTGAACGGGCAGCAACAACCGAAAGCAATTTTGATATACCCAATAATATTTCAATGGGTCCGGGAATGAACGAACGCATTCAGAAACTCCGGAAACTGAGTGTCGAAACTCAATCCTCATTATCCATCGAACGCGCTTTGCACGAAACGGCATTTTATCGGGAAAACTTCGGAAAGATGTCGGTTCCTGTTTTGCGGGCTGCCAATTTTCTCGACTATTGTCAGAAAAAAGCCATTTACATTGGCGAAGACGAGTTAATCGTTGGCGAGCGTGGCCCACGACCTAAATGTGTCCCCACTTTTCCTGAGCTGACCTGCCACAGTGTCGAAGACTTGAATGTGCTGAACACCCGTGAATTGCAGCGCTACACCATCAGTCAGGAAGATATTGATACTTATAAGCACGATGTAATACCCTTCTGGGCCGGAAAAACCCAGCGCGAACGAATCTTCAGCCACGTTCCTGAAGAATGGCGGCTGGCCTACGAGGCAGGAATGTTCACCGAATTCATGGAACAGCGCGCCCCGGGACATACAGCGCTCGACGGGAAAATCTATCGCAGAGGTATGTTGGATTTCAAACACGAAATCGCCGCGAACCTGGCTTCATTAGATTACCTGAACGACCCGGAAGCGACCGATAAAGCCGACGAATGGAAAGCAATGGACATCTCGTGCGATGCAGTTATTCTTTTTGCCGAACGCCATGCTGAACTCGCGGAAAAGATTGCTGCAACAGAAACCAATCCGATCCGAAAAGCCGAACTCCTGAAAATAGCCGAAGTTTGCCGCTGGGTACCGGCCAATGCACCTCGAAACCTGTGGGAAGCCATTCAGATGTATTGGTTTGTTCACCTCGGAACCATTACCGAACTGAACGGCTGGGATGCCATGAATCCGGGGCATTTCGATCAGCACCTGTCTCCGTTTTACGAAAAAGAAATGGCCGACGGAACCCTCACCCGTGAAATGGCCAAAGAACTGCTTTCGTGTTTCTGGATCAAGGTCAACAATCATCCGGCGCCGCCCAAAGTGGGGATCACCGCCCGCGAAAGTGGGACCTACAACGATTTTACGAACATCAACCTGGGCGGGGTAAAAAGCGACGGCAGCGACGGAACCTCCGAAGTATCATACCTGATGCTCGAAATCCTTGAAGAATTGCACATCCTACAGCCCGGATGTTCAGTTCATATCAGTACTAAAACTCCTGATAAATTCTTATATGCCGCTATCCGTGTCATTCGCCAGGGTCACGGTTATCCTTCGGTTTTTAATCCTGATGTTTATGTGCCCGAATTGCTCCGTCAGGGAAAATCACTTCAGGATGCCCGCGAAGGCGGCTGCAGCGGTTGTATCGAGGTGGGCGCTTTCGGTAAAGAAGCTTATTTACTGACAGGATACCTCAATGTTCCCAAAATTCTGGAAATAACCCTGAATAACGGAATTAATCCGGTGACCGGCATCCATGTTGGCCCCGAAACGGGCGATCCGTCCACGTTCAAAACCTACGATGAACTATACAACGCATTTCTGAAACAGCTTAATTACGTGGTTGACCTGAAAATGCGAGTAAGTAATTACATTGACCGAATGTTTGCCAAATATGCCCCCGCCCCTTTCCTTTCGGTAGTCATTGACGATTGTGTGAACCGAGGAAAAGATTATTACGATGGTGGCCCACGCTACAACACCAGTTATATTCAGTGCTGCGGACTAGGAACCACCACTGACAGTCTGGCGAGCCTGAAAAAGCATGTTTACGAAAATCTGACCTTCAGTATGGATCGTGTGCTGAATGCTGTGAGGAATAACTTCGAAGGCGAAGAAGCGCTGCGCCAAACCATTATGAACCGCACACCTTTCTTTGGAAACGATGATGATTATGCCGATTCGATTGCCATCAAAGTTTACAACGATCTGGTTGCAGCCATTGACGGAAAACCGAACATCAAACCTGGCGGACAATATCATCTGAATATGCTTTCGACCACTTGCCACGTGTACTTCGGAAAGGTGATGGGAGCAACTCCCAACGGGCGGCTGGCAGGCAAATCAATTTCCGACGGAACTTCACCTTCGCACGGCGCCGACACACACGGACCTTCGGCTGTAATCAAATCCATAACCAAATTTGATCATGTCAAGTCGGGCGGTACACTCCTGAACCAACGGTTTCTGCCCGGGTTACTGAAAAAAGAAGAAGACGTCAAAAAATTGGGTCATCTCATCCGGAGTTACTTTACGCTGGGAGGTCACCATATTCAGTTTAATATTGTTGACACGGCAACTTTGCTGGCCGCACAGGCTTGTCCGTCGGATTACAAAGACCTGATGGTTCGCATGGCTGGCTACAGCGATTATTTTAACGACATGAATGCCGACCTGCAACAGGAAGTAATTGAACGAACAGAAAATGATGGATTCTGATGCAAACAACTTTCATCTTCGATATCAAACGTTACGCTATCAACGATGGCCCGGGCATCCGGATGGTGGTTTTTCTGAAGGGCTGTAACCTGAACTGTGCCTGGTGCCATAATCCTGAAAGTATTTCAATTGGGCAGGAACGGATGTACGCTCAGAAAAAATGTATCCAGTGCGGAACCTGCGTATTGGCCTGCCCCGAAAAAGCGCTCACTTTGACTCCGGAAGGAATTATTACTGATGCTGAACTTTGCCAAATGTATGGCCGCTGTGCCGAAGTTTGTCCAACCAAAGCCATCGAAATATCAGGGAAACAGATGTTGGTTGCCGAAATCATGAACGAGATCGGGAAAGAGCGTGTTTTCTTTGATCAATCGGGTGGAGGAGTGACATTTTCGGGAGGCGAACCATTGCTGCACTCGCGGTTTTTGATCGAACTACTTGATGAATGTGGCAGGCGAGGAATCCACCGGGCAGTTGATACTGCAGGATTGGCCAATACTGAAATTCTTCTGGAAGTTGCCAAACGCACCGACCTTTTTCTTTACGATCTGAAAATGATGGATTCAGAAAGGCACCGGGAATGGACTGGTGCGCCGAATGAAAAAATTCTGGAAAATCTGAAAATTCTGGCGGGAACTGGTGTAAAAATGATCATCCGGATTCCTCTAATTGGCGGGATCAACGATGATCGGGAAAATTTAACCGATACTGCCCGTTTTATTTCTGAACTTTCAGGAGAAAAAAAAGAAGTGAACCTGCTCCCTTACCACAAAATTGCCCAAACTAAATACCAGAAACTGGGACGACCGAAAGAATTTCAATTCCTGGAAGAACCACCCAAAGAAACACAATTACAAGCCATTGCTATTTTTCGGGAGTGGGGAATAGTGGCAAGTATTGGTGGATAAAAAAAGCCCCGTTAAAAAACGAGGCCTTTGATATCTCTTAGTTGATTGAACTTACCAGTTATTGGGTTTAATCTTTACCCCAAACCAATACAATCACCGTTCCGATAATTGCAGCCATAACTGTTGAAACAACCATATCTATCAACATTGCTCCAACACTATTAAACATGGTTGTCATGGAATAAAATGACAAGTCAATGGCCAAGACAAATAGTAATCCGAATAAAGCGCCGGTTTTTAATCCATCCATCCAACCGGAAGCTCCTGACCATTTTAACACCAATGTTAAAAATAACGCATAAACAAGGTTTGATACAATCATTGCCCACCAAATCATATCAGTCATCGGTCTCATGGCACACTGATTGTAATTTGCCAGACTAAAATCGGCAAGTAAAATTCCATAAACCAGCCATCCGAGAAGAAAGTAAACAATTCCTCCAATAACAGTTCCTTTCAAAATTTTCATGTTCATGTCAGTAAGTTTTAAAGTTAAACCTTACTAATATAAATCATTTCTTCAATTTTTAATGATTCTAAATAAGCGGAATGGGTTAAAATGTAATATTTGTGGAAAAAATAAAAAACTTTTAAAATTTTCACTTTTTTAGTCAATGATTCTAAATCTGAAAATAAGTTCTTTTTCTTTCATCACGGGAAAGGCAATTGGGATTACAGGACAATAATGATTAGGTACCAATCTCACCGGAAAACAATAAACGTAAGGAAAAGTGCTGCCAGGATAATCAGGATAAATTTAGTTGCAGCGATTATGAACTTCGGGGCAAACCGAAAAAAGGGCAAGGTCAAAAGTAATTGAACTCCATAAATTACAGCAACATAAAACAGAAATGCAATCCAGTTTCCGACATTCAGCATCCATCGGAAATTGTGATAACCTTCATCGATGTAAAACAGGAACAAGGTAATAACCGTAGCAATTAATAGTGGCCAGATAAATTTACCTGATTCGCTGGTTGGAGTTGACTTTTGAGTTTTCATATCTTAATTTTAGGTAAAAACGACGTTTGACCTGAGATTATTATACTTGAAAGTGTTATCAAAATTACGTCTTTAAAGGTATTGTGAGAAACTTAAGAAAGCTTGAAATTGACACTCAATTTATCTTTATACGTAACGTATGTTTCATCACGTACTTATACCACTGTTGGCGGCTGTTTTTCTGGCAATTAATATGGGCGGAACCAGCATCTCCCCGTCGTTTTCAGCGGCATACGGAGCCAATGTGATCCGTCGTTCAGCAATTCCGGGACTTTTTGGAATTATGGTTTTTTTAGGCGCTTTGATTGCCGGGAAAGCGACTTCGGCCACGCTTGGAAAAGACTTGATTTCGCCCGCTATTATGAGTTGGGAGCAGGTGACCATTATTTTGGGTTCGGTTGGTATCACGTTGTTTATTGCCAATATACTTGGCATTCCGCAATCGAATGTTCAAACCACCGTTTTTGCTATTTCGGCGCCGGCAGCCTACTTTCATCAGTTTAATACCGACAAAGTGTTTTTTGAAATTGTACCTACCTGGTTTATAGCTCCTTTACTTTCGTTTAGCATTTGTTATCTTTTTGGCAAATATGTTTATACCCCCATCCGGAAAAAAGGCTACCTCACTTACGGGCAACTTTCTCAACATCGTGCTGTCAAGACCATTATAGTGATCATGTCGTTATACGTGGCCTTTTCGATCGGGGCTAATAATGTCGCCAATGCGGTGGGGCCGATCGCTTCGATGATGTCGCACGAATTGCAACTTCCTTTTAACGGAAACGGGTTTTCGATTATCATGATCCTTACAACACTGGTTGTGGCGCCCAACTTTGCCATCGGGGCTTCAATTCTGGGAAGCAAAGGATTGGAGAACACAGGGAAAGGTATTTTCCTGTTCGGTCCTTTCGAGGCAATTATCATTTCGTTTGTAACTGCCAGCATTTTGCTTATTTCGTCGGTTACACGAGGAATACCCACATCATTAATTCAACTGAATGCCGCAGCAATAATCGGGATCGGGGTTGCCCGCCTGGGCGCGAAGAACATTTTCAGAAAAACATCGGTCAACAAATTTTTTGTCGTTTGGGCCGTGGCGCCAATCATCGCTTTTTTACTTTCGTTAACGCTCACCTATATTGTTGACAAGCTTGGATATTTATAGGTGGTTATCGGGATTATTTGATCTTTAGTTTCAGTTCAATCAACTTCACCACATTTTCAAAATCTTCTGGCGAACCCATGACAACCGTGATGCAGCGGCTGTGATTAAAAGGTTTGGAATTCCGGTATTCTTCTTTCATACTTTCTGGAATGTCACTGGCTTCAATCATTGGCAGGGCTTTTTCGCTCAGCCAAAAACTGACACGAAAGGTGCCTTTTTGAACTCCGATCCAGTAAATGGTAGTTTTCTTCCGGAGGGTACGGTACAACCAGCTTTTACCATCGTTGTAAAACCGCCACTGTTCTGAAATCTCAGAATGATTATCGTACAGATAACCGATCATTTGTTTCCAGTAAATACTGTTTTCCCCGATGATTGAAAAGATCAGTTCGTCGGTTGGCTGAATGCTTGGGTCGGTTAATACAATGGACTCCATAAGTCTTAGAATCTAAAGTATAAGCATCGCATCGCCATAAGTGCCGAAGCGGTATTTTTCCTGAATTGCTTCTTTATAGGCTCTCATAAGGTTATCGTAACCGGCAAAACCGGCAACCATCATGAGCAGGGTCGAAAGTGGTAAATGGAAGTTGCTGATCATCCGGTTGGCTACACTAAATTCGTATGGAGGGAAAATGAATTTGTTGGTCCATCCTTCGAAAGGTTTCAGATGTCCCTGAGTTGAAACCGAACTTTCGATGGTGCGCATTACCGTAGTGCCTACTGCACAAATATTCCTCTTTGCATCTCTGGCTTCATTCACAATCTGGCAGGCTTCTTCCGAAATCCAGATTTGCTCCGAGTCCATTTTGTGTTTGGTCAAATCCTCCACATCTACGCTCCTGAAATTTCCCAGGCCAACATGAAGCGTAACATAACTAAAGTTGCACCCTGAAATTTCCAGACGTTTTAACAACTCGCGGCTAAAGTGAAGTCCGGCGGTAGGGGCAGCAACCGCGCCTTCGTGTTTGGCAAAAATGGTCTGGTAACGATCTTTGTCTTCGGGGGTTACTGCACGTTTGATAAATTTTGGCAGTGGGGTCTCTCCCAAACCATAAAGCGTTTTTTTAAATTCATCGTACGGACCGTCAAATAAAAATCTCAATGTCCGTCCACGCGAAGTGGTGTTATCAATAACTTCCGCCACTAAAAGATCATCTTCTCCAAAATAAAGCTTGTTCCCAATACGGATTTTACGGGCCGGATCAACCAGAACATCCCAGAGGCGCTGTTCGCGGTTCAATTCCCGAAGTAAAAAAACTTCAATTTCAGCGCCTGTTTTTTCCTTATTTCCATACAACCTGGCCGGAAATACCTTGGTGTCGTTGAAGATAAATACGTCTTTATCTCCAAAATAATCAACAATGTCTTTAAAAATTTTGTGTTCGATTGCACCAGTTGTACGATTTAAAACCAACAATTTAGACTCATCACGGTTTGGTGACGGATTCAGGGCAATCAACTCTTCGGGCAAATCGTATTTAAACTTTGATAATTTCATTGGTATTTTTATTTATTTTTAAGTAACAACATTAGAAATTTCTCTCTTCTGACATCCTGAGCCTAATGTGATTTAACGGATCAATTTTTAATTAGTTTCGTTCTCCTGAAGTTTTTCCATAAAATCATTCAAATCCCAGGCATCTTCCAATCTCATTTCTCCAATCCGTGTCCGGCACAAGCCAACCAAATAAGCGCCGCAATTAAGCGCTTCACCTAAGTCCCGGGCTAAACTCCGAACATAGGTCCCTTTGCTGCATACTAGCCTGAGTTTAATTTCAGTCGGTGAAAATTCAAGAACTTCGAGCTCCGATATGAAAATTCGTTTAGACTGAAGTACAATATCGTTGCCTTTCCGGGCATGTTCGTATGCCCGTTTGCCGTCAATTTTTACTGCACTAAACGCTGGCGGAACCTGATCTGTTTCTCCTATAAATCCGGCCAGCTTTTCATTCACCAGTTCCAAAGTCAGGTGACCGGTCTGGAAAAGTTCATTTTCAGCTGTTTCCTGATCGTACGAAGGAGTTGTTGCCCCTAATTTAATGGTCGCAACATATTCTTTTTCCTTAGCCTGCAACAAATCAATGTTTTTGGTTTCTTTACCTGTGCAAACAATCATCAAGCCTGTAGCTTTTGGATCAAGTGTTCCGGCGTGTCCAACTTTTAGCTTCTTTACCCCGATCCGCCGGGTTAAAAAATTTCGCAACTTCCTGACCAGATCAAAAGACGTCCAATCCAATTCTTTATCAAAAAGGAGAATTTCGCCTTTTTGAAAATCGTACTCCTCCATGGATTTTCCCATCCTGAAAAACTATAAAATTAAGTGATTTGATCCCTGAATGCTATTTTTAAGATTTTGTCTTTTTCATAATGGCAAAAATCTCGAATACAAAACCAAAAAGAACAACCATAGGAGCCAGGGTAATTCTCTGGAAACTAAATATTTCAGGATTAAAAACCGATGGATCGTTGCTTTTTCCGCCAGTCATCAGCAGAAAGCCAATTATAATAATGACCAAACCAATAACCATTAATTTTAAGTTTTCTTTGCCAAGTGCAAAACCTTCCATATTTTCAAAATACTTTTTTGCCATGTTAAAAAAATTTTGCACAAAGTTACAGGAAAAGTTGCAAGTTGCAAGTTAATAGAACAATTCGTCGAACTTTAGCCGTATGAATTTATTGACAGCCACATAAGTTGAACCCCAGGATATCAATACGCCCAAAACCAGATCGGCAATTAAAACCAGGCCAAAAATTTTAAAATCATCAATATTAATAATTCCGGTGAGTTCGGTGGCATACGACAACATTAGAACAAACAACAAAACATTGGCCGCCAGCGCTCCGATAATTCCATACCAAATACTCCTTCTGATGAATGGGGCACGGATGAAACGATCGGTTGCCCCTACCAGTAACATCGTATTGATAATGAACCGCTGCGAGTAAATTGAAATACGAATGGTGTTGTTGATGAGCGCCGAAAAAATAAACAACAACAAGCCGGAAAAGAAAATCAGGATTAACCCAATTTTTTTTACATTTTCGTTGATAATGCTCACCAAATCCCTTTGGAATGATATTTCTTTCACCTGTGGATATTCAAGGAATTTCTTTTCAAGCAAATTCAAACTTTCAGGATTGGTAAATGCTGCATTGAGTTTCACATCTATGGACGCCAGGAGCGGATTGTATCCCAAAAAGCCGGTAAAATCTTCACCCAATTCTTTTTCCAGCCTTTCAGATGCTGTTTCCTTGTCAATGTATTCCACCGACTTGACAAAACCGGTAGCTTTCAAGGCTTCTTCCAGGTCTGTCACATCTTTTTCCAAAACATCATCTTTCAAAACCAGTGTTACCCCGATATTTTCGCGCACATATTTGGCAAGTCGTTCGGCATTAAGCAAAACCACACCCAATAACCCAATCAGAAATAAAATCATGGAAATACTGATGGTTGAAGTCAGATAAGATTTTAAAATCCGTTTATTTAGCTTCTGAGGCTGTGCTTTGCCTGCCATAGGTTTTATTTTTTTAATTTGATCACATAAACAAAATAGCCGGTAATAGCCAGAAGCAGAAGAATTGAACTTGCTAACGATATCTTATTGCCAAGGTGATAGGAAGCGGGCTCAAACTTAAATTCAACCTGATGTTTCCCAGCCGGTATAACCATTGCACGCAAAACAAAATTGACCTGAAAATGCTCAGTTTCTTTACCGTCAACAAAGCTCTTCCAACCTTTAGGATAATAGATTTCAGAGAAAACAGCCAACTGCGGGCCACTGTTCACCGTGGCTTCATATTTCAGGTAATTGGGCTGGTATCCGGTTAGTTTGATTTCGCCTGAACCTGAACCTGTTTGATATCCATTCAGTTCCTTTTCAAAGCTTCTATTGACGATCGCTGTTGTTTTCGGATCAAAATTTTTCAGGGAAGTCACTTCTTCATCAGCCATGTTCACCAGTTTTACCTCTTTTACCAGCCAGGCATTGCCCAAAGCATGTGGGTTTGGCAGTGGCGGCTGGCCTGGATCGTAAATGAAATATTTGGTATTGAGCATGTTGATTGCCGGCAGTAAACCCATCAATGAATCAAACGATTCCGGTTTACTAAAACCACTTATTAAAGTCTGCATTTCGGGCTCGATACTGTATTTGATCAATTCATTGTAACGTTTCATCTTAGCGCCATGATAGCCACCCAGAGACTTGTGAAAATAAGGAGTACGGCCATCGGCAAACGGGTTCTGGAGGTTCAGTACACGGTAATACAAGTCCTTGTCTTTTTTTATTTCTTTGTCAACCGTTGATTCTTTGAATGGTACAGCTATTGCTTTTTGCGAAGCGAAATTTTCGTTGTTGAAGTACTTTTTATTCACTGGCCACATATCGCCAATAATCAATACTACCCATAATATAACCGCATATTGCCCTTTCAGCTTTTTATTCCAGAAGGCCCATAAAGCCCCGGATGCAAGGACAACGTATATAAAGGCAAAAAATGAATCGGTTCGAAGTGCCGTTCTCCGGTCGGATATCAATGCACTGATGTATTCGCTGATTAGCTGTTGCGGCCATTCATAACGCTTTAACTGAGCCTGTAACTGAACATCGGTATCTCCGGTGAAACTACCTGCAAGTCCCGGAATGATTACAAAAACCAGTGCAAGCCCACCAGTAATTCCAAAGGCATATTTCAATCCCTTCATAAACTCGCCGGAACTGATTTTCCGCTGATAAACTTCTTTAATGGCCAGTACACCAAGCAAGGCCATGGCAAATTGCTGAATGACGATAATATTTTTAACATCCCTGAATTTGTTGTATCCGGGAAAATAATCGAGCATGAGGTTAGTTAAAAAAGAGAAATTTTTCCCGAGCGATAAAAGCAGTGAAACTACAAAAACAGCAACCAGCCACCATTTGTCTTTTCCTTTTACGAGGAAGATCCCGAGTATAAAAAGGAAACAAAGAACAGAGCCAAAATAAAACGGCGCTCCCGAAATAGGTTGACTTCCCCAATACATCGGCTGACCACTTTCAACCATTTTTTTTGCCGGCCCGGCTCCCTGCGCCTTAACCAGAAACTGATACGTTTCGGAACTGGCGCTTAACGGTTCGCTCATGCCTCCGCCTTTGAAACGGGGAATAAAAGCAGTCATAGCTTCGCCCAAATCGTAGCTGTAATCAAGGATATAATTCTTATCGAGTCCGCCGGATGTGTTTTCATCGTTCAGGCTTAACTCCGACTGGCCACGCATGGAGTATTTCCCATATTCGTAAGTGGTGTATAACCGCGAAAAGTTGGTGCCAACAGCTAACAAAACGGCAATGAGCAAAAAGGCAGAGGTTTTAGCAAAATCCGGAAGCGTTTTTTCGCGAATGGCAAAAATCAGATAAGTAATTCCTAATATCAGCGCCAGAATGGCTGCATAATAGGTCATTTGAAGGTGGTTGGCGCTCAGCATCAGGCTCAGGCCCAGAGCGGCGATCAAACTTCCACCGATTTTATTTTTCTTATATGCGAACAAAATTCCGGCAACAATTAAGGCAGTATAAGTCAGTGCATGTGCTTTCGTCAAATGCCCGGTCGCCATCACTACGAAAGTGAAAGTCATAAAACCATAAGCCAGACTGGCGGCAAATGCAGTCCATACACCGATATCAAGCAGGATACAAAGAATAAAAAAGAACAGAAAACTGAAGGTCAGGATCATTACCGGTTGCGAAATAGCTGTAACTGACTTCTGAATTTTCGAAATCAGCTCACCGGAATAGATGGTTGATGTCAGGTAGGCTGGCATTCCGGAGAACATGTTATTCGACCAAAGCGCTTCTTTCCCGGTGGCTTCGCGGTAATCCACAATTTCTTTGGCCATTCCTTTAAACTGAGTTCCATCAGAACTTTGCAGCTTTTTTCCTTCCAGAACAGGCGAAAAATAAATAACGCTTATAACCAGAAATAGAGCGACGGCAAGGATATATGGGCCCGATTGGCGAAGGAGGTTTTTTGTATCCATAGTATTGATTAGTGTAATTTTTTAATTCGTATTTTCGTGCGAAGCAAAAATAAACCTTTTTAAGTCAATAACTAAAATAAATGGGCGTAATTCAAAGGCAAACGATCAGGGGTTCGGTGTATTCGTACCTGGGTGTTGTAGTTGGGTTTTTTACCACAGCTTTGATTATGCCCCGGCTCATGTCTGATGAACAGGTTGGACTGATCAATGTACTGGTTGCCGTTTCGGCTCTCTATTCACAGTTTTCAACGCTCGGATTCACCAATGTAACAGCACGGCTGTTTTCCTATTTCAGGGATAAAGATAAAAATCACAACGGCTTTGCATTTCTTTCAGTAGCAGTCGGTATGACTGGCTTTGCCATTGCTTTGATTAGTTTCTTTGTGCTGAAGCCATATATTGTTGAAAGCAATCTGGAAAAATCGCCACTGCTGGTACAATACATCTGGTACCTGGTTCCGCTCATTTTCTTCCGGATGTTTTTCCTCATCCTGGACACATACAACAAAATGCTTTTCGATGCCACTACCGGGACCTTCCTGAGTGATTTGCTGTACCGTGTGGGAAACCTGTTTTTACTGATTGCCTTTTTCCTGCACTGGATTAATTTTACCCAATATGTTTTTGGGTACGTGGTTATTCTGAGTTTTCCGGCAGTTTACCTGGCTGGCCTGCTTATTTACCGGAAACAGTTCAACCTGCAACCCAGGTTTGATTTTATTAAGGCCCCGCTACGGAAAGAAATGATCAGCCTTGCTGTTTACGGCATCATTGGCGGACTAAGCAGTGTAGCATTGACCAGCGTTGATAAAATCCTTCTGAACGAATACTACAACCTTTCCATGACCGGAGTTTATTCCATCAGCTTTTTCTTTGGCTCCATCATTCTGATCCCAAACCGTGCGCTTGGGAAAATTTCTTCCACCATTATCGCTGATGCCTGGAAAGAAAATGACCTAAAAAAAATTGATGATATTTATTACAAAAGCAGCATCAACCAGCTTTTTGCCGGATTGTTGCTCTTTATCCTGCTGGTTACCAACCTGCACAACATTTTCACCATTTTGCCTCCTGAATACGGTGGCGGCGAATGGGTCATTATCCTGATTTCGCTGGCGAACCTGATTGTGGCTTCAACCGGGGTAAGCGTTCAAATTATCAGCACCTCGCACAAATACAAAATACAAACCTATTCGCTGGGTGTTCTGGTGATTTTAACCATTATTTTTTACATGATTTTTATTCCAATATATGGAATGAACGGCGCAGCACTGGGCTCGTTATTGTCGCTGTCGCTGGCCTCGTTCATGCGGGTTCTGTACCTCAATTGGAACATGAAATTGTTTCCTTACAGGTTGACCCACCTCAAATGCCTGGCCATAGGAATGGTGGCTTTTGCCGTTGGGAAAATAATTCCGGTATTGCCGTATCATTTTCTGATTGACCTGATTGTCCGTTGTTCGGCAATTAGTGTGGTGTTTATTAGTTTGAGTAATGCTTTCCGCATCTCGGATGCCCTGAACCTGATGACCGACAAATTTCTAAAATATCTGCGGATTATCCGATAATCAAAACGATTCTCAGAATTTACAACTCAATGTCGTTTAGTTAGTGTCGTCATTGCGAACGAAGTGAAGCAATCCATTGATTTANNATTGCTTCGTTCCTACCAATGACGAACTTTCTTTGTTGTATTATTCCGTTGCCGAATCCATCCAAACAACCGTTTGTTCCGACTTGTGCTGCTGTCCGATAATGTCTCTGTATAATTCGGGCCTTCTTGCCCGAATATACCGGTGTCCACCCGCCTGGGTAAGTTTTTCAGGAGTAAAAATAGCCGTTACGAAACTATCTTCAAACGAACGGCACTCGGCAATCACATCCCCAAAAGGATCAACAATCATGGAACAACCATTTTTCA
>DMSQ01000061.1 GCA_003457135.1 Prolixibacteraceae bacterium
AGGCTGCCTTCTTTGGTGATATGCCCGATCAGGATCACCGGAACATTGAATTCTTTGGCGTATTTCAGAATGCCGTGGGTGCATTCGCGAATCTGCCCGACGGAACCCGGAGATGATTCAATCTGCTCGGTCGAAACGGTTTGGATGGAGTCGATGATCAGCAATTCTGGAGCCATCTGTTTACTTTGGGCCAGAATATGTTCGAGCGAAGTTTCACTTAAAAAGTAACAACCTGGATTTTCTTTCTGGAGCCGCTGTGCGCGTATTTTTATTTGCTGAATGCTTTCTTCGCCCGAAACGTATAGTATTTTTTTGCTTTTCAGGTCGAGAGCGAGCTGCAAAACCAGTGTCGATTTTCCAATTCCGGGCTCTCCGCCAATCAGCACCATCGATCCGGGAACCAGTCCGCCACCCAGCACGCGGTTGAGTTCCTGGTTGCAGGTATCAATTCGTTCGGTATTCTCGGATGAAACTTCGTGTAAAAGCCTGGGCTGATTTCCGGTTCCTGTCAGAAAAGAAGCCGTCTTCGAACTTTCGCGCTCCACAATTTCTTCGACAAACGAGTTCCACTCGCCACACGAATTGCATTTTCCTACCCATTTGGGCGACTGCGNNCCGCAATTTTGACAGAAGAAGCTGGTTTTTGTTTTCGCCATCAGGATAAGTATTTTTCAGGATAATTGAGCGATTGGTTAGTTCTGAAGGGTTGTTTTCAGGTATTCCTGAATTGCCGTTTCGAGCAGGTTTTCTTTTTGAAGTATAAGTTCAACGAATTCACGGAATGCTCCGTCTCCGCCTTTTTTTGCCAGGCGAATATTGGCGTATTTCTCCATATAGGCAGGCGCGTTTGCGGGTATCGCGCTGAATCCGACTGCCTGAAGTAACATGGCATCATTTAAATCGTCGCCGATATAAGCTACTTCCTGAAGCGAAATATGTAATTCGTCGCAAAGTTTTTTGGCAACTTCAAGCTTATTCTTTACCCCGATAAACAGGTGATTGATTTTCAGTTTTTCGGCACGTCGCCACACAATTTTTGTGTTTTCGCCGGTAATAATTCCGAGCGGAATATCGAGCAGTTGCAGAAAAACAACTCCTGCACTATCGGAAGTATTGAATTTTTTTANNAGCATTTCAGGATAAATAATTTCGTTTGCAGGGATGTCAACCAGCGCTTTTTTGCCGGCAACTTTATCTTTCTCGGCCCATTTGTAGCCGTCTCCGGGACTTAGCAAGTGCAAATCGTTTTCAGTTATCACTTCACCGGCGGCAATCGTACGCAAAGTGGCAACTGAACGTTCAAGCTTTACGCGTGTTGCCAGAACTTTGTCGCTTACAAAAATTGCTTTTTCGCCAATGGCAAATTCGGTATTTCTAATGTCGCGCATCATTCGCCAGATTCCTTCCGGTTCGAGCGATCCGCGGTGGTCTGTGCCTTTCATATTACGGTCGAGCGTAATGTGCTTTTCGATGATCTCGGCGCCCATTCCTACAGCAACGGCAGGCATTAAAATCCCGATGGAATGATCGGAATAGCCGACTGTGAATTGCGGATATTGTTCTTTCAGATATTGAATAGTCAATAAATTGATATTCTGATATTCGGATGGATATTGCGACAAGCAGTGCAGAATGCTGATGTTGGAATGGTATTTTGTGATGATTCCGAGCGCGTCGTCCAACTCCTTTTTGCCGGTCATTCCGGTGGAAAGAATGATGGGGATTTTTGTTTCGGCCATGGCTTCCAGAAGAGGCAGGTTGGTCAGGTCACGCGAAGCTACTTTCAGGCGGTCGGGCGCAAACAGGCGCAACATCGAAAGGCAGCCTTTGGCGCAAAGTGTTTCAACAAATTCGAGCCCTTTCGATTTTGCATAGCGAAATACTTCAAAATGCTGTTCGTCGTTTAGTTCCAGAAACGCCCGATGCTCGCCATACGTTTTTCCGAAGGAATTCGGATTGTCGTAGGGACGGAACATTTCGGATGCCGAAAGCTCTTCACTCAAATCGCGGCGCGTCATTTTTACCGCGTCCATCGGCTTCAGTTTCTGGCCAAACAGCTTGTCTATCACGGGTTGGGTGACTACATCGATCAGTTTTTTGGCAATTTCAACTTCGCCATTGTGGTTTTGTCCGATTTCGCCAATGATATAGGTTGATTCTGACATCTTTAATATTTAGTATTTTATTCAATTTAATATTTGGCAAAATGATGTTAGTCAGCACCTTGCCAGATAAGAGACGCATTATGGGATTCTTATTTTTGATTCCTAAGTATTTCGGTTTTCATCTTTTCCAGAATTTCAGGATGGTTGTCGAGCCATTTGATGATGTCACGAATAGCAAAATTAGGGTTTTCCATGGTCATTGCAGCAAATATTTTTTGCTGAATTTCAAAATCTTCAGGCGTATCCAATGTCATACGGATATCGGTGCGCATAAAAACCACCGGATTGGCCGGGATAAAATGTACCTTGAACAACGAAGGATTGCCGTAAATGAAATTGGTAACATGCTCGTGGTACAATTTTTCAGACGTCAGTTGCCGGGCTTTTTCAAGTGCATCGAATCTTACGGCTTCAGCCCAAAACCCGAAGTGGGTGAGAATGGATGGCTTGTTACCGGCCAGTTGAAACCCCAGATAATCTGCGTCACACTTTTCAAATTCTGTAATTAAAGTCTGCAACCCGGCAAAATCCAGAAACGGATTATCGGCACAAATCCGGATTATTTTGCTGAAGCCATTTTGCCGCGCAGCCTGAATAAAACGGTCGAGCACATCGTTTTCCGAACCTCTGAAAACCGGAACCTCATGTTTTTCTGCCAATTGACAAATGCGGTCGTCTGAAGGACTGACGGTGGTAGCCAGCACTGCCTGAACTTCGGTTTTCTTAGCTTTTTCGAGCAGTAAATCGAGAATCGACTGTCCTTGGTAGAATGGCAGGATAACCTTTTCCGGCATCCGGGTCGATCCGGTTCGGGCTTGTATGATGATTCCTGATTGGGTCATGATTATTTTTTGATTCGGATGAGGACAAAAATACGGAAATATTAGCTAGTTCGACATTCCCGTAGGTTTACTGTTAAACATGTATTTGGTCTGAAGTTGTGAAATTGAAATCCTTCATTTCACGTGAAAGCACTTATTCGTCCTGACCAAATGAAACGTCTGATTGGTTCCTGATCCAGAGGAGCAAAATATTTATAGAAAGAAGAAATAGATGATGATAGTCGTCCGCACAAAATCGCAGAACAAGGCTTTATCCTATTTTCGGACGAAACAGCATTGGTCATAAAAAAAGTAGTTACATAAGAAATACAGAACCTTACTTTCGAAACCACTTTATTTCACCTCCACCACTCCACCCATCACCGATCGCCCACTCTCGCCCAGCGCTTCAATCGAAAAAAAGTAAGTTGTACCTTTGTCCAGTCCTCGGAAATTGTAGTTCGTTTCACCATTTACGGTGATGCAGTTGTACCGTTTACCAGGTGCAACGCCGTACCAAATGTTGTAGCCATAAGCGCGTTTCGATTGATTCCAGCTAATCATTGCATTACGAGAGTCAGCCGATGAGTGGTCAACTTTAAAGTTGCGAACTTCTTCAGGTTTTTCGCCTTTGGCCAAACCAAATACGCGGAAATCGCTGATTGCAAAAGAACCGGTGGGCATGTGTATGTTTTCAATCTTCAGGAAACGGGTATTTATCGGTTTTTGCAGTTCCACGTAGTCGTGTGGCACATCGCGGTCGTTGTCGCTTTTATCAATTAACAACTTCCAGCTTTGGGCATCAACCGATTGGTAAATGCGGTACTGGTGGTATAAATCCATCGCCTTGTTGTGCTGGAAAGCGTTGTGCTCGTAGTAATTGATCTGTATCGCATGAACTTCTTTCACGCCGCCCAAATCCATTTGCAGCCATTCGCCGGGATTGCCGTTTTTAGCTGCCCAGTAGGTGCGCATGTTTTCGTCCGAAGCATTTTTGGCAATCAGGTCGCCATCCGTAGAAGAAACGGTTATCGGTTTTTGGTACGAAAGGAGCATCCATCCGGAGAATGTTCCACTTCGGTGGTCGGTGGCTTTGGTCGGGTTCAGGCAAGGGTAGTCGCCGTAGCCTGTCGAAACATACATGGTTCCATCCTCGTCGAAACCAGCCGGGTAAATGCCAATGCGCCGTTCGAATTTGTATTTGAGCGACAACATGCAGGTGGCCACATGCCAGTAGTTTCCGTAGTTATCCTGAAATGTTCCGCCATGACCGGCACCTTGCACAAAGCCGCCAGGCTTGTACGACACCGGATTATGTTTCTGGTAACTGAACGGCCCCAGCGGGTTGTCTGCCACGTAAACGCCGTCGGCATAAACCTTGAATTCGGTTCCGGGCGCTCCGTACTGAAAATAGTATTTTCCTTTATGCTTATTCATGAAAGCCCCTTCGGTAAAAGGCGCCAGCGTGGTACTATCGTCATTGTTCATGCCAAAGCGTTCCCATCCGTGTTCGTTGGGCCGTAGCATCATCACATCGGTAATTTTGCTTTTGGGGTAAAAGTCGCTGCGGTTCAGTTCAACGGCTTTCAACGGAAACTCGTTGCTCGATCCGTAATACATGTACAAGCGGTTGTCGTCGTCGAGGAAAAATCCCGGATCCCAGAAGGGTAGGGCAACCGATTCGATTTTCCGTTTGAAGCGTCCGCTTTTCGGATCGGTGCTGTACCAAACAGGCAATCCTCGGTAAGTTGACCCCACATAAAAAAGCGTGTCGCCGCTTACAAAAGCGGAAGGTGCGCACTGGTCGTCGTCGGTTGGGGTGCGCTGGAAACTGGCATAGACAAATTCCCAATGACTTAAATCTTTCGAATAATGAAACCCACCCTGATTGGTTGAGAACAGGAAATATTCGCCTTTGTAGTTCACCAGAATCGGGTCGGCCGAAGATCGAAACGAGCCATTCGCTTTTACATTGTTATTGAATGGCTCGAAATTATAGCTGATGTTAACTGGGTTGCAAAAGGTTTTCGGGTGATCGTTTTTCGGATCGAACCATTCGGTTGCCCTTGCCTTTTCTGTTTTTACTGAAGTTGCTTTCAGTGAATTCAGTTTGATGTCCACCTTACTTCCCATTCGTTTCACATTCACGCTGGTCATTTCCATTCCGGGGTAATAAACCACCATAATCGTGTCGCCGTAATCAGCGATGCGGTACATGCCATTGGCATCAGAATTATCATGCGCCGGACTGTATTGATACATGACCGTCGCCCCTTCCAGTGATTTGCCGTCGGGGCCGGTAATTTGCCCGGTGCGGAATTTTTTCTTTTTCAAGGTGATAGTATAATCGCTCACCTGGCCTTTCATTATGATAACGCTGTCTTCGGACTCCTGGGCTTTGGCCTGATAGGAAATAGAAAAAAGGAAAAAGAAAAGGGGGAAAAGCAGATTTTTCATGGTTAATATTTAAATGTTTAGACAGCCCCCTAAATCCCCCAAACGGGGGACTATAGAACCTACATGCTCAGAAAGTATTCTCTTTTCCTGATTCTCTTTTCTGAGTTTTCACTGCCGAAACTCCCTTCCCTTTTTGGGGAAGGGTTGGGGATGGGGCTATTATTTCAGCACAAACCCTGCTTCGAGCGTATTAGCTGAACTGGTTCCAACAAATACTTTAAAATCGCCTGGTTCGCTGACCAGTTTCAGTTCGCTGTTGTAGAATTTCAGATCTTTTTCAGTCAGAGCGAATTCAACAGTGCGGGTTTCGCCTTTTTTCAGGAATATCTTCTGAAAACCTTTCAGTTCCTTCACCGGACGGGTTACACTGCCAACCATATCGCGGATGTACAATTGAACCACTTCGGCGCCGTCGTAATTTCCGGAGTTGGTCAGGTCAACCGAAACTTTCAACTCGCCATTGATCGTTAATTCCGGATTTGATAGTTTCAGGTTTTTATAATCGAAGGAGGTGTAGCTCAATCCAAATCCAAACGGGAACAAGGGATCGTTTGAAACATCGAGATAATTGGAGCGGAACTTAGAGAACCATTTACCTTCAGCCAACGGACGTCCGGTGTTTTTGTGATTGTAATAAAGCGGAATTTGTCCAACATTCTGAGGGAAAGTTGCACTCAGTTTTCCGGATGGATTGACTTTTCCGAGCAAGACGTCGGCAATCGCATTTCCGGCTTCAGTACCGGCAAACCACACATTCAGAATTGCCGGTACATTGGCTTTTTCCCAACTGATGGTTAACGGACGTCCGGTAAACAGCACCATCACGACAGGTTTGCCGGTTGCAAGCAAGGCAGCCAGCAGTTCTTTCTGATTCTCCGGAAGATCAATATTTGAACGGCTCGAAGCCTCGCCACTCATTTCGGCCGATTCGCCAACTGCTGCGATTACTACATCCGATTTTCGGGCTGCGGCCACCGCTTCGGCTACCATTTCTTTCTGCGAACGGTTATCCCATTTAGTTGGTTTCCCAAAAATACTGATGCGTGCATCGAGTTCCGGATCGCTCACCACGTTGGTCCCCATTGCATACAGGATGCTTGCTTCATCGCCGAGGGCATTCTTTAATCCATCGAGTAACGAAACCGATTTCCCAAAATCACCGGCTACACTCCAGGTTCCGGGCATATTCTCGCGATTGTCGGCCAACGGACCAACTAGAGCAATCGTTTTTTTATCCTGAAGTGGCAAAACTTGATTGTCATTTTTCAGCAAAACAAAAGTCTGGACAGCAATTTCGCGGGCAACCTGTCGATTTTCGGGAGTAAAAACTTCGCTTTTGGCACGGTTGACATCGCAATAGCGGTATGGATCTTCAAAAAGTCCGAGTTGATATTTGGCTTCCAGAATCCTCCGGCAAGCCTGATCAATTTCCTGCTGGGTTACTTTCCCTTCGTTGAGCGATTGTTTCAGTGTCCCCAGAAATCCGTCGGCTACCATGTCCATATCAACACCGGCTTTTAGGGCAAGTGCCGAAACTTCTTTCAGGTTACCCATACCGTGATCAACCATTTCCAGAATACCGGTATAATCGGTCACCACAAATCCGTTGAAACCCCAATCTTTACGCAAAAGATCGGTCAACAGCCATTTATTACCTGTGGCCGGAATGCCGTCAATTTCGTTGAATGAGGCCATAATGCTGCCGGCGCCGGCATCAAGGGCAGCTTTGTACGGAGGCAGATATTCGTTGTACATGCGTATGCGGCTCATGTCGGTGGTATTATAATCTCGACCTGCTTCGGCAGCTCCATACAAGGCAAAATGTTTGACACAGGCCATGATGGTATTGTTCTTCCGCAGATCATCGCCCTGATAACCTTTCACCATGGCTCGGGCAATTTGTGAGCCGAGATAAGTATCTTCTCCTGAACCTTCGGAAAAACGGCCCCAGCGCGGGTCACGGGCAATGTCAACCATCGGGGAAAACGTCCAGCAAATACCGTCAGCGCTGGCTTCCTGAGCAGCAATCCGGGCGCTTTTTTCAATCAGAGCCATGTCCCAACTGCACGACATTCCCAGCGGAATCGGGAAAACGGTCTGGTAACCGTGAATCACGTCCATCCCGAAAATCAAAGGAATTTTCAGGCGGCTTTGTTCTACTGCGATTTGCTGCACAGCATGTATTTTTTCAGCTGATTTGATGTTGAAAAGTCCTCCAACTTTGCCTTCCTTGATTTTGTCAACGATGTTATTATTGCTTCCGGCTCCGGTAATGATGTCGCCTGATGCGGGCAGGTTCAGTTGACCTAACTTTTCATCAAGTGTCATTTTGCCCATCAGGTCATTGATAAAAGCGTTCATCTGCTGATCTCCGCCGGAAGTCTGTTTCTGATTGCACGAAACGAATAGAGATACGAATAGCGCAATCATAATAAACAAGCTTTGTAATTTTTTCATGTGTATGGTTTTAATCATGTTTGTAGCCTTGTGGTGGATGCAAATATGAAGGTTTGTTTCGATTTACGCGTCATGAGTTACGAATTTTTTCAATGAAAATGTTCCGGGTTTCGAGTTCCGGGTTTCGAGTTATTACCTGCAACGCATATCCCCTAACCCGTAACAATTCATTTTCCAAATGTAAATCCAAGCTTTGTCAAACCGTTCTGAACATCTTTATCCTTCATAAAAAGTTTCCAAAGCAATTGAGAACGGTAATTTTCGATCATGACCACAATTGGTCCCTGGTCAATGGCCAGGTAATGCGGCGGGAACCAGTTTTCGGTTTCGCTGAAGGCATCGTAGAAGCCATAAGATCCCCAGAGTTTATCGCCCATCTTATCATAGAAATAGCGGGCTGCACGCATACTTTCTTCCGGAGAATACGGAAATGACGAAAGTGCAGCAGTTGGCGAAATCACACCTTTGTCGTTCGACGGCATATGCGCATCGTAACCTTTCACCGAATAACTGGCTGTTAGCCCCCAGCAATCGGTACTGTAACCTTTAAATTTCTTCGGGTTTTCGACACAGTACTCATAGTTGATCAGAACCTGGTTGCGGTTTTCTTCCCAGTAGCTGGCGTACTTGTCTTTCAGGTTACGCGGATCGAGCCCCACATAAGAATAATGCGCCCAAAACAGCGGACCGCCATATTCGGCAGCGCCATTGTGTTTCAACTTCAGGGTATAACCATATTTGGTTGTTTCGCCATTGATGCCTCCGTTGCGTGCCCAGCATTTGTGGTAAGCTTCAGGAGAGAGCGGATAAGTTGGAGAACTGGCCCCCAACACATACGCAATCAAACATTCGTTATAACCTTCGATGGCAAAGTTCATTTCCCAGTTGTAAGTTGGCGACCAGTGCCAATACAGAGCGGGTTTGCCATTCTGATACCAGCTCCATTCCACTTCATTGCATAGTTTGGCAATTTTTTCGGTCAATGCTTTTTCCGCCGGAACATCCTGTTTCAGGTAATTCTTCACGCAAATTAAACCCTGAACAAGGTAGGCTGTTTCAACAATGTCGCCTCCGTTATCTTTACCTCCGAAAGGTTTTACCTTGCCGGTTTCCCCAAACATCCAGTGCGGCCAGGCGCCATGAAAACGATCGGCCTTTTCAAGAAATCCGGCGATTTTGGTGAGGCGTTCAACACCAGCTTCACGGGTAATGAAACTACGCTCCATCCCAACCAAAATGGCCATTACTCCAAATCCCGAACCTCCGGAAGTCACCACGCTTTTATCATTTTCAGGATAAACACCATCGGTATGAATTCGTTCGCAAGCCATTCCTGAAGTTGGTTCGGCGCCTTCCCAAAAATACTGGAAGGTGCGGTATTGAATAGAATCGAGTAATTGATCATCAGAAAGACGAGTTGCTGGTGCAACGTCTTTTTTGGTTTTGACTATGGCGCTTCCGCAGGAATAGAAAACCATTAGCATGAAAAGGGGCCAAATTGAGTGTAACAATAGTTTATTGTTCATGGGATCAGGAATAAAAACAATTTATGAATTTCCGTCTTAGTGTGTTCAAAACTATGTAATGAAATGTTATCCTTTGCCGTTGACTGAAGTCAACGGGTAAAAGAAAGATACAAGACCGGGGCTTTAGCCCAATAAACTGTGGCTAAAGCCAAAAGTGCGCTTTAAATCTGTCCGTCAGTTGAAGCTGACGGCAAAGGATAGTCTTCGGCATGAGTTTGACTGAGTTCACGGCGCAGTCTCAGTCGCTTTCTTAGGTAAATACCGGGTACTTATTTAAGATTAACCAACTTCAATTTCAGGTTTCAAAGTTACAAAAGGATAGTTGAGCGAACCCAACCATCCTTTTCGCCAAATTAGTAACCCTGAGAACTAAGACTAGATGTTATTGAAGCACAATTTTAGTATTACCCAGGTTCGTATTTACAATATAGATGCCTTTTGTCAGGTTAACACTGAGCTTGCCATCAAAGGCTGCCCCTTCGGCAACGTTCCTGCCAACCAAATCGAATACGCGAACATAGCCTGAATAGTTTGAAATATGTATTTCTCCATGGGTATAATAGGCGTTAATATTCTTGTCTTCAATCCGAATGTCGAGGCCGGTTGGCGAACTTGTGAATGTAAACTCGTCGAGATACAAGGTGTGACTTACATTATCGGCAGTATTTTGCTCAAAGAACACGCCTTTCACTACGTCTTTTGCCACAAAGGTTGCATCAGCAGCCCAGACATCAGCAAGAGGCACGCTCACTTCAGTCCAGGTATTGGCCACTAAACCATTAGGCAGGTAATTTGCCAGTGGCAGTTTCCCCGATTTATTTGGGTTCCCGCTGTGTGACTCAAAAAAGAACTTTGGCAGTGCTGTTTTAGCCAACACCACAGGCGAATAAACCCAGAATTTGAGCTGTTTCATGGTTGTTAAGTCGAATGCTTTCCAACCCACTGAAGCAACTAAGGCCATCCAGCCTCCAGTATCAGTTGATTTCCATTGAAGTTTCAAAGCATTGGTCCCAGCTTTAACAGGCGTTGTTACAACGGGTAGTTTATCACCATCAGTTCTTCCTGCTGCTTCCCAATGTTCTGTAACCACCGTACTTGGAGCGGTTTGATTCACCCAGCTTTGATCGTGGAAACGGTCGCTGGCACTGTTATCAAATAATGTAAGCGATGTTGGTGGTGGAGGTGGAACTACAGTCTCATCGAAGATCACGGTAATATCATCAATATAGGAGATTGCTGCAACATCAATTGGTTCATAGTAATCGGGAAACATTGCCAAAACTTTGATGTTTTTGATCCCATTTGCAGTCAGATCGAATACCATGGTTTCCCAAACATTGGTTTTCGATGCCGGGGTTATCGCATTAAATTCTTTTGTAATTGCTCCCTCACATTTAATGCGTAATTGTGAAGTAGCATTTTTTCGCAGGAATTTAACTTCAATCCTGTGGTAACCCGAAGGGACTTCATTTTTTAAAACAGCCCAAAAACCTGCCCATGTTTTGTTCTCAGTTCCGGCATCGTAGCGTTTCCATTCCCAGACTTTATTGCTGGTGTTGATACCCGTTTTATAAGGATTATCCACTACAGCGTAATCAAAATGAGCAGGTGGATTTCCGTGTATTTCAGTAGTAAAACTAACTGTTCCACTTTCAAAGTCGTCCACTACAATGTTGGTATTATTGAACTTAAACTCGTCTAAATAAAGGATGTGCTCTACATTATCGGCCGAGTTTTGTTCAAAGAAGATACCTTTCACCACATTTTTCGCTGTAAATGTTGCATCGGCAGCCCAAAGGTCGGCAAGTGGAATAATTACTTCTGTCCATGTATTGGCAGCCAAATCGGCTGTGACATAGCTTCCCAAAAGCAGCTTTCCGGTTTTATTCGGAGTACCGCTGTGCGATTCGAAGAAGAACTTTGGCAATGTTGTTTTAGCCAATGCAACGGGAGAGTTGACCCAAAATTTGAGTTCTTTCATCTTTGTCAAGTCAAATGATGTCCAACCTACCGCGGCTACCAAGGCCATCCATGCACCACCTTCAACAGATTTCCACTGAAGTTTCAGTGCATTGGCGCCAGCTTTTACTGGTGTAGTAACACATGGCAGTTTATCGCCGGGTTCAGCGGAAGCAGGATCCCAATGTACCGCAACCACTGTGCTTGGAGCTGTTTTGTTTACCCAGCTTTGGTCGTGAAAACGGTCGCTTGTACTGTTGCTGAAAAGGGTGAGCGAACTAATGATTGGAAGTACAATCTTTTCGTAAATAACTTTAATATCGTCAATATAAACTACCGCTGCAGGATCAATCGGTGTATAGTAATCGGGGAACAAGGCCAATACCTTGATGTTCTTTATCCCATTTGCAGTCAGGTCGAATACCATGGTTTCCCATTCGTTTGTTTTCGAAGCCGGGGCAACCGCGTTAAATTCTTTTGTAACAGTGCCTTCGCATTTGATCCGAAGTTGTGAGGTTGCATTTTTACGTAAGTATTTAACCTCAATGCGGGAATACCCTTCAGGAACTTCATTTTTTAAAGAAGCCCAAAACCCGGCCCAGTTCTGGTTATCGCCGGTATTGTGGCGTTTCCATTCCCAAACTTTATTACTGAGATTGATACCTGCTTTAACAGGATTATCCACCACCGCAATGTCAAAGCTGGAGGCCGGATTTACATGTACCTCGGTGGTAAAACCTACCGTACCACTTTCAAAGTCGTCCAAAACTATATTTTCCTGAGCCCATAAAATACCCAGTGAAAATAATACCAAACAAAAAGTAGAGATCATTGCTTTCATAGTCGTGTTAATTAAAGTGTTAATAAAATAAACTATCTTAATCTTGTTTGAAGTGTGTATAGTTTCCCGTCAGGGGTAGTCATACTTATAGTGTACGGTTTCCCGTTGATAATTTCCTTGCTGTCGAATTCAAAAACATTTTCCCCAACATTACCGGGGACTGTTTTTTCAAGAACTAATTTGTTCTGCACTTTACTGGTTACAGTAAATTTTACATTACCAGCACTTTCCATGAAGTAATCAAGTTCAAAGAATTTGCGGTCAGGATGGCGCATCAGGTCAAATTCGCCGGTAAGAGTGTTGATTATGGCCAAATGAAATCCTTGTTTATAAGATGGTTTATCTTTTACGCCAGCAAGCTTCAAGCCTAGTTTTACATGCTCATTTTTCATCATCAGCTTCCAGATTAGCCCCGACCGGTAATTTTCAATCATCACTACAATTGGTCCCTGGTCAATGGCCAGATGCTTTTTTTCTGAAGTATTTGTGCTGAGGCAATAAGCATCAGCAAATCCGAAAGATCCCTGGGCCAGTGGCATGTTTGCGAGATTCAGAAGCACCTGAGTACTGTAAAAAGGTGTGTAAGGAAATGAAGCCAGGGCGGCAGTTGGTGCAATTACACCATCGTCGTTCAAAGGCGATCGGGCAGAGTAATTCCACGGTGGTTTACCTCCGTAACAGGCAGTTAGCCCCCAATTAAGTTCATCATATTTATAAGTGGAGGGAGCTTCTTTTAGACAATAGTGACGATTAATCATCGTATGAGCCACATTTTGCTTCCAGTAGTTGGCATATTTGTCCTCGATCATTTGAGGGTTTAAACCTAAAAAGGAGTAATGGGCAAAAAACATAGGGCCACCTTTATTTTCTCCTAAAGGGAGTTCATATCCGTAGAATGCCCGGTTTGGGTGAAAAATTCCACCGTTGCTTTGCCAGCCCCGGGCATAAACATCTTCCGGGATATTGTGAGGATCCGGAGCAGCCAAAGCCAGAATGTAGGCAATCCAACCCTCATTCCATCCTTTGATATCCATAGTCAAACGATTGCTTTGCGAATACCACAGCCATTGCATAGCATTGCCCGATCTGGCATAAAACCGCCAATCCATACTGTTCCAAAATGACTGGATGGAATCACGAATTTCTGATTCAGTTGTCGAATTGGAGGTGTAATATTCGGAAGCAGTGAGTAGTCCGGCTGCCAAAAAACCGCTCTCGATAACATCACCAGTTTTTACCTGATCGCCAAAAGGATGAGCAGTTCCATCCGGATTGTACCAATGCGACCACATGCCCTTAAAGCGTTCGGCTTTCCCTAAAAACCGTATTATTTTCAGTGTTCGTTCGGCTGCCATTTGGCGGGTAATCCAACCCCGTTCGGAACCCACAATAATTGCCATCAGCCCAAATCCTGTTCCTCCAATGGTGACAACCGCTCCGCGATCATTTCCTTCCAAAGCCAATCCGGTTTCCGCACTCGCTCCATCGTAAAAATAATTGAAGGTTTTATGCTGCCATTCTTCCAGTACGGGTTGTACTTTTGAAGGCGTATAAGTATCATCGTTCTTCTCAACAACAATGGTGGGAAGCGGATCTTCGCGACAGGCTAAAAGTGTGAATGCAACTAATATTATTGAAAGAGCTCGTTTCATAACCTGAAAATCGGATTTCGGTTTATTAGATATTTTAAACTGACTCACCCCGGGTGCGCTTCGCTTACCCACCCCCTCTCTACGAGTAGAGAGGGGAGAAGCCCCCGAGCACTCGGGGATTTGGGGTGAGTAACAAAAATGAGGTAATCATACAATTTATAATAATACCCTTCCTGTTCCCTATTTTTGCTGAACGGGAGAGGGGGCTGCACCTTAATACCCCGGATTTTGAGTCAGTATCCCTTCCGATTTATCAATTTCGGTTTGAGGAATCGGGAACAGTTCGTGTTTGCCAGTTACAAAATTTGGAATTACACTTTTTGCCTCACCCCAGCGTATCAGGTCGTAAAAGCGTTCCCACTCCATAGCGAGTTCTATCCGTCGTTCCTGATGAATTTTTGCCCTAAGTTCCCCAATGTCGGTGGTTGTTATTTTAGGCAGCAGGGCATTGTCAGCGCCACGGGCACGTGAACGAATCATTTCCAGTTTGGCCAGCGCTTCGTTTGCATTTCCCAATTCACAGGCAGCTTCGGCATGCATCAGCACTACATCAGCATAGCGAATAACCCGGATATTTACCCATGTCCCCTGAGCCTCTGCCGGACGGCCGTACAAGCCCCTTTCCGAAGCTTTTGTATAGGCTTTTTTATTGAAGAATTTATATCCGGCGGCATCAGCCCTTACTTTTTTACCATCCAAAACATCGCCATCTGCAATAACTGATGCAGCTTTACGCGGATCACCTGCTTCGTAAGCATCCATCAATATCTGGCTGGGTGCATTGAATCCCCAACCTAAATTCGGAATACCACGAATACCTTGAATCTGAGCAAACTGACTGCCCATATAGATTTGTTCTACCGGTTTTTCATCGGCATAGACTTCAAATACCGATTCGTCGCCATATTCGGTGGCTTCAGTAAATATCTGGTCATAAGGTGTATTTAAACTGTTGTCGCCTGATGCAATTATGGCTGTAGTAAGGTCTAATGAAGCCGACCAATTTTTTTGATACAGGTACACTTTTGCCAAAATAGCCCGAGCCGCATTTTGAGTTGCCCGACCTTCGTTATCGCTTGTCAATAGTGCTTTTCGCGTTGGGAGGAATGGTATTGCAACTTTCAGATCGCGCTCAATTTTTTGCCAAATTTCTACGCGTGTTGATCGGGCAGGTGTTTTTTCATTCTGTCCTAAAACTTTATCAACAAATGGTACTCCTCCAAATGCCTGTGTTAACCGATAATACATCACCGAACGCAGAAACAAGGCTTCTGCCAGGTAGGTGTTTTTCACTGCTTCAGCATCCTCCAATGCACTTATTAGCGCCAAAGCTTCATTGGTAAGAAATATGCTATTGTAACAAGCGCTGTAATAATCTGCTATTGGGGCATTGCTTGCTGTGAAGCTTAATGATTTGAATTGGGTAATATCGCCCCCGTCGCTGGGAGTGCTGCCTTTTTCCACATCAGGAGTCGTGTAATTATTCATTCCAAAGTTGGCCCAGCAGAATGGCCAACCCCGAAGGGTCCCATAAGCTTGGGCTAATTTAGCTTCAACCAGTATTCCTTTGTCCAGTGTATTATCAGGAGTATAGTTTCCGTGATGCCAGCGTCCCTTTGGGTAGCGGTCCAAAAAATCCTCTGAGCAAGCTGTGCCAATAAGCACTATGGCGAAAAGTAATAGTATCTTTTTCATAATATCCTGAATTAAAAGTTAACTGCTAAACCTGCTGTGTAAACCGAAGGAAGTGGGTAGGTACCACCACTGTCAATGCCTCCATCGAGAATACCACCACCAATTTCAGGCGTATAGCCACTGTTGTTTTTGAACGTGATTGGGTTTTGGGCATTCACAAATACCCGGAACTTTTGGCTTCCCAGTAATTTCGCCAGATTTTCAGGTAGGTTGTAGCCAACCTGAATGGACCGGATACGGAAGTATGCGCCACTTTCGAGCAAGTTGGTCGAGGGTTCAAAATTGTTGCCGCGTGAGGTATTCAATGCAGGCTCAACATTTGAAGTTCCTTCTCCATGCCAGCGATTGAGTGCTGTAGTGTGAAAATTAAATTGCGCATAGGTGGGTAATTTCTTCGTGTTAATGATTTGATTCCCATATCCTCCATTGAAATCTATGTTCAGATCAAAATTTTTGTAGCTCCCGTTCAGGCTTAATCCGTAGGTAAATGTGGGGATGCTGCTTCCGATGAATCCCCTGTCCTTGTTTGTAATTTTTTTATCTCCATCCAGGTCCTTATATCGGATATCGCCTGGTTTGGAAGTCCATGAAGCTGGATAATAGTTATTTATTTCTTCCTGATTTTGGAAAATCCCATCCTGAACATAGCCGTAAATTGCACCGACAGAATGACCGACAGATGTTCGGTGGTACTTTCCGGTAACAATATCCGAATTATCATTCCCCAGGGAAAGCACTTTATTTTTCAGTGTTGCACCGTTGGTACTGATCCCATATCTGAAATCACCAATTTTATCGCGCCACGAAAGGATATATTCAACTCCACGGTTTCGTATCTCTCCGGCATTCGTAATGGCATATCCGGCCCCAACTGATATCGGTGGCGCAACATAAGCCAGCAGGTCGCTGGTTGTTTTGGTATAATATCCAAGTTCGAGCGATAAACGATTCTTAAAAAACCGGCTTTCGAAACCGGCATCCAAACCTGTTACCACCTCCCAATGGATATTCTCGTCAACTAAATTGCTAACTGTTGGTATGTAATAGGTTTTCCCGTCCACAACCACCTGTTGGCCTTTGGGATTGATCGTAGGGAACCACAGGTAATTTCCAATTTTATCGTTGCCTAATTTACCCCACGATGCTTTGATTTTTATATAGTCTATATTACTGCTCAGGTTTTTCATAAATTCTTCTTCGGTTACAACCCAACCCAAACCGATAGATGGGAAATATCCCCATCGCATATTGGGCGAAAATTTGGATGAACCATCAGCACGGAAGGTGGCCGAAACCAGATATTTGTCGGCATAAGCATAGTTAAGCCTTGCTAAGTATGAGATAAATGACTCGGCTTCGTACCAATCTCCATTGGTTTTATTTAAGTTGGACCCCATGCTTAACAACCAAAAATCAGGAGGAACAATCCACATATCCGGGCTAACCAATGTGTCGGCGGCAGCATTAAATCCTTTACTTTCCTGAACCCTTGCTGTATAGCCAACCATAGCGCCAATCCGGTGTAAATCTTTGGTTTTGCTATAATTAACAATTAAGTCCATTTGATACTTAGTGTATTCTCCGGTATTTCTGCTGAACGATGTTTTTTCGCTTTTATGCGAAGAGTTCGATGTTGAGTTGTTTACGTCAAAGCGCGGTGTATAGTTGCTACCGTTGTTAATGCCAATGTCTCCATAACCGGTAGCGCGGAATGTGAAATCTTTTAAAAATCCAATTTCAGCATAAACATTACCAACCGACCGGTAACCATAACTTTCGCTGTTGCCTTTGTTAATTTCCATTACAGCCACAGGATTGGGTACATCTTTCTGAATGCCCGGTGCAGGTGTGTAATATGATCCAATGTTGTTTGGGTCATGGTCTTCTTCAGGGGAATATATAGGGTAAGTAGGCAACGCCTGTGCTGCATTTGAAACACTTGCAGTTGCAGGATCAACATCCCACCGGCTTAAAGTAACATTACCCCCCATTTTAAAATGATCGGTAATGGTATAATCGCCTGCCCAACGTCCGTTAAAGCGTTGATAGGAGTTGTAATTCACAATACCATCCTGCAAAAAATATCCGATTGAAAGAATGCTGCTTGATTTTTCCGCTGACTGCGAAATACTAATTCCGTGGTTACTTATTGCTGCAGAACGGAAAATTTGTGATTGCCAGTCAGTTCCTCCACCCAATAAATCGGGTACCCATTCAGTGCCCGACGGGTTCATATTCCGGAGTTGTTCGTTGTAAAGCATAGTAAAATCGGAAGCATTGGTCAGTTTTAGCCTATCACGGTCTGACAATACCTGCACCCCGGCATAGCCATCATAACTTACTGAAAGTTTTCCCTTTTCAGCCCGTTTGGTGGTAATTATTATTACCCCATTCGCACCCTGAACTCCGAAAATAGCCAGTGACGATGGATCTTTCAGAACCTCAACCGATGAGATATCGTTTGGGTTTACAAAATCAATGTTGTCAACAAACATCCCGTCAACCACAAAAAGTGGGTTTGTGCTTGCATTGACTGTTGCAATACCGCGCAGGCGAATGGTAGGGCTTCCGCCTGCTGCCCCGCTGTTGGTCATCACCAGGCCAGGGACTTTACCCTGCAAAGATTTTACCGGGCTGTAATCAGGCGAAGTTTTCAGGTTATTACCATCAATCGAGACGATTGATCCGGTCAGATCGCGCTTGCGGGCAACACCATACCCAATTGCCACAACTTCATCAAGATCATAAGTTTGTTCTTTTAACTGAACATTAATAGTTGTCTGGTTATTGACAGAAACTTCCTGACTTTGTAATCCAACGCAGGTGAATACAAGTATCGCCTGTGGACTTGCAGAAATAGAATATTGCCCATCGCCATCAGTATTTGTGCCCCGTAAAGTGCCTTTTACTAAAACACTAACACCGGGGACCGTTTCATTCTGTGTATCAGTAACTCTTCCCTTTATAGTTATTACATTTTGAGCAAAAAGGATTGATACTGACAACAGAAGATTCAGTAAGACAAATAATTTTTTCATAGTCTCAGTTTTAGTTCTCAGAAATTCGCAAAACAAAGCTAAACTACCCTGTGGCGTAAAAGAAAAAAAACGGTACACCTCTGATTCATCATAGTTGAAATATGTTGCATAGCATTGCACATTTACCTCATCAACATTTCAGAATGACATTCTAAATAGCTACAAATAAGAATATTAAAAAGCTTACTTTTCTCATCTAGTTTAAACAAACAATTGGCAAAAAGGATTCGAAAATGATGTTCTATATTTAAAGAAATGAGTTTCGAAGTACAATTTTGAAGAACTATCTTAAATCATAACAGTCTATTTTTCTTTTTTCACTACTTTTAGTTTCCCGTAATTGAAAATGACCAATGATCAAAAACAATTATCCATACCTCCGCAAACTGCTGTTTATTCTTTGTTTGCTTCCGTGCAGTTCCAACTTATTGGCTGCACCTGAACTTTACCTTAAAAATTATACCAAGCAGGAATATCAGGCTGCCAGCCAAAACTGGTCGGTTACGCAGGATGCCAGCGGATACATGTATTTTGCCAACAATATTGGATTACTTGAATTTGACGGGATCACATGGACATTATACCCAGCGCCTGAAGGAGCCATCATCCGGGCTGTAACGGTCAATCAGAATAACCGCATTTTCACTGCCGGTTACCGCGAACTGGGTTATTGGGAACGCAATTCACTTGGACGCCTCGAATATCATTCCCTGAAAAAAGAAGTCGAAAGTAATTTTACTGCCAACGAAGAATTCTGGAATGTTATCATTTCAAATGATCGCGTTTATTTCCAATCCTTCTCGAAAGTATTTATCTACGATTATCAAAAATTCGAAATCGTTTATCCGGAAGGATTTGTCAATTCCATATCTGACGGAGGCGATCGGATATTTGTCAATGTCATGAACAAAGGCATATACCAAATCAAAGGTGCAGAGTTCTCACCATACCTGGTCAATGACTTTTTAAGCCACGCTGAGATACGGTTCGTTTTATCGCTTAATCAATCGCAATTAATTCTCGGTACTGCCAATGAGGGACTTCTGTTTTACGACGGACAAAAATTGTCAATATGGCAATCCGCCCAAAACGATTATTTCAAAAAAAATATCGTCAACCGGGGTTGCCTTACTTCAGACGGAAAAATCATAATCGGAACGATTCTCGATGGAATTTCCGTTTTAGACCTGAATAGAACGCTTCTTCATCATTTCAATAAAGAAAACGGACTGCAAAACAATACGGTGCTGGGAGTCATGTCCGACACCAACCAAAACATATGGATTGCAATGGATAAAGGCATTGATTTTATTTCGTTTTCGCCCGACCCTTCGTATTCCATCATCGAACGAAAAGAGTTGGGGACTGTATATACGGCAGCCGTTTACCGCAATAAATTGTACGTGGGAACCAATCAGGGCTTGTTTTTCAGGCCGTTTGCCTCAACTGGTGAACCCTTCAGACTGGTTCCCGAAACTCAGGGCCAAATCTGGGATTGCAAAGTTATTGACGACCGGCTGTTTGTGAACCACAACAATGGAACCTTTGAAATTCAAAATGATCAGACTAGACATATTTCATCTGTCTCCGGGTGTTTTTCTATCACTGAAAATCCGCTGAAGCCCAATTCGCTGGTGCAAAGTACCTATTCAAATCTGATATTTTATACCAAAGATCAATCACAATGGAAAATCGACCGGATCATTTATCAATTCAACGACCTGATTCGGTACATTGAAGTGGACCATCTGGGAAATTATTGGGCCAGCCACTTATACCGTGGTATTTTCAGGCTTAAATTTAATCCCCGTGATTCATTGATTTTCAATCACTATTACGGTAATGAGGTATTTGGGAAGGACCACAATATCCATGTATTTAAAGTGGAGAACCGGATTGTGTTTACTACCGGCGGGAAACTTTTTACCTATGATGATTTAAAAGACACCATCATCGATTACCAGTCGCTGAATGAAAAGATGGGCAATTATCAGAAAGCAACCCGTATTGTGGCGGGTCCGGAAAATCACTACTGGTTTATTACCGATGTGTCTTTCGGATTGTTTAAAATTATGAATTCAGAAGTCATCAAAATTAAGGAATATCCAACCGGATTATTCAATAACCAACTTGTGACCGGATACGAAAACATCGTTCCGATAAGCACATCCAAAGCTATTCTTTGTCTCGAAAATGGATATGCACTTCTGAATGCCGGCACCATCAGTCCGGCTTCATTAATCTCAAAGGAAAGACCAAAGTTACGACGCATTTCAATAAGCGGAACGAATGAAAAAATCAGCGATTTGCCTTTGAACAACGATCTAATAACTCTCAACTTCAACAAAAACAACCTGCAACTCCGGTTTTCATTTCCATTTTTCAGCAGTGATAAAATAAAGTACCAGTCGTATATCGATGGACTTGACCAAAGATGGTCTGATCCTTTGGAAAAGCCGATTTTTAGTTTCAAACGAATTCCGGTAGGCGATTACACGATCAAAATTAAAGCAGTAAACAATTGGGGGGAGTCCAGTCAGGAGTATTCAATCAAGCTGGTTGTTTTACCACCCTGGTACCGTTCTGTCCTGGCTTACCTCTGTTATGTCCTGACAATTTTGGCCGGACTCTTCGTTTTCAGAATGAGAATTATTTCACGAACACGTCAGAAAGAAAGCCGCGAACGCGAAGAAAAAGAACGTGAACTCATTCAACTCCGGAATGAAAAACTACAGGCCGACCTTTCGTTCAGAAGTTCTGAACTGGCCAGTTCGACTATGTCCATCATCAAGAAAAATGAATTTCTGATGAACATGAAAGATATGCTCCGAAATCAGAAAGAACAGCTTGGATCACGTTATCCAGACAAATACTACGATACACTTATACAAAAAATTGACGACAATATGTCGAGTCAGGATGAATGGAAGGTGTTTGAAGCCAATTTTGAAAGGGCGCATGAGCAGTTTATGAAAACTCTGAAGGACAATTATCACGACCTAACACCCAGCGATTTGAGGTTGTGCGCTTTTCTCCGAATGAACCTTTCATCCAAGGAAATTGCCCCGTTGCTGGGTATTTCTGTCCGGGGGGTTGAAAACCACCGCTACCGTATCCGCAAAAAGCTTAACCTGGATGGAGACAGCAATTTAACTGATTATATCATCCGGTTGTAGAATAGGGCCATCTCTTTCTGAACTAATATTTACCGGTTTTCAACACATTCTTCAGAACTTAAGGTCGTCAAAATTCGTTTAACCCATGGAAAGAATGAATTTAATCCGTTTGCAAAATGAATCCTTCAGAAAACTTAAGTCCTGACGCCAATCCCTGGATGGCGATCAGCAAAAACATAGAAAAATATCAGGCTTCCAGCTTCAGTAGAAGTATCTGGCAAATAGCCAACACGTTTATCCCTTATATCGGATTATGGATTATAATCGTTTACAGCCTTTCGGTTTCTTACTGGCTGAGTGCCTTTTTAATCATTCTGACCGCAGGATTTCTGGTGCGGCTGTTCATTATTTTTCATGATTGCGGGCATGGATCGTATTTTAAATCACAAAAAATCAATCGGATTGTTGGGATGTTTTTCGGAATACTGGCCTTTACTCCCTACGACAAATGGCACAACCAGCATTTGAAACACCATGGCACGGTGGGTAATCTCGATAAGCGCGGAGTTGGTGATGTTTGGACTATGACCAAAGAAGAATACCTGGCCTGCGATAAATGGGGAAGATTCAAATACAGATTCTATCGTAATCCCCTTGTCATGTTTGGTATAGGTTCGCTTTATGTGTTTCTGATTCAAAACCGCCTGACCCAAAAAGGCCTGACCCGAAAGGAAAAACTGAATATTTACTTCACGAATGCTGCACTTCTGTTCCTTTGTGTGGTCTTGAGTCTGTTTATCGGGTTCAGCACTTTTGTGGTTATCCAGCTTTCAATTCTTTATATTGCGGCTGTTTCAGGTTTATGGTTGTTTTACCTGCAGCACCAATACGAAGATGTCACCTGGTATAGGAGTAAAGACTGGAATTACCGGATTGTAGCGCTGGAAGGCAGTTCATTTGTTAAGTTTCCAAAAATTCTGCAATGGTTCTCCGGAAATATCGGGTTTCACCACATTCACCACCTGAATGCCCGTATTCCCAACTATTACCTCAGTAAATGCTACCGCGAAAATACGATTTTAAAGGAAGTAAAACCTGTTACTTTCATGATGAGCCTGAAGTCGTTGAGGCTTCGGTTGTGGGACGAACAAATCCAAAAGATGGTGTCGTTTAGCGGCAGGCAATAACGTATAATCCACATAGAAGCATAGATTAAAAAGTTTTTTTTCTATTGTGCCCTATGTATGTGGTTCATTTATCTACCAGCCCAGTTTATAGAATCCGCTTCCCAAAGGTTTCAGAGCTGGAGTTCCACCTTGAATTGCTTCTCCTAATACATTCACTTGAGTGATTTTAAACGGTGTTCCTGAAATCTGCTTCAGAGAAGCCAAATCTGCTGGTTTCCCATTGGTTTCCCGAACCTGGATTACAATAGCTTTTTCATTTTCAACCGGTTGAGCATTGACCAGAATTACATTTTCGGGCCAGCCTGAAATCAGTGATTTTTGCCAGACCGGTTCGCCTCCTCCTCCACCCGGCAAAATACGGGTCAGGAATGGAACTCGGGCTCCCCAGCCAAAGCGGGTGGCTTCGCTGTTCGACACATCACTGCCCGAAGTGAGGTAATACGACCATTCGTGCTGCCCTTTCTGGTCGGGATTGAAGTTGGTGACCCAGTAATTGTTCATCGGCCACGAATACATGTGCGTGGTTTCGGGCAAAGCGCCTGCTTTATAGCGACCGGTGTTGATTCCGCCAAACTGCATCAGCGGAATCTCAGGACTACCCATGATGATCTGCGTTTCGCAGTTTCGCAACACTGAAAAATGCTGAACCGTGTTCCAGTCGTTCGATGAACCCGGAATCTGGTCTTTCCCGGCTTCAACCACTCCACCCTGCACGTCGAAAAATAATTTGCCATTATCCAGTTGGAAAGGGAAAGCAATGTAAATTCCTTCCGGATCAACGATTGGTTTTTTTACCAGGGAAAAGGCCAGATCGATACGTTTCGTTGTATTAAACATGCGGATTTCCATTTCCACATCATAACCATCAACCGAAGCTGCGGTTCTTCCTTTCAGGTGAATGGTGTTCCAAACCTGACCTTTGGAATAGCTATCGAAGCGCGCTGAATCAAACGGGAAACGCTTGAAATCGTCCAGTCGTTTTTGTTCCATCTGGTAGCGGTTTCCCAGCCTTTCGTAGATAAATTCGCCCATCGCATGTGGCGCTTTCGGATCAACCAGTTCCTTGTTCAGATCTTTATCGAACCAGGAAGTTATGACTGCTTTTTTCGGATCAACCTGAACGGAGTACCATTGATTTTCGAGTTTTGTTTTCAGCACTTTGCTGCTTTCCTCCTGAAGTCCGTCAACCGGATCGATCTGCAGCTTTTTGTATCCAAATGCCGGAATATCTTTGACCCAGATCGCCCAGTAGGTTCCGTCAGAACGATGACTGAGCGCCTGAACCTGGCAGACATTTCCAGCCTGATCGGTAATTTTCGGATGGGTATTTCTCGGAACCAACTGATGATCGATATAAACGGTTACCATTCCATAGCGATTCCAATTCAGGGTGTTGAAAACTACCAGCGTAGGTTTGGTTTCGTTTCTGATATGACTTTGCAGTAATCCCATGGTTTCTTCACCAACCATTTTGGCTCTCCGGTACGATTCCCAGGCATACGATTCCTTAATGGCCCGCTGTTCCATCGTTTGTTCGTGGTAAGGTTCGCGTACACTTTCGGAATAACCTACCGTGTGTTCGGTGTAAAACAAGAGCGCATTGTTTGCCAGGTCAATTCGCTCGTTTACATTTTTCGGAAGCGCTGAACCCTGGATTTCAGCCATGGCAAGTCCTCCTGAATTGGCGGTCAAATCACTCTGCGCTTTTCGGGTAGCAGCCACTTCGCGCGCTGAAGCACCAAATCCATCAGTCCACCAGTCGGGCCATGCACCACGATAAACCGGAAATGAAGCTGCATATTTGCTTTCCATTTCCTCGAAGAAGGCAGTGGCAGTTGAAGTTTTCAGTTTTGGCCATTCGTAAAGTTCGTTCCATTTGCGGATTACCTCCGAAGCAATAGTCGAAGGAGGTGAATTATCTGTGAGATAACCCGAATGCTGTATTGAAATAACATCATAGACATAGCCTTTTTCACCGAGCGAAGTCAGGTAATTCAGCAACTTGGTCTCGAAATTCGGAATATCGCCTTTGTCTATTTCGAAAACTGTGTTTCCGGTCATGTAATGCTCAGCGCGGTAGGCCAGCATACGGTTTCCTGAAGGAGATTCCCACCAGAAAAGGATTGGTTTGTCGAAACAAATCAGCGCACGATGACCATGTGTACCCATGTTCAGGTATTTCACACCCAGGTCGTGATAAAAATCGTTCATGCACCAGGCAATACCATTCACATCGTTTTGCATGGCCATCAAAGGTTGTAAACCGTTTTCCTTAAAGCGTTTCAGAGGTTGAAGTGAAGCTGCCAAAACCTGTTCTTCGGGCAGTTCGTCGAAATTAAAATACATTGATGCTATTTCGATCCGGCCTTCTTTTACCCGTTTTTTGAATCGTTCAACTTGCCCGGCTGGCCGACATTTCAGGAATTCGTCAACGGCCCAGGCCGCTTCGCAGGTCCAGCGAAATTTAGCTGCATCGGGATAGTTGTCGGTGGCATCGCAAAAGTCGAGCGCATAGTCAATGTAGCGCAGGTGCTCGGCCAGAATTTCGGTTTGCGAGCGGGTGTAACCAATATCGGTATGCGAGTGCTGCACCAGGTTAACCTGCCATTGACGAACCGGAAACTGCTCCAGCTTAAGTTCCTGTGAAAAACTTCCGGCTTCAAGTCTGAATCTGACTTTTTTCTTTTGCTTCACTTCAGGAAGTCCCAACCGAAGGTAATTGGCCCCGAACTTTAGTTCCTGTTGTTTGATCAGTTTGCCATCCACAAATATTTTAGCGGTCTCCGGAAGTCCGAAATACAGGATACTTCCTGAAATCAGTTGCCTGTTTTTTCCGTTTTCCTTGATGATGGCCGGAAACGGACGAACAGTCAATCCCGAACGAACAGGCATTTGGAAAGTCATGTACCACGAGGTCTTCTGATCATTTCCGCCGGTCATTTTCAGGATTATCGGTTTTCCTTTCTCCACTTTTTCTGAGGGAATCCGGAGAAACATAAACCCGAATTTATCGCCGTGCTGATCCTCCATATCGGAATGAAAAAACAGTTCCGAGCCATCATTCGACTGTATTTTCCAGTCCTTTTTGCCATCCGTATGGAAAGTAATTTTGCTGTTGTTATTCACTTGCAGTGTCATGTCGGCGAATCCGGGACTGGAACCGATTCCGGCCAGCCAGGCAATGGTGACATACTTTTCTTTGATATCCAAAGGCACATTTTCGGTTTGCCAGATCATCGAATATTTGCCATCGGTTGCACGGATGATCAGTGATTTTTCAATTCCTGAAATGGAGGAATGATATGAAAAATCATCACCCGAAATCTTCCGGCTAAAGCCGTTAACCAGATGATCGTCTGCGGTGATCAGATTCTGCCCAGAACCCGAAAACCGGAGAAAAAGAAATCCAAACAGAATCAATATCTTCTTCATGCTGATGTATTTTTAGGTGAATCAATGTATCGGGTTAAAATGACAATTTCCGAATAATTTCAGGATTACTTTTGGTCTTAATGATAAAACGGTTGACCAATTCGCTTTCTTCGGGAAATGCACAATCGAATTTAATGCTGTGCCTGCCGGTTTTTAGTATAGGAATGGGCTGATTCAATGGAATGTCCTGTATAAAACTCCCTTTGTTGTTGTAGAGTTTGATGGTTTTACCATCGCAAACAATCGAATTTCCGGCTTCAAATATTTCAGGCAATTCCAGTTTAAAATAGCCATCCAGTTCAATCCATGGACGACCTACTGTACAGTCTTTTCCCATCAAGGTTAGATTAAAACATAGAGGTTGTTCCGCATCTCTGTTTTCAAAGGTCCATTCCGAATAGGTCGGTTGCCCTGGCTGAAGGAGTTGCCTGGTGTGCTCAAACTTGTATTTTTTGAATGGGAAAAGCTTCCAGTCCTGCCCGTTTTTTTCCAAATGAAAATCATTGGCCGGATTTTTCATTCGGGCCAGCTGATCGGGCGAAAATATTTTCTGTTGCGTAGCTTCCTGCCACAACTTGATCAAAGCCAGCAAGTGTGAGGTATTTGGATTCTTCTGCAGGCTGTTGTATCGGGCAACCAGGGCAAAACCCGCATGATATCCCGCGGCACGGGCCATCATCCATTCAATGTCTTCAACGCCGGTAGTGGCTGACAGCAAGAACCAGCCAAGCATGTTGGGCATATAATTGCGCTCGAGAAGCGGTTGATTTTCGAGCCGGTAATCGCCCTGAGATTCACGAAACCCGCCATACCAGGGTTCGCCCCAATTCCAGTAATGACAAATGTGCCAGTAATAATGGCTCGAGCGACTGGTTCCGTTTACCAGCGTGTGGTTGGTTTCACGGAAGACTTTTTCTGCGAAGGCCTGAACGGCGTATTCCCCTTCGCCCGACGACATGCATCCTTCATGACCGTCGAAATCCATTTGCGAAACACCTGTTTCATTGAAAAACCGGGCCAGATTTCCGGCAATTTCCTGCTGAAGTTCAAAATTCGGGAACAGCGTATTGTATGGGTAATCCAAAAGCATTCCGGCATGTTCTCCTTTAGTATGTGGCAAAGCTTTTGTCCCGAATGCTCCGCGCTGACAATTCAGCAATTTATACGGCAACTCAGCCGATACTTCCCGGAAACGAATAATCTCATCGCCAATCCTTACTGCATGAAGCGTGCTGGGTTTGAGATTTTTGAAGAACTGATTCGACACGACAGGAATTTCGGATACCGTTTCAGTAATATTCTCCGAAATCG
This sequence comes from Prolixibacteraceae bacterium, assembly GCA_003457135.1. GTDB lineage: Bacteria > Bacteroidota > Bacteroidia > Bacteroidales > Prolixibacteraceae > Aquipluma. The sequence goes on from DMSQ01000061.1 coordinate 27,658, forward strand.
TGGACGAACCGGTTTCTGATAATCGTTTATCGGGAACCGGCGAAACATACGGATCATTAGTATTGATGAATGTGCTGAGCGTATGAACACCAATGCGCAGACCCTTTTTGGCAGCTTTTTCCACGCAGTTTTTCATACCTGAAATTCCGTTTGGAAAACTTTTCGGGTCGAGGATAAAATGGCCCCATGACTGAAACGGACCTTCATGATAAAGTGACATCAATCCGGCTTGTTGAGTATAATCGAGCATGGCGTCGATGTTGCTTTCGTTGAAATCGGCAATCAGATAAGCTCTTCCGGTTTCAGGTGATTGCTTTTGCCAAACTCCGTTAATAAGTGGGTGGGGCAATCCCTCTGCCAGCTCGATGGCCTCGATATGATCCAGAACCTGGTTTTCAGAACAGCCAAACAATGCAATAGCCGAACCAATGGTTGTTTCTCCGGAAATGGCTGGAACCAGCATATCAGGATATTGATCGTTCCAAACTGAAAGAATTCGTGGTTTTGACCGGTCGAGGCTGTAAGCCTGAATACTGCTTCCATAAGGCTGAGCAATGGCTGCATTTCCGCGCGAATCATCCGTTCCTCCTTCATTTCTAAGAATTCCGCCCAATGTTTTCGGATTCAGTGCCTGAAGTCCGATGGCATATTGACCATCCCGAACCACACCAACCACCTCACCGATGGTTTGACTGATAATGGTAGGATAAGGGCCCCAGTAAACGGCGCTCACCCGATCTTTGTTGCTTAGTTTGGTCAGCCGGAAAGTCAGGTGCGTTTTGCTTGATACGACCTGTATTTCAGCAATAATTTTTGAAACAGGGAAATGGAGGGTAAGAATCCCGGTTTTTGAGTTGAAATCTGCTTTGGCAGGTTCTTCCCAGGTAGTACCAACCCGTATTTTCAGCAATGGAGCTTTTTCACCAAATGCCAGATAATTTTTGTTGGTCCACGGATTGGTGATAGCTGACAAATTCCCTTTCTCGTTCAGAATCAATATGAGGTCATCAGTGTGCAGGCTTATTGGCTGCCCTGAAACTGAAAACAATTGTATGAAAAGGAATTGAAATATAAAGAACAGGTTTCTTTTTATCATAGCACCTTTATTAAATTGACTAAACTGAAAATCACTTCACGATGCACTTACTTTAAACACAACTGCATAGGTTGATGGTAATGTTTTAGTCTGATTTTCAGGAATTGAAATTTTGAACCCGCTTCCATCAGCTTTCCATTTCAACGAACTCCCTTTTTTGCCCAGAAGCGCTATTTTTGCTCCCTTTTCAGGAGTAAAACCTTTGATCTGAATTTCAGCCGGAAGTTTTTCATTTTCGTCAAGCAGATAAATGATGTTCGCCGATCCGTCTTTGCAACGGGTAAACCGCAATTTGCCATCGTAGTATGGAGCAATGGTTCGCGTACCGTAAATAGCCTCGCCATTTATTTTAAGCCAGTCGCCAATTTCATTTAGTCGCGAATAAGCTTCCTCATACCAGGTTCCATCAGAGCCCGGACCAATGTTCAGCAAAAGGTTACCGCCTTTCGCAACAATATCGGTAAGCATATGAATAGCTTTGCGTGTAGGCATCATTTTAGCGTTGAACGAATAGGACCAGCCTCCGCCCAAAATCATGCACGATTCCCACGGATAAGGCAGCATTTTGTCGGGAACCTGATTTTCAGGAGTCAGGTAATTCTGATTTTTGCCTTCCACTGAGCGATCAACTACAATACAATCGGGCTGTTTCGAGCGGATTTTCGAAACCAGTTCATCCATTTTAATATCCTGATTGAAATACTTTTTGACTTTAAATCCGGGCACTTCGGGAGCAGCGCCTTTATCGGGATGTTTCTGAACCCAGCCGCCATCGAACCACATTAAATCGATTTTTCCGTAGTTCGAGCAAATTTCCATTACCTGATTATGGGTAAAATTCACGAAGTTGTTCCAGCGTTCGGGATAGGCAGCCGGATCATAATTCACATTTCGGTCGAGCGGCGGAAATTGCGGCCACCAGTAATCGGTACTGTGCCAGTCGGGCTTCGAAAAGTAGGCACCAATCCAGAAACCTTCGTTTCGGAAAGCTTTGAAAATTTCTTTGGTAACATCGGCTTTCGCGTTGGTACGAAAAGGACTGTCTTTCCCGGTTATCTTGTAATCGGTATACTTCGAATCGAACATACAAAATCCATCGTGATGCTTGGTCGTAAAAACCACGTATTTCATCCCGGCATTTTTGGCGGCTTTGGCCCAGCGTTCAGGATCGAATTTGGTCGGATTGAAGGTCTTCCCCAGATTTTCGTATTGCTTTTTGTAATGAAAATAGTCTTTCACTGTATCAGGGATGCACCAGCCTTCATCTTCAGGACAAATAGACCAGGATTCAACGATTCCCCACTGGCTGTATGGGCCCCAGTGCATCAGCAGTCCGAATTTAATGTCTTTCCACTCTTCAATTCTTTGCTGAATGAGCGGATTGGGATCTGTCACATAAGTCTGATTTTCATGCTGAGCCGATACATTCAAAGTCAAAAAAGTCAGACAAATAAAAAATAATTTGAATAGATTCATATAAATGGGTTTGATAATTAGTAGCAAATTCCCCTACGTAAAGTTACGGCAACAAATCAGATCAAAATAGGTAAAAATCTCATTCATTTTCAAGGATAAAAACAACTAAAGCACAAGACGAAAAAAACCGAATGGGAAAATATTTCCTATCTTGGTACTCGCTAAATCAAAATGAAATTGCTATGAAAACAACATTTGCAGGAATATTAATTTTGTTTTGCTTTTACATGTTCTCCGGCTGCAAACCGAACAAAACGTTTACCGAAAACGAAATCTCGCTGATCCCTCAGGTGAAGCAAAAAAGCCAAGGAAAATCTTCGTTCCGGTTTAAAGAAAGCACCAAATTTGTGGTCGAAAATGTTGATCAGAAGATCATCGCAGTGCAATTTGCGGAATATTTGGATAAAGCTTCAGGATGGAAATCTCAAGTACTGATAGGAGGCGACGAAGGTCGCAATCAGGTATATTTCAAAACAGAGCTTCTGATGGATCCGGAAGGTTATCAATTAGAAGTTCAGAAAAACCGAATTGAAGTAAAAGCCGCCAAGCCTGCCGGTTTTTATTACGCCATGCAAACCTTGCGGCAACTACTTCCAATTGAAATTGAAAGAAAACAGAAACAGGAACTTATAGAATGGAATGTTCCGGTAATCAGTATTTCTGACAGCCCGGCTTATAAATGGCGAGGTTTTATGCTCGATGTTTCCCGGCACTTTTTCCCCAAAAAAGACATCTTTCAAGTCATCGACTATCTGGCGATGCACAAAATCAACACGTTACACCTTCATCTGGTTGATGATCAGGGCTGGCGCATCGAAATCAAAAAATACCCCAAATTGACTGATGTGGGCGCATGGAGGGTTGACCGGGAACACATGCACTGGAATTCGCGCCCGAAACAAGAGCCTGGAGAAAAAGCAACTTACGGAGGTTTCTATACTCAGGAAGACATTAAGGAAATGGTGGCGTACGCCCAAAAAAGATTTATCACCATCATTCCTGAAATTGAAATGCCTGCACATGTTACTTCGGCCCTGGCAGCATATCCTCAATTTTCGTGTAAAGGCGGTCCGTTTACCGTTTTGCCGGGAGGTGTGTGGCCCATCACTGATATTTACTGTGCAGGAAAAGATACTACTTTTCAGTTTCTGGAAGATGTATTAAGTGAAGTGATTGAACTTTTCCCATCCAGATACATCCACATTGGCGGCGATGAAGCCACCAAAACCGAATGGGAGAAATGCCCGGAATGCAAAAAACGCATGAAAACCGAAGGATTAATAAATGTGGGTGAACTGCAAAGCTATTTCATCAAACGGATAGAGAAATTCATCAACTCGAAAGGCAAAATTTTGTTGGGATGGGATGAAATTCTGGAAGGCGGACTACCTGCCGAAGCTACTGTCATGAGCTGGCGCGGGTATCAGGGCGGTATTGAAGCTGCCAACCTGGGGCACGATGTGGTGATGTCCCCCAGTTCGGATTGCTATTTCGACTATTACCAGGGTCCAATGGACCAGGAACCTTTGGCGATTGGGGGATATCTTCCGCTCAAAAAAGTGTATGATTTTAATCCTCTTCCTGAAGAATTAACTGCAGAAGCCGCCAAGCATATTTTGGGAGGCCAGGCTAATTTGTGGACCGAATATGTTTCTGACCTTGAACATGCCGAATACATGACATTTCCACGAATTGCTGCCTTGGCCGAAGCTTTATGGAGCCCAAAAGAAGCACGCAATTGGGAAGGTTTTTCGCACCGGATTCAGCAATTCATGAAACGATACGACCAGATGGGCATCAATTATTCGAAAACCAAAATACCAAACAGGGTGCCGGTTTTGGACTGACACCCTGTTTTTCTTTTCCAACTTAGAGGTTATTTTATTCAATCTATTCGTGCCCGTGCCTGTGGTGCAAATCAGGGTCATGAGGATGTTCATGCTTTACTGGGTCATGGGTGTGAAAGTGAGAATGCCATTTTAGCTCCGGAACGGGTTCTCCTTCGTGCGAATGGGTATGATGCCCATCCGCATGCTGATGGTAATGGATGTGTTCCATAACTACATGAGTGTGCTGGTGTTTATGTGATAACAGATTGGTAACAACAACAGCAAGTGTCAGAAGAATGATTGAAATGAGGTGAACCCATTGGAAAGGTTCGTGAACAAATAAATACGATAAAACCACACCCCATATAGGTGCGGTTGAAAACAATATCTGACTTCGGGTTGCCCCAATATTCTGTGCTGAAGTTACATATAGCACAATACTGAAACCATAAGCGAAAATCCCTACAATGATTGCCGGAACCACATTACCAATTGCCAAGGCATTACCAGCAATCAGACACCCGATCAGTAAATTGACCGAACCGGCCACTATTCCCTTAACAAAAGTAACTGTTTGAGGTGAAGCCCCGTCAGTAAGGGCCGTCAGGTGGTTATCCACACCCCAGCAAAAACAAGCTGCTGTAATAAGCAAGCCAGAAGTTATGCCGCTTGCTCCTTCACCAAACGATACAACAATTCCAGCCATAATTGTTAGAAAAACGCCTATCCATGTATTCCGGTCGAGGGTATCTTTAAAAATTAAAACACCTAAAATGGCAGTTGCTACCAGTTCCATGTTTAACCAGATAGAAACCGAAGCCGCATTGGCCATTCGTAATCCAGCCAGTAATAGCAAAGGACCAGCGAACCCGCCAAAAAAAATGATCCCGGTAGTTTTTGCCCTGCTGCCTGGTTGAAAGAGCAATTTCAGGTTGCTGTTTTTTCGGAACAGGTAGGGCAACATGGCTAAAGCCGCGCCCAAATAAAGCAGCCCTGCTAATTGAAAGGAATTTAAATCCGCTAACATCAACTTGCTAAACGGAGTGGCTATCCCAAATAGAAATCCGGAAAGTATCCCTGTTATTATTGCAAACCGCTTCATGGTAGTTTTTATATAGTTAAAACCAGGCATTTACATATATTGATTCAACTCCGCCATGGTTTTATTCATATCCCGCTCTAATTCCAGCAATTTATTGATGCTTTGGTAATACAGTGAAAACTCCATGAGGTAGTTGATCAACGAAATTTCACCCTGATCCAGCGCTTTTTTTGATAATTCGGAGCTATCATAGGAAACCAAACTTGACCGGTATTCATTCACGTTCTTCTGAAGGGCAATTGTTTTGGTATGTAAAGCCTTGAGACGATTGTAAAACTGGATTTTGTTATCGGCAGCGATACTTTCCAAAGCCTGGGAGTTGGCTTCAGCATATTTTACTTTGTTCTTGTTCTCCCACAATGGAATGGTCATCCCAACTGTTACTCCCTGAAATTGTTGTCCAACCACCTTCTCGCTCATATATCCGGCATGTAATTTCGGCAAAACCATCGCCCGGTTTAATCCGGTTTGCTTTAGGCTGATCTCAATCTCTTTTTTCAACCAGCTTAACGTCGGATTTTTTTGTTCGGCTAACAAATACCATTGCTCAAAATCCATAGGAACTCCTGTAATCTGAAATACGCTACTTGTGAAATCAACAGCTTGTCCGCCATTTAGACCGGTTAGTTCAGCTAAAAGGGCATTTCGTTCTATCCCGATTGATTCCAATTCCTTACTGATATTCAAATGGTTCAGTTGCGCCTTGTTGTATTCCAGAATATTGGTTTCCCCCTTTTCAAATTTTAACTGGTACGAAATGGCTATACTTTGGGCGTATTCAACTCTTTTTCTCAATTCCGCCAGCAGGGCATTTGCATAAATCAAATCATAACAAACCAAACTCGTTTTCAATAGGATTGCTTTTAATTGCTTTTGATATTCCAACTCCGTTTGTTCGTTTTTTAAATCTGAGATTTGATTTTTAAATCCGTATGCCGTTGGAAAATCGAACGTTTGGGAAATGCTGAAATCGGTGCGGTTACCAATTATTGAAGGGCTACCCCATAAGTAATTAAAAGCTACTTCAGGATTTTGAAGGTAGATTCCGGTTTTGTTCCTGATTTTTTCAGCATCCACGCTTTTCCGCAATGCAACAAGCGTGGTGTTGTTCTTTTCAACTTCGGTTAATACCTGATCAACGGTATTCTGTGCGAAAAGAGGAAAACTGAATGCCGATATGCTGATGATTAAAATAATGCGTTTCATACCTTTTCTGTTTTTAGGTTTTTTCGATTGCTGAAAATGCTGTAAACTATTGGCACAATGTAGATATTCAGCAGGGTTGATGTCAACAAACCGCCTAAAATCACTTTCGCCATTGGGCTTTGAATTTCGTTGCCGGCCAAATCACCTTTATATGCCAACGGAATCAAGGCCAAAGCTGCTGTTAATGCAGTCATTAATATGGCATTCAACCGATCTGAGGAACCTTTGGTTACCGTTTCAAAGAGCGAAACACCTTGATTTTGTAATTTCTGGTAATTTGAAATGAGAAGTATCCCGTTACGGGTGGCAATACCAAAAAGTGTGATGAAACCAATGATGGCCGGAATACTTAAAATGCCCGATGTGACCCAGATAGAGAACACCCCGCCAATCAATGCCAGCGGCAGATTGAGCAAAATGATGCCTGCCAGTTTGAAATTTTTAAACTCCTGAAACAGCAAAAGGAAGATGATGATGATGGCAATAATCGAGGTCAGCATAAGCGATTGGGAAGCTTTTGCCTCGCTTTCGAACTGACCGCCATATTCGATCCGGTACCCTTCGGGTAAATTAATTTTCTGGTTGATATTGGTCTGAATGTCTTTCACAATACTCCGCAAATCGCGTTCGGCAACATTGGCCGAGATCACCATTTTCCGCTGCACATTCTCCCTGCTGATGGAACTTGGACCCGAAACCGATACAATATCGGCAACCTGTTCCAACGGAACCTTTTTGCCGTCATGTGTATCAATTAATGCCGAGCGAATGCCTTCAACCGATTCGGTGTAATCCTTGTTCAACCGCAAGACCAGATCAAAACTGCGCTGTCCTTCATAGATATCAGCGAGTTTTTCGCCACCAAACGAAATATCAACAAACTCGTTAAACTGCCCGATGGTAATTCCGTATTGCGCCAACATATCGCGGTTGGCGCGAATCTGTATTTGAGGAATTTCTACTTGCTGGTCCACATTTAGGTCAACCAATCCTTCAATATCCACAATTGAGCTTTTAACCTCATTGCCGATGGAGAACATCTTGTTCAGGTCGGTCCCGAAAAGTTTGATGGCAATGTTTGCCCGCGTTCCCGAAAGCATGTGATCAATACGGTG
>DMSQ01000029.1 GCA_003457135.1 Prolixibacteraceae bacterium
TACCGGATGAATGGGCGTGATATCTGGTTACAGTAGAGTTGCGAGTTACGGGATGCGGGTTTCAAGTTCTGCTTTGTCCATGCCTAAATAACGTTGACCGAATTAGACATTGTTTTATTCTTTTTTATACTCATCAAATCTAAATGATGATGATGGTTTTCTGTTGACTTCGGGAAATAACACTGAACTCGTGAAGAGTTATTCTCGACATCAACAGAACAAGCAGTTCGATATTGAACCGGGGTCATTTTGTATAAAGCCCTATGGGGTTTCCCATTATTGTACATATAGACAGCTCTCTTTAATTGCTTTTGCAGTTCTTCGAATGTTTCAGGAGCATAACAATAAAGGTAGCTGTTTTTAATTGTCCCGTTTATCCTTTCTGCGTGAGCGTTTTCGTACACACTTTCTTCTGTCATTGAATTACTCATTTTCAGCTTCTTTGTGAGCTTTTTAAATTCATTGCTATAATACTGGCCTCCTCCATCGGAATGGATTATAGCTCCCTCCAGGGCGGCTTGTCCGCGATTCTTCTTCACAAGCATCAGGGCTGGCAAGGTTGTGTCTTCTGTCCGTAAGCTTTTGCTTGCAGCAAACCCAACTATTTCCCGGTTGAACAAATCCATGATCAAGGTGATGTAATAGAACTTTCCAAGCATTTCATAGTAGGTGATGTCACTCACCAAAACCTGGGTTACTGCCGTAACCTCAATCTCTTTAATCAAATTCGGGAAACGGGTCACTCCTCTGCTATCGGTGGTTATCCGAAGGTTCTTTTGTTTCTTTACCCGGTAACCACGTTCAAAACAGAATTGCTCAAATTTGTCTCTTCCCATGCCTTGTGGATTTAGTTTGAAGTAAATCTCACGCACGCCCATACAAGGATGATCCTCGCGGATCCTGTTGACCAGCATTAAAACCTGCTCCGCCTGTCCCAGCCGTGTTTTCCGACGTTTTAACATCTGATGGAAAGACTGCTTTTTTACCGACACTGCAAGGTAGAGATGGCTCATCTTGATCCTGTGTTTGTCCCTGGTGTACCAGTACCAAAGGAGGGTTTTGAACCGAACTTTTTTTTAATATCCACCTCATAAGTGCTTTCAGCAATCTCAATCATTTTGTCCTGAAAATCAATCAGTATCTGCTTTTGCCCAATAATCCGCTCAAGCTCTTTGATCCGATCTTCCAGCAAATTAATCTTTTTCGTGTCGCTTTTGGCTTCAACTACTTGCCTTACTTGCTTTTTGGCCATGTTGGAATATCTGTAAAGCCACCTGTAAACCGAAGTCCGGCTTACTTTGTGGGTCTTACAAATATCAGAAACTGTAGCCAGATTATTCTCCAATTCCTGAACTCGTTTCTTCTTGAAATCTGAACTGAAATAACGGCAATGCTTTATCCGTTGTTCCTCATCAAAAAATCCATTTCGTTGCATCGTGTTAACCTTTTTTAGGTCAACGTATTTCAGGCGCGGACAAATGATGCATGCATACCCTCCAAAGGCGGGCAGGTATTTCACCGGCCATTGCCTCGCACTTGATGAGCATCCGCTTGCCCGCAAGGACGGGGAATTCAGGGAACGGGTGANNTTTTGAAAGATGGAATCCTTCTTCATCACGGAATGCGTTTAAAACAATTTTAGTACATTTGTGTATCAAAGATTTAAAGATGATAACAACAATTGAAAAAGGAACATCAGTCGAAAAAATTCGCCAAGCCTTAAAAAAAAGACCTGTTAAAATTAAAAGTATTGACTTAAAAAAATATTGCGGGTCTATTTCTTTGCAGGTAGATCCATTAGAAATGCAAAAAAAATGGCGCGATGAATGGGAATAATTTACTTCTCGACACCAACATTGTGCTATATCTGCTCAATGGTGAAGAAACTCTGATACCATTATTAGAGGAGAAAAATCTTTTTCTGTCATTCATTACCCAATTAGAGTTATTAGTAAATTGCAAACTAAAGTCGGATGAACTTTTAAAAATCAAGCAGTTTATTTCTGAATGTACAGTTATAGACATTACTCCGGTTGATTAAAGAATCAAAATTGAGACCTTCTCTGGTCATTGGGGGAAATGATTTATACACTACCGGACAAGAATTGGAAATTATTTCTCAGAGAACAAGTAACCGATTTTTTAATTCCACCTTTGTTGTGGCTACCAAACATTTGGATGTTGCTGATAACCGGATTGGATTTACTGTGGGAATAAGCAATGGCGGAGTCCGAAAACAAAACTTGAATGGAGTTTTTGGTGGTATTTCCTTTGCTCCTGCATTTCTTCCTACGCTAAGACTGATGGCTGAATATGACGCTGAGGTTGTCAGTACAGGCGCCGATATTTTGCTTTGGAAACATCTTTACGTTTTTGGAATGGCCTATGATTTAAAGCACTTTGCCGGTGGATTATCCTACCGGTTCTATCTTAAAAACCAGGCCCATTAAAATTACATCCTTCATTTGTTATTATGAATGCTTTTCGATCCGGACAATGTTTTTCCACTACTTTTATCTTTATTTTTGGATGTATCTTACTGATGCAAATCCCATCATGGGCCAACTCAAAAAATATCAATACCAATAACTGTGTTGATCAAACAAACTTAAGGACCAACTCATCATTGGCAACAAAGGAAGTTTCAATATTACTTCCTTACTTCCCTAAAATAAACTCTGGCGCTGGAATTGAGAAAATGAACATCAATCTGGTAAATCTGAACTCTACAGGATTAATTATTGGTGATGAAATAGGTGTTTTCGATGGCAAATATTGTGTTGGCGCCATGACGATTACCGAAAATCATATGCTTGAAAACAGCATTAACATACCATCTTCTGCTAACGATAGTTTAATTACCAGCCCAAACGGATTTATTGAGGGGCATAAAATTACCCTGAAAGTTTATCGGACCGGCAAAGTTTATTTGTTGTATTTTCAGACGG
>DMSQ01000073.1 GCA_003457135.1 Prolixibacteraceae bacterium
CGCCTTCGGCCTGGCCTATTCGGTTTATGGCTTTTATAAATTCCTGAAGAATGGCGGACATCAGCACCTGCCGAATTTCCTTATACCTAAAAATCTTCGGGAATTTATAAAAGCCATAAACCGAATAGATCAGGCCGAAGGCGATCAGCAACAAGGCAACCATATCGCCTCGGAATTCTTCGATAAATGTTAGTTTATTGAGGCTAATCCCCAATGCAATCCCGACAATTCCAATTACAACCGAGCCTCCAACATGTCCCACTCCTGAGATAAAAGTGATCCACATGGTTTTTGGCACACTCCAGTTCCGGGCTTTGCTCAGTACAATGAAAGGCAAATAATGGTCGGGACCCAATGCCGTGTGGATGAACCCAAGAGAAGCAGCGGTAAGAGAAAGCAGAAGTAGCTCGTTCATCATAGAAACTATAATTTGTTGATCAGAGAGGCCTGACAGGCCGCACCAAAGCCGTTGTCTATATTTACAACCGATACACCGGCAGCACAACTATTCAGCATAGAAAGCAAAGCTGATAATCCCTGGAAATTGGCTCCATATCCGATGCTTGTCGGTACACCAATTACCGGTTTATCAACCAGACCACCCACTACGCTGGCCAACGCTCCCTCCATGCCTGCAACTACGATAATCACCCTTGCATTCCGGATTACTTCCCATTTGTTGAAAAGCCGGTGAATACCTGCAACCCCGACATCATAAACAGGCACCACTTCATTGTTGAGAAACCGTGCTGTTTCAACCGCCTCCTCGGCTACCGGAAGATCAGAAGTTCCAGCTGAAATAACGGCGATATATCCTTTCCCCGAAATCTCTTTTCTATGCTTGTAAACAATTGTTTGGGCCAACGAATTATAAACCGCATCGGGCACAACACTTTTAACTGCCTCGAATATTTCCTGGCTGGCACGGGTTGCCAAAATATCAATCCCTTTGTTATACATTCTTTCAGCAATCAGTTTGACTTGTTCGGTTGTTTTTCCTGATGCATAAATCACCTCCGGTAAGCCCGTACGGTGCAAACGGTCGGTATCAATAGTAGCAAATCCCATTTCCTCAATTCCCCGTTTGGTAAAGTGAGACAGGGCTTCAACCAGCTCTATTTCGCCATCTTTGTATTTTTCGAGGATGTCACGAATATCCATATCAACGATTTTTATTGATGATTTTTTCCACTTCATTTATGCTGAGTCCATGCTGATCGGCCAGTTTTTTCAGGTCTTCAAATTCTGGTTTGAACCGAATTTCCTTCCCCTGAAAATAGCTGCATTTTACCCTTACTTTTCCTAACTCAGTTTCGATTTCTTTTTCCTGACGTTCAAGAACAGTTTTTGAAACTTCATATTCCCTCAGTCCAATGGTGGTGCTGTTGTTGAAGATAATTGACTTCATTTCAGGAGCGATATTTTTGCTGCATAGAACTGAAAGCATATTGGCAGGCCTGGACTTTTTCATGATGATCGGTGTCAGAAACACATCGTTTGCACCTGCCTCAAAGAGTTTTCCGAAAAGATGGTCGTACCACTCCGGGTTCATGTCGTCAATGTTACACTCGAGCATCCATGCTTCTTCAAGCCTTGTGTTGTCGGGTGTTTTGTTGCTTTCCGAAAGGTAAACCCTCAATACATTGGGAACTTCCGAAATATCGCGCTGCCCGATTCCGTAAGCGGTTTTCTGAATTTGAAAATTAATCTGCTCAGTGAATTCATCCACCGTAGCAACAAGAATCGCAGCGCCGGTAGGTGTGGTTGCTTCATGTTGCACCAGCCCGGTTTTAACAGGCACATTCTGAACAATTAAAGCGGTCGCCGGGGCCGGAACAGGCATAATGCCATGCGCGCATTTCACCATTCCGCCACCCAACTGGATGGGAGAAGACATGACTTTGTCCACTTTCAGATAGTCCAGACAAATGGCAGCGCCAACAATGTCGGCAATGGAATCCAGCGCTCCAACTTCATGAAAGTGAACCGCTTGTTTACTGATGTTGTGAACTTTGGCTTCGGCTTCAGCAATCAGGTCGAAAATTTTTAGCGACAGGGTTTTGACTTCCGGCGAAAGACTGCTCTGATTGATCAGTTCCTCGACGTGCCGTAAATGGCGGTGCTTTTCGTTATCCGGATTTTCAATGACCACGGTTGCTTTGGTTCCTGAAATTCCTCTACGGATATCTTTCTGAATTTCGAGATGAAATCCCTTAATATTTAATTTTTGAAGTTCCGTAATTAAAAAGTCGGGGTCAACACCTAAATCAATCAGGGCGCCCAGGTTCATATCTCCGCTAATCCCGGCAAAACAATCGTAATAGAGTATTTTCATATTCAGTTTTTGTAGGTTGTTAGATTTAATGACTTTCCGTTTATTTACAATTGAGCCTTTTGTTGCAGTCAATGGTAGTCATTCATAGTCATTCTGTTGTTTTTTGTCGCTCCATGGCAATTTAATGACCACCAAATGACAATGAAATGACTTTAAGCTTAGGCACATTTGCGGATCCATTTAAATTTTATTGATCACCCGGTTCATTTTTCCTGAAACCAAACCTTCTTCATCAATTTCAACCCGGGCAAATCCAAGGTTTTTGATTTCACTTATTATCTTGTCTTTAATTGAAAGAAGTTTATCCATATCTTCTTTCTGAACTTCAATTTTGCCAAAGGTTCCAAAATGACGAACCCGCACATCTTCAAAGCCGTGGCCGTTCAAAAGATCTTCGGCCGCTTCAATTTGTTTCAGCTTTTCGAACGTAACAGCCTGGTTATACGGAATACGCGAACTCAGGCAGGGACTGGCAGGTTTGTTCCAGTTGGGCAGACTGAAATGTTTGGCAATCTCCCGGATTTCATCTTTGGTAACTTTACAATCAACTAACGGTGAGATTACCAGATTTTTTTGTGCCGCATCAATACCGGGCCGATAGTCGCCCAGATCGTCGTAATTGGTGCCGCTCAGAACTTCAAATCCCGGGAATTCTTTTTTCATTTCCTGAAGGTCGTGAAACAGGTGATCCTTACAAAAAAAACAACGGTTGATCGGATTTTGGTTGTAATTGGAATCGTTAAGTTCATCGGTTTTAATTATTCTGAGTTGAATGTCAAATTCTTTGCAGAAAGATTGAGCCAGTTTGAAATCTCTGCTTTTCAGACTTTCGGAATTTGAAATTACACCAATTGCACTATCGCGACCCTGAAATTTACGGGACAGAAAGAGCACCAGGGTTGAATCTATTCCTCCTGAAAAAGCCACCAGTGAGCCTTTTCGTTGCCTGTACCAGTTTTCAAGCAAATGGAGTTTTTCGTTTAATGCAGGACTAAGATCGTTCATATAAAAATGGATACTTGTTACTTTTGATCTGTTTCGTGTTACCGACACGGCAAAAAAATTATTCCGTTTTACTCATAATCAATTTGCCGTGCTGAATGCCTTTTATCCCAATCAGCTTATCAGAAAGCTCGGTCAACCGGCGTGATGCGCCTTTTACAGCAATAATCTCCATGCAATTTTGTTCGCTCAGGTTAAATTGCTGTACGCCAATCACTACATCGCGGTATTGAAGTTGGAGCTCGGCTGAATGGGTCCTGATTTCAGGTTTCTGGCTGCTGTAAACCATCACCATGGCGCCTGCAACCATGTTGTCGCATTTCCATTTTTGCTCCACCAGGTTTTTCTCAATCAGGTAGCGGATAGCCTGCGACCGGTTCGAAAAATTGTTTTCAGTTACATATTGATCAAGGGCTGTGAGCAGCTCTTCTTCCAATGAAACGCCAAAACGGGAAACCGACATGTGTTACTTTTTTAAAAATTCGTGTTATCGGAGTACGAAGATAAAGGTTAGAATGGATTTTGCAAAAGAATAATGAAGTTTTGCCACGGCTGTTAAATAATGTATTAATTTGTAATTCCGGGTTCGGCTACCTATATTCGTCTGCTAATTTTAACCAATTTACTATTTTACTATGCCACGATTTAACCTGACTTTTTTGTTTGCCCTATTTTTATTGCTTTCCTGTCAGCCTGCCCAGAAAGGGAAAGCGAAATATGCCTGGGAGAGCCTGTTTAACGGGAATGACCTTACCGGATGGTACACTTACCAAAGCAGACCCGAACCAACATCTGTAGTTGAAGGAATGACACGTGATGAAAAAGGCAAATATCTGGAACCAATTGGTATCAACAAAGATCCTCTTCATGTTTTTACCATAGTTGAAGAAAACGGACAAAAAGTCATCCGGATATCTGGCGAGGTTTTCGGGATACTTGTCACCGAAAAAGAATATGAAAACTATCATCTGCGCCTGGAATTCAAATGGGGAAGCAAGAAATTTCCTCCACGGGAAAATGAGCCGATGGACAGTGGGATTCTCTACCATTCCATAGGCAAGGAGGGTGCCTGGGGCGGAGTATGGATGAAATCTCTGGAATGCCAGGTAATGAAAGAAGCCTGTGGAGATTTTATTTGCGTGGACACAACTCTTGCTGATATTCCGGCAGTCAGGGAATCAACGGACAAACGTTTTCATTATCTGAAAGGAGCGGAATTGGTTACCTTCAATCAGGAAAAAAGTTATTGTGTGAAGGACCTGGATCATGAAAAGCCCCATGGGGAATGGAATGTAATGGAAGTTTATACAGTGGGTAATAAAAGCATGCATGTTGTAAATGGAAAGATTAACCTGCGTGCCAATAATTTACGCTACATCGTAAATGGAAAAGAAGTGCATCTGTCGAAAGGAAAGATTCAATTGCAATCGGAGGGTGCAGAGATCTTTTACCGGAATATCCAAATCAGGCCTATTAGTGAAATTCCTGATGAGATATAGCCGGATACAATCCCGGTTGATGTAGAAAGGATTCATGGCATTTCACCTGAAATAGCCCTTTTTGAAGGTCAACCGCTTCAATAGTATTACAGGATTTTCTATCTTTTGAAAAGGCACATAATGCTGCGCTGGACAATAACGCAACAGCAAAATGTTTCATGAAACTAAAACGACTCAGGAAACTAAAATAACAGCAAATGGATAAACAGCAAATTCAACAACGGCAACAACAGATTATTGATCTGATTGGAGAGTTTTGCACCCAAAAACTAAACGAAGAGTATTTTGAACTCTCGAAACGTTTGATGCAAAAACTTGGACGTAAAAGAAATGTACCTTTTGAAACCGGAAAACCCGAAGTCTGGGCAGCGGCAGTTATTCATGCACTGGGAACAATAAACTTCTTGTTTGACAAATCATTTGAACCGTATGTGACTATTGATGAAATAAATAACTTTTTTGGCACCGGTAAATCAACAAGCGGAGCTAAATCAAAACAGATTCGGGACTTACTCAAACTTAGCATCTGGGACAAAGAATTTTCTACAAGAAGGATACAGGTAGGTAATCCATTCGCAGAAATGGTAATGGTCAATGGGCTTATTGTTCCTTTAAACACTATTCCTGAAGAATACCAGAAAATGGTTAGACAAGCAAGGGCTGAAGGTAAAGACCTGTCGTTTACAACAGAATAGACTACCAGTTAAACTTAATCGTCTGTTTCAAATCCGGATGAACACTCAATGGAACCGGGCTGATACCCGCCACACTTTCGATCAGTCGCTTTTCTTCTTCCGTGTAACCTTTCTTCGGGAAGGTGAATTCCATAACAACTTCGGCAACACGGCGCGGATCGCTGGCCATGATTTTGGTGATTTCGATTTCGGTGCCAACCAGATCAATTCCGTTATCCATGGCTTTGATACCCATAATCGTCATGATGCAATTGCCTAAAGCGGTTGCCAGAAGATCGGTCGGAGAGAAACCTTCTCCTTTTCCGCGATTATCGGTAGGTGCGTCGGTAACAATCTTACTGCCCGATTGCACATGAATGTTTTCGGTGCGCAAATTGCCTAAATACGTGGTTTTTACAGTTGTCATATTCTGAATGTTTGTTAAAATTTTGAAACACTATCCTGCATGGAATTTTCAGCTATTAGGGAGCCAGGAAATACCATGATTTTTTCCTATTTCAGGAGTAACCCATTAAACAGCAACTTAAAAGTGCCTGAAGTTGATGCCCTGAACTGTGGATTGAATCCGTAAAGTACTAATTGGCCTTTGCCTTTTTTTATCCAAACAATGGCCGATTTTCCTTGCAGAAGTTCTTCATTTTCGGCATACCCACTTAAAAGGATCTTTTCGTCTTCAGGATAAGTGCCCAGCACCCTGCGATCGATGTCAAAATAAGGAACTGATGTAGTGAAAACCGGTTTGCCACGCGAAAAAACACCAATGTTATCGGGCATCCCAAAGGTAAGGGGATGGTTTTTGACCAAATTTACCTTGAGCAGCGAGCCAGGACAATTCAGGCCTTGTTTGCTCAGGGCATCTGAAATATCGCTCACTGGCAACTTAAATTCTTCTTTTTCTTTTTCCGAAATTTTAAGGCTCAATGGCTTCATGAATAACCCGGTTGATTCGCCCCAACTCAGCACGGTGCCGCCTTCGTTCACAAATTTCATCAGATTCTGAAGTCCTTCAGCTTCCATTCCCTTGATGTATTTAGGGTCGGATGGAGGTAGCCGGTATTCGCCTTCTTTAGTTTTCGATTTCCCTTCCAGAAGCACGTCGCTGTTGTTATTTGGAAATACAATCACATCATAAGCACCAAGATCATTGGTTTTCACATCGGCAGGCTTCAATATTTTAAAAGGAATGGCATAACTGTCGAGCACAAAGCGCGTCCAACCTGCATCCATATCATGGAAATTAGTTTCTATGAGCGCTATCGAAGGCATTTTCAGTTCCTTTACTCCTGAAGCGGGTACTTCGCTAAGCATGATTGGTGAAGTGGTGAGTCCGGCCAGCATTTCATGAAAACGACTTGCTTCCTTTTCTTTCGGCTGAATAATAAAATCGCCGGGTTCGAGTTGGTTACCATTAACTAAAGTTTGAGTATCGAGGTGCAAAACCCTGAATCCTTCAGCCATAGCTTTAAATACAAGCTTATAGCTTTCGTTTCTTTTTGCCGGAAAGGCAATAGCTTTAGCATTGTCGCCGTGCGATGCTTCCATCTTTAATGGAAAAGCTACTTTCACCAGCGTTTTGTCGAGCAGATCGGAAACTTTTTCAATTTCAAAAGATTTTACGCCTTTGTGCAACGGAAGCGACCAGCTTGCGATATCATAAGGTTTGATCAGTTCGCCACCAGGCGTATAATGACGCGCCGGAAATTTCTGTGGTTCCAGGATTTCTTTGATAAAAGCCCGGAAAGGCTGCGACAGAGGAACTACATAATCGCCCTGATAAATTATCTGGCCTTTGTTATCCAGTTTCGTTCCTGTTTGATAAACCGAAATATGGTGCTCGTCGAGTAGCGACAGCAATTCGACCAGGCTACTTTCGTCGTGCTGTGTTTTCGGCAGGATGAAGTATGCCGGCGACTCTGTTAATCCCTTTGAAGTTTCGGAACAGGCCATTTCGTTTCTCAGTTTCAGGATGTCGGAACGATATTTTGAACCGGTTTTAATAAGCGACCAGGTAGAGGCCATTTCGTAATTAACGATATCCGAAAGCCGCCACCAGCCACCTTCCCATGGAAGGGGCATGTTGATACTTTTTTTGTATTCCCCTAAACCTTTTCCGGTAGCGATCAGTTCACTTTTCTCGATATAAATGGGTTTTGCAATCTGCGCACTGGCACATTCGGTAAGCAGGCCAATCACGTTTTTCCACAGTGCAGTTTCGGTTGATCCAGGCCAGTAATCGTCAAACAGATAATGCTGTGAGACTCCTGCCTGTCCTTTTGCAGCCATATCTTTGGCCATGTTTGATCCAAAAATCCAGGTCCAGTTCCATATCTTTTCATCAATATTCTCAGCAATTGGATCGTGCATGGGCGGTACAAAATATCGGGGGCCATCAGGGCCCATCTGGTGTTTTTCGACCATCACCTGTGGCATCCAGGTTTTGGTATATATTTCAGAAATTACTTTGGTGTCCTTTTGGGTAAGGGTCACGAAATCGCGGTTGTTATCGTGGCCAACATATTTGTGATACACGTTGGGCATGTTTCCTCCCTCGTATTTGGTTCCTTTGGCAGATTTGTAAAAATCAACCACCATATCCATGCCGTCGGGATTGTGGCATGGTACGATCATATAAACCACATCGTCGAGCCACGTAAGCAGCTCTTTGTCTGAGCTGGTGGCTACTTCATATGCAATTAATGGCGCCGATTGCGATGGGCCCACTTCGGTAGAATGCATGGAAAGGGTTGCCAGAATGAATACTTTTCCTTCGTCGGTCAGCGATTTTATTTCAGTTTCGCTGAGTTTGGTGTCCAGCGCCAGTTTCTGGTTTATTTCTTTAAGGCGATCCAGATTTTTGATATTCTCTTCGGACGAAAGGAAAAAGAGGTACATTTTTTTACCCATTGGCGACTCACCGATTTCAATCATTTTCGCCCTTGATGAAGCTTCATCAACTTTCTTAAGGTAACTGATTAATGATTGATAGTTAAACAACTCGCGGTCGGTCCCTGGATTAAAACCGAAAAAGCTTTCAGGAGAAGGGATGTTTTCCTGTGCCTGCAAATGTAGTGAAACTGCGAAAAACAGGCCAGCCAATAAGGAAATGATTTTTTTGCTCATGGTTGTTCTTTGTAAAAAATGTGGATTTCTAAAAATACAATTTTTTCAACTCAAATCACCACTACCCTATTAACCTGACAAATCCTATTTGCCACTCCATCCGAAACTTGTAACTTCGTAGCCAAATTTTAAATCAAGCGACCATGTTTTCAGGAATAGTAGAAGAAGCCGGCAAAGTGATTGCCATTGAAAAAGATCAGGAAAATGTACATTTTACGCTCACCTGCTCGTTTGTTGATGAGTTAAAAGTTGACCAAAGCCTTTCGCACAACGGAGTTTGTTTAACTGTAGTGAAAATTGACCGCAAATCTCAAACCTATACAGTTACCGCTATAAAAGAAACTTTGCTGAAAACCAATCTGGGAAAGTTAGTTCCCGAAAGTAAAGTCAATCTGGAACGCAGCATGATGATGAATGGCCGTCTGGACGGGCACATCGTTCAGGGACACGTGGACCAGACTGCCACCTGCACCCATGTTGAAGAAGCCGACGGAAGCTGGTATTTCACTTTCGAATATCCGTTCGACAAAGAAATGGCGCAGAAAGGCTATATGACGGTTGAGAAAGGCTCGGTAACTGTGAATGGCGTCAGCCTGACGGTAGTGAACTCAAAAGACAATTCATTTCAGGTAGCCATTATTCCTTACACCTATTACGAGACGAATTTCCATACCTTTGAAGTTGGCACAACGGTCAATCTCGAATTCGATATTATCGGTAAGTATTTGAGCAAGCTGATGACTTACAAATAGAGTGTTCAGTGATCAGTCTCAGTGTTCAGATGCTCTTACATTGGTGGTAACTGAGACTGAAAACTGCGACTGCAAACTTGCTTTATCGTTTCATCACACATTGGGTAGTTCCGATGTTGTTTCCATCGGCAAACACATCCACCGTATATTCTCCTTCCATGAATTCAGCGCCCTGATTATCCCAAAAAATATTTACAGGTAATGCATTTCCTTCGTAGGTCACTTCACGTTTGGCTGAATATGGAATTTTCAAGTCCTCAAATTCGAACAAATCGTCGGGTGACTGTTGAAACAAAACCTGATTGGGTTTCTGGATCCGGACATAGATCATTTTGTTACCCCGGGGAGCTGTAACATTTTTGCTCAACACAAAACTTACCCTTATTTGTTCGGCCCGACGGGCGCTTTCGGCATCTTTTCCGCGGGCATTAATTCCAACAGCAATCAAATTAGTAGCTTCAAGTTGTGCAGCCATTTTTATTTTTTCCTGAAGGTGTTCCTTTTCCTTTTCAAGCACCAGATTCTTCGACTCCGACTGCGCAAATTCTTCTTTAACCTGTACGTTTTCGGCCATCAGTTTTTCATTCCGGCGGTTAAGTGAATCAACCTGAATGATGTAATTTTTCATGATGTTGCGCATTGTTGAGACTTCCAGACGATACTGGGCAATCTGGCTGTAACTTACTTTCTTAACCTGTTCCACTTCATCAAGCAAGTCCTTCACTTTGGTTTGTGCTCCAACTAATTCAGACTGAAGCGCCACATTATTGGTGTGAATTGAATCATAGTTGGTCATCATTGTTGATAATTCTGTTTGAATCGCCTTCTTTTCCAGATTCAACGCCTCCAAAATCTTTTTATTTTCATTGTGCTGTAAAATGAAAACTGAGACTATGATGATCAGTAATACCGACAAAATAATAATGATCAGATTGTTCCTTCTATCCTTATCGGTTTCGCCCAGTGAAAAACCTTTTTTCTTTACGCCAAATTTGTCCATCCTGCCAGATTTATTGGAATTTAATAACTGAACGCAAAAATAACAATTTTAAGGCCAAGTCTGACAAATTCTGTTAAAACGACTTCAACCTCACGCCCAAATAAACCGAACGTGGCATTCCGGGTCCATACACATAATTACTGTCACGGTTTTTTCCTGAATCAAAATCCGATTGATAGGCATTGGTCAGGTTTTTTACTCCTCCAAAAATTTCAAGTCCAGAATCTACCGATGGCAAGTTGAACGTATAGGAAACTTTTGCATTTAACTCGGTGAACGAAGGCGATGTCATGTATTCGTTAACAGGTTGTTCAGGAGCGCCAGCCAAATGTGCCAGAAACATCCTGCCAGTATAAACGCTGCTGATTGAGGCATTAAACTTTGTGCCAGGGGTGAAAGCTAAGGTGAGATATCCGTATTCGTTCGGCGAACGCAGAAATTCGCGTATAGGTTTTAATCCAGCAATATTCTCCACCGCTTCGTTGTACAAACTTTGCTGAACAGTTATTCCGGCTTCAATCTGAAGTATCCGGTTGTAATTGCCGCGTATTTCGAAAGTGCCACCTTTTACAGCAGCGCCCTGTCCATTGCGTTTTTCGAAGCGGCTGCCAAACTCGTCAGATGCCACAGGCTGCAAATAAAACACATCTTTGAGTTTGGTATAAAAACCTTCAAGCGTAAAACCCACGATAAAAGTCTCGGAAGGGCGGTCGTAATTGACTGATGCGCTATAAGAGTTCGAGCGTTCTTCTTTTAAATCAGGATCGAGCGTGATTCGGGAAACACCACCACCCGCAAAAGCGATGTGCATATCGGTGTCGAACGACTGCGGGGCACGGAAACCGGTTCCCCAGGTGAGGCGAAATTGGGTGCTGTTACGATATCGGTACAGAAACGAAAACCGCGGACTGAGAATGACCTTATCAACCAGATTGTGTTTATCGGCCCTTAAGCCTGCAAGGAAGGTAAGATGCGGGTTGATCTCCCAGTCGCTTTGTGCAAAAAACCCGACGTTTTTGGTTTCCTGATTGATTTCGTAGTTGTAGGCTGGAATAGTGTCGAGCACATCGTCAAAAATATATTCGGCTCCAAAAGTCATCACATTGATCCCTCCCATAAAATCCTGAAAGCGGTGATTCAATTGGATGCCGCCCTGCAAGGTCGTATTGGCGGTTGTTCCATAGGGTGGTTTGTTAATATGGATAAGCCTTGCTGCTGCTTCATAAGGAATAATACCGGTATAATGCAGCCGGTCGGTTTGCTGCCCTGCAAAATAGGCGATAAATGCGCTGTTGTCGTCGTTAAAATTGACCTGATAATCCACACCTCCCATTAAGACATGATGGGTTCGTTCTTCCGATTGTTGGGCCAGAAAAGCAGGTTTGGTGGTCATTTCACCTCCATAACGGTACTCATTCAGGCTACTGAAATTAATTTCCAGTTTCTGGTTCAAATCGGGTTTGAAAAACAAATTGGCGCCAAAAGAATTATTCCGAAGCTCCGGAAGTTCAGAAAAATGATCGCCATTATGATCGTAAGCCTCACGGTGACGCCGGTTTACAAAAATGGCAGCCCCCGCATTATGCTTGTGAGTAAGCATAGTCAGATTTCCGCTCAACATATTATCTGTTCCGGCGCCATTGGTACTTTGCGTTAATGTGCTGAAATCATAACTGCTTTCGTTTGGAATGCGTGTGATGATATTCACCGTTCCGCCAATGGCGCTCGATCCGTAAAGCGCCGAACCTCCGCCACGAACCACTTCTATACGCTCGACCATATTGGCTGGTATTTGCTCCATGCCGTATAAACCTGTAAGCGGACTAAAAATCGGCCGTCCATTAATCAGGATTTGGGAATACGAACCACCCAGACCATTCATACGGAGCTGCGTGTAATTACACGTCTGGCAATCGGTTTCCACACGCAGTCCGGGCTGGAAACGCAAGCCTTCGGAAATGTTGCTGGCCTGAACCACATTCAGCGATTTACTGTCGAGCACATTGACAATAACCGGTGATTCGGTCTGCCGTTTAAAGGTTTTTGTTCCGGTAACCACCACCTGGTTGAGCATCATGTGTTCTTCTTCCAGCACAAAATTGACTTCCTGTGACTTTCCAAGTTCCACTGTGATGGTTTTCTTTTCGGTTTTATAGCCAACACTGCTGGCAACCAGCGTTTGCCTGCCTATCGGAAGATTGATCAGGATGTAGTGGCCGGTGTTGTCGGTAGTAGTGCCAAATGAAGTACCCTCAATGAAAATATTCACGAACGGAATGTGTTCACCATTCGACTGGACATCGCCAAATACATTGGAGTCGGTTTTCTTGGGTGGATCGGCACCGATGGCGCCTAAGCTTATCATTACCAGTACAGCAATAGCTGCAATAAATATTGTTTTCATGTTCATTTCAAGATTGATGTTAATTAATTCAATACTGAGAGAATGTTTAAATCTTCTTTTGCCCGAAGGGCATCAATATCAATAGAAAAAGAATAGCGAAGAAACCTATTGTCCGTTAGGACATCAACTGATTATCAGTTAATTCCCTACGGGAAATTTGTTTTCAAGATGTGCCCATTCTATTGATATGTATCTCCTACGGAGAAAATTTAAACATTCTCTGATAAAAACCAGAAAGCGGCCGTATTGTTGAGCGGTTTGAGAATAAAAGTGAATAATCAAAATGCCCCTGCTTACTCATTTAGTGAAAAGAGTAAACAGGGGCACATAACCCTCACCTGTAATTTTGATGATTTGAGTCCTGAGCCGGACACCGGTTTTCAGCTATCCGGATTCACCAGTTTTCCCAATTTCCCGTAGCCTTCATCAACTCCGCCAATCAAGGTTTTCGCGATGTTGTCGTAATGGCTTTTAACACTTTCCGATTCTGCCCGTTTCTCCGGATGATTGGCCAGGTCGCGTAGTTCGTTTCGCATGATCAGAGTGCCCTGAACAATTTCCATGGCCTCGGCATCATTGGGTTTTTGGTACAAATTGGTGTAAGTAATACAGTCCAGAATCAAATCTGAAACTACATAATCAATCTCCTTTTTTAATCTTCGTCTGCTTGTCATAGCTATTTTATTTGTGATGTAAGTGGATATTTTAACGATTTTGTTACAAGTAAAAGCGCTTTCACCGTTCCAATCAAAATTTCAGTTTCGACCTGAACGGGCAAATGATTCTGATCGTCGGTAAACCAAACTTTCATGTATTCGCCCTCAGGAAAAAAATCTCCCTTCAGTAAATATACTGAAACTTTGTGGCACCGGTATTCCTTTCCGTTTCTGGTTTTTACGTTCTCTTTCCCCAGATAACGGAAATACAGGTCGTCAACCTGGCGGTCAATTAACATCCGGTATGGAACTTTTTGACCAACAAAGAGTTTGTTAAAATCATATTTTCTGAAATCATAAGCCGTTGCCAGCAAATCAAACGTATTTTCCTGAACAGGCAAACTGGCCTGAAACACGGGTTTCTTCCCATCTTTTATCCTGACAGCTATTTTTCCTGAAGTATAATCGAAACTGTACTGATAAACCGAATGATCTTTGGCATGGTTGACCACCCTTCGTGAAAAGTATGGCTGAAAGGTCCGGTAATTACTGTAAGTTTCGAAAGTATCGCGAACAGTAAACAGCAAGTCATAAGCTTTGAATGTTTTTCCAACCGCTTTAAAACGCCAGGTTTTTTGCTGTTTATACGGAATGGTGTCGGCAGTAAATTCTACTTCGCCACTCTGGATCCATATAAAATGCCAGTTGTAATAGGCGCCATAAAGGGCATATTCACCACTTTTAAACGGGTAATCAGCAGTTTGACCCGATACACGGACAGGCCAAAAGATGGAGGACAGTCCGGTCAGCAAAAACAAAAACTTAATCAGTTGATTTTGCAGCGGCCTTCTTTTCCTGTTCTTTTTTACGGGCTTTCTCTTTTTCAGCTTCTTCGTCAATCAGTTCCTTTTTAAAGTTCGGATGGTAATCAATTTTCCAGCTTTCCTTGTATTCAAAGTTTGAACGGACTTTGATAATCTTAGGGTAATAAACCACACTTTCGGGTTGCTGATGACCGGCCAGAAAACCGGTATCCCATTTCCCGTTTTTATTCGAATCCAGGATCAACCTGATGATGTACTTTTCAGATTTGAGGTACGGAAACTCGATTCTTCCATCTCCCAAAACCTGAATTTTCTGAAGTATTTTCTCATCTTTATCGTTAGCCAAAAGCTGTACAATGGCAGCGCCCGAAAGCCCTGATAAGGTCAGGAAAATTTTGCCGTAATAATCCTCTTTCTGGGTGCGGAATTTCTGTTCGGTTTTGTTGCTCGGATGCCCGTAAATGTTGCGGGCCGCCGCTGAATCTATCAGAAACAGATAATTGGAATTTGGCTCCCAATCATGCTCAATATAATACTTCCGGATTGAATTGGTATCCTTTTCAACTACAATGGGAATCTGGGTTTTAACGGTATCGAGCATCGAATAAAGTGCGATTTTACTGAGATCAAAAGAAGTCAGCGGCTCGGGAGCTTCAATCTGAATCCGTTGGTATAAATCGTGAGCTGAAGAGTTGATGTTGTTGGACAAATTGATGGTTTGCACTTCAGGGACATCGCCCTTTTTCTTTTTTTGTTTAGGCGCCTTTGGTTCGGTATATATCAATTCCACCGTATCCCGTTTGATTACCATTTGATTAAGAGAGTCTAAAACTTCATACTGTAATTCAAATTTTAGCGAATCGCTGTTGCTGATGATCGTATCGGTAAGCCAAACCGTTATTGAATCGCGTTTCAGGTTCGACTCAATGAACGACCATTCCCTGCTTGTCGCCGGCTCCAGCAGATTTATCCGGAACGAATCGCTGAGCGATTCAGAAAAAAAGAAATCGCATTTATTCGCCTGATTGCGTTTGGAAGCATCGAGGTACTGATCAAATTTTTCCTCTTCAAATAGCATCAGGTATTGGGTTTCGGGATAATAATCAACATGACCGGTAACAACCAGGGTATCTGATCCTTTTACGATTGTATCTGTTTCGGCCACATATTTGGCCGAAGGAATCAATACCGAATCGTTAAAAGCAATGAATTCAGCATTCGAATTATAAGTCAGGCTATTGTCTGCATCGTTCAGCGCATACAGGCGATATTCACCCGGAGCCACATTGTCTATCATGAAAAAACCTTCCTTATTGGTGGTCCCGATGTAATCAGGAACGCTATCAACGAAAGCGGTGTATTCCATATTTCGGTAAAGCAGAACCAGCGCTTTTTCAACAGGCTCCTGGTTCAGTGCATTTTTTACATACCCGGCAACACGTAAACTATCGAACGAATCTCCTGTGCTGAACGAAAAGCGGAGATCTTCAATGGGGTTTTTCTCGTTGTTGTCGGCCACAGCGTCCTTAAAATCGAGCGAATAGGTAGAATTATTTTTCAGGTCTTCGGCGAATTCAATAATCAGGGTCTTGCCTTTCATCTTGATCACCGGTTTCTTTTTCATGGGCGGTGAAATAACCAGCTTTTCCCGAACCTCGTCAGGAATAATGTATTCGTCGAAAGTAAACCGCACATCTGATCCCTTGAAATTTGTGCTGCGCAATTCAGGAACCGTTTTAAATACTACCGGCGGGATTGTGTCTTTAGCGCCACCAGTGGGGCTTCCGATATTGGCGCATGAGGAATAGAATATCAGGTAAAAAAAAGAAACTCCAATTATAATGGGAATAATATTATTCAGCCTGAAATATCTCATTGGTATATTACCTGAGGAAATTCGTTGCAGATTTCCGTTGTTGTCAAAACCAGTTTGTTCCATAGTTGCATATTCCGTGCAAACTTACAAATCTTATTGC
Organism: Prolixibacteraceae bacterium; assembly: GCA_003457135.1. Lineage (GTDB taxonomy): Bacteria > Bacteroidota > Bacteroidia > Bacteroidales > Prolixibacteraceae > Aquipluma. The sequence continues at coordinate 16,264 of DMSQ01000073.1, forward strand.
ATTTTATCCTTTAGTTCCTGTTTTCAAAATATCATCGTAAAGATAGCTCCTTCACCAGGTTTTGAAGTTACTTCCAGACGGGCATTATGCAGCATCATGATCTGTTGCGCCAAGCTCAATCCTATCCCTGAGTTATTTGGTTTTGTAGAATAGTATGGGAGAAAGATATGTTCCAGAACATCATCACTTATACCTTTTCCATTGTCTGTTACGGATATATGAACCTGGTTCAGTTCACTTTTTTCAGCGACTAATGAAAGTCTGGCTACCGGAATATCTTCCATCGCCTCAATTGCATTCAGAATTAGGTTTATGATCACATTTTCAATAAGCTCCATATCCGCATCAACGGTAAGATCAGGTGGGTTAATATGCTTTTCAAATTGAATTCCCTTCTCTTTAAACCTGGGCTGGAAAAGTACTATAATCCGGTCGAATAACTCACCGATTCGTATTTGCCTGATTATTGGGCTCGGAATATGAGTCAGGCTTTTCGTGGAAGTAACAAAATTTATAAGAGCCCTGGTTCTCGATTCAATAATTTTTAGTCCATGATGAATATCCTCAATGGCCTCCCCATCTATTTTTGTGGGTTTCAGAACAGCGCCCGACTCGTCCTCAAGCATCTGACTGCCCATGCCCGCCAGATTGGTAATAGGAATAGCTGAATTTAATATTTCATGAGAAATAATATTAACCAGCTTCTGCCAGGTACTTGTTTCCTTTCTTACAAGCTCATCTTTTTGAAACTCTATCTCGCTTTTCTGGTTGATCAATTCAAGGTTCTGCTTATCCAGTTCACGATTTTTTCTGTGCAACTCATCCTCAAAACGGAAATTAAGCATCAGAAGGTAATATATACAAGCATGGACGAATATGAACAGCACAATTTGGGCAATTTTATAAAAGGCGTAAAAGGTATTTATTCTGTCAACAATAGGAAATTGGGTTGTCTGAAAATGAACCATAAACCAATCTATAAATAGCACCATTACAAAATAATAGGCTATAGACAGCCAGAACAAAAACCTTTCATTTTTAGGATGAAGGAGCAACTGAGGAATGATAGAAGTGCAAATAAGTACATAAGGATAATAGGTATAACTTTCTTCTTCAACATAACCAAAAAAAGTAGGTCCAAGCAGGAAAATAACAGGTGGAATAAAAACGAGCATTAATCTGCTTAACTTTGTCAATCCAAAGCCAGCAACTGAAAGGTTCAGAAAGTTGAATCCAATCAGAATTACAATTCTGAGGTTACTATAGGAAATCGGTTTATTGGTAAACAGCATTGACGGAATGACATAGATAAGAAGCAATACCAGAGAAATCAGCATCGCAAAGTTAAGTTTGTTGTTAAGCATAATAGTCCGTCGCGCTGACTCATTGTCATCCTCCCTAATGCCAAGGTTTGAAATATATTTCCATATATTCTTCATAGACATTGCTTTTAAAATATTAAGATTTCCAGAATTCCAATCCAAATTGCGATATCTTCCTGTATAAAGTAGATCTTGCAACACCTAAATCATTTGCAGCCCTGGAGAGGTTTCCATTATTTTTGCTTAATGCATTTATAATAGCTTTTCTTTCATAATCCTCCACACTTACGATTGGTTCATCCATTACAGGTGACGGTTGTACCTTAATTTTCAGGATAAAATCTTCAGGTTTCAGCGTACCGCTTTTGTTAAGTATAACAGCTCTTTCAATTGCATGGGCAAGTTCCCTTATATTGCCTGGCCACTGGTATTGTTCCAGCTTCCCGAGGGTATCTGCCGTTATATTAATCCCCTGTTTTCCATACTGTTCAGAGTATTGTTTTATATAATAGTCCGCAATCAGGCTGATATCCTCCTTACGTTCTCTGAGAGGAGGTATTATTATTTCAACAGTGTTAATGCGGTAAAGTAGATCCTGTCTGAATTCAAACGATTCGGCCATCTGATACAATGGCATATTGGTGGCTGAGATCAGCCTGACATTTACTGATACCGGTTGATTGGTGCCTATTTTAATTATCTCCCTGTGCTGAACTGCGGTAAGAATTTTTGCCTGCATGGACTTGCTCAGATTCCCGATCTCATCAAGGAAAAGGGTGCCACCTGAAGCTGCCTGAAATCTGCCGGTCCGGTCTTCTTTTGCATCAGTAAATGCACCACGCGTATGACCAAATAGCTCAGCTTCAAAGAGAGTCTCAGGAATAGCGCCCAGGTCAACATGCACAAACGCATTGTGTTTCCTTAATGACTCGCTGTGCAGCGACCAGGCTGCAAGCTCTTTACCTGTTCCGTTTTCACCCATTATCAGCACATTGGCATCTGTGGGGGCAACTGTTTTTATCGTCTCAAGGACTTGCAACATGCTTGCCGACTTGCTGAAAATTTCCGGGTATCTGCTGTTCTGGATATGATCTGAATCAGGACGATTGTCTTTATGTTTCTTGTCAGCTTTATCAATCCGATTTTGTGCAAAAACATTCCTTATGGATGCAAGCAGTTGATCTTTATTCCATGGTTTAATGATGAAATCAACTGCACCAAGCTTCATCGCCTGAACAGCCAAATCTATTTCACCGTATGCTGTAGTTGTTATTACCCTTGCTTCAGGATTAATCTCAAGAATTCTCACAAGCCATGCAAGCCCTTCTTTTCCTGAAGTATTGCCCCTGGCAAAATTCATGTCGAGCAGAATCAAATCATAATTACAATCACGAAGACACTCGGGAATAAATTCAGGACGTGATAAGGTATCTACTTTACCAAATATACCTTTCAATACAAGCTTTGCTGTATATAGAACGTCATTGTCATCATCAACAACCAAAATATTGCATGACGAGTCGGTTTTCATGCTGGTAAGATCAATGATTATAAAATGTTAATAATCAATTATTAGTAAAGATAGTAAGTGTAGCGTTCTGAAACAATAAACTGTAGCAAAACGCTACGAAAAAATTTCAACCACAGTCTGTAAAATTATATATATGCCTGTTTATTAGGCTGATAAACCAGATGGTCTGATTATTGAATTTCTATTTCACAGGCATACACCAAACCATAAAAGGATTAATTACTGGAATACCAGCTGCATTTTTTGCCTATTTTCTGCTTAAGAAGATTTTTAGTAAGAAACAACCTCTTAATACTTAAACACATGGAATCGTCTGGAAAATCTTATGCATTAATTACAGGAGCGGCAAATGGCATCGGCTTTGAGTTTGCCAGGCTTTTAAGTATGGACAGTTATAATTTAGTACTCATTGATATTGACATTGAAAAGCTATTTGAAAAGAAAAATCAGCTTATGAATCAATATAAAAACGAGATCATTATACTTTCCGTTGATTTAAGCAAAATAGAAGCTGGTTCTATAATCTTTAATAAATTGTCAGAATTAAACATCGAAATAGATATTCTGATTAATAACGCAGGTTTTGGCATGTTTGGATATTTTGCGGATACTTCATGGGATCGGGAACAAAATATGATTCAATTGCATGTTGTCACTCCAACTCAACTTATTAAATTATTTCTTCCCGGGATGTTAAAACGAAATCACGGGAAAATCTTAAATGTAGCGTCGTTAGCAGCCTTTCAACCAGGTCCATTAATGTCAATATATTATTCAACAAAAGCTTATTTACTTTCCTTTTCACTTTCATTAGCCAATGAACTTACAGGAACAGGTGTGTGCCTGACAGTTCTTTGCCCTGGACCAACAAAAACCGGATTTCAGGTTACAACAGGAAATGAGAATCCGAAGATAAAATGGAATATGGCATGTTCCGAAGTAGTTGCAAGGTACGGATATCAGGCAATGCAAAGCGGAAAAATCATTGCAATACCAGGAATTATTAACAAATCAATTGTATTTATTGAACATTTTTTGCCTCTAAAATTTGTTTGCCAAATGGTTCGTCTGTTGCAAGAAAGAAATAGAAGAAAAATCAGGTTGCAAATTGATTATCAAAATTAGCAAAAGTTAAGATTGCTCTTATTTCAAAACTAACTTATACTCTGAAGTTAGCTATCCACTTTACCAAATATACTTTTCAATACAAGCTTTTCTGTTTACAGAACGTCATTGTCATCATCAACAACCAAAATATTGCATAACGGGTCGGTTTTCATGCCGGGCGGTTCAATGATTATAAAAGATTAATAATCAATTATTAGTAAAGACAGAAAGTGTAGCGTTCTGAAACAATAAACCGTAGCAAAACGCTACGAAAAAATTTAACCCTAGTCTGTAGAATTAGCTATACGCCTGAATATTAGCTACATAAAATAGTTGGTCTGATTGTTGAATTTCGATATTACAACCATACAACAAACTATAAAAAATCTAATTGAAAGGTGTTATAAAAACAAAAAGTAAAATTTTCCGGTTATGAAACAGTCCGATATACCAATGAAGTTTGACCGTCTTTGTGCTGCTTTCTGCATGAACCTGTTTACTGGTACATTTATGATTGGGCTCATTCCTGCAACATTGTTTAAGCCGTTGCAACAAAATTTAAAATTCCATCTCCAAACTTTAAGTCCTTTTCAACATAGCTTATTGGTTCTGCAACACAGTTTGCCGGAACTTTACACTGATCAAATTCATGTAACCATTTAAATTTTAACATCATGAAAACAAAAGTAATTTTTATTCTGTGCATGATTATAACAGTCATCACATTCGGACAAAATGAGAAATCAAATTCGTTGGAAGAAATTACCGTAATCCCACCCATGTTTCCGGGAACAGAAATGATTTGGCAGGGAAAGGATGTGAAATCTATTGACGACTTTCTGGCTAATAATATTGAATTCCCTCAAAAGTCGGTTAATGGCCGGTTACAAGGAACCGAAGTTATTCAGTTTGTTGTCACCCCTAAAGGTGAACTGACCGATTTTAATGTGATTAACAGCGTCTGCTCTGAAATTGACAAAGAAGTAATACGGGTTTTAGAAGTTGAACTAAACCTCCTTTGGAG
>DMSQ01000069.1 GCA_003457135.1 Prolixibacteraceae bacterium
CACAACTCTTAACGGAGTATTGAAATATGGATCAATTGAAATTTGGGCAAGTCGTATTATTGCGATTCCCATTTACTGATGGAATATCTTTTAAAAGAAGACCTGCATTGGTTATTCATGAAAGTGATGACGGAGATGTGATTGTTTGTAGAATCATAAGTAAAATTTATCAATCTGATTTTGATATTGAAATCAACAATTTGGAAAAATCCGGTTTAAAACTTCCTTCTGTAATTCGGGTTCATAAAATTACTACTCTCGAAAAAAAATTAGTCGAATTAAAAATGGGACAAATTGGAGCCGGACTCAAGGGAAAAGTCCGAAACGCTATTAAATCTCTGGCAGATTAAGTTTTCCCGTTTTGCATCATTTAATTTTGCACCAAAACCTCACCTCAACCATGCAATACCAATCCAACCCACAGCTCGAACTGGCTTTTAATTTTCTTCGATACACCAATCAAAATATTTTCCTCACCGGAAAGGCAGGAACTGGCAAAACCACATTCCTGAAAAATCTGAAGAAATCATCGCCCAAACGTATGGTTGTTGTTGCACCAACAGGTGTGGCAGCCATTAATGCGGGCGGAGTCACCATTCATTCATTTTTCCAGATTTCGTTTGGGCCGCAAATACCTCAAAATCCGGATCAACCTCGCCCGGAACCGGTATTGGCTGCCGGAATCAAGAGGTTTAGCCGCGAAAAAATCAACATTATCCGGAGTTTGGATTTATTGGTGATCGACGAAATCTCAATGGTCAGGGCAGATTTACTTGATGAAATTGATGCAGTGCTACGCAGGTACAAAAACCGCTACAAACCTTTTGGTGGTGTGCAGTTGCTCATGATTGGCGACTTACAGCAACTGGCGCCGGTGGTGAAGGACGAAGACTGGACTATCCTGAAAGTCTATTACGACACCTGCTTTTTCTTCAGTAGTCATGCCCTGAAACGCTCTAAATTTATTGGCATCGAACTAAACCATATTTTTCGCCAAAGCGATCAACATTTCATTGACCTGCTCAATAAAGTGCGCGAAAACCGCCTCGATACGACTACCCTTCAGGAATTAAACCAGCGGTACATTCCGGGTTTCAATCCTGAAGAAAAAGAAGGCTATATCACCCTAACCACGCACAATTACCAGTCGCAGCAAATTAACGACTCGAAACTGGGCAAGCTGAAAACCAAATCGTATAAATTTACAGCCGAAGTGCAGGGCGAATTTCCTGAGTATTCGTACCCCACCGATCCGGAATTGGAATTAAAAGTTGGCGCGCAGGTCATGTTCGTGAAAAATGATTTATCGGCTGAAAAACGTTTCTACAACGGTAAAATCGGCAAAATCATCAATATCATTGACGATGAAATTGAAGTTCGCTGTCCCGATGACAGTGAATCAATTGATGTAGAAAAAGTGGAATGGCAAAATGCAAAATACTCGCTGAACGAAACCACACAGGAAATTCAGGAGGATGTGATCGGCACCTTCACCCAGTTTCCCTTAAAACTGGCCTGGGCAATCACGATTCATAAAAGCCAAGGACTGACCTTCGAAAAAGCAATTATTGATGCGCGCGCATCCTTTGCACACGGGCAGGTTTACGTAGCTTTGAGCCGCTGCAGAACACTCGAAGGATTGGTACTGAGCTCGCCCATCGCCGATTTCAGCGTAAAAAACGACACCACAGTAATTCAGTTTACCGATGATGTGGAACGCAACCAACCGGGACCAGCCGAACTGGAACGGTCGCGAAAAGAATACGTGCAACAATTGCTGGCCGAACTGTTCGATTTTAAGCCCATGCAGCGCCAGGTTCATTATTTGCAAAAGTTATGGGAAGAACATTCGGCACAGTTACTCGGTACACTGAAAACCCAACTGCAAGGTATGACCCAGCCGCTTCAAACCGAAATGATTGAGGTTGCGGATAAATTCGGGAATCAAATCAGGCAAATGATTTCATTAGGAACAAATGCCGAAAAAAACGACCAGCTTCAGGAGCGGGTTAAAAAAGCTTCAGATTATTTCTCCGGAAAACTTTTTTCCATTATTGAGCAGCCATTTTCATCGGCTACCTTTGATACCGACAACAAGGCCATCCGCAAAAGCTTTAACGAAGCTGCCGATAAACTACGGAAAGAAATACACACGAAAAAAGTGTGCCTCAATTTATGTAAAAACGGGTTCAACATCAAAACCTACCTCGAAACCAAATCTAAAGCCGCCATCGAAATTCCGGAAACAGGACATAAAAGCCAGCCATCCGGCAGTTCATCATCATTTACCCTGCACCCCGAATTTTACACCAAACTAAAGAAATGGCGCGACGGTAAAGCAAATATGCTGAATGTTGAAATCCGGCGTGTCCTTCCGCAACAAACATTGCTCGAAATTGTACAAACGCTGCCCGCTTCCAGGGCCGGACTGAAATCTGTAAAAGGAATGGGGGGCACGCGGCTGCAGCAGTTTGGTAAGGAAATAATTGAACAGGTGATTGCCTACCGTAAAGGTAAAGGAATGGATTTGCCGGTTGGCGCGGAGAAAGAAGCCGAAAAAGCCGCGATGGATACGAAACAAATCAGCTACGAATTGTTCAAAAGTGGGCGGTCAATTTCTGAAATAGCGATGGAAAGAAATTTCGCGGTTTCGACCATTGAAGGTCATCTGGCTCATTTTGTCGGTCTTGGCGAACTGGAAATAAGCCGTTTTGTAGAACCCGCGAGGATTAAAACTATTGTAGCTTACATCGAAAAAAACCGAACCAAACAGATCAATGAAATCCGCTCTGCCATTGGCGAAAACTACAGCTATTCCGAAATCCGGTTTGTGATCAAATATCTGGAGGCAAAGCAATAATTAAAAAATTTATCCATTTTGTTGATTTTAAGAAAAAGATTCTGAAATTAACCGTCTGATTTGGAATTGAACTAACCTTACCTAACTGAGCGAATATGGAACTTCAGCAAAAATCCTTTTACAACCGTTTATTTATTACCATCCTGCGCGTCGCCATTGGCTGGCACTTTCTGTACGAAGGAATCTCTAAAATTTTCCAGGGAAACTGGACTGCTTCCAATTTTTTACTGAATACCTCCGGATTTCTCTCCGGATTTTACCACTGGATTGCAAATTCCCCGACCATTCTGCAGATATCCGATTTCCTTAATATGTATGGATTATTGCTTATCGGACTGGCCCTTTTTATCGGGCTTTTCAGCCGTGCTGCTTCACTGGCCGGAGCTTTGCTTCTCACCCTTTACTATTTTGCATATCCGCCTTTTGGAAATCCGATGATGAATGCTGCCGAAGGACATTTATACATCGTTGACCGGCTTTTTATTGAAGCAGCAGCATTTTTGTTTCTCTTTTTTTATCACGAAAAAGGATACAGTATCGACACGCTGATCCAAATATGGCGAAGCCGGAAAAAATCAATAATTCCTGAATCTGAAAGCAGTTCCTCACGGCGCGAAGCTTTGAAAAACCTTGCAACTTTGCCGGTTTTGGGAGCTATGGGGTGGGGGGCTGTCAGTAATTTCAAAACATACGGTGTTGATGTGATGTCGGGGGCAACTATTCAGGTAAAACAACTGGCTTTGAATGAACTAAAAGGTGAACTTCCCAAAGGAAAAATCGGCAAACACGAAATCAGCAGGATGATTGCAGGCGGTAACCTGATTGGCGGATGGTCGCATGCACGTGACCTGATATACGCCGATACCCTGTTCAAGGCCTACAATACCGAGCAAAAAGTTTACGAAACACTAATGCTCGCAGAAAAAGCCGGAATAAACACCATTAATATTGGTTTTTCATCGAACCCATTGCTGGCCAAATACAAAAAGATGACCGGCAGTAAAATCAAAGTGATCTCACAGGTTCATCCACATCTGGATAACAGCAAACTCGCACAGGTAGGACCAAATACCGACAAGAAACTCTATTTTGAGTTTATTGACAAAGCAATCGATTTCGGAGTGGACATTATTCAGGTTCAGGGAAATTGGTGCGACTGGCTGGTGCGCGACAATAAGATTGAAGTGATTGGTGAAATGATTGCACACATCCGCCAGCAAGGCTATACGGCCGGATTGGGAGCACATTCAGTTGAGTCATTGATTGCCTGTGCCGATCAGGGAATCATCCCGGATTATTACATGAAAACCATGCACCACGATCAGTACTGGTCGGCCCATCCGCGCGAAAACCGTGTTACGTTCGAAGTTGATGGAACAAATTATCTTGATCACAACAAGTTCCACAACAACATGTTCTGTTTATTCCCAGATCGGGTGATTGAATTTGTTAGCAAAACCACTGTGCCGGTTATGGGATTTAAAGTTTTAGCTGCCGGGTCAATCGAACCCAAAGACGGGTTTCAGTGGGCTTACGACAACGGCGCCGATTTTATCTGCGTAGGGATGTTCGATTTTCAGGTAGTCAGCAATGTTAACATCGCCATCGATTGTTTGAAAAAAACCAACCGGACACGAGAGTGGTACGGGTAATTTTGTTTTAGAGACTAACCTCATCTTAAAAATTATGAAACAAATAATACGCAATCTGAGAATAAAACACTTCTTTTCATTTTTAGCTGGAATGTTTATCCTTTCATGCCATTCAAAATATTATACCGAAGCCGATTATTTTAAAGTTCCGAAGATTGATGCCCACATTCATATTTCGACAACCGATGCCTCCATTCAGAAATATTCACTTGAGGAAAACCTCAAGCTGATCACCATCAATGTCAACTCAAGCAGGGATGTGATTCAGCAAAGAGACACGGCCGTCGTCCTGATCAGGAAATTCCCGAAAACCGTTTATTACCTCGCCACTTTCGAATTCGATACGGCAAAATGGAACGGCGCAGACTGGGAACAGCAAACCATTGCAGAGCTCGAAAACAACATTTCGGGTGGCGCAGTTGGTGTTAAATTCTGGAAAAACATTGGCATGACCGAAAGAGACCGTGCCGGGAATTTTATCATGGTGAGCAACAAACGGTTCGATCCGGTGATTTCGTTCCTTGAGGAAAAGGGGTTGCCCCTGACCGGGCATTTGGGTGAGCCCAAAAACTGCTGGATGCCGAGTGATTCGATGACCGTGAATAATGACAAGAGCTATTTTAAGGATCATCCCGAATACCACATGTTCCTCCATCCCGAATATCCCAGTTATCAGGATCAGATGGATGCGCGCGACAGTATGCTGACCAAACATCCGAACCTGAAATTTATTGGCTGCCATTTGGGAAGCCTCGAATGGGATGTGGATGTGCTGGCTAAAACTCTCGACCGGTTTCCGAATATGGCTGTTGATCTGGCTGCACGTATTTGCCACCTGCAATACCAAAGCGCTAAAAACAAGGATAAAGTCCACGATTTCCTGATTAAATATCAGGACCGGATTTTGTACGGAACCGATATGGGTTATTCAGGAAACAGGACCGACAGCAGCTTTTATGCTGGTTTCCGGGCAACCCGGATTAAAGACTGGAATTACTTTACCGGTACCATGGAAATGCAATCGAACGATGTAAATTCGCCTTTTACCGGACTGCACCTTCCCAAACAGGTTGTTGATAAGATTTTTTACCTGAATGCGGTGAAGTGGTATAATTTGGAAGATTTGTAAAATACTGCAAGTATCTGGTCTTCATACAAAACCATATGATTATCGTGATGGTCAAAGAAGCCGACATACCGTTACCCGTTCGGTTTAATCCTTTCAAGCACCACCGGAATTACATTCTGAGTATTCTCGAAAGTTCCACTCCGGAAATGATCGTTAAACTGCTTGATCAGGTATGCAACAATTATATAGATATCTACACCGGTGCGATGACACCTGAAGCTATCAGCGAATCTGTGATTGAAATCTTAAAATCGAATCAGGTATTTCGGGAAGATGATTTCAGCCGCTGGGTTGATTTAAAAAACGGATACCGGCAAATCAAACTGGCTGACCGTTCTGTTTGGGTGGTACGAAAAAGCGCCGAATCTGAATATTACATACACCTGCATCCTTCAAGGGAAGGGCCATTCACCGTCCGTTTCAAAGGTTCGACACTGAAAACCGTATATTTGCTAAAGATCAATAATGAAATTTCCAATGAACCTCTTTCTCTGGAAAAAGTTAACCGGATAAGAAGGCAGATTGACCTTTCGCCTGTAAAGAAACTCGAACGAGGCAAAGGCATTTTAAACTGTTACAGGAAGTTTTTTTCTCAGGAATGAAATAGGTTGGTAACAGATATATTCTATAACACCAGTACTTTGGCTCCTTTTATTTTTCGCTGTTTTATATCCAAAATAGCCTGGTTGGCATATTCAAACGAATAGGTTTCAACTTCGGGTTTAAACGGAATTTCAGCCACCAGGCGAATAAATTGCTTCACATCGCAACTGGTAACATTGGCCACACTTTTGATCTCTTTCTCCATCCAGAGGTGGCGGGTATACTCGATATTGAAGAGATATTCCTGATCAGAACTTTCTTTCCGGATTGCATTGATGACCAGCCGGCCGCCAGGTTTCAGACATTCCAATGCCCGAACAACGGGTTCCCAAACAGGAGTAGTGTCAATGATGCAATCCAGTAGGTATGGTGGCTTGTCAGAGGTGTCACCAACCCATTCAGCTCCCAGTTCGAGCGCGAACGCTCTTTCCTTCGGACTGCGTGCGAATACATAAACGTTGGATTGCGGGTACTGGTAGCGGATCAGTTTCAGCACCAGATGCGCAGAAGCCCCAAATCCGGTGAGACCGATCTGCTTTTCGTTGCTCATACCGCACAAGGCCAGTGAACGGTATCCAATAGCTCCGGCACACAGCAAAGGCGCAGCTTCGGCATCGGTAAAAAGGTCGGGGATCGGATAGGCAAAATCTTCCGGGACCACCATATACCCGGCATATCCTCCGTTAACATCCCTTCCGGTAGCCCGAAACACGGCACACAGATTTTCCCTTTCAGAAAGGCAGTACTCACATGTTCCACAGGCCGAATAGATCCAGGCAACTCCCACTCTGTCGCCCTCTTGAATTGTGGTTCTGTTTCCCAAACTTTGCTCCACGATGCCCACCACCTGATGCCCGGGAACAACCGGATAAACAGGAGGAGGGGTACGGCCTTCAATTTCGTCGATTTCGGTATGGCAAACTCCGCAGGTACTCACTTTTATCAATAGTTCACCCTTCTGGGGTACTGGTTTCGGAAGCTCAACAAGCTTCAGTGGGTGGCTTTCTGTCTTCAAATCATAAATCTGATCAATAATCCAGGCTTTCATATTTTTTTCTGATTGTGTATCAATGTCGTTTAGTTAGTGCCGTCATTGCGACCACGAGGCACGAAGTGGGAAGCAATCCATTGACTGAAAGATTGCTTCGTTCCTACCAATGACGAACTTTCTTAAGCTATTTTCTTAACTAAACGACATTGGATTGTGTATCCTAATATTTCAACAACTTTTTTTCAAGGTTGTTACACTCAATAAAGTTAACATTTCTATTTTGGCTTTACAAGATGAACCTGTGATTAAAGAGATTCCGTAAAAAAGATAGGTCTCATTCAGGAAATACATTTCCCGGCCAAAAAGGATTAAATTATCTGAAGTAAATAGCTATGAACCAGGTGTGTTTTCGCTTTTATGAAGAGTTGAACGATTACCTGCCCAAAGAATTGCACAAGGTTTGGTTTGAATGTCGTTTTGAATTGGGAACTTCGGTCGGCGAAAAAATTCAATCATTAGGAATTCCTTTGGATGACATTGATTTAATCCTGGTCAACCAGCAATCCAAAAGATTTGACTATTTAATGCAAGATGGTGACCGGATATCAGTGTACCCCGAATTTGAATTGTTTGATCTTTCAGGAATCAGTCAGCTAAGGGAAAAACCGCTCCGGAATACAAGGTTTATCTGCGATGTGCATTTAGGGCGGTTATGTAAATACCTTCGCATGCTTGGTTTGGATACCTTGTATTCGAACCGCTACACAACAAAAGAAATGGTCAACTTTTCACGACAGGAAAAACGCATTCTCCTTTCCAGAAGTTATCAGCTTATCCGGCATAAGGAAGTAACACATGCTTATTGGATCCGGTCAGCAGAACCTTTGGAACAGCTCAGCGACCTGATTCGCAAACTGGATTTATCCGGGCTGGCCAATCCACTAACCCGATGCCTGAACTGTAATGACAGAATTGTCACAGTAGAAAAACAGGAAATTCTCCATCGTTTGCAAGCTATGACAGCAAAGTACTACACCGAATTTTTCAAATGTGCCGCCTGTGATCAAATCTACTGGAAAGGGTCACATTATGAAAATATGCTTGAATTTATCTATCGTCACCTGGAAAAAGATTTACCGGTCAAATCACTAACCCATGAAACTGATCCCGATAATAGTTGAATGCCACTCCGGCTTCAAAACCGATGAATATCCAATATGTTTTTATTGGGCTAATATCCGGTTTGAAATCAGGGAAATCGCTGATCGCTGGTATCAAACCCAGATAACTCCTGACGGACCAGTAGCCAATTATTTTAAAGTTCGTGCTGCCGGTAATGCTGAATACATCATCAAACATGAACTAAAAAATGACCTGTGGTTTTTAGTTTCACCAATTGAGCCGATCATCCGGTTTTCATCCAATTAATATAATACAAAGCTCCAATCAACCTATTCTTTAATTTTTTGATTGAAGAAGTAGCTGAATGATAAAATCAATGCTGAATCAAAGTTTAGCGTTTTTGTGTGTGATGTTGAATAATTCGAAGTATTAATGGATTTTTCCCTGGTATGCTGAAACTTTACAAGGAGGTTGATCTTGAATTTTGAAATTATTGAATATGACGCGCCGATAGCTCCGCATAAATAGAATTGGTCTCTCCGCTCAATTCGCTTATAATGTGCACCTCCCGGTGAAGTTTCACTGGTTGACATTTGGGACACCCCGAATCCTATACCGCCTTCAATGAATGGGGTCTTGTTATTATGGCTTGCGGAATATTAATCTGTATGTCGTAAATTGGTATTCGCGGAGTGTCAATGATTGTCATACCGACGCTGGCTTTTTTTGCTTATGCGCCGGGCAATGAAAAATCCAAAGAAATCAAATGATTTTCGCTATTTTTATTGCATGAAACAAAGAGTTTATATTGACACATCTGTTTTTGGTGGTTATTTCGATGAAGAGTTTTCAGAACATTAAGAATAGATATAAGTAATTAGAAATACGTTCACCGAGAGACTTTATGACTTATGAAGACAACAACTGAGAAAACGTTCGACGCTGTAAAATTTATGCGTGACCAACGAAAGATATTGAGCGAAAAGCTTCCCAAAATGACAAAAGAGGAAATCGTTGAGTATTTCCGACTGAAAAAACTGGAAAACTCCACAAAGCCCAGTGCATAATAGTAGCAACTTTCAGGCACGGGTTTCACCCTCATAAGACAGGAATTTATAATTCATCACTATGGAAATCCTGTCTTCTCTTCAAATAAATGCGCTCGAATGGATCATCATCTTGGTCTGCGGAATGCTGATCGGAATGTCGAAAGTGGGTGTTCCGGGCGTTTCGATGATTGTAGTACCGGCGCTGGCTTTTATTTTTGGGGCAAAACAATCAACCGGGGTATTACTGCCAATTCTGATGATGGCCGACATTTTTGGTGTTGCTTATTACCGTCGGCATGCCAACTGGAGACATTTGGTTAATGTGATTCCATGGGCAGTGGTTGGATTACTGCTTGCCTTGTGGGTTGGAGAACTGGTCAACGATGAGCAATTCAAAAACCTGATTGCCATCCTGGTATTTTTAAGCATCGGCCTGATGCTTTGGCAGGATAAACGAAAAGGGACACATTCTTTTCCGGACAAATGGTGGTTTGCCGCAACGATGGGCATTTTAGGAGGATTTGCAACTATGATCGGAAATGTGGCAGGTCCGGTTTTTGCCATTTATCTGCTGGCCATGCACCTGCCGAAAAACAGTTTCATTGGCACCAGCGCCTGGTTTTTCATGATCATCAACTTTACCAAATTCCCGCTTCAGCTTTTTGTCTGGAATAACATAAACGCCGAAACCCTGATGACCGATCTGATAACTTTACCCGCGATTGCTCTTGGGGCTTTTCTCGGATTCAAAGTGGTCAAAATTATACCTGAACATACTTACCGCGGATTCGTTATTGTTATTACTGCTATTTCGGCATTCTTATTACTACTTTAAAAAGCAAATTAATTTTAGTGTAACACGATTGTAACAGCTTTTTAATTTAATAGATTCAATTTTGTACCGGATGAGAAGTAAAGGTTCAAAAACAATTATCCGGAATTATCCTCATTCCTGTATAATTCCTATCTTAGTAAAACTATTGCGGAACCGGAGTAAGAGTGAAGTAAAGCATAGTTGAAAGAAAAAAAAATCAAACATGACCCTAAAAAAGGACGAAGCAATACTTGATATTTTATCTGATTATGAGAAACTTGCCAACATGGTACTCAATCAGCTTAATGAAGTTAAGAAACTGATTTCAACGGAAAAATTACTTTTTGATGACGATCATCTCAATGCGTTAAAAAAGAATGAAAGCAAAATCAATAAGCTTGAAGTCAAGGTCAGCGAAAATATTATCAATTCCATCGCACTCTATCAGCCGGTAGCATCAGAGATTCGAAAATTAATTGCCTGTTACCGGATCGTAATCAGTCTCGAACGGATTGGGGACTTGGCTATGAGCATTACCAAACTGCTTGTTGGCATCGAAAATCAGGAAGTTTACTCCAGTTTTTCAGGCTTTATTTTAAAGATGATGGATTTGAGTGTTGATATGGCAAGGCGTTCGATGTTGTCTTTTATCAATCAGGATATGGAATTGGCTATATGGACGATCAAAACGGAAACGATTGTTGATGAGTTCAATCATAAAATGTTGAAAAAGGTGGCCGAAAGGGCAACCTTAGTTGCCGAAGACAAAAATGTCCTTATCAGTTTCATCCGAATTAAAGAGATGGTTGCTGCCATTGAAAGGATTGCTGATCATGCAGCCAACATCGCTGAAGCTTCCTATTATTCCTGCGAAGGAAAAGATATCCGCCACAGGCGCCCCTGAAACCGGAAAATTAACTCCGAAGCAAATTATGAATCAGGACTATAAAATATTGGTAGTTGACGACGAAAAGGATCTGTGCGAGATTCTTCAGTTCAACCTGTCCAGTGAAGGATTCAATATTGAAGTAGCCTATTCAGCGGAAGAAGCCCTCTCCAAGTCCATTGAGCGTTTCGACCTGTTATTGCTCGATGTGATGATGGACGGGATGTCGGGTTTCAGACTGGCCGATAAAATCAGAAACGAACTGGGGCTATCGGTCCCAATTATTTTTCTGACAGCACGCGAAACTGAAAATGATATGCTTACCGGATTTACTGTGGGCGCCGACGATTACCTGTCGAAACCTTTTTCGATTAAAGAACTGGTGGCCCGGATCAAAGCCGTGTTGCGCCGTGGTAAAAGCGTTGAAATCAAAACTAAAGTGATTACCATTGACAACATGGAACTTGATTTGAACCGCAAATCAGTAAGTATTCATCATGAACCTGTATTGCTAACCCGCAAGGAGTTTGAAATATTGGCCATGCTGGTTTCGTACAAAGGCAAATACCTTAGCCGCCAGGAAATTATGGACCGTATCTGGAGCGATGATGTGATTGTTACCGAGCGAAATGTTGACGTTAACATTGCAAGGCTGAGAAAAAAAATCGGTGAATACGGTAATTGCATCAAAGGCCGGACAGGATATGGATATTGCTTTGAGAACTAAACAAGCCCCCTTCCCGTTCCCCCTCAGGGGGAAAGCCTTTATCGCTGATATTATACTGAATGCAACATGAAAGGGCATCCGACCACTGGCGGACAATAATTCAGCGCTTCGATGTGGAAATTTGGTTTGCAACGCTCTGGAAAAAAAGAAAGAATAATTAGATTTTAACTATATAAATAGAAAGCAGTGGCCATACAACGTACTTTTCGACGACGAATTTTTATTAACTTTTTTGTTCTTTTTTCAATTTTCATCCTTGCTGTTCTCGGATTCCAGTACGATCGTGAAAAAAGTTACCGGGTTGGCGAACTCGAAAGTATTCTCGATAATACCACTGAAATTACTTATCGCTTCATTGAGCATAAAAAGATATTTGAATCCGGTGATTTTAAGGCGCTCGACACGCTAAAGCTCCTTTTACCTGACCCAAACACCCGGATTACCATTGTTGACATAACCGGCAAAGTTGTTTACGACAGCTTTGTGCCCGATGTCAGTAAAGTTGAAAACCATATCAACCGTCCGGAAATACAGAAAGCTATAAATTCAGGGAAAGGCTCAAGTATCAGGCTTTCAAACACGACCAACCAAAAATTTTATTATTACGCCAAAGACTTTAAAAAATACCTTATACGGACTGCTGCTGTTTACAATGTTGATACAGCTAAATTCCTGAAGACTAGTCGTATATTTTTGGTTTTCATCGTTTCCCTTTTCTTACTGATGTGGTTTTTGCTTCATTTCACCACCCGCCGGCTTAGCGAATTTATCACCAAATTGAAAGATTTTGCCCTAAAAGCAGGACAAAATGAAGTTATTTCAAAAATGGACAGCAATTTCCAGGACAACGAACTGGGCGTAATCCGACGACAAATCATCCAGATTTACAACAACCTGAAAACCGCCAAAGACGAGCTGACCAGCGAAAAAGAAAAATTGTACGGTCACTTGCAGGTTCTGAAAGAGGGCATTTCTATTTTTTCACCTGAAAAACATAAAATACTGGCCAACAGTCATTTTATTCAATTCATCAACATGATTTCAGATAAGTCAACTATTTCGGCCGAGCACATTTTTTCGATACCCGAATTCAGTAAAATTGTTGAATTTGTTGATCACTACCGGGGACAGGACATACAAACCCCAAATAAAGAACTTCCACAGATTGAATATACCATCGAGAAAAGCGAAAAATTCTTTCAGATCAGATGTATCATTTTTGTGGATAAAAGCTTCGAAGTACTGATCAGCGACGTCACCCGCCCTGAAAAACAACGACTTCTGAAACAACAACTTACCTCAAACATTGCCCACGAACTAAAAACGCCGTTATCTTCCATCAAAGGCTACCTCGAAACCCTGATTACCAATCAAAGCATTCCGGCTGAAAAACAGCAGTATTTCCTCGAAAAGGCTTTTGCCCAATCCGAACGCCTGACCGACTTACTCAACGATATTTCATTGCTCAATAACATTGAAGATGCTGGCGGTTTATTCGAATTCAAGCCGTTGATGCTGAAACCTGTTATCCGCGATGTCATTGAAAATCTGAAAAGCAGGCTTACCAACAAGAATATGGAATACCGTATTGAGGTTGACAACGAAGTTGTTGTAAACGGAAACGAATCATTACTCTTCTCTATTTTCCAGAATCTGATTGAAAATTCAATCAACTATGCCGGCGACAACACAGTTATATCCATCCGAAAATACCTGCAAGACGATAAATTCTACTATTTCCAGTATGCCGATTCGGGTGATGGCATTTCGGAAGAACACCTTCCTCGTATTTTTGAACGATTTTATCGCGTTGATTATGGCCGTTCACGCGAAACGGGAGGGACAGGTCTTGGGCTTTCGATCGTAAAAAATGCCATTTTACTTCACAAAGGCGAAATTTCTGTCCGGAACAGACCTGAAGGCGGCCTGGAGTTTTTATTCTCGCTGTCAAAAAAGTAAGCCGAAAACCTTTTAATGTTAGAAAGTATCTTTATCATTCATTTTGATTATTTTTCTTTAAATTTAACAACAAGAGTTTGAAGGAAGAATTTAGGAATTTGAAATGAATTTGATATGGAGATAATACACATTAGTGCAGAATGTTACCCGGCAGCCAAGGTTGGCGGACTAGCGGATGTCGTAGGCTCATTACCCAAATATCAAACCTTGATGGGTCATCAGTCAACTGTAATAATGCCTTTTTACCACGGGAAATTTAGCCGGGAAAATGAATTTTCGAACATCTTCTCGGGTGTTGCGAGGTTGGGACATGCAAATTTTGCTTTTAATGTTTTAAAATTTCAGAAAAACCAATTGGGGTACGAGTTGTATCTGTTTGACATTCCGGGTTTGTTCGACCGTGAAAATGTCTATTCATACAAAGACGATACCGAACGTTTTATAACCTTTCAGATTGCAGTATTAAACTGGCTGAAAGAGCGTAAAGAAACGCCAGACGTGGTTCATTGTCATGACCAGCAAACCGGATTTATTCCCTTCCTGATGTCGAAAGTCAGGGAATATCAACGGTTCGAACATGTTCCCACGGTGTTTACTATTCACAATGGTCAATATCAGGGTCAGTTCGGGTTCGAAAAACTGTATTACCTGCCTCCTTTTCATTCGTATTATAACGGACTGATTGAATGGCACAACCTGATCAATCCGCTGGCATCGGCCATTAAATGTGCATGGAAAGTAACAACTGTTTCTCCGAGCTATCTGGATGAAATCAGTCACTCCATGAATGGAATGGAAGACCTGCTTCGGACCGAACGCGGCAAATCGCTTGGCATTTTAAACGGAATTGATGCTGATGTCTGGAATCCGGAGACCGACCCGATGCTGGAGAAAAACTTCAATACCAAAACTTTTGAAGAAGGGAAAAAAGCGAATAAAGAAATGTTATGCACCCAATTTGGATTAGACCCGAACAAACCGCTTTTTACTTTTATTGGCCGTTTGGTTGGTGAAAAAGGAGCGGATATATTGCCCGGCATTATTTATGATGTTTTACATTATAAGCCCGGCGAACAAAATATACTTATTTTAGGCTCGGGCGAAAAGCATATCGAGCATGCCCTTCTTCACTTGGAAGACCAATTCAAAGGAAACTATTGCTCCTATATTGGATACAATGAAAAGCTTTCGCACCTCATTTATGCAGGAGCAGATTTTCTGCTGATGCCTTCGCGGGTTGAACCATGCGGATTGAATCAGATGTATGCGCTTCGTTACGGAACAATTCCGGTTGTGCGACGTACAGGCGGGTTGAGGGATACTGTAACCGACATTGGCGACCATGGATTTGGTGTTTGTCACGATCAATGTACCATATCTGATGTTACCCATGCCATTCATCGGGCAAAACATATCTGTCGGGAAAAAAGAACTTTCAAAAGAATCAGAAAACAAATTATGGAAATTGACCATTCTTGGAACAGGGCTGCCCTGGAATATATAGAATTGTATCAATCACTTAAATTATAACGAAATGAAAAAAAGAACATTAGCCATTATTCTGGGAGGTGGTCAGGGATCAAGGTTATCCCCATTGACCGAAAACAGATCGAAACCGGCTGTGCCCATCGCCGGAAAGTACCGCCTGGTTGATATACCCATTTCGAATTGTATCAATTCTGATATTGACCGGATATTTGTACTGACACAATTTAACTCGGCATCGTTAAACAAACACATTAAAAACACGTATCAGTTCAGTTTTTTCAGCAATTCGTTTGTGGATATTCTGGCTGCCGAACAAACTCCGGATAATAAAAACTGGTTTCAGGGAACAGCCGATGCTGTCAGGCAGTGTATGCAGCATTTCCTGAACTACGATTTTGAATATGCGCTGATCCTGTCGGGCGACCAGCTTTATCAGATGGATTTTAACCAAATGATCGAGGCTCACATAAGAGCCGGCGCTGCAATCACCATTGCCAGCTTGCCTGTAATAGCCAAAGAAGCATCAGAATTTGGAATACTGAAAGCCGATTCGGACAATATCATTACTGAATTTATCGAAAAACCTGCTCCGGAAATATTACCTGATTGGTCCTCGGAAGTGAGTGAAGAGATGAAGCGTGAGGGAAAAATTTATCTGGCTTCGATGGGAATATATGTGTTTAACCGCGATTTGCTGATTGAACTGATGCAGGATAAAGAAACCAAAGATTTCGGGAAAGAGATTATTCCTCATGCCATTAAAGACCATAAAGTTTTAAGTTTTCCGTACGAAGGCTACTGGACTGATATCGGAAATATCGATTCGTTTTACGAAGCTAATCTCGGCTTGACAGATGATATTCCGAAGTTTAACCTTTTCGACAATTCAAAATTTGTTTATACCCGTGCGCGCTTACTTCCTCCATCCAAAATATCGGGCACGCAACTCGAAAAAACAGTAGTTTCAGATGGCTGCATCATTCACGCCAGCCGTATCGAACATTCTGTAATTGGCATCCGTTCAAGGATAGGAAAAGGAACAACCATTGCGAATTCATACATCATGGGCAACGACTACTATCAGAATCTGAATGAAATTGATCAGAATTACAACAATGGAACAGTCATGGGAATTGGCGAAAGGTGCCATTTAAACAATTGCATTGTTGACAAGAATGTCCATATCGGTAACGATGTCCGTGTAAACGGCGGCAAACATTTACCCGATACAAACAATGAACTTTATTCGGTAATAGAAGGAATTGTGGTGATCAAAAAAGGCGTTGTTATTCCTAATGGATATGTTATTTAAAATGAAAACAAAACTGATTTCCTTATTCATAATCGCCTTTCTTTTCGCTGACCTTACAGTTTGTGCAGCACCCAAAGTGCAACTGCGACTGAATCTTCAGAAAGGTGCGACCTACGAAATGAAAATGACTTCAGTCAACCAGATTGAACAAGAGATGATGGGTCAAAAAATAAAGATTGATCAGAAGATAGACATGGTTTTTAAATATACTGTTTTAGATGTTTTGCCTGATAAGAATTTCCTGATTGAATATTCATTTTCGCAAATGAAAATGGACATGAATATGAATGGCCAGGAAATGAACATGGACTCGGATAGTCCGGATAGTAATCCAATGAATAAAGCCATCAAGGACCTTCTTTCTTTCAAATTAAAATTAACACTGAATCCAAAGGGCCAGGTTATTAAAGCTGAAGGACTTGAAGAATATACCAAAAAACTTTCCGGAAATCAGCAATTGGCACAAGCCATGAAGATGTTTACCGATGAAAACAACTTCAAAGCATTTTTTACCCAGATATTTAATTATTTTCCGGAGAATGAAGTTTCGGTTGGCGATCAATGGAAGTCAGTCGTTCAAATACCTGAGTTGATGGATGTGGGTATAATCCTGATTTTTGAAGTCGCTGCCATCGAAAATAATCAGATTTACCTGAATTTCAAATCTGATGTTGATATGGAAACTCCGGCTGAACAGATGGGCATGAAAATGAACGTGAAAATGACGGGTAAACAAAGTGGGAAAATGACAGTTAATGCAACCGATGGCTGGATGAGGTCCTCCGATTTAACTCAGCAGTTCAACATGAACATTAAAATGAAAAATCCACAGTCCGGAGAAGATATGGAAATCCCGATGGTTACAAATTCAGTAACAAATATGGTCACTGTCAAAAAATAGAGCTTTTTTAAATTAAAAGGCCTCGCTTTTATTTAAAACCCCGGAACTTATCCTCAGTTTCGGGGTTTATATTTTTAATCTTACTTATAACATTAAACTATTCCTGAAATTTGTACTGCACAGAATTTCATTAACTTACAGCCATTTTGCGGAGGTGTAATTTATAATTAATCGTAGTGTAATCGTTCTGTAATATTCTTGAAAGATATTTACATCGTAATAGATTTATGAAAACATTAAAACTGAAAAATATGAAAAGACTTAGTTTGATTACCCTGATGCTGATTTCTGCCATGTTTTATAAAGTAAATGCACAGGAAACTACAACAACCGAAAAACTTACTGAAGTAAACGACAAAATAAATGGATTAACCGAACGATTAGCTACAGCCGAAAGTGATCTTTCGAAACTTACAAAAATTAAAGTGTCTGGCTATATTCAGGCACAGTACCAATATTTCGAAAATCCATCCATTCAACCCAATAACTATTTTTCGCTGCGCCGGGCCCGCGTAAAATTTACCTACGAAATGACCGACGGAGTTAAATTTGTTCTTACGCCGGAATTTGTTCCCGGAAACCTGTCGGTTAAAGATGCTTATGTGGTGATAAACGACCGATGGACAAAAGCTTTTAGTATTTGGGCCGGTAAATTCAACCGTCCGAACTACGAAGTTGAATACTCATCGAGCAGCCGCGAATTGGCCGAACGTTCAACTGTTATCCGGACGCTATATCCCGGCGAACGCGCCATCGGTGCCAAGTTGGAATACAATCCCGTAAATGTTCCTTTTCACTTTCAGTTGGCTTTGCTGAATGGCGCCGATGGGATCATGATTTACAATGCATCAGGAACAAATCTGAACACTACCGAAAACAAAGATTTCGACAACTATAAGGACATCATGGTTCGTGCAACTTATAACCTGCAGTTAGGCAACTTCGGTGGACTTGATTTTGGGGCACATGGTTACTTCGGATCACTGAAGTCGAACGCGCAGAAAACTTTAAGCAGCGATTATTCCACTATTGAAGACGTTCAGTTTGGCGACGCTGTAAAACGTAACTGGGTTGGTGGTGAATTCCAGTTGTTTGCTGATATACTTGGCGGTCTGTCGGTAAAAGGCGAATACATTGCAGGTAAAAACGCTTCGATCGGTTATTCTCCGGTTGCTGCCGTTGGAACGACTGCCGCAATACCCGGTGTTGCCAATTTCCGGAATAATTTCGCTGGTTACTACCTCTATTTCATTAAGAACTTAGGCAAGAAGAACCAATTTGCCTTCCGCTACGATTATTACGATCCAAATACCGATATCACCGGAAAAGATGTAACTATTGCAAAATATACTTCTGCTGATGCAACAACTTTGAAAAACAGAGTAAGTGGTAAAAGTGATCTGGCCATTTCAACTTTCGGATTCGCACTGCACCATTATTTTGACGACAATCTGAGAATTTCTCTCAACTACGACATCGTTCAGAACGAAAAAGTAGGTTCAGCAGGTTTGTTAACCGAAGATTACACCAAAGCCGATGGTACTAAAGTGTTGAAAGGATTGGATTACAGCAATGTGATCAGTCAAAACCTCCTCACTTTAAGAATTCAGGCTAAATTCTAATTGAAAAGTATTCATACTAAAAAAGAAAAATAAATGAAATCATTGAATATCAAAAAGTTCGCAATAATAGCCATTTTACTTGGCATGGTGGGTTTTGCTTTTGCTCCTGCAACCGACCGGATTACAGTAAAAGGTTCGGACACCTTGGTTATCCTTGCTCAGAAATGGGCCGAAGTTTACATGAAGAGCAATCCAAATACAGCCATTCAGGTTACGGGTGGCGGTTCCGGGGTTGGGATTGCAGCATTGATAAATGGTTCAACCGACATTGCCAATGCAAGCCGCAAAATGAAACCATCAGAAAAAGACAAACTGAAAGCCAGATACAATACACTTGGAGTTGAAGTGGCCTGTGCCAAAGATGGGATTACTGTTTATCTGCATCCTTCAAATAAAGTAAAGGAATTGTCGGTTAAACAATTGGGCGAAATTTTCAAAGGGAACATTAAAAACTGGAAGGAAGTTGGCGGCGCTGATGCTGCAATCAAACTTTACGGTCGCGAGAACAGCTCCGGAACTTATGTCTTTTTTCAGGAACACGTAGTGAAAGGTGATTATGCCCCAAGTTGCCAGACTTTACCCGGCACCGCTGCGGTTGTAAATGCGGTGAAAAAAGATCCCAATGCAATTGGTTATGGTGGCGCCGCTTATGCCGAGGGTATTGAAATCTGTAAAGTGAAAAAGGATGAGAATAGCCCTGCTTATATTGCCTCAACAGAAACAATCAAAAATAACCAATACCCAATTACCCGCTATCTTTTTATGTATCTGAAGAACAAACCAACAGGTGCATTAAAAAGCTATATTGACTGGATATTAAGTCCTGAAGGACAAAAACTGGTTGTTGAAGCAGGTTATTTCCCTATCAGATAATTTTCACATTGAAGTGGCAGAGCGCCGATACGCTGCTATATTCATTTTATTCAGGGACAAGCATTTGCATCTATGACAAAAAAAACCAAAAAGGAAAAAAGACCGGAACCTTCGAATTCGGGCCTGATTGACATCACCAGAAAGAAATTCCGGTGGAGTGATTATCTGGCAGAGAAAGTGATTAAAGGGACCGCTTTTTTGTCAATCACTATTATTGTCCTGATTTTTGTTTTTGTATTTCGGGAGTCAGTGCCAATTTTCTCTTCAGCTAAACCTGTTGAAAAAACCGAAACTTCAGCAGGTGCACAACCTGAACAGGAAACCTATGGTGAAGTAACCGATAAGCAGGTTGATCCTGAGGTTCAGGAAACTTACGGAGAAGTAACCGATCAGCCTGCTGCTCCTGAAGTTCAGGAAACATACGGCGAGGTGACCGATAATTCGGAAGAATCCGGATCAACTGACGAAAGCTATACGGTTAGCGCCGGAAGCGGGCACGACGACAACCAGACTGCTTTGAAATCGTTACTGACCAAAGATTGGGTGCCCGTTTCAGAAAAACCCCGCTACGGAATTTTGGCTCTCATTGTCGGAACTTTTAAGATTACCTTCATTTCCATTTTGTTCGCAGCGCCCCTGGCCATCCTGGCTGCCTTATATACCGCTTCGTTTGCAAGCCGCCGGGTGAAAGAAATTATCAAACCTACCATCGAACTGCTGGCCGGATTTCCTTCCGTAGTCATCGGTTTTTTCGCATTGATGGTGTTGGCTTCATTCCTTCAGGATGTTTTTCATTACGACACCCGTTTGAACTCTTTCGTGGGAGGTATTGCCATGGGCATAGCTGCGATTCCGATTATTTTTACCATTACCGAAGATGCGCTTACTGCTGTCCCGAAATCATTTTATGAAGCCAGCCTGGCGTTGGGGGCTTCCAAATGGCAAACCGCCTTTTTCGTAATCCTTCCGGCAGCCACTCCCGGAATTTTTGCCGCTGTACTGCTTGGAATTGGCCGTGTTTTTGGTGAAACCATGATCGCTTTGATGGCTACCGGAAATGCTGCGCAAATGGGATTAAATCCTTTCGAATCGGTACGCACGCTGGCCGCTACCATTGGGGCGGAGATGGCTGAAGTGGTTTTTGGCGATACCCATTACAATGTGCTTTTTCTGATCGGCTCGCTGTTGTTCATTTTCACGTTCGTGATCAATGCCATTGCTGAGTTCTATGTGAAAGGTAAGCTAATGAAAAGAATTCAGGGAAAATGATCAGGAGCTATAAAAATAATATTAAAGGCATACTGATAGAAGGTTTGACGCTTTCGTCTGCTTTGCTGATCATCGCCATTGTGGTGGTAATGGTCACTGTGATTGTTATCGGTGGAAAAGACCAGTTATCGTGGGAATTTTTAACCAGTTTTCCTGAAGATGGAATGACAAAGGGAGGGATTTTCCCTGCTATATATGGAACTGCACTGTTGGTTATTTTGATGTCAATTGCCGCGGTACCATTTGGAACCATCACAGCAATTTACCTTACCGAGTATGCTAAAGAAAATTCAGTAATCGCCAAAACTATTCGGTTCGCTGTGCGTACGCTGGCAGTAATTCCTTCCATTATTTACGGATTGTTCGGGCTGGGCTTTTTTATCAAGTTTGTCGGCACCCAAATGGATAATACCTTTATGGGGGGAGAGTTAAAATGGGGGCAACCCAATATTTTATGGGCAAGCCTGACGATGGCTCTTTTGACTTTGCCGGTCGTAATCGTTTCGGTCGAAGAAGCTTTAAAAACAGTTCCGAACGACCTTCGTGCAGCAAGCCTTGCATTGGGGGCCACCAAATGGCAAACCATCCGGAAAGTGGTCATTCCCGGTTCGATTTCAGGAATTATGACCGGAACCATTCTGGCTGTTAGCCGTGGCGCTGGTGAAGTTGCGCCCATCCTGTTTACCGGCGTGGCATACTATGTAGCAACACTACCGGCATCGCTCAGCGATCAGTTTATGGTACTGGGTTACCACATTTATGTGATGACCACTCAATCGGCCAACGTTGATCAAACCATGCCGATTCAGTTCGGAACCACCCTGGTACTTTTAATGCTTACTTTTATCCTGAATATTTCAGCCATTGTTTTAAGATACCGCATCAGAAAAAAGAAATCAAACTAAATATGGCAATAGAAAAAATACATACCGAAAACATGTTTCTGCACTACGGTAGCAAAATGGCCCTCAATAATATTTCAATCAGCATTCCGGAGAAAAAAATAACTGCTTTCATCGGGCCCTCAGGTTGTGGAAAATCAACCTTCCTGCGTAGCCTGAACCGCATGAACGACCTGATTGACGGCGTAAAAATTGAAGGGAATATTTTCATTGACCACATCAATATCTACGACAAAAACATTGATGTGGTCACCCTCCGGAAAAAGGTTGGTATGGTTTTTCAAAAGTCCAATCCATTTGCCAAATCAATTTTCGAAAACGTTGCTTACGGGCCGCGAATTAACGGTATAAAGGATAAAAACCAACTCGGTGAAATTGTTGAAACGGCGCTTAAAAATGCGGCTATCTGGGATGAAGTGAAAGACCGTTTGGGCGATTCGGCGCTGGGACTTTCGGGCGGACAGCAACAACGGCTGTGCATTGCCCGCACATTGGCTGTTAATCCCGAAATTGTGCTGATGGACGAACCGGCCAGCGCACTCGATCCGTTATCTACATCTAAAATTGAGGAACTAATTGTTGGGCTAAAAGAAAAATATACCATTGTAATCGTAACGCACAACATGCAACAGGCGGCGCGGATCAGTGATTTAACTGCTTTTTTCTACCTGGGCGAGCTCATCGAATTCGATAAAACCAAAAAGATTTTCACCAATCCTGAAAAAAAACAAACCGAGGATTACATTACCGGAAGGTTTGGATAAGAGTCTCGTTATAAGTTAACCTACAGGCGGATAAAAAGCATTTTTGAAATGTTCCAGTTCAAATCCTTTTCCGGTGAAAATGATCGAAATCACATCAAACCGGGTATCACAGTTGATATCGTTTTCGAAAATATAGGCTTCGGCTGCATTCACTAAAAACCTGATTTTTTTATTCGAAACAGCTTCCGAAGGATGCTCGTACGAATCTGTTCCACGGGCTTTCACCTCAACAATCACCAGTTCGTTGCCATCTTTTGCAACAATATCCAGTTCGAGGTGGTGCGAAAACCAGTTCACGGCCAGTATTTCATAACCGATTGACCGAAGATGCCCAACGGCCAACTCCTCCCCTTTCCGGCCCAGTTCGAAAGCTTTGCTCATGGTTATTATAAAATTTGATTAACTGCATATTATTGATACAATAATAATTACAGGGAGTTCAGTTTGTGGCGAACGAGCCGCCTGCCACCTTAGAGTGGTTTTTACTTGTTGTTTTTTTCATTACTTCCATCATTTGCAGATTCGGAGAATGCTATTATCCAGAAACTGCCCACATTGCTCGGCTGCTAACTTTTTGGCAACAGCTAATAATTCTATTTCGGATTCATTAAGGCAATACTGATGATTTCCTTTATACAATTTATAATAAATAGAAAGTTATCTTATCACTTAATTGTTTCAATTGCCTGATATTCATCTATTAATTTTTCCCATTGGGTATAAACAGTATTTAATTTTTCATCATCAAAATAATTTTTTATTTCTTTTAAATAGTGTTTCCATTGCGTTGCCTTTGGATCTTTCTCATTTTCAGGATCCCAAAGGTTCGAAATATAGTATACTAAGTCAGGAGGAAGACTCAAAATAAAATCACGGTTCTCGGTTGGATTCTGAAATATCAATTTGTGAATACATTGTTTTTTTATGTGGAAAAACCAAGCTTTTTGATTGTCTTCTTTTGTAAGAGGATATGGTTTAATTTCCTTTAGTTCCCTTAAAATAAGATTTTTAAATCGTCTTCTTATATGCCAGCTTTTTATGGCAGGGAAAAAAATAGCTAGTAAAGCTAAGGTCAAAGGGATGATGACCACATCAAAAATGTCCTTGTAAGTAGTAAAACCGCTTTCCATATTTTAATTATTTAAAGATTGTCAATGTTAATTTTGTGAAAAGTCAAATTATAAATAATCATTCTTGATCGATTAAACTTCCAAGTCGGTCAACAATGATTATTATTTGTTATAATATGCTTATATCAAATCGTTTTTTTTGTCAATTAATTTCAATCCCACTTGTCCAAAATTATGATGCTAAATTCATAATGAGTTAAACAAAAATTTGTATGTGAGAATAAACTAAATTATATTCTGAATTTCATACTCTTTTAAAATTAAAAAGGAGATGATGAATATTCACCAATTCCATCTTTAACAACAATATAGTGGAGAAAATCCAACTTGTATTTTCCATCTGCTGCGATTTTACCATTAAGAAATACTTTTTGTCTACTTAGGTTTTCATTAATATCTTCGTTTCGAATTATCAACACACCTTCTCTTATGGAAAAAATACTTTCGCTTGCTACCACCATGATTTCTGATGGATCTGGCGTGATATTTATGCTCTTTCTTATTTCTGGTTTTAAATATATCCTATTTAAAAAATCGATTATGGATTCCAGACTGTTCAGTTCTTGATCAAATCTGGTTTCATTTACTAAAAAGGCATATTCATCTTTACTATCAATTTTTAATGCAAGAATGTTTTCATCGAAAAAACCATGTTTAAATAAATAACTCTCCTCATTTCTGTCAATTAATAATGAATTATGACCCAAATACTCCCATTTTGCTTTTTCTACTTTCCCATTTTGAGAAATTAAAAGTTCATTATTTTGTCTAAATATGTATACATTCTTTGTATTCATAATATCGTCAATGACAACCCAGTGTTGATTTGTCAGTAGAGTTAAATTGTCCAGCTTCTGAGAGAATCTTTGGATCTTTGGAATTATGTCAGAAATATATGTTTTCATGATATCTCAATTTGCACCTACAATGACCAGCAATATTTGCTTACCCGTCAATCGCAGGCATTTATGTCATAGCGTAATTGGTAAAAATTCCGTTTCCAGGAATTACTTCACCGTTTGCTTACCAAATTTAAACTATTCACCTCAGGAATCAAAGCCGCTTAATAGGAAGTTATAAAATATTTTTACCACAAAATCCTGAAAATGAAAAAGTCCGAAGCGATTACCCACTCCGGACTTTGTTTAATATCTCTTTACTCACGGGGTGACTCAGAGTCACCCCGTGAGTAAAAATGAAAGATTATTTGTTTTTCAGCAAATCCCTGATTTCGGTCAACAATACTACTTCATTCGATGGAGGTGGTGGTGCAGGCGCTTCTGCCGGAACTTCTTCTTTCCTTTTCAACCTGTTCATACCTTTAATCATCATAAAAATCGCAAATGCGATGATCAGAAAATCTACGGTAGATTGGATGAAATTTCCATAATTAATGGCAACTGCCTGTGTGGTAATGTTGTGGGCAGCATCCATAATCGGATCTTTTAATGTAATTTTCAAATCTGTAAACTTTACACCACCCAAAAGAAGACCAATTGGCGGCATAATGACATCGGAAACTACCGAACTGACTATTTTCCCGAAAGCGCCACCGATAATGATACCCACTGCCATATCAACAACATTTCCGCGCATAGCAAAAGCCTTAAATTCATCGACTAATTTCATACCTGTAGTTTTTTGGTTTAACATTTTCAACTTTATAAAATTTGATATCGTTCAAACGAAAGCAATTAGCCAAATTTCAAATATTTATCAGGATTATAAATGACTTCCAGTTTTTGAAAAATCAATTCAATTTCAAATTTATTGTGACCTAATATTTCCCCATCAGCTTCCCCTTCTATGTTTTGTTCCGAACTGATCAAAATATGACTGGCTTTATGGGTTGAAACGCGGGGATCTTTGATGAACTCTCCGGAATAAAGTCCGGCAAGATTTTTAAGTATTCCGAAGAAACCAATTTTACGAATGACAGTAACTTCAAATTGACCATTGTTAGGAATGGCTCCCGGGGCTTGCATCATACCGCCGCCATTGTATTTCCCGATACCAATGCTGGCCGAAAAAATTAACTCGTTAATTTCATTTCCATCAATAACGATACGGGTTTTAGCAGTCTGGTAATTCCAGAAACTTGAGCCCAGGGCCTGCAGGTAAAGTGAAATTCCATTCCGGCCCTTGTTTTTTAATTGGTTTGTTTTTTCAGCAACCATCGCATCGAAGCCAAATCCGGCCATGTTGGCAAACCAGCAGGATTTCAAGGCATCACTCTCGGGGAAAGTGATACGTCCCACATTCTGCCGCATGGTATCTCCCTGATGGATGATATTTATTGCAGCCTGATAATCATTAGGAATACCAAAGGTTTTTATCCAGTCATTACCGGTTCCAACCGGGATCATACCGATGGTCAATTCTTCCGGAGGGCAGATTGTTTGTGTAAAGATACCGTTTACAACTTCGTTCAAAGTGCCATCGCCACCGGCAACAATAACATTCCGATAACCATTTTCGACGGCTTGAACCGTTAATTGAATGGTATGTTTCGGAAATTCCGAAATGGCCAGTTCGTATAAAAAATCAGATTTGTTCAGTAAGTTGAGCAGGACTGCCTGGTCTCTCTTTCCGCGACCTGATCCTGCATGAGGATTCAAAATAACAAACCACATTTTTTTCCGAAAATCACCCATAATGAAAATGAAAAATCAAGCCATCAAGATAAAGAAAAAAGCATTCAGAAAAAAGACAGGAAAAGTGTTCAGTGGTCAGTCACAGTCAACAGTCTGTTGTCGGGGTTGTCTGGTTGTCAAGTTATCGCTTAGCACTTCATGTAGCATTACTGGTCAATTCATTTTTCTTATTCAGGCCATCAATAGTTTCTTCAGTTCACCGACCGAACCAACTATGAAATCGGGATTACAGCTTCTTAGCATTTCCATTGTTCCAAAACCGTAACTTACAGCAATCGCAGGAATCCCATTCTCCCTGGCTCCGATCAGATCATAATGGGTGTCGCCGACCATTACCACCGATGATGACGGAAGAATACAGTTTCGTTCCATCAACTGCGAAATCAACCGGCCTTTCCCGGAGAGTTTCCCGGTATCCTCTGCTCCTTGCAAATCGGTAATAAATTGGTCGAACTCAAAATGCCGGATAATCATTTTCGAGTACTTTTCAAGTTTCGAAGTCACCACATAAATCTGTCTTCCTAAAAGGTGTAAAGCTTCGAGCAATTCCGCAATTCCAATATACGGTTCATTCTCATACAATCCTTTTTCGCCAAAATACACCCTGAAATGTTCAACGGCAAGCTGAGCATTTGTCTCATCCAATCCGAACACGTTTTTGAATCCTTCCTGAAGTGGCGGACCAACAAAGCGCTCCAGGATTTCGTCGCTGTAGCCATCAATCTGCATTTGTTTCAGTGCATATTTCAGCGAGTTGCCAATTCCCTGGCGCGGGTTGGTCAGGGTTCCGTCGAGGTCGAAGAGGATATGTGAAAAATGGGGCATAAGAAATTTTATTGGGTAGAGACATGACTGTCCACTTAAAATAA
>DMSQ01000105.1 GCA_003457135.1 Prolixibacteraceae bacterium
ATGTTAAAAGCGATTTCCCTGGTATATCAAACAAGCTTAATCCCTGGGAGCCATAAAATCATTATATTTCCACTAAATTTGAAGCTCTTTTACCAGGGGAAATATTTATAATTATGCTGGACAAGATCAGAAAAGTTGAGCGGATTTTTAACCAATTGGATAAGGAAACTGAAAAGTTTAGTAAGCAGTCGGGACTTAAATGTCTGACGAACTGCAACCTTTGCTGCATGAAAAAAGGCCTGGAGGCAAATGTGCTTGAATTTCTTCCTCTTGCCTACTATCTGGTTAAGAATAATCTTCATGAAGCAGCCCTCGATCTTATAAATACCAATCCGGAGCACTGCATAAACCTGGCTAAAACCCAGATTCAGGGACAAACAGCCGGATGTTCGATATACAGCCATCGCGGTTTAATTTGCCGGTTATTTGGCTTTTCGGGAGTGCGCGACAAAAATGCAAAACTTGCTGTTTATACTTGTTCCCACATGAAAGCTGAATTCCCGGCAGAATATAAACTGACCCTGGAGAAGATCAATATAAACATGCATATTCCGATTGTTTCAGATTTTTATTATCAGATCTATTACATTGACAGCCAAATGGCCAGCGATTATAATCCGATCAACGTAAGCATCCGGAAAGCGATTGAAAAAGTTGCTTATTATTATGCATGTAAACCAGTCAGAAAGCCGGGAAAAGTGGAAAAGCTACTCATTAGCAAGGAAACCTGAATGTTGGAAATGACATTAAATATTCCTGACCTGTCAACTGAATTTCAGTTTCTCGCATCCCGGAGCAGTGGCCCCGGAGGGCAGAATGTGAACAAGGTAAATTCGAAAGTTGAACTTCGGTTTGATATTCGGAATTCTCTGTTGCTATCCGAAGATCAGAAATTGATTTTAATTCAAAAATTTGCCGCAAAAATTAGTACAGATGGCATTTTGAGTGTGATTTCACAGCGCCACCGCTCCCAGCTTTCAAATAAAGAAGACGCAGTTAACAAGTTTTACCTGATGTTGGCCAAAGCATTAAAACCTGTAAAGCGAAGAAAAAGAACCAGTCCCAGTAAAAGTTCGGTAGAAAAACGGTTGAGCGGAAAGCGTATTAAAGCAGAAATCAAGCAAAACCGTCAGAAAATTGACGACTAAGTCTGAAGCTTTATTTATTTTTGCGAATCAAAATTTTTTCAAATACTGTCGTTAAATTAAACACATGCGAGCACTCTATTTACTTCTGAATGATATTTTCCTGGAATTGAATTTTCTGGAAATGTACGCCAGGCTAATGGCTGTTCTGCTGACATTTGTCGCCTTAATTCTTTTAGCCGTAATCGTACACTGGATAACTAAAGTAATTATAATCAAGGTAATCCATCGTCTGGTTGAAAAATCCAAAACCGACTGGGATGATTATTTACTAAAACACAGGGTATTTCAGTCGTTGTCGCACCTGGCTTCGGCAATGGTTTTTTATTACGCTTCAAATTATTCCGGAATAATAGAAGTAACCAGCTTTATAAACACTTTTACCAACATTTATTTTGTGATCATTTTTGTAAAGGTGGCTTCAGGAGTAACTAAAGCTGGTAATGATATATACCAAACGACACCGTACGCGGCGACCCGCTCGATAAAAGGATATATTCAGCTGATCATGATCATGGTCTATTTTATTGCAATCATTTTTATCATCGCATTTATTTTTAAAAAATCACCTTTGGTACTTCTGACCGGCCTTACTGCCTTCGCTGCCGTACTTTTGTTTGTTTTTAAAGATACCATTCTGGGACTGGTTGCCAGTATTCAGCTATCGGCGAATAAAATGCTTAAACCCGGCGATTGGATCGAGGTTCCCAAACACAACGCCAATGGTACGGTTGTGG
Organism: Prolixibacteraceae bacterium; assembly: GCA_003457135.1. GTDB lineage: Bacteria > Bacteroidota > Bacteroidia > Bacteroidales > Prolixibacteraceae > Aquipluma. The sequence continues at coordinate 1,883 of DMSQ01000105.1, forward strand.
ATATTTCATTAAATACCGTGAAAGTGCAAAACGGCGACAAAACCATTTCAACCATTCCAACTTATTCCCTGATTGCCGATTCGTTTATTAATTGGTCGGGAATGGAAGAATCTGAAGGACGACGGATCAAACGATCAATCAATATAGATATGAAAAGTGTTCGCTTTTGTGACGAACAAATGCTTGAAAAGTTTAGGCAATTCAGATTAATAAGTAATTATGTAGTTGAAAAACAAAAGGAAATTTTGGATCACAATAAAAACCTTGGAATCGAAAATGACCTCGTGCCTAATGGACGGAGACAGACGAATTTAGGAGTATTCAGGAAGTACCTGGAAGAATACCTCAAAAGTAATCCGAAAATTAATCAGGATATGACATTGCTCGTGCGGCATTTGCAACCTGCAGAAACAGGTCTGCCCATCGAAATTTATTTATTCAGCAAAGACAAGCAATTAAATGAATATGAAGGTATTCAGGCTGATATTTTCGACCATATTCTGGCAGTTATTCCTGAATTTGATCTGCGCGTATTTCAGTCGCCTTCCGGGGATGATATTAAGGACCTTTCAGAAAAAATACCAACAGGAATGATGAGGAATTAATATTTCAAACTGGGTTAAATAAAAACTGAAATCAGGTATATTTGCCGACCGGAACAAAAGCATAAAGGAATCGTTTTCGACAATTTTACTTTCATATCATTACAAACAAGATGTTTTTTAATAAGAATATTTAAAATTTATCATTTTTTTATACTTTTGAGTGTCAAATTTATAAACCTCCGTTATTCTAACTATTATGAATGATCAACATATTGAACCACTTCCAAATATTGATGAACTGGATGAAAAAATCCTGAAATTGATAACAAAAAATGCCAGGATTCCTTTTCTTGAAGTTGCCAGGGAATGTGGTGTTTCCGGGGCTGCCATTCATCAAAGGGTTCAAAGGTTACTAAATCTGGGAGTGGTTTCCGGAAGTGAATTTATTGTGAATCCGCAGAAACTGGGGTATTTTACCTGCGCCTATATGGGCATTCATCTTGAAAAAGCAAAATTTCATAAGCAAGTTGTTGAAGCATTGATCAATATTCCTGAAATTGTTGAATGCCACTACACTACCGGATCGTATGCTATTTTTATTAAGGTACAAACCAAGACCAACAAGCATCTGAAAAAACTGATTGACGAAGATTTTCAGGAGATTGAAGGGATTGCGCGAACAGAGACATTCATTTCGCTTGAAATGGAGTTTAAACGTCAGGTACCAATTAAATAATCCGACTAATTCAATTCAAATAGCATCATGACTTTAAGAAATCAACTGGACGACATTGATCTGAAAATCCTGGATATCATTTCAAAGAACGCACGTACCCCTTTTAAGGATGTTGCTGCAGAAGTGGGCGTTTCAAGGGCCGCTGTTCACCAGAGAGTTAACCGGATGATTGATTTGCATGTGATTGTTGGTTCGGGCTATCATATTGATCCCAAGAAAATTGATTATAAAACCTGTACCTATATTGGTGTATTTCTCGAAAAGGGAAGCTTGTATTCAACAGTTGCTGAGCAATTGAAAGAAATTCCTGAAATTGTTGAATGTCATTATACGACCGGTCAATATGCCATTTTTGTAAAAGTATATGCCAAAGACAATGAGCATTTACGCGATATTTTGAGCGACAAAATCCAGAAAATCAGCGGAGTTGCCAGCACCGAAACATTTATTTCGCTCGACGAAACGTTTAAACGTGAAGTTCCTATTTTTTGATTTTGCCTGACTTATTCTGTTATAAAAGCGAAATCTCCCGGCGAAATCCCTGCCTTAAAGCTATCGATCAAACTACCTGATGCATCATAGCGATATATCAAACCGTTTTGGCGATGATCAATGGCGTCGCCAATATAAACATCGCGGTTGGTCGGATCAATTGCCACGCTAAAAAAACCGCCATACAAACTGGTATATTTGGATGTAATAAAAGCCTTTTCAGGAAGGTGTTTTTCAGTTACAGCCATTTTCCAGACATGTCTGTTCAAAAAGTATAAGGTATCTTTGGTTGGATTGATGCAAAGATTCATCGGACGATCATTCTTGTCAAAACGAAAAGTTCGCTCAATTTCGTGGGTTTCCGCATTAATTTTCAATAATCCGGCCTGTTCATAGCCATAAGGACTTCCCTCAAATCCTCCGTCAGACAATACCCATATTTTGTTATCGCGGTCGATAACGATACTGTTTGGCTGCTTAAATACTTCAATTGAATCAACTAACTGGTCAGTATCAGAGTTAATTACCAGTATTTTATTGTCGAACGACCAGCAATTGGTAAAAATCAGGTTTTTGTATTGTACCATTTGTTCAGTGGAATGCTGACTGAATTCCGAATTTGAATTCCCGACCGGAATAAAACCTGTTACCTGAAAAGTAGTCGGATTGAAAATGGTAATTTTCTTTGAATAAAGATCTGTGATATAGGCTTTCTTTTCGTTGATGATATGAACATACCGGGGTGAGCTTAAACCTGAAATATGCCCTTTGTATTCGCCTGTGCTGTGGTCAATGATATATATTTTGCCTGAATTGTTTATCACAATGAATCCCAGATTTTTCCAGATGCTCATTGATTGGGCAACATCTCCAAGCGGCACTCCATTTCTAGCCTGAAAGACCTGGTTATATACCCTTTTTGTATCCGGATTATAAAAGGATAAGGATGAATTGCCATACATGAAATTCCCTTCGTTGACGATGTAAACGCCATGATCTCCCGAAAAATTGAAGAACACCGTATCAACAGGACTTTCAGAGCAGGAGGAAAACAAAAGGGCAAATAAAATTACAGTAACAAGTTTACCCCTAATCCGTTGACTGAAGTCAACGGCAAAGGATAATTGCTTCATAATTTTAGCTAAAGAACAGATGTTCGGTTGCTTATTTTCATATCCATTTTCCATTTTCCCTATTTGCTGAGTTATCTTCACTTTTTATATTGAAATTGAACGGTTAGCGAATAATACCTGCCGGGCATTGGTCGCCACAGAATGGCCATATAATCGGTGTTAGCCAGATTTTCGATATTGAATGTGAGATCCATCCGAACCGGCTTAAATTCGAACGCTTTTCCGGCAGACAGGTTGATGAGCCAATAAGGATTAAGCACCTTTTCATAGTCAGATTCAACATTATTGCTCGATGTATATCGTTTCCCGGTGAACGGAACATTAATTTTAACATACCACGCTTTAAAATTCCCTTCGGCGAAGATATTAGCTTTGTCTTTGGGGATGTATATCAACTGTTTACCTCGTGATTCATCAACTGAAGGAACAGCATTCAGATTGGAAGTTGCCGAATGCGAATAATTGCCTCTAAAATTAACAGACACAGCCTTCGCAATTTTCATATGAAATGATAGCTGAATTTCAATTCCTCTGGCAAATACTTTTCTCATATTACTGGCCTCCCAATAGTATGCTCCGTTGGCTGATGGCTGCCAGACAATCCAATTTTCAATTAACGATGCAAATCCCGAAAGTTGTCCCGAAATACTTGTATTTTCATTTTTGCCGGAATATCCAAAGGTCAGGTCTCCGGAATATCCATCTTCAGGTTTTAAGTCAGAATTTCCGCCCGGAAGCCAATATAAATCATTTAATCCGGGCTGATGATAGTTGAGTGCAAGATTAAATTTTACGGAAGATAAAGGCAATTTTGATGGAATATATTCAAGTCCAAAAGATGGTATAAAATCTATTAAATGGTTGTTATACAGATCGCTTCTTGAAAGCAATGAAAGTGATACTTCAGAATTTGCCTGGACAGATATTGAATTCAAAAGTGAAAGTTCAAACCGGTCATGTTCATAACCCAACTTTTGAGCTCGGTCTAATACTGAAACTTGATGATAGGAGGAATTCAAATTCCAGTTCAAATTAATGAATTCATTGGGATTCCAGTCAAAGTCAATCTGATTGGTATAACTCCGCTCCCTGCTTCGGCTGTCAAAATTTACAAACCCAGCTTCGGTACTCGATCTGAAATAATTGATGTCGTTCAGATTTAGTCCAGCCAACCATTTCAGATTACTTTTCGTGGTATGGTACTTCCATGAAATAACACCACGGAGATTCTGATCATCTTGTGTTTCCTTTCTGATATCACCTTCAAACGACATTAACTGGGGCAAATTGCGGTGGCTTTGGTAGGCCCACAATTTGGCTGAAAAAAAATGACTGTTCTTGCGCGCATATATTTCCTGGAGCACACCCTGTTTGGAGTAACCGGCATTCTTTTGAACCGTTTGGTGCACGGGTAAAACCCCATAATTAAAATAAGGGAAATCGTTTTTACTTTCATCTGAAAATAAGCGTGTTTTAAATTGAAATTGGCCATTCCCAAATCCCAGATTAAGGTATTCCTTTTTTGTTGAGAAGCTTTCAAAAGTTTGGACATACCGTAAGCTAAATTGATCAGTCCAGTCTGGCCTGTTACCGATTAAAACGCTTCCGCCTAAAGCGCCGGAACCTGATTTTATTGAACTTCCTCCATACAAAAGACTTATATCGTCAATAAAATAAACCGGGAACAATGAAAAATCAGCATCTCCGCGCATGGGCGAGTTTAACTTTATTCCGTTCCAATAAAGTTGTGTATGTGATGGGGCCGTTCCCCGGAAAGAGGCAGTTGCAGTTGATCCCCTGCCATACGATTTGATGAATATCGGTGAAAAGGACGATAATAATTCTGAAATAGTCAGTGTCTTCATCATTTTTAACTCAATGGTATCAACCTGCGTGATGTGCAAACCTGCTTCAGCAATCGTCCTTTTACCAAAAATCTTTACTTCACGAAGGGCTATGGTGTCGCTAAGTTTTTGGGCATAAATATCTTCTGTACACAACCAAATAAACAGACTGCAAAGTATAATTTTAAAACCGAGGCTGATATGAGTTCTGTTTATCGGTTTCACTTGCCTAATTTTTTACGATTTTCTGCTGAAAAACCTGATTTTCTGTCCTGATCCGAATCAAATAGATTCCTGAGTGGATGGCCGATAAATCAACAGTTGTTTTTTGTCCATAATCCTTGTACACACATTGGCCTTCAGTATTATAAACCTCAACAGACCTGATTGACGAAGGAGTTTCAATCAGGATTGATTCAGTGAATGGATTAGGGTAAACTTTACCGAACAAATGAGTTTTAAGTGTTTGATCATTCCCTGTTAAAGCTTCTACAACAACTTTGGATGCATCAATTCCAGAGGTGATCAGATATTCTCCTGCATTTTCTGCAGTAAAAGAAGCATTTCCCCATTCATCTGTTTTCAGGATTAAAACAGGCTGAATTTTGCTCTCAACCTGAATGAGTTGATTGGCAATAACCTCAGAGGATTTTATGGCAATATTCCGGTTGACATCCATGTAACATGAATAGTTTTTGTAATGCACCTGTACCTTTTCGTGCGTCTTTATACTGTCGTTTCCTGAAGTCAAATGACTGACGATCCACGGCAGACTGTTATCGGGGATGTGATAAATCAGAATTTCATCGTCATTATTTACTTTTATTTGGTCAAACCCGTTGACAACTGGTCGCTGATTATGCATTACAATCCATGTTTTCCGGTAGGTTGAAGATGATTGCGAGCCTCCATAACCATAGGTATAAACTTTTGATCCATCTTCAACGGCAGGAACCTTCCAGATATAAAGCGTTGAACCTCCTTCAACATCATCGCGGAATGCAAAATCGCTGCCCAAACCCAATTTATTAAAGGTAGAAGCGATGGCATGAGCAAGTGAAACAAAAGGAATTTCCGGCAAGCCATATGATTTCTGTGCATGGTCAACTTTTGAAGTCAGGTCAGATTGATTTACCCAAACGGATTGTCGTGGAACGATGGTCTTTTCTGTCGTTTTAACTGAAATATATACTTTTTTCAGTGCTGATTCCGGAAATACCTCCATCAGCACTGAATCTTTGATGGGATTAATTTCATCGGTTTCTAAAAACAACCAGCATTTACCGGTTTGTTTTCCTTTCAGAAAATATTTACCATCCAGCGAAACAATTTCTGCGATTGATTGATTTTCAATCCGCCAAACCGGATTTATCCCTGACAGGACATTCCCATTCTGGTCGGTAATTTTTCCGGTCAATTCCAGTTTATCATTAACTTTCAGGCTTTTTGCAGATACCGTTATAGTGGCCTTTCCGAAGGAAAAAATCTCAATTTCCTTTTCTGAAAAAATGTTAGGGTTTGCAGAAGATGAAGCCTTTAATCTAAATATTCCCGGCTTAATGGTCGTCAGCTTACCGTTAACCAGTTGGGCCAACTCAGGATTACTGACACTCCAGTTTACCGCAGTTTCTTGTTTTAACCCATTTTCAAATAAAAAGGCATGCAGGTAAACCGAATCATTAACTCTTATTTTAGGCAGGAAATCCTGAATCACTACCATCGTTTGGATTCCGGTAACCTTGAAAGGCTCAACATCGCGGATTCCGGTAATTTCAGTTGAAATTTCGCCCAACCAGCCAGCCAGTGCATTCATTCCGGTATAAATCCGGATGAAATGAATTTCATCCAGTTTAATAGGTTTAAAATCCTTGTCAACTGCCCATCCAATATCGATGGCATCTCCCCCACTTCCTTCTATTTCAGGAGTATATGGATTATCGGGCAGTTTTTCAATAAATGACAATACCGGTGTGTTATCAGCATAACCAAATTTGCGTAAGTATGAATTCACGACCCCGGGATTTGACAGATCAATAAAACTTACGATTCTGGTTCCTTTCAAGGTGTATTGTGAAGGATTAACTTCAGGGAATAAAACGGTGTTTGGATAATAGGGTTGGGAATGAAAACTATTTTCAGGAATAATGCCTGACTTGCCCTGATTATCTGTCCATTGGATATTACTGGCTTTGGTTAATCCGCTGTTTTGGTAGGTCACTTCGTAGGATAATGTAGTTGAATTCCAGAAATGATCGCTTCCTGCAATTTCGCACCAGGTTTCATCCGGAATTCCATTTTTGTTTTCATCTTTCATCACCTGAATGATTCCAGGTTCTGACCACGTTAGAGTAGAATTTCCATACACTGTAAAATCAACGCCATAAGGATTTAGCGGATCATTTTTTATTCCCTGATTGAAATAATAAGTTACATATCCGCCAAATGCGCCCAAACTTACCAATCCTTTATTGACGCCCACAATAGAATTGGCGGCGGCGGGTGTTCCAATGAATTCAGCATTGGTATATTGACCGGGAGCCGGCAGGTATTCAATGAGTTTTGATGCGAACTGGGCATTCGAATCATGAAATAACATCATCAGAAGTGAGATGACAGTTAACGCATATGAATTTCTTCTTTGGATCATTGAGCTGTAAAATCAAAAAAAACAAGTTGGATTTTGCAGCTTTTCAGAAATGAAAAATGAAAAGGATACACGGTTTTTTGCTTTTTCGCCGAAAGCTTCAAAATCCAGGTTTGAGCAGGCAGGTCTTCTGACTTATCCCCTCCGAAACACCTTCCCGTCGGTCTAAAGACAAACAGTGGTTCATTGCTACGGAGTTATACAGGAATTACAGCAGCGGGAACTGTACAGGAATCGCCGGAATCGTCCGGTTCACCTGTTTCCCTTTTAATCCAAAATATTCGGAACCTATTCGTTGACAAAGTTATATAAAAGATCGAAAAAGTGCTTATTTTTGCGGGGCAATTAACGCTAAAAACAGCTATGTTCGAAAAGCTCATTCATCTCGAAGGAATTGATCCGCTGGAATTTTTCGGTGTGAACAATGCCAAAATGAATCTGATTAAATCCTTTTTTCCAAAACTAATCATAGTTTACCGTGGCGACGATGTGTTCATCAAAGGAGATGATGAAGAAATAATGCGTTTCGAATCCAAATTTCATCTGATTACCGATCATTACAATCAATTCAATGTTTTGCCAGACAGTGTTATCAGTCAGGTTTTTATGGATGATTCAGAGGGGACATCAGAATCAGCAACAGAAGAAAAAGATGTGTTGCTTTTTGGCATTAACGGAAAAGCGATCAGGGCGAGGACACCGAATCAAAAGGTTCTGGTTGATGTCTGCAAAAATTCCGACCTTATTTTTGCGATTGGTCCGGCAGGTACCGGAAAAACATATACTGCCATCGCGCTGGCTGTAAAAGCATTAAAAAACCGGGAAATTAAACGCATTATCCTTAGCCGCCCGGCTGTTGAAGCAGGTGAACGACTGGGTTTTCTCCCGGGTGATTTAAAAGAGAAAATTGATCCGTACCTCCAACCGTTGTATGATGCCCTTCTGGATATGATTCCTGCGAAAAAACTGGATGAATTTATGAAAGACGGAACCATTCAGATTGCTCCGTTGGCGTTTATGCGCGGACGAACCTTAAGCAATGCCTTCGTCATTCTCGACGAAGCCCAGAATACGACGATCAACCAAATGAAGATGTTCCTTACCCGCATGGGACTCAACACCAAATTTGTGGTTACCGGCGACGAAACACAGATTGATTTGCCAACCCAAAGTCCATCAGGCTTGATCCTTGCAAAAAAAATCCTGAAGAACATTAAGGATATTTCTTTTGTCCAGTTTGATGTGAGAGACATTGTCAGGCACCGCCTGGTTCGTGATATTGTTATGGCTTATGAGAAACACCATGCTAACGAAATTGCAAAAAGAGAAAAAGAAAAAGAGAAAATTCAAACAGATAAAACCAAAGAAAAATGAGCAAAGCATTAACACGTACCGATTTTGACTTTCCAGGACAAAAAAGTGTATATCATGGTAAGGTAAGAGATGTTTACAACATCAACGATGAGTATCTGGTGATGGTTGTGAGCGACCGCATTTCGGCTTTTGATGTGGTTTTACCGAAAGGTATTCCATATAAAGGGCAGGTATTGAATCAGATTGCGGCCAAGTTTTTGGATGCAACCAGCGATATTGTTCCAAACTGGAAAGTAGCTACTCCCGATCCGAATGTGACGGTTGGCATTCATTGTGAGCCGTTTAAAGTAGAAATGGTTATTCGCGGATACCTGACCGGCCACGCCTGGCGCGAATACCGTAGTGGAAAAAGGACGTTATGCGGGGTTCCGATGCCTGACGGAATGGCTGAAAGCCAGAAATTCCCGGAACCTATTCTCACACCTACGACCAAAGCTTCTGAAGGACATGACCTTGACATTTCGAGAGAAGAAATTATTGAACAAGGCCTTGTCAGCAAGGAAGATTATGAACTGCTTGAAAAATATACCAGCGAAGTTTTTCGGCGCGGAACGGTAATTGCTGCTGAAAAAGGTCTGATCCTGGTGGATACCAAGTATGAGTTTGGCAAAAAAGATGGGAAAATCTACCTGATTGATGAAATCCATACTCCGGATTCATCGCGTTATTTTTATGCTGAAGGCTACGAAGAACGGTTGGCCAAAGGCGAAAGCCAAAAGCAGCTTTCAAAAGAATTTGTGCGTCAATGGCTGATCGGAAACGGATTTCAGGGCCATGAAGGCCAGGTTATCCCTGAAATGGACGAAGCTTTTGTAAATTCAGTCTCTGAGCGTTACATCGAGCTTTACGAAAATATTACCGGTGATCAGTTTGTCAAATCTGATTTAACTAATATTCAGGAGCGAATCGAAAACAACATTCTGACATTCCTGAAAAGTTTATAAATGATGAAGGCTGTCCGATTGAAACCTGGACAGCCTTCATTTATGTGTGCTAAAATTGGATCAGAAATTCCATCTTATAACGAGATCTTTATTGTGCTTCATAACTGAATTTTAACAGGATAACTCACTTGATGATATTGTATCGTTTTGTTTCATTTTCAGGATAATTCCAGTTTATTATAAGGCAAATCCTTCATTTTCCAGTTTAGTTTGTTGGCCAGGAAACAATTCGTCTGATTTGAATATTTCATTTTTTTTCAACCAGTTTTCAATGTCGGAAACCATCTCTGCTTCTGCAAATTCACGCGCATTATATACCTGAACCTGAAGTACCAACAATGTTTCAATAGCTTCGAAATTGATTTCGGTATAGCTGTTCATCCAGTTTTCGGTTTCGGCTGCCAGTTCGGCTTCAGCAAATTCAGCGGCATTGTATGCT
>DMSQ01000101.1 GCA_003457135.1 Prolixibacteraceae bacterium
GGCAGATATGACAAGGAATAGTATCTCATTAAGAGGATAATAGAAATGTCCTTTGGTTATTCTACGTGGATCTTGCAAGGCTGAAAAATAATCTTCGAAAACATTTTGATAAATAGACTTTTGTGCGTTTAGATTAGCCATTTTTTTAACGCTAACCCAACAATTAATCATAAAGATAACAAATTGTATTCAATTCGCCAAATAATTCACCATTGTTTTAAAAGCGATTTCCCTGGGAGGAAACTACGCTGATGGTGGCTATACCGGAAAAGGTGGTAAATATCAACCTGCCGGAGTGGTCCATAAAGGGGAATATGTGATTTCTTCGGATATGCTTCGCAATCCGCAGATCGCATTAATGGTTGCCGGATTGGAAAACTTCCGCAAAACACGGTATGTCATTACCCCGGGAGCTTACCAGACCAGCAAAACAAATGGTTTTGTTTCCGGAGGTTACACCTCTGGCAATGCAAAAAAATCAGATTCAGGTAAAAATGGACTTTTGGAAGATCCTTTGGTTTCTAAGTCAAATGATCAGCGACAAAATGAGATTCTTTCATCTTTAGCATCTGCCGTTGCTGATCTGAAAAACTGGAACCCTTCCATTTCCATTGAAGCTTACGAACGCAAACGGGAACAATACCAGAAAACAACCAACAGCGGGTTAAAAGGCCTCCCCTAACCCCTCCACAGGAGGGGAATGTTGTCCTTTCGATTAGCATATCCACAACCGATATTTGATTTAAATATCCAACATGAATACGCAATATCCAACTTCAAATAACATTAATCGGAGTATTCCGGCTCCCTCCCCCTGTGGGGAGGGCTGGGGTGGGGCTTCTGGGGGGAGGCTTCTATGTCTGTAACCCATTCAATTACCGGCGGTTTGGTGCATCTTTCCGGGAATCCTATTCAAATTACCTTGACTGCAGATGCTGTAAAGGCCAATCATAAACTGGCTGTAAAGGTGACCTGTGATGCTTTGTTGGGTTCTCCCTTTGTAGAAGAAATTGCTCCGAACAGGCCAAACCTGCAGTCCGTGTTTGACATCTCCGGGTTCATTGATCAGCCGGTAAACTACAATTTCGATTTTCCGGCAGCTGGTGTGGCCAACCCTCACGACCTGCTGGCATTCCACGTTACCCTGGATATTGGCGAAGTATGGACCGATTTGAATGGTGATCGCCAGGTTGAATGGATGGGTATTTCCGGTAACAACCAAATCAGGGTCATCAAAGGCAAACTGCGACCTTACGAATTGGGGCTTTTGAATGATGCCGGGAAAAGCTTTTTTTCGGAATACATTACTGGTGGCAAATTCCTGACCCATTTGCCGAACTATCAGAAAGTAGCTCCCCACCAGATTCCCTTGTTATGGTATTTGAGCCGGTGGACTGAAAATCATGCGGTCACTGCTAACTTTAAAGTGGAAACAGATAATAAAGTTGGACATATTCCAATGACCCAGGATTTCACATTATGGGAAATAACAGGCCTTGTCGATTTCGCCGTACAGCCCGCACATTGGGGCTTTCAAACTGATCCGGGAGAGCTTATTCAAAGTTATGAGTTCTGGCTTTCGGATGTTACTGGAGATATTTCAGAACATCGCACTTTTCTGGTTGATAATGAGTATTACGAAAAATCATTTTTATTCTACTACGTTAATCCGCTTTCCGGAGTGGATTGTATCTGGTTAACCGGTCCGTACTCTGAAGGACTTAAAACCGAATCCGAAATAGCTTACCGGGCGGTGCCGGTTTTATCAGGCTCCAAAGTAGCCAGCCAAACTACTATCTCGGAAAATTCACAACGAAGTTGGGAACTGAACACCGGTCCAAAATCAGCGGGGGAAATACTCGCACTTCGGGATTTTCTTTCTGCTAAACAATGCTGGATGGTGGATCCTGCGAACGGACAAAAACTTATTCCGGTAAATATTGACCCCGGTGATCACAAACTTTTTGATTCCGGTGAGGACATCCAGAATCTGGACATCAAAATACTGGAGGCCCATAAATGAGGGGGATCAGGCAGCTAAAAGCCATGTGGAGGGATCCCAACATGAAAGAGCTGATTGATTCGCTCTGGAGGGAATACCCGGGTTTATATAATGAGAAATATGCTTCGACAGGCTCAGCATCCCAGTGGTTGAGAAACACATTCGGTGAAGATATTGAGTTTGCCCAGGCGATCGGTCAGGATAATTTCCTTGAGGGAAACCGGTCAGTTGCTATCGGTCAGGGATTGAATACCAAATCGTTTTTTGAAACTGTATTTGGCACTTATGTTAAGATTGCAGAAAATCAAGATCCTGATATATGGAAAGCGACTGACCGGCTTCTGGCATTGGGAAACGGAACGGATGCAGATACCCGCAGCAATGCACTGGAGATTTTTAAGTCTGGATTATTCAAACTCTTTAACGCAATTGTAGTCGGGAAATATGAACACGAAAATGCAGTGCCGGAAGCTGGAACGCTTCAGTTCACGGTCGAAAAATGGCTGGAGTTATTTGCAAATGGAAAATGGAACTCAGTTACCCCGGTAACCATCACAGAGCAGGCGTTGGGTGTGGTGGATGGTGTTAATGTTGTTTTTTCTGCCACCAAAGATTATCAGACCGGATCATTAATCGTGTTTGTCAATGGATTAAAACAGGTGTATAAGTCGGAAAACGTGGATAACAGACAGTTCTCCTTGCCCGAAGCGCCTAAAATTATTGGATTTACAGATGTAGTGGAAATAATTTATACCCTTAAAAACTAGAAACAATGCCTGGAACATTTATTCGGTCAAGCAATCAGTTATATATTGATGCTGATCTGGATCTCAAAAGTAAAAAGATTACCAATCTTGCGCCCGGAGTTGCACTAACGGATGGCGTTAACCTGGATCAGTTGAATAATGCTGTATTGGGATTAAACAACACCATTCATGCGCCGGTTGCAGATTTAGCAGCTTCAAAAGCAATTGTATCGGCAGGCCGTTTAGATAAAATGGTCATGCTGATCGAAACACTTGGATTGTACCGGTTTGATGCAGAAAGTGTGGTTGTTAGCAATGACAATACCGTGATACGTCCTACTGATGTTGCCACCGATGCCGAGGCCGGAAGGTGGTTCAAGATAAGCGCCGCAATCACGGATCACAACAATATGAGTAGCATACAGGGTGGAGCTGCGGCAGAATACTATCACCTTACACTTGCTCAATACAATGCTTTACACGCCCAGGAAACGGCCACAACAATCGGCGCACTGATTAACGGAGCCGGAGCAGCTACGCCCAACGATACCGATGTGGTTGCAACTGCGCTGACCGGTGGTATTCTTCAGAAAATAACCTGGACCAACATTAAGGCATTTCTGAAAACCTATTTCGATACGCTGTATGAAAAGGTTGCGAATAAAGATGCCACCGGAGGCTACGCCGGGCTGACACTTTTTAAGATCAATTTTAAAAAATGCGGCCAATACGTTCACCTCTTTTTTCACCAATGCCAATACGGCTGCACGTACTTATACTTTTCAAAACAAAGACGGCACAATTGCTGATACGGCTGATATCGCAGCAGCAATTACTACACAAACCATTGGAACGCTTGGTGGTGTTACAGCAGTGGATAAATTAACGCCGGTTGATGCTGATAAATTCACTTTTTCAGACAGCGCAGCAACAAACATCTGGAAGAAATTCACCTGGCTCGATCTGAAGAAAACCATCTGGGCATCTTTCAGTAGTGATGCTACGGTGAGTATTGCCGGGGCGGTTACCATTGCCAGCAATGTTGTTTCGAATACCAAATTGGCTGATATGGCCACTCAAACATTCAAGGGAAGGAACACGGCTGCAACCGGTGATCCGGAAGATTTGAGCGTTGCTACGGTAAAAACCATGCTAGGGGTAAGTACCCGCTCGTATAGGGCAGTTCCACCAGAAGTTGTGAACGGTTCGAATACAGTATTTACGATTGCAGCATTGATCGTTAGCGGAACGGAAGAAATCTTTAAAAATGGAATGCTGATGAATGCCGGAGCCGGTAATGATTATACCATTGCATACGCAGCGACAACAACAATCACTTTCGCAACCGCACCTTCCAGTACTCCTTTTGTTGATGTAATTCTGGTTAATTATTCAGTGTAAAATAAATTAAGTAATGGCTGAAACGAGAGTAAAAGGTAAGGATGTAGGCGACAGGTCAATAACAGATGTTGACATTGACTTATCGGCTGCACCGGCTAAAACGCCGGTAGTGGATGCGGATAGCGTGATTATTGTTGATTCGGCCAATAACCTGACCAAAAGGACATTGTTTTCGACGATAGTGACCTATCTGGCAAATACTTTTGTCCGTTCAACTTCCTATACCGCTGCCGATGTTTTAACTAAAATCAAGACGGTTGATGGAACGACTTCAGGACTTGATGCTGATTTACTTGATGGCTTACATGCTTCGGAATTTTCCGCTTCGTGTTATTCGGCCAGTCAAACAGCACACGGATTTTCGGTTGGCGATTGTATTAAACCATCAGGAAGTACCTGGATAAAGGTTATCGCCAATTCGATAGCCAATGCAGGTGTTTCGGCATTGGTGCTTTCGGTGACGGATGCCAACAATTTCAAATACATTATTTCCGGTTTATTGCCCGGAGCCTATACTGCCGGAGTGGATTATTATTCGTCAACCATATCGGCAGGCGCATTAATGACCTTAACTACTCCTGAAGTTTGGACAGCCGGACAGGTACGCCAGTATATCGGGACCGGGGTGACCGATGGCCTGATGATTGATCTGGATGCCGGTGACGAAATCACTACTTCGGCCTTTAACGACATTTATGTAACCGGAATGTCGTTTAATAATGCCAACAGGGTATTGACTTTAACCCGGTCGGCTTCGATGCCCGATTTGAGCATTGCCATTCCTAACCCACCAGAAGATTTAGGATATGAGTTTCGTGATATAAATAAGGGTGTGGCTCAAACTTATGTGTTGGATATGAAAGCGAGTTGGCCATATACCATTGTCGGGATTGTTCTGGAGAGCGATGGAACATTAACCAATATAGCCCTTAAGATCGGAACAGCCGCAGTAACCGGATTAAGTGTGCTGACCGTCGGGGCAATTGCTGAAACAAATGCTTCAGGGGCAAATGCCGTGGTAGCCGGAAATGTGGTAACGATTAATACAAGCACAAGTTATTCGGGTACGCCTACATGGCTTCGGGTAAAACTTAAAATACAAAGAACCTAATGAGCAGGCATAACTATATCCATAAGAACGGAGGGGCATTACCCACAGTAATTGCACCAACAGTTGAGATCGTGTCGATTACAAATATCACATCAAACGGAGCAACTATTTTGGCAAGGATTGTCAATGATGGAGGTTCGAGTATTACCAGCTACCAATTCTTTGCCGATTCACCCGGTCAAGCATCACTTCAAATAAGTGTTTATCCAAATGGTGACGGTACATTTAGTTATACGTTTTCAACATTAGTGGCCAATGTTCAATACGGCTTAACAGCCTATGCAGCCAATTCAGCCGGAGCCGGAAGCGCAATCCAATATTTTACAACAGGATCGGCAGTGACCGTTCCGACCGTTCGCATCAATAGCATCGGCAATATAACCGGAATTTCGGCCAGCGTTGCTTGCGAGTTACTTTCGAAAGGTGGAGGAAGTATTTCTGTTTCCGGGATATGCTGGAATTTTACCGGATCGCCGACCATGGCCAGTTCAAAAACAACCAACTGCATCACGGAAGTGGGAACTTTTACTTCTGTAATGACCGGATTGCAGCCCAATACCACGTTTTACGTCAAATCATACGCAACCAATCAGGCCGGAACAGGATATTCGGCAGAGAGTAATTTTTTAACGCCAAGCCGGGTGTTGGTCCTGCAATTTGACACGAATTGTCCTCCAACAAAATCTTTTAATCCATCCATTGTTCCGATATCAGGAACTTATGAATGGGATTTGGGCAATGGCACAATCGTGCAGGGTAATTCGGTCAGTCACACGTATGCCAATTCGAACACGAAAACCGTAAAGCTGTATTGTACCTCCGGCACACCATCGATCAGCGACATTACGATCTATAATCAGTACGTGATAGGGATGATGGATATTTCACATGCGGCATTTGCTTCGTTGGTACGGGTGAATATTTACCAAAATCCTTCACTGACAGGTTTTGCACTGCCAACAACAATTACCGGAGCAGTCGAAATGTTTAATATTTCATACAACGGCATAATTGGGAATATCTACTTAACGGCACTTGTCAACTTCAATTCATCCGCTTCGATATGTGTTAACAACAACCCCATCACATTCGTGTATTTTGAAAACACGGTTTCAGGATTGATCAATTACATTGACATGAGAGATTGCAATATAGACCATCTGGCTTCATTTGCAGCACTTCAGAAATGGACGGACAATGCTACGATCATTTTAATGAATAACCCTAATCTGGTTTCCATTATATTTTCAACTAATCCTCATGTGGGTTCCCTTCAATCATTCGATGTTCGTTCGTGTGCATTGAGCGATGCCAGTCTTGGAGGTTGGTCGTCCGCAATGCAGGCTCCAGGTCTGGTTTATGTTTATATCGACAACGGAATGACAGCGGGAGAAGTAAACAAATTATTGTGGGAGCTAAATTTTACTGCTACTTCCGGATCTTCGGGCCAAATATTTATTGGCGGTACAAACGCGCCTCCAGATGCAACGAGCGATAATCTGAATGGACTCGCTTACAAAGCATCGCTGATCAGTAAAGGATTTCAAGTGAATACAAACTAAAACGGATATGACAAAAATCAGAACAAATAACATGGTGGTAAGCACCACGCCAAATGACGGGGCGATTACTTATGCCAAAGTAGCATCGAACCTAAAAGCTAAGGCTACGGTTACAGCTTCGGTGGATTTATCTGCAAATGCAATAGGAGCAATCACTTTATCGGCCAATACCGCTTTTTCATTTTCCGGTTTTGAGCTGAATAAATCGTATTTGCTTATTATAACCGCAAATGGATTTACGCCAAGTTGGTCGGCAGCGGCCAAACATGTTCCGGTGGAGGGAAATGCTGCTTTCGGAATTTCGGGTGTTTTTTACGTGAACCTGACCTGCATAGATGCAACCGGTGGAAGCGAGAAGTTATTAACCACAATAATGAGAGGAGCTTAATATGGGATTAATACCGGGAATTGGTACTAATGGGTTTGTGGGAACATCCCCTTCATACGGGAAATATAGAATATTAGTATCCAATTATAAGATATGGGTATCGTCCAATTATGGAATTACCTGGACTGCATCCTATTATAGATCCTCTGGATTTAATAATACTGCATTGGCATTCATTTCTGATACGGGGCAATACATGATGGTATTTGCTGTATCAGGGGGTGGATTGTACTGGTCTTCTAACTACGGCGGTTCTTTTACAAATGTTGATGCCAGTGCCAGTACTGCCGCTATGAGTAGAACCGGTCAATATGTGTACAAAACTGTAGGATCGAACTTTTATAAATCTACTGATTATGGAGGTACGTGGAGTAGTGCAGTTGCACTTGGGGTAACACCCTCCATTATGGGGTGTTCCGGGAATGGGGCGATAATTGAACTTCCCGTAAATGGAACTTACAACCATATAAGGTCTGCAAACTATGGTGTAAGCTGGGGTTCTGCAGGTTTTGCGGCATTCTATCAGTATGCTTTGGCTATGTCAAATACCGGACAGTATGCGTTATCTTCCGGCAAACCTAATAGTTATACTATCCCGGAAGTAAGCAGTGATTACGGTATAAATTTTTCAAGTACTTCTGGTATAGGATCAGTAGCTTCAAGGGGAATTGTAAGTGAGACGGGTCAATATATGCTTGTGGGTGGATATAATAATATTTATAAATCTATAAATTATGGTGTAACATGGACTCCTGTGGCCATTGTTGGGAGTTGGAATAATGTTAGCATGAGTAATACAGGTCAGTATCAAGTTGCAACTACCACTACTGGTATGATTGCCCAATCTTCAGATTATGGCGCAACGTGGACTTTAGCATTTGAAGATCATATCTGGTTGGGATATTCCAGTAGTTTTATTGTTGTTTAAAAGTAATTGAATACTATGAAACATTTAATCAAAGACAATCAGATTTTACAGAGTGGGATTCCATCGCATTTTACCCGTGAAAGCGGAGAAGCGTTTTGGGGAGGGTATGAGAACATGACCGAAATCCATTATGATGATGGGTGGCGGGATGAAGTGATTCCGGAACACGATCAAAAAACGCATTATTTGGGTAGCGCATATTTCGATGAAGTAAACAATGTAGTCACCTATGAAGTCAATGAAATCATAGTTGATCTTGTTTTAGAAAAGTCGTATTTATACCGGCAGCTTGAACAGCTCCGCACGGAAATGTCCGGGATCGTGTATCAATGCAAACTTAACTATGACGTGGAGCCGATAGAATTAACAAACCTCCTGCCCTATATACGCGCCATGTACGGGTTCGCCAAATCGGAAATAGAAGCCTTAACAGAAGTAAATGTTCGAGATTATGTGCTTCGAAGTCTGAAGTATGAACAGGTGCTTTCCGTGTTAAAAACATTTTTATAAACCAATAAACCATGCTCAACCTTACCTTAAACGGAAATAACATCCCCCTGGCTGCTGATTTTTCCATGCAGCTCACCTGGAAAAGCCCGGTTTGTGCTTTTGATAAAATACCCGGAAGCTTTGGACTGGGAATTACCTTTCCAATTAATGAATACACCCGTGCCCTGTTTGGCTTTCCTGAACGGTTTGCCAAATACCGCCCTTCGACAAGCTCACCAACCGGTTTTGGCTATGATCAAAAATTCCCGGGATTCGAAATCCGCTTTGGTGGAGTACTCCTGATGGCCGGAACTTTGACCATTACGAGTTCATCAGAAACCACTTATGAGGCCTCCCTGATTGATCAGGTCGGGGTATTGGGTGAGCTGGAACAACAACGTGATTTGCTGGATATTCCGGTATTCTCCCGCGAAATGGATTGGGTGGCCAGTCCCAATTATAATCCGGATCAACATGTATTTTGCTGTTTCCCGCTGATGAACCATGGTTTTTTTACCGATAAAGGGGTAATCATTAAGCGGACGGTCTGGGAATATGTTCCTGGGAAAGGCCCAAGGGCTACCAGTGAAAATTATGACGTGGAAGTGATGAATTATCTCTTCAACAAAACGACCGGCAGGTACATCAATAAGTTGCTGCCGGATGGATCAGTAGAAATGCAGGAATCTCAAATAGACTTACAGATACTTTCAGAAAAACACAACACCTACGATACGGGAAAAGTGACCGTTGTTTCTCCTTTCCTTTTCCTGAATTTTGTGATTAAGGAGGCTTTAAAAGACAATCATTTTCATTTGGATGCCAATACTCTGGATGACAATGCCCAGCTTCGAAACCTGTGTATTTACAACAATTACGACATCACGGTAACCCAGTACCTGCAAACAGGCGAATTGATTTATCAGGAACAGGTGATTGGTCGGGATGAAAATGGTCCAATTGCTCTTGCTAATATGCCTCATTCTGGTGGACTTAAATTGTACAGCTATACCCGCTTTTATTTCGACAAGGTAACGCCTAAAAACCACCTCCCTAAAATGAAAGTCGGGGACCTGATCTTATCCACTCAAAACCTCCTTAATGTGTGTTTTCACTTTCTGCCTGACCATACGGTCAATATTCTCTCCCGGGAAAAGTTATTGACCGATCCGGCCATTGATCTGGATCCCTACTTTTTGGATGTCTGGGAAATCGGGGAGCAGAAAAACGTGGCCTTAAAATTTGTCCGGGAACATGACTCTAATGATTTGGTGTTCAGTGAACGCTTTAATGATCTGAGTGACCGCAGGGAAGACATCAAATCGCCGGTTGCTGACTGGCCCGGTTTGTGGGCAATCTCCAATCCGGCGGAAGGTGAAATCAGGCTGATGAGCTCGAACAATACTTTTTATGAATACCGCTGGATAACCCAGGAAAAAGTTAATGGAACGACCATGGCTTCGGATACGACCGATGTGTTGGGATGGGAAGAAATCTCCATCGGCCATCAGAACGGATGGTACGAGTTTGGCCGCAGGGAAGTGGAAGAAATTAAAACAAGCTGGTCAAGTTGTTACGGAAACGAGCAACTCACCCTGGTGAACCAGCAGGGAAGCATGAACGCCTGGAAGGCCCGGCAACAGGCTTTTTCGCCCCGCCTGATGATCAACAATCCCAATAACTCCGGAGGAACACAAAATGTGAACTTCTCATTCGAATATGAAAAAGAAAAAACCGGGATCCTTCCTGTTTACTGGAAAAACTGGAACCGTTTCTGGTCGAACCGGCTTGAAGTCTCCGGAGATTTTGATCTGCCGGTTAATGTACTTCGGCATGTGATCTACAACATTTGCAGCAAATACCGTACCTGTGAAGGTGAATTCCTGATCGAGGAAATGAGTTGCGAACTGTTCATTGACCGGATTGGCGTGACTGAAATCAAAGGATTTAAGATATAGAAAGCCTCCCCCAAACCCCCTCCGAAAGAGGGGGCTTAAAAACGTATGCGATGGTAACCGTTTCAAATTTTCAATATTCACATTCAATGCTTTCTTCAAGTCCTCCCCTAGGGGAGGATTTAGGTGGGGCTTTTCTGTCCTTTCTCTGAATATCCAATTCTGTTAGGTTTGAATTCAAAAACTGATGGAATCTGAAATCTATAAACTCTTACTGGCTGTTTCCGGAACACTGATCGTGTTCCTGCTTGGCATTATCGGCTTCTTCCTGCAAAAACACATCAAGGTTATTGAATTGCTGGTTACCGCCGTGAATAGCCTTAATGTGACAGTCAAATTGCTGAAAAATGATCAGGATAATGCTGCAACTAACTGTTCATCTACCCATCAGGTAATCACTTCCAGGTTAAATGCCCACTCCGCAAAACTGCAGGAACATGGGATTGCTATCACAGAATTAAAAACAAGGGCTGAACTTGAATAACCGATAAAAAAATAATCATGGCAGATTTTAAAAAAGCTTATACGTTGATTTTAGCCAATGAGGGTGGTTATGTGAATGATCCCGTAGATACTGGGGGTGAAACCTATAAAGGGATAGCCCGAAAAATGAACCCGGACTGGCTTGGTTGGCATATCATTGATTTGCTAAAGAAACAACCGGGTTTTCCGGAATCACTTCAATCTGCAGATGCCATCGAGATAAAAAAGCAACTTGATTATGAAGTAAGCTCATTTTATTATACTCATTTCTGGTTAAAAGTTAATGGCGAGAAAATCATAAACCAGCAGGTTGCCCAGTCAATCTTTGATTTTGCAGTAAATGCAGGAGTTTCCGTCAGCATTTCGCTTTCACAATCGGTTGTTGGTGTAACTGCTGATGGAATCATTGGCCCAAAAACGATTGAAGCGATCAACCGCTTTGATGCAGGGCAATTCCTTACCGCTTTTGCCCTGACTAAGATTGTTAGGTACGTCAACATTTGCAACAAAAGACCAGTGAGTAAAAAATACTTTTTTGGCTGGGTAGTCCGATCATTAAATCACATCCAATGAAAATTTTCTTTTCAAATAGCTGGAAATACATCGCCGTATTTCTCGCAGGGGTAATTACAGCGCTGGTTTATTCATTCAGGCAGTTCCATGACCAGACCATCATTAATGCTGATACATTCATTGCAAGCCAGCAGCAGAAAGTGGGGAAACTCAAACAAAGGGGTGAAGGAAATTCGCTGGATGTTTCTTTGTCTGATAAAAGCCCGTCACGAAAAGAAAAACGAATGTCCCATAGAGCGGCTAAGCGTGAAATACAATTATCGAAGGAAACTCAACTGGAAGAAAAAGTGCAGAAGGATTACTGAGGTTATTCTTTCCTTGATTGATTGATTCTGAACCCGAAACCTACAGGTAGCTTTCGGGTTTTTTGTTTTTTTCCTCACTATTCTCAGGTTTATCAGATGACAGAGAGAGCTTTTCTTCTATCAATTCGAACCAAAGTTATTTGCGCATCCTGGAAAAGTCAAGGGGCTGTGCTTAACCTAACAGCTTAACTAAAACACCGCTTCGCGCTCGGTCAGCTTTTAACTCGCAACCCGTAACACGCATCCCGCACCTCGTCAAAACCAGACATTCGCCCATTGACAAGAATCCGGGCTGCTCAATCCTGGATGGGTTCAAATTAACAGGCGAGCCAGATATACCCTGAGGAAATCGAAGGGTGCCAATAAAAATCCACAGGGCAGTGGTGCAATACAATGAGTGATTTTTCAGATTGGGAAGTAATCGACACTTACAGCACCAGACAGGCTGTGGAAGATGGATTTTTAGTTCGTGTCGATCAAAAGATTTCAAAAGAGGCTGGTATTAAGTATCCGGTTTACCTGACCCGCGCGGTTTGGGATAAATACGTGGAATTGCCGGAAGGTTTTGAAGGAGTACAGGATCTGGACGGACGGCTTTGGGACATATTGTACATGTTCATGTTTGCCGCCAGATCGTGCAATACGTCAACACTGATGTATAAACTGAATGTGGTACTTGCTGACAAAGGAGACTGGGAAGCGAATGAAAAGTTAGATCCTGATCTGGATGGTAACCGGAATATGCGATTGGTCACACTCAAATCGGTTATACAGGCACAGGATTTTGACGATCCGTCTCCGGCTATTTTTATCATGAAACCTTCGGAGGATTAATAATGACACGGATCATCAAACTTCAGCCGAATTACAGGCAAGGAAAATACGCAAGGATGCCTAAAGTAGTCCCCAAGCTTACATTGACCGGAAACTGGCTTCAGGAAGCTGGGTTCCATCCTTCTAAACTCATACAGGTTGCTGTTTCTGACGGCAAACTTGTAATCACTTCAGTAGAATAAACAAATAACCGGGTGTGCTTGAAACCCTTACAAGTCTGAAAGGCATCAGCAATTTACCTATGATTGAATTAGATATACAAACAACAGATCGGTTATTAAACGGAATGCTATGGACAATTGGCCCTTATCTGGATGAAAAAGGAGCAATCCTGGAACGTCCGTGGTTATTCGAACTGGCCGAAAGCTACAACGAAATTGTGAGTATGCTTCCGCCACATTGGAAACTGGAACATCATCAATTTTTACATTACGATTAATCAACTTAAATCAAATTATCATGGATATTACTTTAAACGAAAGTTGGATCAGTGGAAAGTACAGATGTGGAGTTATTGATACTTCGCTTGGAACTGTTGAAGTATTTGACCAGGAAGAAGGTTATTTCGCACAGGACGAACATGCCTGGGAAATCATTTCTGAAATCCATCAGATATGGATAAACGGAGAGTTGACTACTGAAAAGGCTTTTCAACAATGGATTTCATCAAACTTTTAATAATTAAACAATCAAACAATTTAAAACAATTTATCATGGATTATCTAGTCTTAGGTTCAAATGGCTTTGCCCAAATGGGAGATTCAGCGTTTTACAAAAAACTGAAAATTGAAATGCAGGTACTTCTGGATTACTTTCACTCCAGTTTCCCTATTCCACAGAAATTTAAAACAATGGCCTATTACTCGGTCAAAACATTTCATCACGACTTTGGTGATTATCAGGAAATTGTTTTGTGGTATGATTGTGATTACATCAATTCTTTGGAAGAATCAGAAATCGAATCTGACCATGAAATTTACGATTTGTTTTGGACTTGGTTCCGGGTAATTGAATCTGCTGATCTGAAATCGGATCAGTTAACAGATCAAATCAAGGAAGCTTACTTTAAATCGGTAAATGTTTCAAAAGGGGAACATTTATCGGTTTCCATCGCATCTTAGAAAAAAAAGGGGATGTAAAATTCCCTTTTTTTAGTCGCTGCGCTTCTTACTGTTATTGTCCTTTCCCTGTCAGGCCACTATGCTCAATTTTGAATCACATTTATTTATAAACTTAAAATCGAACACGATGAAAACATTCATTTCGTTAATGATCCTGATGATCGCCTTGATTGTAACCTTGCCACCAGGCAATCAGGTTCATGCATCAAATCTCAGCGATCAAAATTCTTTTGTAGTAAATAACCATCAAATTGCACCTGCGGCATTGACCCAGGAGGAAGGAGGTATTCAGGCTGAACCTGAACAAACCAATGTTGAAGAAGAAGTTTCAGAAAACTTTCTCCTTGATAATTGGGGAGCTTTGCTTATGGGCTTACTTGGGTCCATTGATTTGGTGGCCCGATTAACCCCGACGGAAAAGGATAATTCAATAGTCAATTTTCTGATGACTTTATTCAATGCCATAATCCCAAACTTCAGGAAAGGTGGTGGCAGCTTCAAGTTGTTGTCGAAATAAGTAAATATTACTCGCCGAATTTAACCCATGGCTGTTAATCAGATGTGGGTTTTTTTATGCAAAATAAATAAATAAATATCCGATCTGGTATGAAATGTGGTATGAATTAAAATAAAAAAACCGCTGAAGATATTGATCTACAGCGATTTTAATTTTACTAAAAGTGCCCGGAACAAGACTCGAACTTGCACAAGCTTGCGCTCACTAGTCCCTGAAACTAGCGTGTCTACCAATTTCACCATCCGGGCATGTGCTTTTCGTTTAAAGCGCAGCAAATATAGAAATTTTTAGTTTTGGTCAATTGCTTTTCCATACATAAAATTTCAAATATTATTCTTTCCTCCTGGCCTGCTGTCCGGTGCCAATCGTTCACAGCTTGTTATACTCATTAAGCTAACCGTTTATCGGTAATAATCAGGCATTGGTCGTTTTATTTTATCTTTATTCACTAAAAACCCGGATATTGCATGAACCAATTCTGAAACCTATGCTGAAAGATTATACCCAACAGTACGCTGAAATTTGGGACGCATGTTCTACCGGGTTACCACAATTTACCAAATTGTACTCAACCCACGAAAAACTACAAAAAGAGCAAACGCTCGATCAGTTTCTGCAATCAATCCAGTCATTCAGGAAAAAGCAAATAAGCCGTAAAATATTGACTAATGCCGATCAGCAAATCTTCTTGAGCAAAACCCGTGATTTTCTGCGCGTTGGACTCGATTTTACTGAAAGTCAGCTCGGAATGATGTTTTCGGATGATCTGACAGATGCCACCCGGAAATTTGTCAGGCAAGCCCGCGCCTTCGATCCGGGATTAACTTTCCATGATATTTTCCAAGCCTGCCGGAATATGTGGATCATGAATGGTTTGCAGATTATTATGGGAATCCCGGTACAATTGACTCCCTCTATTTTTGCTTACAGTTTGTTGTATCCATATACCGACAATCTGATTGATGATCCGGACATTTCAGGATTCCAAAAAATGATTTTCAGTCAACGTTTCCGCCAGCGGCTTTCAGGCCAAAGAATTGAACCTTCAACCCCGAAGGAAACCATCATATTCAGCCTGGTCGAAATGATAGAAAATCAATATCCAAGGGATATTTTTCCTGAGGTTTTTAAAAGTCTGCTTGGCATTCACGATGCCCAAACCAATAGCTTGAAATTAATTGAGTACCCTGATCAGTTATCAGAAATGGAAACTTTAAAAATCTGTATGGCAAAAGGTGGTGCATCAGTTTTGGCTGATGGTTTTCTTATTGCAGGGAAACTTACTAAAGCACAACAATACTTTTTATTTGGATTTGGCGCTTATCTTCAACTTCTGGATGATATCGAGGATGTTGCTGAAGATTTCAGGGCTGGATTAATGACAGCTTTTTCCAAGGATGCATTTCATTCGCCACTCGATAAAAAATTGAACAAAACCTTTTGGTTTGGCGAAGAGGTGATGAAAAGTCTTGACTATTTTGAAGGAAAACAACCCGATCTGTTTAAATCGCTGATGCGTCGAAGTATAGATCTTTTTATTGCCGAAGCAGTAGCACAAAATCCGGTAGCATACAGTGAACAGTATGTGTCTGAATTTGAGAACTTTTCTCCCTTTCATTTTTCTTATATCCGAAAGCGAAAAGATCAATTTATGCCTTATAACGGGTTCTTACTTACCGCCATCGAAGAAATTGCTTTTTCTGAAAGTGTGATTCAATCCTGAAATAAATCAACTTTTGCAGGTATTTGTTTTATCTTTACTTTTCGACTGATAATCGTCCGGATTTGGTTCCTGGGCCGATATAATAATTTATAGCTGTTATTGGTTGAATAGAAAACAACAACCATTAAAATCTCACCGAATGAAAAAACTTATCCTGAATATTCCGCTTGGACTATTCCTTTTGCTTCTTTTAATTCATTGTCAGTTTAAACAGGAAAAATCACCATACACAAAATTAGGTTCAAAACTGGAAAAAGCCCGCTCTATCCTGAATTTTGGCAAAGAATGGAAATTTTACCTTGGTGATGCCTTGGGTGCTGATGCTTCAGGTTTTGACGATTCGATGTGGCGTAAACTAAATTTGCCGCACGATTGGAGCATCGAGGGCGAGTTCAGCGATAAACATCCGGCTTCTCCCGGTGGTGGAGCTTTACCCGGAGGTATTGGCTGGTATCGCAAAATGTTTAACGTTTCTCCTGAAGAACTTAAAGGTACAGTTTTTATCGATTTTGACGGCGTTTACCAGAACAGCGAAGTGTGGATCAATGGTCATTCCGTAGGCAAACGGTTCTATGGGTACAGTTCGTTCAGGTACGAACTGACCCCCTTTCTGGTTGCCGGTGATAATGTGATTTCAGTTAAGGTTGATAACTCCGCACAGCCCAATTCGCGCTGGTATTCCGGTTCGGGAATTTACCGCAATGTTTGGCTAGTGACTACCGGAAAAACTCATATCGCTCATTGGGGTACTTTTGTCAGTACTCCAAAAATAACCGATACAAAGGCTAAGGTTAAAATCGAAACCAAAATCAGGAACAATCTGTCTGAAGATCAGGAGCTTTTTCTGGAGACAGTTATTCTTGATCCATCAGGAAACGAAGTTGCCTCCGGAAGAATGAAAACCGATGGAATCAAGGATTCGATAGTAAATAGCGCTTTTGATTTTGACATCCCCAATCCAATTTTATGGAACCTGGATGTGCCCAAATTGTATTCTGCGGTTTCAATGGTTTATGTTGATGGCGATCTGGTTGATAATTATACTACTCCATTTGGTATCCGCAGTTTTAAGTTTGATGCTGAAAAAGGATTTTCGCTGAATGGAAAAAGTTTGAAAATAAACGGAGTTTGCAATCATCACGATTTAGGCTGTCTGGGCTCAGCCATCAACAAGCGGGCATTGGAACGTCAGATCGAAATCCTGAAAGGCATGGGTTGCAACGCCATCCGTACTTCGCACAATCCGCCAGCTCCTGAATTACTTGATCTGGCCGACCAGATGGGAATGATTATTATGGATGAAGCCTTTGATATGTGGAAGAAACCCAAAAACAAGTTCGATTACAGTACGGTTTGGGACGAAATGCATAAAAAAGACCTACAGGATATGATTTTGCGCGACCGTAATCACCCCAGTGTGATGATCTGGAGCATTGGAAACGAAATTCTGGAGCAATGGGACAGAACCGGAATTGCCCTCGCCAAAGAACTGGCCGGTTATGTTCGGGAACTGGATACCACCCGTCCGATCACATCCGCAACCAACGAACCGAGGCCACACAATTATATTATTCGATCTGGAGTTCTTGATCTGATTGGGTATAATTATCATCATAACGATTTTGCTTCTTTTCCTGAGACTTTTCCAGGACAAAAATTCATCGGAGCCGAAACCGTTTCGGCCTTGATGACCCGAGGCGTTTATGATATGCCTTCCGAAGAAATACGCCGCTGGCCGGCAGGTAAAGACTGGAAGGGAAAAATGCCGAATGCAGACAATACCTGTTCCTCGTACGATAACGTTTCAACGCCATGGGGTTCGACACACGAAGAAACCATGAAAGTGATCAAAAAACACAACTATTTATCCGGACAATTTATATGGACTGGTTTCGATTATTTAGGCGAACCAACTCCTTACTGGTGGCCGTCACGAAGTTCATACTTCGGAATTGTTGATCTGGCGGGCTTCCCTAAAGATGTTTACTATATGTATCAGAGTGAGTGGACCAATAAAGATGTGCTACATATTTTCCCGCACTGGAACTGGGATGAAGGACAGGTTGTCGATATTTGGGCCTACAGTAATGCCGAAGAAGTTGAGTTATTTCTGAATAACAATTCGTTGGGCGTTCAGAAAAAACAAGGCGACGATTTGCACCTGATGTGGAAAGTTCCTTATACTCCCGGTACTTTAAAAGCTATTTCGCGCACCGACGGGAAGGAAATTCTGGTTCAGGAAGTGAAAACAGCCGGTGTGCCTGCCAAATTAGTTGTTACCGCCGATCGTTCTGCCATTAAAGCTGACGGATCTGATCTTTCTTTCCTGACGATTGATGTGGTTGATGCGAATGGTGTAATAGTTCCAAATGCCGATAACCTGGTGGAATTCAGGATTGAAGGATCGGGAGCAATTGTTGGTGTTGATAACGGAGATCCGGTCAGCCACGAATCGTTCAAAGCTAAGCAACGAAAAGCATTCCATGGCAAATGCCTGGTTGTTATTCAATCAGGTGAACTTCCCGGAATAATTAAATTGACAGCCAGTTCACACGGACTGCCAGACTCCGGTATTGAGATTATAACGAATTAAAGCCCCTCTAATTCACTGATCAAACTACAATTCTTTATACAAATTACTTATTTTTGACTAGTGATTCGAAACACTATTATATTAACTAATTCCTTCCGGGATTACAAAAAAAACAAATCATGAAGAAGAACATTTTTATAACTATTTCAATTGCATTTGCGATCCTGATCGCACTGCCTGGATTTTCACAAACCGTTAACCAACTTTCGAAAAAAGAGAAAAAAGAAGGCTGGGCGCTGTTATTTAATGGTAAGAACTTCGATGGATGGAGACAATGCAACGGCGCTGCCATGCCTGAAAACTGGGTGATTGAAGAAGATGCCATGAAGGTAGTGATTGGCGAAGGCAAGAACCCCGGCCAGGGTGCGAATGGAGACATCCTTTTTCAGGACAAAAAATTTAAAAACTTCGAACTTTCGATTGATTGGAAAGCCAGTAAATCGGCCAACTCCGGAATTTTCTTCAACGTGCGCGAAGTTCCGGGAAAACCTATCTATTATGCTTCACCCGAAATTCAGGTTCTCGACAACGTGGATGCCACCGACAATAAAATTGACAGCCATTTAGCCGGCTCGCTTTACGACATGCTTCCTGCCGATCCGAAAACAGTTAAACCTGTTGGTTCATGGAATACCATCGTCATCAAAGTAAAAGACGGACAGGTTACACACACCCAAAACGGTGTTAAAGTGGTCTCGTACTCGTTATGGACTCCGGAATGGGATGCAATGGTAGCCAAAAGCAAATTCAAAACTTTCCCCGGATTTACCGAAGGAATCTCGAAAGAAGGTTTCATTGGCCTTCAGGATCACGGATACCCGGTTTGGTTCCGCAATATCAAAATTCGGGAACTTTAGAAACTGTTTAGATTTTATTTTTTGCCCATGTGGCATTAATATCAATAGAAAAAATAACCATAACAACTTTTATCCGTTAGGACATTAACAGAATCGGGTAGGAAGCGGCTCGCA
>DMSQ01000058.1 GCA_003457135.1 Prolixibacteraceae bacterium
GTTCCTTTTCCGATGTAATGTTTTTCAAAAGTTGTCATAATGTTGTTTTTAAGTGTTAAAAAATTCTGCATGATTAATATTCTGATGAAGGGTGGCAATGAAGGAATTGGAATACCGGAACGTAGTGAGGATATGCCGAGAAAATTCATTGGCGGGATTCCTTCCATCTAAGAATAAATCTTTGTAGATATTTTATATAAACGCAACATTCCTGACACTTAAAAACAGTGCCTTCGGAAGGGATTACACAAGTTAAACTTTGATATTATTTTAGATCGTCACCAGTTGCAGGTCTTCGCTTTGTGTTTGGAGAGGCATCGGAAGAAGTACCATTTGAGGCTGTGTTAATGTGGGGAATAGACCGGCAACCTACCTTGAATCAGTCCAAAGTAACAGCCAATCCACAGGATGATTGCCTGAAACAAAAATCCACCAAGAAATCAGGGAACTGGCAGAAAGTGATGATCTTTCCAGTTGAAAACACAAATCCGAAAGGCTATTCGGGGAGTAAAATTCTGGGTTCGATAACGCAAAAGAAACGCCTCCGGCATTCCAGAGGCGTTTTCGTCATTTCTTCTTTTTCGATACTGCTGGTGGCTGATCCATCGGATCGGTTGCCTGAGGATAGAGTTCCTGTTTTCCAAACTCTGTTAATTCCAGATAAGGGAAACCGTTCTCGTAAAGTTCTTTGCAGATTTCAATGCCGATATTATCGGCACTGAAATCAATTTCGCCGTGGAAGGGTACTATGACCCTTCCGCGACGAAGTTTTATAAAGTTGAAGTATTTTGTCCACATCGGGATTAAGCTGGTAATGCTTCAGTCAGAGGAATGCTTCCGGGATAGATATACAAGTTTGCAGTCTTGTAAGTGAATTCCATTGAGATCCCTTTCCGGGCTGCTGTTTCTTTTCCGGTTCCAAATCCATCCGGAGAGCCTGCATAAACGGCTGGCCGGAGCTTATCACCCATCAGATATTTTTGGCCGTCGCTATCCTGCACCACAAAAACGAGGTTGTCGTTTTTGGCTGCATTGATAAAGCCAAATAAGGTATCTTTTAGTCCGGGATGAAAAACGGTGAGATGTGTCACAAACGATTTGCCATCCAATTCGCCAACCGGCTCGATTAGAAATTCACCGGTATCATCGGTGATGTACATTTTGAACAGCTTCTTTCGCGGTTTCATGATCAGTTCACCCGTTAACATGGCCGCAGCGGCAAGAGTAGCCGGTGCAACCGGAGCAGTCGGCCAGGTCAAAACATCGGCATGAAAACCGTAGTAAATCTCTTGAGTTAATCCACCCATGTTCTGGCCATTGGGCAAACTTTTATTGATGTCTGTAAATTCTAACATTTTGAGAATCCTTTTTTAAGAAAGTGATTGAAAACCACCAGCAAAAGCTGATGGTTTTATAAATTCAATTTAGACTGTTTCCGATCAGATCGTTTTTGGAATGTTGGTCCAAACAGCCTGATTGATTCCAAATCCCAAACCTTCAGACCAGTCACCCAAAACAGCTACTGAACGCTTGGATTCTTCCAGCTTGAAAGTATTCTTGGTAATAGTAGCAGGCGAAATATGAAGAAAGTTTTCTGTTGGTGTGCAGAAAATATCATCGGTCTCCACCATTGAAGCCAAACCTTTTACGTTTAATGGAGTGAAATCAATATCAGTATTAATTTCTTTGTCATTTTTACGCTGATAGAAGCCCTGTGCACGTTTATCCTGAAGATATTTCTTGCACCAGTTCTGGCTCATGCAAACATCCATCTGGATTCCCTGATAAACCTCTGCAATTTGGTCGGTAAATGCTTCCACCTGGTCAAAGATGGTGTCTTTATGCAAAGTCCCAATGTTGATCAAATTGATTGTTTCGTTATCCACACCAGCCTGAAGAAGTTTTTTCAATCCGTTCATTCCGGTACCATCTGCACCGGCAACACCAGCGGCAGGTGCAGCATAAACACCTTTGTAGTATTCATTCAGTTCCATATCCTGATCGATCTGACGGGCGTAATACACTTCAATGAGCCATTTCACGAACGGCCATTCTTTGCGGTCAACCTGTTTGGCCGTCAGGAAACCGAGCCAGGTGGCATAGAGTTCATCAGGCATAAATTCATCGTCAATTTTAAACCGGAACTGACGAATTTCGTTCGGAATAATTTCAACGCCCCCTTTTTGTGTGAAAGCCTTCTGGAAAGGTTGTACCAGGGTTCGGAAGGTTGCATTGGCTAAACGGAAGATCGTATCATCCGTTTTGATAGGAGTAGCAAGATTGGTAATCTGGCGGCCCTGTGAAAGCAAGGAAAGGATACGCTTTTTATTTTGTCCTGCATCCTGATAATATGCTCCATACTCGGCAATAATTGATGTTGTAGTAATTGACATGGCTATGAAAAATTAAGAGTTTCGGTCTACGTGTTTGTTGTGTTCGAGATTGTTAATCACATCCCATTCTACTCCGTCAGAAACCGGATCGCCTTTGCTCATGTTTCCGGCAGGCTGGGTAGCGGGTTTTTTAGAGAGAAGCGCACGAATGGCCAGAACTTTAGCTTCCGGCGTTTCTGCACTGGCAATGGTTGCATCAATGGCATTAAACGGATCCATGGCATTCAGAAGGTTGGTGTTGGCAGTGTCACGATCCGCAATAGCTGCATCACGGGCAGAATTGGCAGTGTCGCGTTCTTCAATAATTTGCTGATCCATGGCCAGCCTGTTTTCAATGGCTTCAAGCTGAGTTTCATTGAGAAACACGCCATCGTCGGTTGATTCCAGATTCTCCACGGTCAACACTTTATTGACATTTAAGAATTGTGTTTTCATTTCGGCTTTATTTTTAGGTGTAACTTCTTTTTGTTTGTTGGTAATCCGATTCCAAATACGGTCAAACAGGGCTTCGACATGCTCAGCCACCGTTGCTTCGGCTTCGACCCCGAGTTCTCGGGGCTCAGCCAGCGGAGCATTGAATGCCATTTTTCTTGGAGGATCCGGATATCCACTGGAGTTGATCATGGCCACCATCTGTAGGTTTTCGAGGTAGTTGACAGCTACTTCCGGAACAAATACTTCATCGACAAATCCCCAGTTCTTGGCTTCCTCTGCCGTCAACCAGGTTTGTTGTTTCATCAGATTAATGATTTCATCCAGGGTTTTGCCAGTCTTTTTGACATACATCTTTGCCAACTGGAGGGTGACTTTAGCCAGCTGCTGTTTCTGTGTTTCGAGCTTGGCAATCAGGGCATCTATTTCGTCCTCGTTCATGCTGCCCCATTCATCCACCCAGTTCATGGCTTTGTGAATCAGGTAAAATGAATTCTCATTCATCCGGACTGTTTTTGCGCCCAGGGAAATCAGTGTTGCCGAACTGGCGACAAAAGCCGAAAGCTCGGCAGTTACATTGCTATGCTCGATGAACTGGTCATAAATGTTCAGAGCATCATCAACCGATCCACCCAAGCTCGAAATCTTGATGAGAACCGGATTCTTGGATTGTCCGGACAATTCATTTCGTATGAATTGTTTGGAAAAGGAATACTGGCCAATTGGACCATCAATCACTATTGTCTTTGTTGCCATTGCTTGCTTTATTTTCAGCAAGTTTAGGGCATAAAAAAGGTGGTCTAAAGGACATCGGCTATAGTAAAAAGCAGAAATTGGTTAGACTATGAACCAATGATAACTATTTCAAAAGATTGCATTACTTAACAAAAAATCTAAATTTACCTGACCAAAAGAATAGGACCATTTGCAGGGCACTAAAAAATCACAGCTTGCCTTATTTGAAATTGAACACGTTTAAATAGGAATACAATGAAAGTAGTAAATTTTGATCCCCGAAAGATAGACGTTATTGAGCGTGCCGCTCATGAGGCTTATTATTCGATAAAGCCTAAAGGCCCGGAGGTTTTACTGGTTAATACGCAGGACTGGCAAATAATTAAGGATGAGATTATAAATGTTACCGGTGTGCCAATGACAACCGGCTCAAAGAACAAGATCTTTGGTTTAAGGATAATTCCGTCAGACGCAATTGATCAGAGTACTTTTGAAATTTATTAACTCGTAAAATAGAATGGATTTATAAAATATTAAAGCCAGATCGCACAACGGTCTGGCTTTAACTTTTTAACTCATGACTGTCCATCACTCCTTTAGAATACATTTTTCACTGTATACCTCGTTTATTTGACTCAAGTCGAAGCATTTAATTTCCTTTACTCGGCGAATGGATCGGAAATAAATTTAGCTTTCGTTTTTTGAGTTCCATAAAAGGAAATGGAATGACCGTTACGATCCTGTGTATCCATTCCGGTATCCAGATCGAAAGAAACGCGAAGGGGAATTTCGGGAGTACCGGCAACTTTGAACTGCTCGTTCTGATCCAGGAAAATGACCACCCATTTACGGCCGCTCATACTATTAATAATGGACTGAACTTCCGGAGAGTCTTTCGGGATAAAGGCATTGATTTCATTTTTATACCCAAGTCCATATTTTTCCTGAGATTCTTTTTCGGTAAAAGAGATGCTTCCCGGCGAGCAATACATTTCAATGATATTTGCCGTGGATTTAAAATTGGCGGTATTAAAGCCGATGGTAATGTCACTCGGAGGCACCGCCCAAATGGACAAAAGTCCACCAAGGTTATCGGATGGTTTATTCAGGTGTTTCATACTCGGTTTTTGCTTTTTTACTAATTGTCCCTAATTCATACAGATTGTGCAAAACTATTTTTTCAATTTTATTGAAAATCTCATTATTGAAGTCAAGTGGATCTTTCATTCCATTGCGGTAGAAGTCCTTTTTGATGGTTTCAAATTGCCAGGAATTTTCATCAAACTGAAACCGCTCCTGAAACTTATTGATGCTGATATATGGCGGAATCCCCAGAGCCACATACACTCCAACGAATGAACGCATCAGGCATTTGGCCTTGTCTTCGAAACGTTTGCCGAATGCAACGATATCTGTACGGGTCAATTCCCACCCAAAACGATAAAAATCGTGCTGCGAAATTAGTATTTCAGCTTTCTGGGTATATGAAAAAATTTGATCGGGATATTGCTTATCGCGATAGGTGCTGGGTCTTCTCAGCAGATTAAGAAAAAACCGATTAATTTCCGGATCGGTGGTGAAATCTGCCGGATCACCGTAATTAATGGAAAGAAACCGTTTAACGTAAGGCTTGACAGGGATGGTAACAACAAATTTTTCAGGCATAAAAAATCGGGTAAAATGGTTTGACACATTTCCCCGAACAGATGATACGAAGATAGCCAATTTTAATTACTGGCATTTCATTTAGAAGTATGTTATTCCGGAAAAACTGATTCTTTTGAACTGCCTTTTTACGTTCGGAGCATGTTTCCTGATGACGTATGCAAAAAAAACGTTACAATTGTTACAGTCGTTTTAAAGCTCTATAAAAATCTGTATAACTGATAGATAAGTCTGTAACATTGTGTTTTTTTGTTTGTTACATTTTTTACAAAAGTTACAAATCTTTGCTTTTTGTAACTTTTGTAACAATAGAATTTCTTAAAAAAAATATTTGTTACACTATAACTAATTGTATTACTGTATTTTAAATGAAACGTAACAATTGTAACAATTGTAACGCATTTTTCAGGAATTTATCTTTTCGGGGTCAAGGTTTCTTTTTTTTATTAGCGGGAACAATCCTTTGTACTCACTTTCGGTCATCCAGTCTTTCGCGTAAAAGGTACAGCATCGCCCAATCCGCTTAAATTCTTCGGTGTCTCCGTCAGATTTAATATTGAAATAAGCATACCGGGTTATTTTGCCCGGATTGATATTGTATATAGCAGATAAAATTTCCTTGACTTTTGATTTTGAAAATTTGGACTCAGAATATTTATTTAGTTCCTGCATGATGTCGGTTAAAGTGTAATTGAGCTCAATTTCCCCTAAGGTTAAGAAATTGTCATTCAGCCATTCTTCCAGTTCCTTTTCCAGGAGTGATTTGGTATTGTCCATCACCATTTGCAAGGCCTCGGTGATGTATACTTCATCTGGGAACCAGAATCGGGTAGTTTTTACCGGGTAATGCAAACATCGGTTTTGAAGAAAGTTCAAAAAAGCGGGAACTTCCTTTCGCATCTTATCCAGCATGTCGGGATCATCTTTCAGGCCTTGTGCCCTGAAAGAGGGTACTTTAAGTACAGCAAATCGGTTTTCACCAGAGTCGATCTGCATAAAGTTACGCTCATCATTCGAACAAAAAATCAGATGTGTAAAATTCTCTATTACTTCAGCATTTGAACCTTTGCCTTCCAGCCACATCACTTTTCCTGTTGCCATATTCTTAATCATTTCCTTGGTGGTCTTATCGTGCAGTGGAATATGACCTTCATCAATAGCCACAAGAAGTTTCCCGGCAAAATGGCTGGTAAACTTCGGATTGAAACGCTGATTGTCGAGAATGGCCATGTTGGCTCCATAAATCAGTTTCAGAAAATCTAAGAAGGTGCTTTTGCCCGTGTTCCGTTCTGAACTCACCAGTGCCAGGATTGGAAGCCGCTGGCGCGGATTCTGATACGATAACTGAATATAGTCCAGCCCAAACTGGTAAAGAACTTCTCCATCAACATTACAAGCTGTAAAAATGTGTTTCAAAAACCTTTCGATTGTTGGCCACTCACCGGCCACCGGCTCCCAATCTACCGGATGATAGATATTGAACAGGCTGCTTACAATACCTTTGTGATTGGTAGTAACTACCCGCTGGTATTCTCCGGAGTTGTTGGGTTTGTTTACAAATGAATCGTAGCGCGGGATCTGCTTGATAAAATCTTTCCCATAGTCACGGGCGATTTCACCAATTGACCAAGGTTTTAGCACTTCTTCGTACTGGTCATGTGCATTGTTGATCATGATGCGTTTATAATAATAAGGGCCAACACGCAAAAAAAGTTTCGTATCGGTGTATTTGATCTTTTCCAGCTTATCTCCATCATGGCACCAGCACACCGATCTGAAAACAAATTCGTGTTGTTTCAAAAGGTCTGCATGGTAACTGTAAAAGGTAAAGGCATCATTCAAACGGAAATGGGAAAATAGTCTGTTCGGACTATTCTCTGTGAGGTTGATGCAATCGAAAAACGAATTTTCCTGTGATTTGAAGTTCTGAAGATGGATAAAAGTGCGGTCGGGATGTTTCTTCTCCAAATCATCAAGGGTGATTACCTGTTCGAAGTGGAACTGATGCTTGATGTTTGCCCAGATCAGGGTGATGTCCCGGTCGAAGGCATTGAGCAGATCCTTGAACTTTTTAACCGCGAAAAATATGCTAAACAGTGGCCAGGCCAAGTCTTTATCGCTGTCATGGGAAAATCCGGGATCGAGCACGTCGGAGTTATACACCAACACAACGGTGGTTACTTTTTTTTCCTGAAGCAGCTGAGTAAAATCAGGGTGTAAAACCTTTAGGTTTTCGCTGTACTGGTTGGTGATTCCATTGTAAGCAACAAATGGAATACCGGCTTTTAGAGCAGAATCGGCTGTAAATGGCAGATCGGTAACGAAAAGGGATGCAATCGATTTTTGATTGCTGGTTGACTTTGGGATATGGATTAATTCATCGCTTGAAATCTTATCTGTCAGTTGATGATTTAATTTCAGTGGTTTATAGGATAGTTCGGTTGTGTTCATTAAAGTTGGCGTTTAGCTTGTTCCTGAATATACAGGCCAATAGCCTGCCGGTTCTTGATTTTGTTGATCGCGACCGTATCGCTCATGCGGGGCAGATCTTGTTTGAATTTTTCTCCATGGCTCATTGAGATATCAGCAGCAGTCCGGGCTCGTTCACAAGAATATTGTTCGAACCATGAGAGAACTTTCATCCCATCGATTTCGGCAAAGAGTTGTCCGAATTCTCCTTTTTTAATCTTCCGGAATACCAGGTTAATATCGGCAAGGTTTAAATACGGGTATTCCTGAACAATGATGGTGGCAGTTTCTTCAATCTGTTCAGGCGACATTTTTCGCAGTGCATTGACAAAATCGTTCAGATTGACGATCCAGACGGATACATAAGCAATCTGAAAATCTTCGGAATATTCCCTTCGGATACTGGCAAGGGTTGGAGCTGAACTGCTGATAGCTAGTGCCGGAGAATTCTCGCGAGCAAACGCCCGAAGACATTTGGCCGGAGCAAACTCAGCCAGAAAGCTTTGCTTTGTCGCCGGAAGATTTGATTTAAATTGATATTTTACGATTTCATTCATGATTATTCTGCTCCTAAACGATTCATTAATTGTTGTTTATAGTCAATTTGCCGCTGATCAACTAATTTCTTAGTTATATCTTTTTGATCTTTAAGTTCAAAGAAGCCTTTCCATCCTTTTTTGATCGACTGATGGATGATCTCAATCGCTTTTTCCATGTCTCCACCTGAAAGATCAACCAGATCTTTCAGTGCTCCCTGTTCACCGATTTGTTTGTAGGCAAACTGAAACTGTTCTTTTTTAAAGTTGGTCCACAGTTTCCAGGCTTGGGCAAACCGATCATCTTCCCAGGGAAGTTCAACCTTACTGTTTCCATCAAGCTGATTGCGGATCCAGGAGTGGAAATTGACCAGAATCTTTTGTGAATGGTCGAACCTACCTGCTTGACGATCG
Source organism: Prolixibacteraceae bacterium (assembly GCA_003457135.1). Lineage (GTDB taxonomy): Bacteria > Bacteroidota > Bacteroidia > Bacteroidales > Prolixibacteraceae > Aquipluma. The sequence continues at coordinate 8,645 of DMSQ01000058.1, forward strand.
GTTATTTTTCCTTCTCCGGCCAATTCCTGAAACAGTTCCTGAAGCTGGCCAACGGCTTTAACGTATTGTGGGATCATAAATTAGTTCAAAATTTAAAGTTCAAAGCTGAAGAGCTGTTTTGATTGATCTTACAGATCAATTACCCATCCCATTAATGCTCGAAAAATCTGGTAATCGTCTTTATCGGGGTATTTCTCTATCAGGTTGTCTATAGCCCGATTGGGAATACTCATACCGGCAAAAACCTTACTCGAACTCCAATTTCGTGAAAATTTGAGGTTCTGGAGAAGCGTAATTTTTGTAGCTATTTTGGTGTTGTGCTGATCTACCTCCTTTACTATCATTCGGAACAAACACCTTGCGTCTGATAATTCCTGATCTTTCAATTCATCAAGTAACCGGCGAAATTGATCTTCACTCACAAAGGCTTTTCGCTTACTCAATTGTTCACCAGCCCAATACTTGACTATCTGAAACCGCTTCCTTTGTCTTTCTTCTGTGGTCATTGAATGATTGGATTTAAGAATTGTACTCCGTAACTATATCCGTTTTGAAGTTCGGCCACATATTTATTTCCATTTGCAGAATCGGCCAAATCAGGCATGACGGTTATGGTTTTGTTCTTATCTCCCAGATATAGGCTAAAACCTTGTTTTTTCAACTGCCGGTGCAGGTAATATTTCCGTTTATAGGTTCCTTTATTGCTCATGGAATTTTTTTTAGTGATATTGGTAGTTAAATTCTATAAAGTGGTCAATAAATACCTCATTAGCCTGTTCTGGATTCATATATGTAATCTGGCCCTCCCTGTAAAAGGCGTTATATTCCACTTCCTGAATATAAAGATCAGTCGGTTTTATGAGATGGAGACTGAAAAAATCAAGTCCGAATTTTGCACAGATTGCTTTCATGATATTGTCTTCAACTTCTGAGAATTGGGGCATCCGTACTTTTAACGGTTTTATCATATCGCCAATATATGCCTCTGCTGCATCGTGTAACAAAGCCAATAATTTTAATCCCGGATCATTGTGAGGACCCAAGAATGCAAACTCATCGCAAACCATGACACTGTGTTGCGCGATAGAGAAAAACGAAGGTGTTAATCCGGAGAAGTGACCTTTATTCGACAATCCGGCGGCAATGTCGCGGATGTCAACCATTTCAGGGCTTGGCTCAAACAAGTTGAAGTACTTGCCGGTCAGGGTCAGGATAATGCCTGATTCTATTGATGTTTTCAGTATTCTCATTGGTTTTGAATAACAGCGTTATCAACAGAACTATCGGTATCTAAACTGAAGTAGAAAATTTCCTTTTCAATTTTCATATTGGCTGATGGACCAGGAATATTTTCTTCTCTGTTATTCTGGTTAAGGTGCAGTGCCGACTGGGTAATTGCCTGGGCGAGCAATTCATCACGAAGGGCACATTGGGTCAGCATCCGGGTCATTTCGTTTGCCTGACCAGTGTAGGTACAGGCACATTTATTTCCTAATCTGATAATTGAAAGTGTTGGCATTTTATTTGATTTTGAGATTGTTGTTTAAGAAAGGGGGCACCGATCAGGAATCTACCCCCAAATCTGTCCGGAGAAAAAAAATCGTTAAAAAAGCCCCGGCAAACTTCGACAAGCTCAGTTACTATCCGGGGCAAGGTTGCTATGATAAAATCTTGCAACAGAAGAACTCAGGCCATTTATTATAAGGGGCAGCTGCCAGTACTGCTTTTTGACTACCTATATTATAAGGTGAAGGAATGCCGGGTTCGTATGAAAACTCAAAGGTCTCTTTCTGCTGCACCAAATAAATATTCAGAAATTAGTTCGCATATCTATCTCTTGTTTGCAATTTCGTCCAAACCTCTTGTGTTTTTTCACAACAGATTTTCCTTCTCGTCCAAAACTGGTGGGATTTTTCCTAACAGTTTTCCAATTTCAGCTAATGCTGTACTGTTTTTTCCGTACAGTTTTGTCAAAATCGGATGCTTTTTAATCCTGGTGCTTGTTGCCAAACCCTGTTTTGATCGGCTTTTTTTACCGAAGATTTTGCCAAAATCAGGTTCTTTTTAAATCTATACCTGTGAAATCAGGTGTCAAAAAGATATCTTTCTTCCGCTATTACTTCTGCATCAAGTTTTCTGAGTCGGGCGTTAATATGGTTGAGTTTTAAAGTAGCTTGCTTGTGATTGTATGCTACCTCTGGATTCAAAGTATTCATGCAACGGCTTATTTCAACCTGAGCTTTGACTTTTTCGCTGAGCAATTCTTTTCTCCCGGTAATTGATCCATGGAAATGCTCATAAAGAACGTGGTAACATTCCCACTGAAAATCTTCCAGGCCCGGAGCATTTGATTCGATCTGAAATATCCAGCCATAAATGGCAAACTCGGGCAAACAAACCATTTTTCGAAGTTTATCATCAGCGGCAACCATTTGCTGTTCAGCAAACAGTTGATTCAAAATTCTGTTGTTTTTCAGGTTTTGAAACTGACGGTTATAATTCACTCCAAGTGCCTCACAGATAGGCTTTATGGCTATCCACCAAGTTCCATTTTTAGCGAGCATGACAATGCGTTTACCATTAAACTTCAAGAATTTTCCTGTATTTTCATTCATAACTCATTGATTATTAATTGTTGAACTGTTGTTGAAAAGTGGTATAAAATTCCTTTTCATCAGGAATTATAGAAGTTTGGAAATCCAAATAATGTTCGTGAGTTGACTACTATAATCTACTTCAAGAACCTCACAGATCGGTTTTAAGGCGATCCAATACTCTCCATCTGCGGCAAGGAAATGAATCGACTTACCGTTGAACTCTAAAAATTTACTAATCTCTTTTTTCATTATTCGTGTTGTTTTTGATTACATTATCTTCTAATAGATGGCTTTCGCTGCTTTTTTAATAAATTTTGGATACTTGAGCAGTATTCGGTTTATATCCGATGGATATACATCTTTGAGGTTCATCTCACTGAGTATCTTCTGCAGGGTCTTGTTGGTTATACCTATTCTTCTGCAGGCTTCTGTCTTGGTCATTGGTGCAATTTTTTTACTCTCGTTTGCTGAAATCTCAGCCCGGAATGATTCGCGCAGAAGGCTCTGAAAATCTTCCAGGGTAATACCTTCAAGGATTATTTTAGTCATGCTATTTCGTTTCTAAAAATGTTGTGAATGTAATCGCAAGAAAATTCTGCTTGTTTTTGATAGCGAAAAAACATTTTAGCTATCTTCAATAAAGTCTTCCGGCTTAATATCATTCCATATTCCCCCAGAGCATTTCCTTTTCAAGCCGCTCTACAATTGCCAATCTAATGTACTGTGAATCAACCATGCTGTGCTTTTTGGCATTCTCTGCAATCAGCTTTTTCATTTCTTTTGGAACCACAATGCTGATTGCGGATTCATTCTTTTGCATTAATAACCTAAAATTTCTACCTGTTGTAATCATGTTATAAAGTTGTTGTAATGATGTTATATTATATTAAATAAACTTTTGCAATGATACGCCATAGAATTTTCATTTGTGCCATACTAAAACCTCAATCTTTTAGCTGTACGCTTATTTGGAAATATTCTAAATATTAGGTTTTGATTATCAGTTATTTTTTCAAATAACAATTAGAAAATTTGTTTGAAAATTTACTGTTCTAAACAAAAAAAAGCTCCTGTCAACGACTGACAGGAGCTTTTTTTGATGAATGAATAATACGCTTACCGCTGTTTTATGTCCCTATCCAGCCTTTCTATGATGGCCAGTTTCACGTATTGAGACTCGGACATATTTTCGACTTTGGCGTATTCAGCAATTAATTGCTTCATTTCCGAGGGGATCACAACGCTGATAGCAGAGTCATTTTTCTGCAATAATAATTTCAAAATCTTTGAAGTTGCCATTCTAACAGAATTCTATTAATTTAATAACACGATATTACGGAATAACATCGAAAAATGACATGAATGGTGTAGAAATAATTACGGTATATAGTCTATTTACACTAATTCTAAATAATAAATGCTGAACTACAATAAGATACATTCAGACATGAATCGGCAAAACATTCGACTTACTGATCTGGCAAGATTTGGTAAAATCAAGTACACTTCCTTAAAGGACCGGTTTACAAAGGAGAAACTATATGCTACTGAGGTCGAAATGATTGCAACATATTTTGGAAAACCGATTTCTTATTATTTTGATCAGGAAGAAAGGGTGCCATCAAATTACCCTGCTTATGAAAATCTGAACCTTGCTGAAGAGCCGAAAAGAAAAGGTATCTCCAACGAGGAAAAATCTCAGAGAAAGATTGAGGACTTAACCAAAGAACTATCGGTCATGGCCCAAAAGTTCGATAAACAAAATAAGAAATACCTCCGGCTACTCGAAAAGGTGCAGGATAATTCAAAAGAACGATAGTTTAAGCCATAAATTGGGCTTGCAGATTGCTGGGTTGAATCTCCTGGCTTTTCTTTTGGACTGGCTTTTCTCCGTTCCATATATCGTAATCGGCCAACTTTGAAGTCATGATATCTTTTTGTACAGCTGCAGTATATTTATTGAAGGAAGACTCGGTTTTATGCCCGGTAACGGCCATGACAAACTGTTTAGGGATTCCACGGCTGATCAGGTTACTGGCAAAGCTTCTTCTGGCCGTATGTGTACTAATCATTTCGTACTTCTTTTTGGTATATTCCACCCTGCCATTGCCCTTCGTCCTGGTATAAATAACGTTGTCCTTGATCTTTGCCATTGCTCCCAGTATTTTGATCGAATCGTTCAGCTTTTGCTGACTGATTGATTCAGGGAACCCATCCACTTCGACAATCTGGCGTACCAGTTTATGGATTGGTATGCGGAGTTTTGGCCCATTCTTGTTTGCTATGGCATGTAGGAAACCTGAAGAAAGATCTACCTGCATTTCAGGATCGATATTCAGGTAGTTTTCAACCCGAAGGCCAGTCCAGCACCCAATCACAAAGAGCTTCCTTGCGTGGTTGAGTGTTTCAACCTGTTTCGCGATACTTTCCGGTGTAGTTAGGGGATGTTTCTTGTCCTGATATTTTATCGCTAATTTTTCATCAATTTTCAAATTGTAAATTCGTTCGATCTCTTCTTCGGTGAGATAGACATTATAGACTTCCTCAGATGGCTTCTTGAAGTCCCTGAAAGCAAGATTGGCGTTTTGTTCGTTTTCAGTGGCATAATTCAAAACCACTTTCAGGTTTTTAATGATGGATCCGATATAGTTGGCAGAATAATCCTGATCCCGGAGGCTTTGGGTGAAATCACGGTAAAATCGTTTGTCGATCTGTTCAAAAGTAAGTGCCGGACTATATTCTTTGACCTTATTAAGGCAGTTTCTGACCTCACCCCTATGGGATGGGGTCAACACCTTAGCAGTTTCTTCAAAATAGGTTTCGCAATAATCGAAAAAAGAGGTATGCCGTGGCCTGACCTTCATGGCATCCTCAATCAACTTGACAAGCTTCTTGCTATCGAGCATCAAAGGATTGTGATGATCCAGAACATCGTTAAACGCAAGTTCGATTTGAAGGATTTGCTTATTAAGCTTTTCCAACTCCTCTGTTTTGGGGTTGAACCTTTGACGGTCTGCATTCCAGTCATTGCCTGCCGGAATTCCGGGATAGTAAGTAAGGTTAATCCTGCGACCGTCTTTCTGTTTCCGGAAAATTGCGTAAATTGAGCCCTTATCGACAAAAAAGTTTATTGCCATGGTGTGTTTTTGTATGAATCAAAGGTAATATATTCTTGCCATATTCTTACCACTTGATTCCAAAAACCTCCAAAATAAGTTAGGAAAACAAAATGTAAAAACTTCTATAATGCCTACCTTTAGGAATAAATAGAAATATTTACTTAAAGCACTTAGGAATAAATATACTCCTGATGGGATGTCAAATTATTATCTCAACTGCAGCTTCCAAAGATCTTCAGCAATCCTATGACTGGTATGAAAATGTGGAAACTGATCTTGGATTTCGCTTCATAGATTTTGTTGACAAAGTACTTGGAATAATTGAACTTTATCCGGAAAGTTTTCCGTGTAAAAAAGATCGCTTTCGTGAAGCTGCCCTAAAACGGTTTCCCTACCTAATCATTTATGAATATTCTCCGGAAGAAAATAAAGTCTTCGTGTTGCACGTTTTTCACTCCCACCGACATCCCAGAAGAAAGCTTCGAACCAAACGATAATTAAATTGATTTGGCAATCTCCTCGACACACCTTTCAGCCACTTTTCCATCAATCCGGAACGCATACTTCTGAATAAAAGAATCGTATTTGGCACGATCAATCTTGAGGCTGCAACGGAAGATTCCGAGAAGAATGCTTGTTAAACTTGCAGCATCATACGCCTGAAATGCCACGCCCTCAGCGGCATATCCCATGATATCCTGTTTCAGGTGATCGAGAATAATCAGAGGTTTGTAGAAATAAATGGTTTCGGTGCCGACAGTTGAGAAACAGGTAATCAGCACATCGGACGAAGCAATCAGTTGATACAAATCGGATTTTTTGTCGAAAACGTAATTGGTGCAGCCAGCTTCTTTTGCAATGGCTGCATAATAACCGGTATCTGCAAACTCGCGTGGATGAAGTTTAACAGTAAGAGTAAATCCCGGAAATTCCCTGAGTGCCCGAAACACATCGAAAGCCGCCTGATACCTCAATTCGGGGTCGCGCTGAGGCTGCGAGGCAAATACGATAGTTTCTGTCGTTCCAGCTTTTTTCAGTTTTTCAGATTGCATCAAAACCGGGATAATGTCGGTGCGGATTTGTCCGGTTGAAACCACCGAATCCTTCGGATAATTGCCCTTTTCAACCAGGAATTCTTCCCAGTATTTTCCCCAGGTCAGAGTCAGGTCGGGCATCACACGATTTTTACGGTCGTTTTCAGTATAAAGATAGGCAGGATGCAAATCGTGCATGGTTCCGTGCTGCAATCCGATGATTTTTATTCCGTAGAATTTGGCAGCATCGAGAATTGATTTGGTGAGCGGACTATTTTCGTCGGTAGCAATCACAACCTTAATCGTTGAACTTTTAAAGTAATTCCGGGCAGCAAAATAGCGGTAGAGAAAGAAATCCGACGATTTATCGAGCGATTGAAATACTTCGAGAGTAAGCTTTTGAACCATCGTCAGCTCCGATTTGGAAACTTCAGTATATGCCAGATGAATTTTTTCCATCGCTCGTTTAGCAGATTTCCGAACACTGCCCTTCAATAATCCTGATATCAGAAAACCTTCAATAAAAATCTTTGGCCGATGGTTCAATGAAGTCTGAAACTGTTTTCCGGAGAAGGAATAGTCAGATTTTCCTTTGGTTTTTGGCATCAAAACCTCCGTCAACAGGGCAAACCGACCGTCGAGTTCCGAAATCAGGTATTCCAGGATGTGATGTCCTGTTTTGGTTTTAAGCGTAGTTTTGTCCAAAACAGTTGAATACTTTTCTGTCAGGTACAACAAATATTCGGGATTCTTTTTTGCTGATAATAAATAGCAGAGTAACCGGTATTTGATCAAAACCAAATAACTAAACAAATTGCCAAAATTGAATTTGACTTTGGATTTGACAGTGGGAAACCGAAAATCAACTTCAGGAAAAAGGATTTGAAGAGGTTGAGCATCCAAATGAACAAACCAGATATGATCTTCTAATGCACTGAATTTCAGTTGGATTGGCTTCAGGAAATACATCAGGTTGCGAACTGCAAAGTAAATCCTGAATTTATGGTAATGCCATACGCTGGCTGTATCAATCCTGAAAAGATCGGCCACAGTTTGATCACCTACAGATAAATCGCCAAACTGCAGAACCTCGTCCATCATCTCGTAATTAACCCGCTTCTTTTCTTCGGGTAGGAGAGAAATGGATTGGGCAAAATCCAATGAATTTGTACCTGAAATGAAAAAAACCTTTGATCCGGCTTCAGCCAAATGTTTAATCTCATTGATTTCCTGTTCAGAAAGCTGACGGTTAATAATTACAATTTTGTTCATGCTCTTCAAATTTTAGCTTTCAAGGATTTGGGCAATCTTCCGGGTCAACTGTTTCCTCGAGTATTCCGCCACCGTTTCAGGATCTGAAACTGTACCCGGATTAGTCATATTTTCCTGTATGAAATCAAACATTCCCTCTGAATCTTCATAATCAAAGAGCTTGCCACATCTGGTTTCCCGAATGATTTTGGCCAGATCACCATCGGTTGGGCCAATTGCGAGAATGGGCTTTTGAGAAGCCATGTATTCAAAAAATTTGCCTGTCAGGATTCCCCTGTTGTTTTTCACCTTTGGAATAACCAGTAAAAGCAGATCAGACCGAAGCAAATATTCGATGGATTTCGCATGGTCAACATATCCGGCGAATTCAATTTCAAGACCGGTATCCTGGAATTTCTGCCCGACTGAATGTGGAACCTTTCCCACAAACCTGATCAGGATTTGCGATTTCATAAAGCCATCAATCAGTGAAAGCGCATTTAGAAAGCCTTCCACATCGTAGGCTTCGGAAATGGTCCCGGTATAGGTAATTATTTTTCTTGTATCTGCCTGAAGATTGTTTATCCTGAAGTCATCCTCATCAAATCCGTTTGGAATGACCACCGTTTTATCTGCGATTGGCAACATGGATTTTTCAACAAAAATTCGTTTCACATCTTCGCTTACCATGATCAGAAGATCAGCATTTTCAACCACTTTCCGTTCGTAATTCTGATCAATTTTACGAGCCAGGGCAGTATGTTTGAACTGATCGTAGTAGTAAATATCGGTCCACGGATCGCGCAAGTCGGCAATCCACCGGATGTTGAATTTTTGCTTCAGTTTGAGCCCGATCAACTGCGTAGAATGTGGCGGACTGGTGGTCACTACGGTATGGATGTTAAATTCGCGGATCAGTTCAGCAGCCTTTTTCAGTGCATATTTGTTCCAGCCTTTACGCGGATCGGGCAACAAAAAATTGCCACGTAAAAATTTGGAAGTTTTTTGAAGCAATCCTTCTTTCGATTCGTTGGCAAAGCCTCCGTAAGGAACTTCCTTTTTGCCAGAAACCAGTTTGTAAAGATTGTATAATTCAAAGCTTTTGGTGGTATAAACCAGACAACCGGGATCAACTTCCGACAACAAACTTTCATCTCTCTGCGGATAGCTGGCATATTCAGTATCTACCGTCAGGATTACCGGTTGCCAGCCAAATTCAGGAAGGTATTTGGCAAACTTCAGCCATCGCTGAACACCTGCCCCACCCGATGGCGGCCAATAATAAGTGATGATTAGCACTTTTTTCATGATCAATCGAGATAGAAAACCTATGGTTCGGTAAAGATAATTTATTTAAGGTCTGCTGAAAACTGGTTTTCCAGTATTTGATTTTTTACGTTATCGGGTTCATTTTTCAGCCTGGCGCCAAAACTGTACTCGTGTACCTTCTATTCCATTGCTTTTATATTATCATTTGATAAAAGCCCTGCATCAGCAACTTCAAGAGGGTGGTTCAATTTAAATTTCTCACTGATTTTCTCGATGAAAGGGATTAGAGTAAGCTCTTTGTAAATTTTTCCGAAAATAAATTCAGTATCCACGGTATGGACGCTGGCATTACTCATGGCAGAAAAAACATGCTCAAATATATGCCTGCAACACCCATTTTTAAAATTCATCACAGTAAAATAGGGCCTTTCAGAGGTGTTTTTTTAGATGTGCGGGAAACAGGAAAGGGATGAAAACAATAAAAAAGGGGTTCTCCTATTTCGGTGAGAGCCCCTTTTTGATGAAATTTTAGAATCGCTTAAAACTTAAAATCAATACCTAATTTATACATGGACCCCATAAAACCAAATTGGTTGACTTCCCAGGGATAAATGAACCTTCCTCCAAGATCGGTGTCTAACTCACCTTGTGCGTTAATGAGATCAGTAACCTGTCTTCAACTTTGATATTGTAATAATCAATTGCAAAAGAGAGATTTTCCAGAAAATTATAGGTAATTCCGGCAGTATAATTCAGTGTTTTTTCAGCATCAAGCGCAGGAACCCCAAGTAAATTCCTTATGACAGGATCAACATTATTAAAAGTACCTTCCTGCTGAATATTACCATCAACAACCAGGGTTTGAATGTTGCTCAAATAGATCTGATGCAAGGAAGGCGCTCTGAACCCAGTGCTTAATGAAGCACGTATTGCTCCTTTATCTTTAGGTAAAAGTTGCCTGCCATTTAATTTCCACGAGACATTGCTCCCAAAATCTGAATAGTTTTCAAGTCGGATCGCTCCTCCCAGCAAAAACGATTTCGTAATATCATAGTCAACACCAGTATAGACACCCACATTTGCACGATATTGTGTTAGTGCATTTTGGGGTTGAAGGCCGGGAAATGACTGTGCCCCGCCATTAATATACGATTCTTCCTGTCCTGCAGTAACTTCATAAACTTCATTTCGAGCTTCCAATCCAAAAGATACATCAACTTTGTCGAATGTCCGGGCTACATCAATATTCCCGACCAGGTGGCCGAACGAGTAACCACCGGGATTAAAAGAGGTGGGGCTGCTGGCTCCGAGGCCGGTATTTATGGTATTGCCGACAGTATAATCAACCGTGTTGTTCCCTGAAGTTAAACTCATATCAACCGACCACTCATTAATTTTGATTAAGTCCCCTACGGTTAAAATCCAATCGTCAATTGAGGTTTCAAATGTTGGCTGAAACCCCTGGTAAATTCCCTTGCCATCGTATAAAGGATTATTAGCGGCATCTGTTGGAATTCCCGGCCAGTAAGGAGTCCGGTAAAGAGCAAATGAAGTTCCGTTTCTTCTGGTATATCCGGCATTGGCATAAAATTTTCCGATGCCACTTTCGATTCCAAAATTGACAAATGCCGAGTATTTATCGTATTCAGGTTGTCCCACGATCATTCCTAAATCAGGATTTGTCCTTTGCCAATCGGTATTCCCGCTTCTGATTTGAGCGCCGGTAGCAATTTTTCCCGGGCTTGCCTGAAAACCGCCTGCAGCTTCAATCGGGATGGCGCCAACATCATATAAAAAGCCAAAAAGTCCATCTCCGCCCGGCTTGCCTGCCCGGTTGGTATAATCCTGATGATAAAAGCTTCCGGTTAAATTCAAAAAACCTTTATTCCCAACTTTGAATCCTTTATTGATATCGCCACTGTAAGTTATTCCATCACCCTTTGTGGTAACTCCAGTTGCCATATTGACCTCAAAGGCCGATACATTTTTCTTCAAAACGATATTGATCACTCCTGCAATTGCATCCGATCCGTATTGGGCGCTAGCGCCATCACGAAGTACTTCAACCCTTTCAATGGCAGATGCAGGTATCGTATTTGCCGGTAAAAAAAGGTCATTCAACGAAAAAAATGATTTTTCGCGAATTACAGGCCGTATTTTGGTAACGAATTTGATTTTCGTGCGTCTATTATCCATCTAAAACTATCAAACTATGAAATGGAAACAATTTCAACTTGCCGGGATTTTTGCGGTTCTGAGTTTCCTGTTTTCCTCATGCTGGTTTTTAGGCCCATCGGTCAAAGGGAACGGAAATGTTACCGAGCAAGTCAGGCAGGTTGACGAATTTGACCAGATCAAAGTCAGCCGGGGAATGAACGTTTACATTAGCCAGGGAAGCCCATCCAAGGTGGTGGTTATTGCCGACAGCAACCTGCACGAGAGCATTGAAACCGAAGTGGAAGGTGATGTTTTAATAGTAACAGCAAACGAAAATATTCGTTGGGCAAAGGAAAAAAGGGTGATGATTACAGTTGAAAAACTGACCGGGCTATATACAAGTTCTGGAGCCAATGCATATTCACAGGCACAAATCATGTCCGAAAATCTTGAATTAAAAGCCAGTTCGGGAGCAAACCTTAAAATGGAAGTCAATGCGAAATACCTGAAAGCTGATTGTTCTTCAGGAGCCAATATCATGCTTTCCGGATTAGCTAAAGAAGCAGAGCTGAAATCCTCTTCAGGGGCAAACCTGAAGGGAGCCGAATTGAAAGCCGACCAATGTATGATGAGGGCATCGAGTGGAGGAAATGTTTCCTCAACAGTTGTCGAAAAGCTTCAAGCCAGAGCTACCAGTGGAGGAAACATCGTTTATTATGGCGAACCATCAATTACCGATATTGACACTTCATCGGGGGGAAACGTCAATCGCAAATAAATCAGGAAATCTAAATACATCAAACATGAAAACATTTAAAACATTTACCCTTATTTTTCTGGGCATCGCATTATTTCAGGTGAATTCTGTTCAGGCTGTAAAGTCCGGTGATGGCCGGCAAACACGCCAGGTAACCGGATTTCACGGAGTATCAGTTTCAGGCGGAATTGACCTTTATCTGACTCAAAAAAACGTGGAAGAAGTTTTTGTTGAAGCTGATTCGGATGATCTGGATAAAATCATAACCAGGGTTGAAGGCGGAATTTTAAAAATCTACATCAAGGAAAAATCCTGGTTTAGGATGAATTGGAACAATCAATCGCGGAAAGTCTATGTTTCATTTATAAGCCTTGATAAATTAGAGGCTTCGGCTGGTTCGGATGTTAATTCGCAGGGAGTTCTATCCCTGAATGAGCTTGATTTGGATGCCAGCAGTGGTTCAGACATCAAACTTGAATTGGAAGCCAGCGAATTGAGTGTTGAATCTAGCAGCGGATCAGACATCTATGTGAAGGGCAAAGTCAATTTCTTACAGGCCAGCGCCTCAAGTGGAAGCGACATTAATGCCAGTGAACTTCATGCAAAAAAATGTATCGCCAGTGTTTCAAGCGGATCAGACATCCGTGTAAATGTTTCTGATGAACTTGATGCCAATGCCAGCAGCGGGGGAGATATTACCTATTCGGGGAACCCAAAAACAAAAGACATTAACGAATCGAGCGGTGGCGATGTCCACAGTAAATAAAAAAATTTCAAAGCTACAGGTTGATTCCACAAGTTATCGCCTGTAAATTTCTGGTACAGGGTATGGATGAGTTTATCAGAAAAAAAACAGCATATAAATATTCAGAAAAAACCGACCTGACGCCATGCAGGTCAAACCAATAATTAATTAAAACAATTCAAAAACAATGAACAATGAAAACCATTTTGAGAGTGACTTTACTGTTCGTATTTGCAGCATTTGCGAACACTTTAATGGCAAGCGGAAACCTGAAAGTTAATATCCAACCACTTTCGGCCGACAAAGCTGTGATTGCTATTTCAAGCCTTACTGAAAGCAACCTGAAAATTACACTGGAAGACAGACTGGGTCAGATTGTTTACTACAAAGAAGTTGCTGAACCGACAGGTGACTACAAAAAAATTTACGACTTTTCGGAACTTGAAGCCGGATCGTATAAACTTTCGGTTAAAAGCGACAAATTGACCGCTGAACGTTCGTTTGAAATTAAAAACTGGAAAATTGATGTTGGTGACGAAAAAATTAGGCTTGAGCCATTTTTCGGTTATCAGGATGGAATAGTGAGATGCAGCTACCTGAATTTTCCGAAAGAAAACCTGACTTTATATTTCTTTGATAAGCAAGGACTGTTATACTCCAAAGAAATTGGTCGTAATTTCACTGTATGCGAAGCCTTAGATCTTTCAAAGCTGGAGAAAGGTATTTATGAAGTTGTACTTTCAACGGGTGACAAGCGATATACTTACCCGATAAAAATCAATTAAGAAAACTTTGCTCAGTTTTTTGAGTGGATTTTGTCCTTTGCTGGTTTGAACCTTTCAGGGCGTTGCCCTGAAAGGTTTTTTTACCTGAGCCCGATTCCACTTACCATTCTTCCGGTATCTGCACCATCGCGGCGGGCAGAGTAAAACAGGCCGTAATGTTCAAACGAGCACAAGCCCATTAATTCAATGTTATCTTCCGGAATACCCGATTCCATCAGTACCGTTTGATTGGCTGCCCACAAATCAAAATACGCATGACCTTCGTTCAGCGACGGTTTCAATAAAGCAGGCGGGTTTCTAAAAGCTGACTCAACGGCTTCAACCACCTCGGATCCGACTTCGTAAGCATGAAGATGAATGGAAGGGCCAATCCCGGCGATGATATCGAAAGATTGGCAACCGAATTCTTCTGTCATCTTCCGAATGGTTTTTTGTACAATTTTTGAAACTGTACCACGCCATCCGGCATGAATGGCGGCCACCACTTTTTTCTCAGGATCGAAAAGCAAAACCGGCACACAATCGGCAGTTTGAACACAAACAAATAGTCCGGGAATGTTTGTAACCAAAGCATCGGCATCAGCAATAGTTGTCAGGTTTGTCACAGAAGATACAACTACAACCCGATCAGAATGTGTTTGTCTGGGGAAAATGAACTGATCCGTCTCCCAATCACCCGAAACAGCCAGTTCTTTACGGAAATCCAGATAATCCTGTTCAAGGTCACCCGTGAATCGGGGCTTACTGCCCGAAATCCAACCTTCTTTGGTAGTAATAAAATGGGCTATATTCTTATATTTCCTGAAGCTTTCGAATTTAAATACCGAAAGTCGTCCCTGGATCATTTTTCTCATGGTTAAAACATTTTGCGCAATATTACTTAATTCTTCAGTAACTGGTTCATCCGGTTTTTATCCTGAATTTTGATGGAGCGACGGTCTATTTTAATCAGTCCTTCCTGACTCATTTCGCTTAGTGCCCGTGCCAGCGAAGGACGTGTAACGCCAAACATTTCGGCCAGTTGTCCCTGAGTTTGCATGATTTCAACTGTTTGAAGCCTGTCGCCTGCTTTTTCAAGCAGAAAATGTGCAATTTTCTGCCTGATGGTTTTAAACGACAGAAATTTCAACTTCTGCGATAAAAACTGTGCGCGAGAGGATATGGTATTCAGATAATTGTTCAAAATAAGGGAATTCATTTGCAGCAGCTTCACAAATTCCGGTTTTGGGATGGATACCATTTCAACTTCAGATGTTGCCGAAACAGTTACCGGAAACCGGTTTTCCTTACCAAACAAAAAGGCTGTAGCCAAAGGCCACGGAGCGGCCAAATCTTCTATTTTAATTACTTTCCCTGAATAATCGGTCATTTCAGCCTTAACGCTACCTTGCTGAATAATCAGCAGCCGGTCGCAAATTTCACCGCCAATGGTGATCAGTTCGTTCTTCTGGTATGTTTTAACCTGATAAAGGATTCTGCTGAAAAGTTCCCGGAGATCGTCGGGTGAAATGCCCCTGAAAATGGGCGACTGGCAAAGTATTTCGGTCTGGATCATAAATTTTTTTTGTTTGTAACATTTGATACAAAAATACGAACAGATCGGTTGTAGTTTTGTTTTGGAAAAATACTTGAAAATATGATACGGGAAATTGTAAATATTGACGAAGAAAAATGCAACGGATGTGGAATTTGTATTCCGAACTGCCACGAAGGAGCATTACAAATTATAGATGGAAAGGCCAGGCTCATTAGCGAATTGATGTGTGACGGATTGGGAGCCTGCCTTGGCCATTGTCCTGAAGGAGCGATTACCATCGAGAAACGCGAAGCCGACGAGTATGACGAAATCGTTGTGGTGAAACAAATCATCCCACAAGGAAAAAACACTTTGGTTGCTCACATGAAACACCTTAAAGAACATGGCGAAACCGGCTTCCTGAAACAGGCTGTTGGTTACCTGAGAACGCATGCCAGCGAAATTCCATTTAGTGTTGATGCGGTAATTGCCGAAGTTCATTCAGTAAAAATAGAATCTTCAGCCGGATGCGCTTCGGGTGGTTGCCCCGGATCAAAAGAGGTAAGTTTTGAACCCAAAAACCTGCTTTATGCCCCGGCAGTTGCTGTCGCCGAAATATCATCGGCCTTGCGTCAGTGGCCGGTTCAAATGCATTTGATCAATCCGGCCGGTTCTGCATTCCAGGGAACCGACCTTCTTCTGGCAGCCGATTGCGTGGCGTTCAGTATGGGTAATTTCCACTCCAAACATTTAGCCGGAAAATCGCTGGTCATTGCCTGCCCCAAGCTCGATCAGGGCAAAGAAATATACGTGGAGAAAATCCGTCGCCTGATTGACGAAGCCAAAGTTAATACCATAACTATCATGATGATGGAAGTTCCATGTTGTGGAGGTTTATCGCAACTGGTGCAGATGGGGGCATCTCAGGCTAAACGAAAAGTACCTGTAAAAGAAATCATCGTCAGCATAAAAGGCGAAATCCTGGAAGAGAGCTGGGTGTAGAAAATTGTTGCGCGTTCCGGAATCCGGGTTCCGCTTGGCACGTTCGTCACACTGAACTGCATTTTTAACAAATGGTATTGCGTTTCTTTTTTGCCCATAAAATTTTGATTTGAAATAAAAACTCTATATTTGCCTCCATATTGAAAGCAAAATGAAACGTACAGGTAACAACAGGTTTTTTTATTGGTTTTATTACTTCTGTTCTCATATCGGGATCGGCTGGTAATGTCTTGTTGTTACAAAAAGATATTTTTCAAAAGGGTCCCGTGCATAACGAGGCCCTTTTTTAATAAACAAAAATATGAAACTTACAGTTATTGGTTTAGGATTGATTGGAGGATCGATGGCCATTGACCTGCGAAAGGGCGGATTTGCTACCGAAATTACAGGCGTGGATACTAATCCTGATCATGCCCAGGAAGCCCTACGATTGAGTATAGTTGACCGGATTGAAACGCTGGAAAGCGCCATTCCTAAAGCTGATATGGTGATTATTGCCATTCCGGTGGACAAGGTTTTACAAACTTTAACCTTCGTACTCGACCTGATTTCTTCACAAACTACGGTAATTGATGTTGGATCAACCAAAAAAGTAATTTCAGAAGCAGTTGAAAACCATCCCAGGCGTAGAAATTATATTCCGGCCCATCCGATGGCTGGCACCGAAAACTCCGGGCCAGGGGCCGCCTTGGAAGGATTGTTCACTGGTAAAATCAACATCATTTGTGATCAGGAAAAATGTGGGCCACAGCATCTGGCATTCGCCGAAAAAATGTTTCAGGCATTGGGAATGGACATTGCCTACATGACTGCCGACGTGCAGGACCACAGTACCGGGTTTATCTCACATTTACCGCATGCTGCAGCTTTTGCGCTCGCAAATGCAGTGCTCGATAAGGAAGACCGCGAAATCATTTTCGATTTGGCCAGCGGAGGTTTCAACTCAACCGTTCGTTTGGCAAAAAGTTCTCCTGAAATGTGGGGCCCTATTTTTCAGCAAAACAAGGAATATGTGGTTGAATCGCTCGAAGTCTATATCAAACACCTGAAGGCATTCAAAAAAAGTATTGAATCTGATCCGGAACAAATGATGGCTTTGATGAAAAATGCCAACCGTATCCGTGGAATTTTAGACGGACAAAGCGATTCGCTGGTTAAAAATGAAAAGACAATAGTTAAACTTTATACCAAATAGTCATGGGAATACAATTAGAAATTAACCCGATCAGGCACTGGTTGCCCCAAATAAATAACCCGCTCATTATTGCAGGGCCGTGCAGCCTCGAAACGGAAGAGCAGGCTATGGACACCGCCCGTCAGCTTGCAAAAGATCATCGCGTATTCGTTTATAGGGGCGGGGTATGGAAACCGCGAACCCGCCCCGGAAGCTTCGAGGGTATTGGCAGCATTGGCCTGAAATGGCTGCAAATGGTCCGCGAAGAAACCGGTATGCCTGTTGGTACTGAAGTGGCAAACGCCCAGCATACCGAAGAGGCGCTGAAAGCGGGGATTGACGTTCTATGGATCGGGGCACGCTCGACAGCCAGCCCGTTTGTGGTGCAGGAAATTGCCGATGTCGTAAAAGGAACCGATGCGGTGGTGATGGTGAAAAACCCGGTCAATCCCGATGTTCAGCTATGGTTGGGGGCTTTCGAGCGGCTTAGTCAGGCCGGAATTAAAAATATAGTGGCCATTCATCGTGGGTTTACGCCATTTCGCGAATCGGAGTACCGCAACTATCCCAACTGGAAAACAGTGATCGAATTGCGCCGTTTGATGCCCAATCTGCCCATTATATGCGACCCAAGCCACATTGGAGGTAAACGCGAATACTTATTTGACATCAGCCAGAAAGCGTTCGATATGGGAATGGATGGACTGATGATCGAATCTCACCGCGATCCTTCCTGCGCATTGAGCGACAAGGAGCAACAGCTCACCCCGGCCGATCTGGCCAAATTGCTCGACCGCCTGATTATCCGGACGGTTTCTTCCGATAATAAACTGTTCGAAAATCAGCTTGAATTGCTTCGTAACCGCATTGATGCCATTGATACCGAATTGCTCGAAACCTTATCGTCGCGCATGGAAATTGTGCGACTGATTGGTCAGTATAAAAAAGAGAACAATGTCACCGCGTTTCAGGTTGGCCGTTTTGCCGAACTGATGGAAAAACGAATCAAATTAGGCGAAAGCCTGAACCTGGATGGCGCTTTTGTTCAGCAATTGTTCCAGCACATCCACGAAGATTCGGTACGAATGCAGACGGAGATTATGGACAGGTAAGAAGGAAGACCGAAGACGGAAGTCGGGAGACAGAAGACCGAAGACGGAAGACCGAAGTCAGGAGACGAAAGAGAAGAATTGATAGGGCCGGTTGGGAGTGATTTCCTGACCGGTTTTTTTTCTCCAGATGTACTTTTGGCGAAAGGATTCCATCCTCTTTTAGGGACGGAATCTCTTTACAGCATACAAAAAAATAATCACCATTTTGTGATTTATAATTGCAATTTCTTTAAATTTATCAAGTATAAAGACTAATGGCTATCAGGACTATACAACTAAAATGAGGTGGATAGGCCTGAATTTATCAAACAAATAAGCAAGTGGCCATTTGTGAACTTCAAACCAAGAACCATGATAATTAAAATATTAAAGATTTTAAGATTTGCTGTTTTGACTTTCTTAGGCTCAATAGCTTTGTATTTAATTTTTTCAATAATTATCTCAATTATTCCGTTTAATGGAAATAAAGAGAAAGAAAAAGTTGTAGTAATTTTTGTAAGAACAAATGGAGTCCATACTGATTTAGTGTTACCAATTCGATATGATTCTGTTGATTGGAGTAAGAAAGTTAAATTCAGCAATACAATAGGAAATGATTCAGTAATGAATTTTGTTGCATTTGGTTGGGGAGATAAAGGGTTTTATTTAAATACGCCAAACTGGTCTGATTTAAAGTTTAGCACTGCTTTTACTGCTGCTTTTGGATTTGGTGAGCCTGCTATGCATGTTACTTATTATAAAGATGTTTTTGAAACGAAAAACTCGATAAGAATAGAAATAAATAAACGTCAATATTTTGAATTGGTAAAATATATTCAGAAAAGCTTTAATAAGACTGAGAAAGGTGAGTTTATAAATATCAAGACCATTATGGTCTATGATAGAAATGATGCCTTTTATGAAGGTACAGGTAGCTTTTCTTTATTTAATACATGTAATACCTGGACAAACAAGGGATTGAAAATATGTGAACAAAGAGCTTGTTTATGGACACCTTTTGATAAAGGAATATTTTATCATTATAATAATAAAATAAACGGCTACTAATAAATAGAACTTCATGTGGTCGGCACGACCCAGCATGAAGTCTGGGTTGATGTCATTATTCAATCAGTTTCTTTGAAAACATTAAATGAACAAATGTAAACAGCACACAACAGCAAGCTGCCCGGTAAGCCGGGTTTCAATGTTTCGTTGCCAAGAAATTAGCCCCAAGTACTTGGGATTCATCGGGAAACTCCTGCCCTGCGCGTAGCTGCGGAAAATTACCAAACTAAAAAAAACCTAGCTTACCAAAGAGATTTAAAATGAACTTAGAAGATTTTGGATATAATGAAAAACTCGAAAAGTTAAGGATTGAGAATAACCTCAAAGACTTTGAGATTGGTAGGGTCGTTTCAGAACATAAAGAAAGATATATTGTCAAAACCGAAAAGGGAGAATGCGAAGCCGGGATAACAGGGAATTTACGATTTTCGGCCAAAAATCGTGAAGATTTTCCTGCAGTAGGTGATTGGGTTGCATTGATAAATTATGATTCTGATTTTTCAATCATTCATAAAATACTACCAAGATTCTCAATTATTTCAAGACAGGCTGTTGGTCAATTCGCAGAGATACAAATCATTGCAACAAATATTGATTATGCGTTATTGATTCAGGCTGCTGATAGGGATTTCAATATCAACAGACTTGAAAGATACCTTACCATTTGTTATTCATCTAATGTAAGCCCGATAATTGTACTGACAAAAACTGATTTGATCAATGAAAAAATAATAAATGAAATTATTGACAGCATACACCAACGAATAAAAGATATACCCGTTTATGCAGTTAGCAATGAAACACAAGATGGGTACGAAGCCTTAAAAATGGTTATCGAAAAGGGCAAGACTTTTTGTATGCTTGGTTCTTCGGGAGCAGGAAAGTCTACTTTGTTGAATAATCTCTCGGGTAGAGATAGAATGAGAACAGATTCAATTAGTAAGAGCACCGGAAAGGGCAGACATGTTACAAGCCACAGGGAATTAATTGTGCTTGAAAATGGTGGAATACTTGTTGATAATCCCGGAATGAGAGAAGTTGGAATCGCAGATAAAGAGAACGGACTAGAGACCACCTTCCGTAGCATAGTTAACCTTACTTACAATTGCAAATTCAAAGATTGCACACATACTTTCGAGATAGGCTGTTCGGTTATTGAAGCCGTCGAAAAAGGAGAGATAGACAAAAGTTCGTACGAAAATTATCTCAAAATGGAAAGAGAGAAATCCCATTTTGAATCATCGGTTGCCGAAAGACGAAAAAGAGATAAGGACTTTGGAAAAATGGTAAAAAACTTCAAAAAAGACATGAACAAAAATAACCACACCTTATGACATTTACATGGTATTTCAGGTAGAAACCATTTTTGTACATTTACTTCATGAATGCTATTGAAATAGTTAACCTCTCTAAGAATTTCGGAAAAATAGGTGCGCTCAATCGTATGAGCCTCGATGTCCCCGAAGGGACCATATATGGATTGGTTGGCCCGAATGGTTCCGGGAAAACTACGCTCATCAAAGCATTGGTTGGTTCGCTCCGCCCCAATTCGGGTTTTGCAAAAGTTCTCGGGCTCGACCCGCTCAAAGACAAATGGGAACTCCGTAAACAAATTGGCTACATGCCACAATCACCGGCCTTGTACGACGACCTTTCGGCACGCGATAACATCCTTTTTTTCGGAAAGGAGCAGAATGTTCCCGATTTGCATCAGAAAACGGATGAGATACTTTCGTTTGCCGAACTTACGAATAGAGCGGATGATGCAGTAAGAACTTTTTCAGGAGGTATGAAAAAAAGAGTTTCCCTCTGCTGTGCTTTGGTTCATAATCCCAAAATTATTTTCCTCGATGAACCAACTGCGGCTCTAGACCCATACCTTAAAATGTTGTTTTGGATACTGTTTCGAAAACTCGCGCAAAGTGGGGTAACCATTTTTGTCAGCACCCATCAGATGGATGAAGCGATGCTCTGCGATAAAGTAACCATCCTGCGCAATGGTGAAATCCTTGCCGTTGATACTCCCCGGAACATTTTACATCGGGGGAAAACTAAATTGAAAATCTTTGACAACCATGAAGAAAAAACCGCAGTTATTGATTCTACCTCTGAAAATCTGGCTGACGAACTTAAAAAATTCGGGCTTGAAAAAAATATTTCATCTGTAGAGCTTCAACCGGATACGATTGAAGACATTATTCTTTCCATCATTCGTAAAAAAGAGAAGGAGGAAAAATCGTGAGACATACTTTCATCATAGGGCGGCGTGTACTGGCCCAGCTTAAGGGCGACACGCGTTTTCTTGTCCTCTCTGTCATAGCGCCACTCATTATCATTTATTTTCTGAAGCTTTTGTTCGACACCTTTCCTCCATTGGTTGAGGTGAAAAGTTTTACAATTCCTATCAGTGCTTTTATTGTTCATTTTTTGAGTTTTATCTTGTGTGCCATTCTGCTCGTTCAGGAACGAACAAGGGGGACTTTAGAGCGAATGATGATTTCCGGATTTTCAAAAACTGCAATTATTGGAGGATATACCCTCGGATACTTCGGACTGGCAACTGTACAGGCAATTACAGTACTGGCAGAATCCATCTGGCTTTTCAACCTCAATTACGACACCAAAACAGTGGTGTTGTTATTCATGGTCATCTGGCTGCTGGCAATCGTTTCGGTCATGCTCGGAATTTTTATTTCAACTTTTGCGAAACACGAGGCACAAGTATTTCCGTTCATCCCGCTCATTATACTTCCATCAGTTTTTCTTACAGGACTGGTTATTAGCCCTGACGGCCTGCCGGTTTGGGCGCAAATCATTGGCAAGTGTTTGCCACTTCATTACGCGGTTAATATCATTCACGAAATTATCAAACCAGAATATAAGCTTACTGATACATTGGTTGATTTTGGAATTCTAACCGGATATATTTTCGGATTGCTCGTTCTTGCCTCCCTGTCGCTCAGGGAGACTGAATGATTTTCTGGTTTTTAAACCAACAAAATCGTGCGCTGTTTCGTAATGCAAGTCAATACCATTTTAATCACAAATACCTTAAACTATGAAAACATTAAAGCGTTTTTTATTCCTGTTTTCCACTTGCTTCCTTTTATTGGCAGTTTACGGAACTGAAAAAGTAAATTCTCAAACAAAGGAAACCGGAAATGATACCAGCCTGGATAAACGGGTTTGGGATTTCTTAAACAGCAGCCAAAACAGTTGGCACGACATGAATGTGCCGGAATCGGACGGGCAGCTTTTGTACGACATTATTTTAAAGAACAACTACAAAAATGCTGTTGAAATAGGTACTTCCACCGGCCATTCAGGAATATGGATCGCCTGGGCGCTGAGCAAAACGGGAGGCAAACTTATTACCATTGAAATAGATGAAAGAAGGCATAAAGAAGCGCTGGCTAATTTTGAAAAAGCTGGACTGTCAAAATATATTGATGCCCGGCTTGCCGATGCCCATCAACTTGTGCCGGCATTAAAGGGACCGGTGGATTTTGTCTTCAGTGATGCAGATAAGAATTGGTATATCAACTATTTTAAAGATATGGACCCCAAACTTTCGGTAGGAGGCTGTTTTGTCACCCATAATGTCGGCCAGCGAAACAACTATGGTTTTTATGAATACGTCAGCAAACTAACTACTTACAAGACTACGCTCGATATCAAAGGCGCTGGGGTGGCAATAAGCTACAAAACCGGAAACTAGTCCTGATAATGGAAAGCACAGCGGGTAAAAACGGACAGCATCAAATAGGTCTATTCTCGGCTTCAAATATTGTAATCGCCAATATGGTCGGAGCCGGGATTTTTACAACTTCCGGATTGCTTATGAGCGGGCTCGGTAACCCATGGTATCTAATTATACTTTGGATAGTCGGAGGGATTATTGCCTTATGCGGGGCTCTCTCCTACGCCGAATTGGGAGCTGCAATGCCTCAGGCTGGCGGCGAATATATTTTTCTCTCCCGGCTGTATAGTCCCCTGTTTGGCTTTCTTAGCGGTTGGGTGTCATTTGTGGCCGGTTTTTCGGCCCCTATCGCTGCTTCGGCAATAGGTTTCAGCCATTATTTATTCAGGGCTTTTCCTGAACTTGCCAATGTCGGTAATCATGGATTATTCCCCGGCGAACATCTTGACAAGATCCTTGCAATAGCTGTTATCCTTCTTTTTACGCTTATCCATTTGCGTGGGCTTAAATTCGGCTCGAAAATCCAGAATTACCTTACGATCATGAAAGTCGTCCTTATTGCAGTACTTATACTTGCCGGATTGTTGTTCGGGAAAGGTGATTTTGCACATTTCTCACAAGGTGCGCCAATTGATTTTAATTTTAGTACCCTGAAAATAGTTGGCCTTTCACTCATGTGGATCATGTTTGCATACAGCGGATGGAACGCTTCGACTTATATAGGTTCCGAAATAAAAAATCCGGAAAGGAACATACCCCGGTCGCTGTTATACGGAACAGGAATTGTCATGATCCTGTATGTTTTCCTGAATCTGGTTTTTGTTTATGCCACACCCCCTGGAGGAATGAAAGATGTTATCTCTATTGGCGGATTAACCGTTAAAAATCTTTTTGGCAGTTCCATGGAATTTGCTTTTTCGTTGCTCATTGCATTCGCCCTTTTTTCTTCGTTAAGCGCCTTCATCATCATTGGGCCAAGAGTGTATTATTCGATGGCACGCGACGGATACTTCTTTCAGTTTGCCGCAAAAGTTCACCCGCGATATCATGTGCCTTCTGCGGCCATAATCATGCAGGCAGTCCTGGCCATCATCATGGTTTTATCCGGAACTTTCGATCAGATTCTTACCTACATGGGCTTTTCACTTGGAATATTTCCTATACTGGCAGTGGCCGCTGTGTTTAAATTACGGGCTGAAGGTAAAAGCAAGCGGATGAAAAAGGGATTTCCGGTACATCTGATCGTATATCTCTTTTTTGGAGTGATGATCCTTTTCCTTTCATACCTGGAACGCCCTGTCGAATCATCCATAGCCCTTGCAACGGCTCTGGCAGGAATACCTTTCTTTTATTATTTTAAAAAGAAGAGGAGTTGAACAAGTATTTGAAGATCATGACATGAAAGTTGTTGGACCACCATTGAAAGCGGACTGAGACATCCCTGACCTAAATTTTCTCCAGCACCTTTTTAAAGGCCGAAATCATGCCTTTTTCGATTGCCGGATATTCAGCGACATCTTTACCAATATAAACAAACATGATGGCAATTTGGAAGTTTTTAGCGGCTAATTCGCTATAAAAGCCCGGTTTATTCAGTCGGAATGCTTCGCGCATGCGTCGTTTCAGGAGATTTCGCTTTACGGCATGTTTAAAATTCCGTTTCGAAACAGTAAATGCAGCCTGTACCGGATATGCCTGGCTGATTTCTGTTTTCAGGAAAACAACTTTGAGCGGATAAGCTAAAAAGGATTCGCCGGAGGTAAATAATTCCCCGATCAATTTTTGGCTGCAAAGCTTCTCTTCCTTCAGAAACGTAAATTCTTCCATCTGTCTAAAATACAATAAAAAAGGGGAAATCTGTTTTCCCCTTTTTGTAATATCTTTTTGAAGCTTGATTGCATTTCGTCCGAAGTGGCTTTAGTGTCTTGTTCAGCTTTATCGCACGGACGATTTATTTACTTCATCTTCTTTTTCTACAAATATTCCGCTCCTCTGGAGCTCTTTTCCTAAATGCATGTACCAACTGCGACTGCGAACTGCGACTGATCACTTTTTCCCTTTTTCCCTTTTCCTGATTGTTATTGCGCCTTATTGTGCTTTTTAATGAATTGCTCCAGGGCCATGGTCATTGAAGGGGCTTCGGCAGTTGGGGCTTCAATATCGAGCCTTAACCCTGCTTCCAGAATCGCTTTGGCCGTTGCCGGTCCAAAACAGGCAATTTTTGTATCATCCTGGGCAAATCCCGGAAAATTCTGCATCAGCGATTGAATTCCTGACGGGCTGAAAAAAACCAGAATATCGTAATTTACATCTTTCAGATCAGATAAATCGCTGCTTACTGTATTGTAAATAATAGCTTTGGTGTATTGGTATCCGGCTTTATCGAGCAACGAAGTAATTTCGGGTTGCCCAACCTGCGATAAGGGCATAAGAAACCTTTCTTCTTTGTGTTTTTTCATTACATCTATCAAATCCGGGAATTTACCGGCTCCATAAAAGATTTTTCGCTTGCGGTAAACGATGTATTTTTGCAGATAAAAAGCTGTCGCTTCCGAATTACAGAAGTATTTCATACTATCAGGAATGATCAACCGAAGTTCGGGGCAGATTCTGAAAAAATGATCGATGGCGGTGCGACTGGTAAATATAACTGCCGTATGATCAAGTATTTGTACTCTGGTTTGTCTGAACTCTTTGGCTGAAACACCCTCAACCTGGATGAACGGACGAAAGTCAACCTGTACATTATTTTTTTCAGCCAGATCGAAATAAGGCGATTTGGCAGTATCAGGTTTGGGCTGCGAAACTAATATTTTCTTGATCTTCAAGGTATTTGCTTTTTAATTAATCCCTTTCTAACTTATATTAATAATAAATAGTAGATCAGAAGTAATGGTAAAAATTCAAGGGTACAAAGGTATAAAATCAAATATGAAATTGAAAAATGTTTTTTCAAGAAAATTTTTCCACCCCGGATAAGTGACATGAAATAGAAAAAAGCAATAAGAATAAGGCCTGCAACCATGACCGGTTCAACCTGCCTTAAAGGTACAAAGGCAATGGTGGCTGTAACCGGAAGCAAAAACAAGCCAAGCACCCGATTGAAAACGGTGATACTGAACAGATATTCATTCACTTCAGAGGTGCTTTCTGTCAAAACGCCAAGAATATAATAAATCAGTTTTTTGGCAATAAAATACCCTGTTACAATTAGCAGGCAGGTCAGGTAAATGGAAGAGGATTGCGAAAATCCCATATTGATTTTAAAGTTATTCAGTAATTGGTAAAAGAAAAGCGCCATGACCAAACTGAAAATCACATCAAGGCGAAAAGATGCGTGAAATAAGTTAAAGTATCGTTCGCGGAATAAACGGGTAAACGTCGAATAACTCGTGGTTGCCTGAATTAGCTGGCTCAGGTATTTATTGAAAATGAGCCGTACCGAAGCAAAAAGGATAATGGACAATACCAAAACGCCGATCAACCAGTCGGGATTTGACCTGAAAACCTTTTTCCCGGGAAAAACCACTTCGACTTTATCGAGTACCGTGTGCAGTGAATCGTATGGAATTGGCTGAATCAGTTTTTTTTGATAATCGAATACGGGATTGTAAGCTTTTCGAAACTGCGACCATTCCAGCTTTCGCCCAAAAAAGATGATACTGTCAGGAGCAATAAAACTGGCATTTATGGAATCAAGTACTGTAGAATCCTGCAGATTGTCCGGGATAAAGCCATGTCCGGATTTAAAGGTATTTGTTTCCAAAAAAGCCGGATTCAAATTCAGGATAGAGGTCACAGAGTCTGATTTGACTTGATTCGATTGCATACCGCCTGCCAATTGTATAAGTTTGTGTGGGCAAAAGTAGTGATTAATAGCTTTTATTCGGTTAATACATCAGGCGAATTGAGTAAAATATAAAAACCAATGGATTACAGCAAGATCAAAATATACCAGGCTCCCCTGCAGGGATTTACTGATTATACATTTCGTAAGGTCATTTCTGAAGTATTTGGCGGCATTGATAAATATTTCATTCCGTATTTGTCGTACGGAAAAGGAAGGGCCATTAAAAAGTCATCCATCAAAGAAGTACTTCCTGAAAACAATGTGGCTTTGCCCGTTGTACCTCAGGTCCTGTTTGCTGATGTACATGAACTGTTTGATCTGGTGGCCATCCTGGTTGAATATGGTTACAAAGAAATCAACCTGAACCTCGGATGTCCATATCCGATGGCCACCAATAAAGGGAGGGGCGCTGCCTGGCTCGAAAAACCGGAAGCTCTGGCCGAAACTCTCCAACAACTTTTCGCACAAGGATTTCAGGCCAGTTTTTCGGTAAAATTACGGACAGGATTGACAAGCGATCAGGATTTCCGGTCAATTGTTGATGTTTTGAACCAGTTCCCTCTGTCAGAAGTTATTTTTCATCCCCGCACGGCAAGCCAGATGTATGATGGAAAAGCCAATCCGAAGTTGTTTGCTGAAGCTGTTTCGCTGGTAAAACATCCGTTGGTTTACAATGGTGATTTACTTACGGAAGCTGATTTTCAGGAATTGAAAATCACTTTGCCTGAACAATCCTCATGGATGATTGGCCGTGGTTTACTGATTGATCCTTCATTGCCCTTGCGCCTGAAAGGTAAAGCCCTGGAAGCGAAAGAACTTCGCAAAAAAATGAAGGAATTTCATGACCAGCTTTTGGAAGCTTATTCGGCCCGGCTTGAAGGCAGCGGCCATCTTTTGATGAAAATGAACCAATTCTGGACGTACTTCAGCGAATCGTTTGAAAATCCGCACAAGACCATGAAACTGGTAAAAAAATCGGGAAGTCTCCTAAAATATAATGCCGCGGTGGTGGAGATTTTCCGGAACTATTGAAAAAATTTCAGGTTCCAAATTTCAAGTACCAGGTTTGACTATTAATGTCATTTATTGTCATTCAATAGTCATTTATAGTCATTGTTCTTACAATTAATGGCGCGAAGCTAATGACCACCAATGACTTTTTCCTGTTTCCCTTTTCCTTTTTACGTATTTTCAGGAGCAATTCTCCTGTTCATAAACTTCAAGCAAATACATCAGTTTTTCAAGGTCATCCGCTTCAGGAGTATCTTCAGGTGCATCACAGATTTCCAAAAACTTTTTCAACGCTTCCCTGTAATCATCCTCATTAAAAAGTGTTTCCATCATTTTGAAGTTAGTGCGCATCCAGCCAATTATCGCCTGCGTTCATTTCAACAGTCAGGGGCACGCCAATGTTTACCGCGTTTTCCATTTCATGTTTTACAATACTTTTCACTTGTTCCAGTTCGGGTTTCCAAACATCAAAATTCAATTCATCATGCACCTGAAGGATCATTTTTGAACGCAGTTTCCGTTCGTTCATCGCTTTCCAGATGTTGACCATCGCAATTTTGATCACATCGGCCGCCGAACCCTGAATGGGCGCGTTGATGGCATTCCTTTCGGCCACTCCGCGAACCACCGCATTAGCCGAATTGATGTCGTTCAGGTAGCGTTTCCGTCCTTTGATGGTTTCTACAAATCCTCTTTTTCGTGCATTTTCGATGCTCGAATCCATGAATTTTTTGATATCCGGAAAGTTCTCAAAATAACCGTCAATCAGTTCTTTGGCTTCGGTTCGTGGAATATTCAGCCGGGCAGATAGTCCAAAAGCCGAAATCCCGTAAATGATCCCGAAGTTGGCTGTTTTAGCTTTCCGCCGCATGTCGGAAGTAACTTCTTCGAGCGGAATTTTGTAAATTTTTGAAGCGGTGATGGAGTGGATATCCTGATTGTTACGGAAGGCCTCCATCATCTGTTGGTCTTTGCTCAAGGCAGCCATAATCCGCAATTCAATTTGCGAGTAGTCGGCAGATAAAAACGTATGCTGATCGTCGGACGGAATAAAAGCTTTGCGCAGTTCGCGGCCGTTTTCGTCGCGGATTGGGATATTTTGCAGGTTCGGATTGGTCGAACTCAACCGCCCTGTGGCTGCAATCGCCTGGTTGTACGAAGTATGGAGTTTCTTCGTCTTTGGATTGATGAGCAATGGCAATGCTTCGACATAGGTTGAAAGCAATTTTTTCAATCCTCTAAATTCCAGAATCTTGGCAATGATCGGGTGTTTGTCTGAAAGTTTTTCGAGCGTTTCTTCGGCAGTCGAATACTGTTTGGTTTTGGTCATTTTGGCATTCGGATCAATTTTCAGCTTTTCGAACAGGACGACTCCCAATTGTTTGGGCGATGAAACATTAAATTCCTCGCCGGCCATCTGAATGATTTCGCGCTCGATTTCGATAATCTGTTTGCGCAGAACTTCGGCATAAATCTTTAATTCCGAAGTGTTTAAATTTACTCCCGCAATTTCCATATCAGCCAGAACATAAATTAGTGGCATTTCAATTTCATCGAATAACTTTCGAGTGCCGCTGTTGTTCAGGTCTTTTTCGATGGCCAGTTTAAGTTGCAAAGTCAAATCAGCATCTTCGCATGAATAGTCCCGCAATTGCTCCGGATTGGCATCGCGCATGGTTTTCTGGAACAAGCCTTTGCCCCCGATCAGCGTGTCGGTAGTAATCTTCCGGAAATGGAGGTATTGCCCGCACAAATAATCCAGATTATGCCGCATTTCTGGCTGAATCAGGTAATGAGCAATCATGGTGTCGAACAGCGGTCCGCGGATTTCGAGCCCGTAATTTTTCAGGATGGAAAGGTCGAATTTGATGTTTTGACCTATTTTCAGGATTTTTTCGTCGCCAAAAACCAAACGGAATTCCTGAACAATCTCAGTGGCCTGCTGTCGGTTTGCCGGCAAAGTAACGCAATATGCTTCGTGGCTGCGGAAAGCAAACGACATACAAACCAATTCGGCAGTCATCGTATCCAATCCGGTAGTTTCAGTGTCGAAACAAAATTCCATCTGTACGGATAGTTCAGCGCGTAAACTTGCCCTCTGCTCAGCAGTTTCAACCAGGTAATACTGGTGTGGTATGGTGTTTATTGAATCAAGATTTTTGCTTTCCTCGGGTTTCTCTTCAGAAGCCGTATTCGAAAATCCGAACAAGTTTCCCTGTTCAAATTGGGCATCAGCGACGGGTTTCGGTTTTTCTTCCTGTTTTCGGATCAACTGACGGAATTCCAGTTCGGTAAATATCTCGTTTAATTTCTGAATATTGGGATCTTCCATAATCAGCTTGTTCTCGTCAAATTCAACCGGAACATCCAGAATAATTTCGGCCAGTTTGCGCGACATTCTGACTTGTTGCTCAAATTCTATCAGGTTTTCTTTTAGTTTTCCCTTCTGGGAATCGATGTTTTGGTAAAGACCGTCAACAGATTTAAATTCTGAAATCAGCTTCATGGCCGTTTTCGGACCAACTCCAGGGCATCCGGGAATATTGTCGGATGCATCGCCCATCAGGCCAAGCACATCAATCACCTGCCACGGTTCGGCAACTTCAAAATTCTGCCTGACTTCAGGAATGCCCCATATTTCAGGAGCTTCGCCGCCACGCGAAGGTTTGTACATGAATATATTTTCGGAAACCAACTGTGCGTAATCCTTGTCAGGAGTCATCATATAGGTGATGTATCCCATCGTTTCGGCTTTTTTGGCCAAAGTTCCGATCACATCATCTGCCTCAAAACCGGGTTTTTCAAGCAATGGAATATGGTAGGCTTCAATAATTTTCCGGATATACGGAATTGATTTTCGCAGATCTTCCGGCATTTCTTCACGGTTCGCCTTGTAGGCTTCAAACATTTCGTGCCTGAAAGTGGGTACATTCATATCAAATACAACAGCAATATGCGTGGGTTTCTGTTCTCTCAGCAATTGCTCCAGAATATTCACAAAACCAAGCATTGCTGAGGTATTCAATCCTTTGGAATTGAAACGCGGATTTTTAATAAACGCGAAATACGACCGGTAAATAAGCGCATAAGCGTCTAACAGGAAAAGTCGTTTATCGGCGGTGTTGTGTTCGGTCATGATTGGTATATTTATAATTAGCGATTAACGATCAACGATTTGTGATTTACGATTTTTATTACTTCGGCAATCGTTAATCCATAATCGTTAATCTGCAATCAATTGTCTTCGGCATATCGTTCTGCAAACGAGTTGCTGGTTTTGTACAAACGAACGCTGAAAGGCTCAAGATGTTCAGGTTAAAGTTGTTTCAATTTATTGACTATATAAACTGCGGTTGTGTTTATGTTTTCGTTCGTAACTGCTTATTTATTGAAACGCCATCTTCCCCGATTCGGTTTTTCCATCCGATCGGATTTGGTAAAGGTAAATACCCTTTTCCAGATTTCGCGGAGTCCATTTTTGGTATTGAGTTCCACGGTTCAGTTTTCCATTAAAAAGAGTTTCGATCAATTTTCCTTGCAGGGTATAAATTGAGATAGATACCTGTGATTCTTTTTCAAGGTTAAAATAAATATTGGTTTCGCTGATAAATGGATTTGGAAAATTGCCTGTTCCGGCTTTGGAGCCAAAACCTGTTGTTAAAAGAAGTGTGGAATCAGGAAAACTGAATGTTGCTTCAGTAAGGGCCGACCAGCGCGTACCATCCTTTACGCGGGCTTTCACAGTGCCGTTCCCATTTATTTTTACAGGCGAATTGTAGGCATAAACACCTGTTGAAGCTACACCTCCGCCAACTTCACGGGGATCAATTCCATTTACGGTATAATAAACAGTCCCCAGTGGTGAATACATTCCCAGATCAATTTCATTAATAACTGTTCCTCCTTCGTGAGTGAATTCCGGAGCGTTTATCCAGGGATATAATCCTGACAAACGGAGTTGATTAATTACCAGATCGGTCCGTGGCGGAAAATAGGTTTTTGTAAGCCAATCGAGTGTTTTGACCCAGTATTTTTCAGGCGTGTATAAATCGTTGTCGTTATCACGCGGATGCACATCGCGACGGTAATCACCCCATCGGGCCGACTCACAAAAGATGGCTTTTTCAATTTCAACAGCTCTTTTCAAGTAACGGTTTGCCGATGATTGTGATGTGAGCAGCCCATCATCAAAAAACCATTTTTGGACCTGATCGGCCACTAATATTCTAAATTCAGCATTGTCTTTGAGTTTGGTAAATAAACGGCTCGGGCAATTGGCATTGTCTTCCCTGGTAACATCGAGCGTGGCAGTGGTAAATAAATGTTCGGCATCCCAACTGAAAAACTTAAATCCTTTGTCGGGGATAACTTTGTTGCGTGCAGCAACCCAGTTGTGGTGGTCCCAATCGTTGTTTCCGGCGTAGAAATTCATCAACATGTAATCAATCAGGCTTTCCACATCAACCAAGGGTTCGTAGGCCGGATTCCTCGTTCCGTCAGGGTTGTTTCCCTGAATTTTCTGATAGGCAGCCACGGTTGTCAATCCGCTGTTGGCCATGGCCATCATGTTGTTCCATATCCTGATATCGCCATTCGAAACTTCGGAATAATCTTTAATCACATCAAAATCGGCTGCTTTTCCTTTCAGGTATGTGCCCATAAAATCTTCGTCGGGCCGCTCGCACAAGTTGTACATACACCAGTAAATTCCGTTCAGGAATAAATGGACGAATTTGTTATGGGCCGAAGGATGCCCCATTGCCAGTTGCGTATCTTTTGCCCAACTATCCTGAACGTATTTAGGCGCTTTTCGCTCGGTTGCGCTCCAATGCAACCAGGTATATCCGAAGTTGGCCCGAAGTACCAGGGAGTTAAACTGGGTTGTTGCATCCGGCTCGCTAAAGAGCGGGAAATCGAGCTTGGACGGTCCGTATTCGTTTTTGAATTCAAGACGAAATGAATGTTTTGGGGTTTTTTCAGGAACACGGCTTGCGCCGCCATGAATCTGAAGTGCGCAGTTTAGCTGAAACCAGTCCTGGTTCTTCGGATCGAAATATTCGACCGAAACCGGACGTTCCCAGCCTTCACCGATTCCTTTTCCGGAAGAGCAGGTATAAATGTAAATCCCTCCGGTTACCGGATCGGTGCTATGAGAAAAAATATGGTCGGGATCGGTGACAACCGAAAGGCTTGGCAAATCCTGAAAGGCAGCCGCAAACTTTGGTTTGTAAGTTGGATTTTCACAAATTTCGGGATCCATCTCGTAATCAGCAGGCGCTATTCCGGGTATAGTTTCAAATGCTCCCCATTCAGGCGGGTAGCCTTTGGGACGATTTGTCTGTTTCAGGATGCTGTCGGTAAAAAAATAGGTATTGCTCACTACCCTGCTGGTTTCCATGCCGTTTTTAACCGCAACAGCGCTAAGCGGAGTGGTAGTCTGTATCCATATTGGGTTCTGATATAATATTCCCTTTTGGGCAGAAGGACGGATACCATTGGTCGTGTAATAGATTTTGGCATCCGGATCAGCAGTTTGGAGTGTCACGGAAAAAGCTTCAGTATAATATCCGCGCGATTTACTGAAAACAGGCAACTGTACCTTACTTCCCGTAAACTCGGAAATGACCAGTTTTTCGATAGCGTACAATTGGGCCGGAACGAAGCAGCACAAAAGCAGAATCAGAATAAGTCCTTTCAGGTTCATGGGTTATTATCCAGAGAATAAGTTGCGGAAGTTAGTAAAAAATGTATTCGGTAATTTTCGGGTTATAAATCAAAAAATAGAATTATTTTAGAAAAATATATCTTGTTTTTAGTAACCCTTCTTAACTGTTTTTCGAATCAGTACTAAAACGATAATCTTAAATCCGGATGTCATGGACGAAAAACTGATTGCACTAGCTTCATTACCTTATTCAAAAGCTGAAATTTTGCGGTCGTTGCTTGAATCAGAAGGAATTGATTGTTTGCTCGAAAATGTTGATTTTCTTCAGGATGCGATGGATACCGGAGTTCAGATCCGAATTCGCGAACAGGATGCAGGCAAGGCTTTCCCAATTCTGGAAAAAATGCTGGGGAAAGTGTTTAATGACCAAACCAAAAACGAAAACTATGTACTGGTCCCGGTTGACTTTTCAAGCTATTCGCTGAAAGCTGCCATAGTAGGTTTTGATATTGCCGAAAAATTAGGATCAAAAATGGTGCTGTACCATTCGAGCCCGCGGCCGGAGTATTTGACTATCCCTTATTCCGATGTGATTGTGTATGATTCGGCCCTTTTCCTGAATTATGAAATGACTGAAAAAGTTACCAGCAAAAAATTTGAAGAGTTTCTGAACGAACTTACTTTACGGATTGATAATCAAAGGTGGAAACAAGCCAAACCGGAATACATTATTAAAGTTGGTGAGGCCGAAGATGATATCCTTTCGTATATTCAGGTTCATCCGCCCAGATTGATCGTGATGGGAGTCAGGGGTGGAGATGCTCAAATTGGGGAATTCATAGGATCAACCACGGCAAGCGTTATTTTTAATATCAAGGTACCGGTACTGGCTATTCCCGAAAAAGCCCCTGACGATTGGCTTAAGAATTTCAAAACTGTGGTGTATGCCACCAACTTCGAAGCCCATGATTTTGTGGCCATCGACAAGTTGCTGAAATTGGTTAAACCATTCGATACCAAAGTCATTTGCCTGCATGTCAATCAGAGTAACGATGGCTGGCTGGACGAAGCAATGCTGGAAGGGATGCGTGAAGCGCTTTGTGAAAAATATCCATCTACAGGATTCGATTGCCGTCTGATCCATAACAAAAACCTACCGGAGGCCATTGACCAGTATATCCTGGAGAATCATATCGATGTTCTGGCTTTGACGACACACCGAAGAAACCTGCTAACCCGGTTATTCAATCCCAGCATAGCCCGTGAATTAGTGCTTCATTCACGAACCCCGTTACTGATTTTTAATGCCTGATTTTATAGTTTTACTTCAGTCACTGCCACTCCTATGAATGAGTCGGCTGTGCCATAGTATAAAAACCATTTGTTTTTGAAATATATAAGTCCTTCACCAAAAACGGTTCCGGATTTGTATTGACCAGTCTGCTCATGAGGTAAGGTCGGTTTCAGAATGTATGAATCCGAACGTTCCAATACCATTTCCGGATTAGCTGGATCTATTAAAACCTGGCCTACGGAATATGTGCCTTTGGGTAAATTCGGATCGGAATTGTCTCCATCTGAGTTTTTCCCGTTGTAAAGCAGCAAAATACCTTTATCGGTCAACAAAGCGGGAGGGCCGCATTCGGTTAGTGCGCTGTCGAAATACCCAGCCCTGGGTACAATTATTTTTCTTAGATTTCCTTTATCATCAACATTGGGGTACCAATCGGTGAGGTTATCGGATATGGCCAGATTTACACCATGTTCACCCCAATACATGTAGAATTTGCCATTGAATTTAGCAACGGTCTGATTTCCATTTTTCATCCGGGTAACAATTGATCCCGATTTGCTGGCCATATTCAGGAATTTGCCATTATAAGCTTTGGCAAAGGCGGGGCCTTTCTTTTGCCAGTGAATCAAATCTTTTGATGTGGCAACCGACAGGCGCGGAGTATCGTAGTTCCAGCTTGTGTACAACATTACGAACAAACCTTCATCGGTTTTAACAACACGCGGATCTTCGCAGCCGCCCATGTGATCGTATTTGGCGAATTCGTCATTATCGGGATACAATACCGGAGCCGGATAATATTCAAAATGAATTCCGTCGGCGCTGGAAGCTAAACCAATTCGTGAAGTGCGGCCGCCCAAGTGTGCTTTTGGATTGTCTTCGCAACGGGTTAACAGATAAACTTTTCCATCGTGCACAATGGCAGCCGGATTAAACACATCGGCTCGCTGCCATTTGATTTCGGCTTTCTTTACCGGACAAAAAAAGATTTTTGTAGAGTCGGCTCCAAGAATCGGATTTTCTTTGGGTTTGGTAAATCCTGAAAACCCCCATGAAGGTTTTGATTTGCTGTTTTGAGTGATTCCGGTATATGGCCAAAAGCCAACTATCAGAAGGAACGCTAAAACGATAGATTTAGTCCAGGTTTTCATTTTGATTTATAATTGGTATGAAAGATTCTTTTGCTGATGAAGGTTTTATAAAGATGCAATCCTTTGCTCTTTTATCGGGTAATAACCTTGAATATATCAGAATACATGTAAAACAGGCTGCTTCAGGTAGAAGCAGCCTGTTTGAAAAATTGCGAATGTAATTCTTACCAACCGGGATTTTGTTCAAGTTTTGGATTGGTCAGCCTATGCGATTCCGGAATCGGATAGTAATACTTTTTATCCTCCCATTTCCTTGCAACTGTTGTCAGCCAGGTCAATTCTCCCGATGTATCGTTTTTCAAACGTACCGGATTTGGTGTTCCGCTCACAGTTGGCGCCACATCAATATAGGTCACACCCGAAACTGCAGGTGAGGGTTTTGTTGTCTTAAAAAATGCAACATCCATTTTACCATCTTCATTCAGATCCATGGGTGTATTCAATTCCGGTACATACATTCCGTTCCATTCAATTTCCAGCAATTCTCCCCTTTTCCACCTCATCAGGTCGTAGTAGCGGAATCCTTCCATACAAAGTTCGATGCCCCTTTCCCTGCGGATTTCAAGGATCACCGGATCAGATATGCCTGGGAAATATTTCGTCTGCATGTAAGGATCGACAACTGTAGGTTTTGTGGTCAATCCACCGGTGATGCCAGCCCTTTTCCTTAACGCCCCAATAGTAAGCGCCCAATCGGCATCGGTGAAGGTTCCCAGTTCTGCTTTTGCTTCAGCATAATTTAAAAGTACCTCGCCATAGCGGAAGAATGAAATCGGATTAATATTCAAGTTCCTTGTGTCATAATAGACATCATCAAGGCACCATTTAATGGGCTGGTAGCCCGTGTAAGAATAAGTAAAAACTGGCGGAGTGGCTACCTGAATTCCACCGCTCAATCGTTTATAATCACCCAGCCTGATGGTTTGTTTGAGCCTTTTATCCCTGTTCTTGACCTCATCCTTAAATATCGTCGTCTGATAATTCGGATTACTCGTAAAAGGAGTGCCGTCAAGGTTCAGGTAAGTATTGATGAATGTCCGGATAAAGCTGAACCGGATACCGGTGGTGGCGCTTGTGTGTACCCAGTTGGCAGCATGTGTGACGCTTAATGCTAAATCCATTATTGCGGCCATCATTACTTCGCTGTTTGGTACCGGGGTGATGGTTGTAAACACATTCCTGTACGAAAGGTCGGTACCTGCTCCCTCATATAACTTGAAAACATTCTGATCCATTACAAATTTTGCAGCATCGGAGGCATGAGTTAGCCAGGTGGAAGCTGTATTTTGAAGGTTCAGTTCGGTATGATATTTCCGGTAGGTGCCTTCAAACAGGCAGATGCGTGCTTTATAAGCATAGGCTATATTTTTTGTAACAAGACTTTTCGATGCATCGCTCGTAGTTTTAATATTCTGGCAGGCATAATTGATATCGGCCAGTACTGAATCCATTACCATGGTCCGTGGATCCTGTTTTTTGTACAGCATCAAGGTATCAGTAACATCTAGTGCCTTATTAATCCACGGTACATTGCCATAGCGTTTAACCTTTTCAAAATAAAACCAGGCCCTGAAAAATTTGGCCAGACCAATGTAATGCCTTTTAACGTCCGGGGCAATTTTAGGATCGTTGCAGTTCTGAATGAAATAATTGATGTTCCGCAGGTTTCCCCATCCCCAGTTCCAGTCGGATCCCAGCGCCACCAGGTCCCAACCTGATTCAGAAGTATTATCGGAAGTTGTCGGACTGTATCCGGTTGCCTGCAAAAATGGCGGGGCATTCCTTCTCGCGGTATAATCAGACATGTTATCCACCCGATGTATATCATCGGCGCTGGGAAGGCCATTGTAAAACGACATTGCATATAAATCCAGTCCCTGTTGACTACCAAATACGGATGATTTTGAAGCTACGGACATGGGTTCCTGTTCCAGGTCACAGCCTGTAAAGAAGGCTGCCATAAGGAGAAACCATAAATATTGTTTTTTCATAATCTTATTTTTTAATCGTTAAAATGTTACTGAAATGCCCAATGTCATGCTTTTCAGCATCGGGTAGTTATGACCATCACCGGCATTACCAGAGGTAAAAAGCTGATCTGAAGGAGTTGTATTTTCAATGTCAATATCTCTTGTCAGTCTGTAAAGGGGAGACCAGCTCCAAAGGTTTTCACCCGAAAAATAGATTTTCACGTTTTCAGCCCCGATTTTTGAAGATATAGCCTTTGGAAGATTAT
The DNA here is from genome assembly GCA_003457135.1 of Prolixibacteraceae bacterium. Lineage (GTDB taxonomy): Bacteria > Bacteroidota > Bacteroidia > Bacteroidales > Prolixibacteraceae > Aquipluma. The sequence continues at coordinate 47,117 of DMSQ01000058.1, forward strand.
ATCCGAACTGAATGTTTGTCAACCTGATATAAGCAATGTTCTGAAGATATCTGGTCTGTGCGAAGGTAAGGATTCCACCGGTACGGTTATTTTGGCGGGAAACATACCTGGGCAGGTAGGCATCAGTATTTTCAGGTGTCCAGTGGTTGTCGAGGTGCCATCGGGGCAATTTGTTGTATGGCCTGTTGTATTGCCCCCAGAAAACTTCGGCTTCAACACTGGGCCACCAGTCCTGTTTGCCGACTCCCTGGAAAAAGGTGGAAATGAAAAAGTTATTCCAGTCGGCGCCTAAATTGAAGGAATACATAAAGCGAGGCGCAGAATTCCCGATAATAAACCTGTCGCCGGGATTTGTAGCTGTATTGGTTCCCGGATTTACTTCCTTGTCGTCATTCCGGTCTTTGAGTTTAATGTCTCCCGGATAGATCTTCCCGGAGGAAGTGGTTAAAAACCGTGGGGATTGCTTGGCGTGGCTGTCAATGTCGGCCTGGTCAATAAAGAAACCTTCGGTTTCATAGCCCCATATTTCACCCAGTACCTGCCCCACATAATAGTCAGTCAGGAACTTGTCAGGGTTATTATATTTCTTAATAATTGACCTGTTGTCTGCCAGTGTAAAACGCAGGTCATAATTCAATGGCTTTGATAATAAATTGAATTTATCTCTCCAGGTAAGCGAAATTTCCCAACCTTTTGTTTCAAGGTCAGCATAGTTTCCTCTTGGAGCTGTCGCCCCAAAAACTGCGGGCAAGGTCATCCCGATGGTGTACATATCGGTTGTTTGCCTGATGTAATAATCACCTACAAAATTCAGACGATCATTTAACATTGAAAAATCGAGGCCAAAGTCGGTAGTTGTTGCGGTTTCCCATGTAAGCCCTTCAGGAAGCACGCTTGGATTTCTGGTATATTGTGGCCGCACTCCGTTGAAAATCCTTCCGGATTGAGTAATGGATAAGGTTTCCAGAAAATTATATGAACCAATGTTCCCGTTGCCTAATGAACCATAGGATGCCCTCAATTTAAGATTTGAAATCAGGTCGGGATTTACTTTCCAGAAGGATTCATTCGAAATGCGCCATCCTGCTGAGTAGGACGGGAAAAAGGCATAACGCTGGTCAGCAGGGAATTTTGACGAGCCATCGTAACGGCCATTTACCTCAATCAGGTACTTATCCTTGTAAGAATAGTTTAACCTGGAAAAACCACCAAGGATGTTCCATTTTTCCCAGCCTCCTTCGGTAAGTATGGATTGCCCCAATGCTAGGTTCAGATCCATGGCATCTTCAAAAATAAGCCCGTTGCGCTGTGCCATTACCCTTCGGTAGGTGGATTCCTCATAGTTATAACCTGCCAGTAATTTGAAATAGTGCTTTTCGGTTAAGTTTTTTTCGTACTCGGTATAAATGTTAGTGGCAATATACTGGGTTTCAGTTAAAATTTCACGCAGGTCATTGGTGGTTGTTCCCACATAGGCAATAACTCCCGGTTTGTTGCTGTATGGGACAGGTACCTGTTTGCGTTTTTCACTGTTATCCCTCTTTTGAAATGTGATATCACCTTTAATCCGTAGCGCATCATTTAAAAACTGTGCTACAAATCCGCTGGTGGTTTTAAATGTTTTTCTCCGGAAATCAAATCCGTTTTTCCCATACCAGAAATCACCGATATTGTAAACGGAAGACATGGTAAGTGTTCCATCGGGATTGAACATCGGCGCCAAAGGATGCCCCTCATCGGCAATATTCCTCCAGATTCCGCTACCTTCGCCCACATTCGACGGATTGTGGTACTTCGTGCTCGAATAATCAGTATTGTTTTCTATTTTCAGCCAGGGATATACCTGAACGGATCCTTTGCTCCTGAAATTCATCATTTCATATTTATCGGTATTCCATGTGAATAATCCATTCTGGCCCATATATCTTCCGGTCAACATAAAGCTTGTTGTTTTACTGCTTCCTGAAACGGAAATATTTTGCTCGTTGGCGAGTTCATAATCCTTGTACAAAAGAGCATAATGATCGGTACTGCCATAATAAACATATTCGCCGGTTACCGGATCAATTTCAACTTCCTTGTCTGTGGCGAGTGGGCTGTTGTGCCTTCTTTCCAGTTCAGTGAAATAAGCCTGTGAAAATTTCAGGGTTTTATTGACGGCCTGTGGATAAGTGCCCTCCCAGTTAACAAAGGATTCGGCAAAATACTTTGCCCAGGTGTATCCGTCGGAAACAAAGTCAGGTGTTGTGATAGGGCTTTTAACTGACATGCTTGAGGAAAAGGCGACGGAGGTTTTTTCCTTTTCCGGATTACGGGTGGTAATCAGTACTACTCCAAAAACACCCCTTGCCCCATAGATAGAAGCTGAAGCTGCATCCTTCAGTAATGTTACACTGGCAATGTCGTTTGGATTAAGTAAGCTTGGATCACCTTCTGCACCATCGATCAGTACCAGTGCATTACCACCCTGACCAATGGAGGTGGTTCCTCTGATGTTGTAACTTGGAGATTGGTTAGGTTTACCGTCAAGGAGCCTGATGTTCAGGTTAGGCATAATACCTTTTAATCCCTGGGTCAGGTTGGTCATCGAACGGTTTTCGAATGCACCGCTCCCAACCTGGTCAACAGCGCCGGTGAGGTTAGCTTTTTTCTGAGTGCCGTAACCAACCACAACAACCTCTTCGACGCCAATGGTTTCTTCTTCCATAACCACATCAAATGTAGATTTTCCGGCAAGGGAAACTGTCTGTCCTTTCATTCCAACAAAAGAAAAAACCAATGTTTGAGCATTTGCCGGAACTGAGAGTCTGAAATTTCCATTGGCATCAGTAATTGAGCCTACAGAAGTACCTTGAACAAATACACTAACACCAGGGATTGGTAGCCCTTTGGCCTCTTTTACCGTACCTGAAATGTCTCTGAGCCGTTGTTGTTGGCCAAAACTCCCTGATGCACCTAGTGTTGCATAAAGCAGAGCTAATAAAGCCAACAACTTTACCCGTAATAAAATCGTTGCTAATCCCTCACGGGGAAAGCAAAATCCATTCAGATTTTTTTTCATAGTTGAGTTTTGTTTTTGTTGAACAATCATTGAGTTGATCCATATTTAAAAAACATGAAATACATTTCAATTATTACCAGTAAATCCGCGCGAGAGTTAAAAAAATGTTTGGCAATGAATTGAATGTTAGAATATCTTTTTAAAAATACGTTAAAAAGAATGACTTTCCTAATTCGCTGATTCAAACTGTTTCAGGAACCTGACATCGTTTTCGAAGAAATGGCGGATGTCTTTGATGCCGTATTTGAGCATGGTGATTCGTTCAATTCCCATCCCAAAAGCAAAACCGGTGTATTTTTTACTATCTATGTTGCAGGCTTCCAGAACATTCGGGTCAACCATTCCGCAGCCCAGAATTTCGAGCCAGCCGGTGTATTTACAAACATTACAGCCTTCTCCGCCGCAAATCGAACAGCTTACATCCATTTCGGCTGAAGGTTCGGTGAACGGGAAATATGATGGACGAAGCCGGATTTGAGATTTTTCGCCAAAAAGTTCGCGTGCAAAATACAGCAAAGTTTGTTTCAGGTCGGCAAACGAAACATTTTCGTCCACATATAAACCTTCAATTTGATGAAAAATGCAATGCGAACGGGCCGAAATAGCTTCGTTCCGGAATACACGTCCGGGAAAAATGGCCCGGATGGGCGGTTGGGTTTTTTCCATCACGCGGATTTGAACGCTCGAAGTGTGTGTTCGAAGTAATACATCCGGATTCTTTTCGATGAAGAACGTATCCTGCATGTCGCGTGCCGGATGTTCAGGCGGAAAATTCAGGGCCGAAAAAACATGCCAGTCATCTTCAATTTCTGGCCCTTCGGCAATAGTAAAACCAAGCCGTGTAAAAATATCGATCATTTCGTTTTTGACAATGGACAACGGATGCCTGCTTCCCAGGCGAATGGGTTCGCCGGGCATGGTCAGGTCAAGAACAGATTCACTCTGGCCGGCATCTTCAAAATTATCTTTCAGTTCGTTGATTTTCGTGACGGCGAATTCTTTCAAATCGTTTATTGCCTGCCCAACTTCTTTCTTAAGTTCGGTAGGCACATCTTTAAATTCGTTAAAAAGCTGGCCAACCAGGCCTTTTTTACTGATATATTTAATACGTAGTTCTTCAACTTCCTCTTTGGCCGAAACCGTAACCTTTTCGATTTCTTCCTTTAATGTCTTGATTTTGTCTAACATCTGATCCATGTCATTGAATTGAGCGGCAAAGATAATGATTCAGTATTTATTGCGTATCACTTTAAATGGGCTTATTTTTTTATTTTGGATATTGAAAACCTGACATCTTTCAGGGGGCGGTTTCGTGGGTCGGTAGGTTGTTGAGCAATTTTATCAACCACATCCATTCCTTCAATAACTTCTCCAAAAATGGTATAATTATTATCAAGCGTCGGATATCCGCCAATGGTAGTGTAAGCCTTTCTTTGTTCTTCTGAAAACTTCACTTTTCCCGAAGCCAGAAGTTTTGTTTGCAAAGAATCAAGTTCTCCGGACCGGAATACCCTTCCCTGAAGGATATAAAACTGTGATGCAGAAGATTTTTTTTCAGGATTGACCTGGTCTCCCATTCGTGCCGCGGCCAAAACTCCTCTTCGGTGGAAGAATTTTGGATTGATTTCAGCCGGAATGGTATAGCCCAGGTCGCCGCTTCCAAGCTGTTTCCCAGGTTCGGCATTTTTTGAATCGGGATCTCCGCCCTGAATCATGAATTTTTGAATAACCCGATGGAAAAGCAAATCGCTGTAAAAACCTTCTTTCGTAAGTTTGATAAAGTTGTCGCGATGCAGAGGCGTTTCGTTATAAAGCTTAATTTTAATGGTTCCGAATTCGGTTACGATCTGAAATTTGGGTTCGCGCTTCTTTTTTGGAACTCCGGTCGAAATGTTTACGAATATACATGTACAAATAAACAGTAATGCTAATTTATTCATCTTCATATATTTGAATACTTGATGTTTTGAAACTTTATTGATTTAAGTTATTCGTTACTTTTGAGGTGGAAGCAAAGATAATCAAATCACTTCCCGAAAAAAATCCGCGTTTTTATTGTATTTTGGCTAGTGATTTAGTCTATATTTTGATCTGTGAATTTTTAAAATGGAAAAACTTATTATTGATGACCATCAGTTTCTGGAACGATTGAATCGGTCACATGTTGAGGTTATTTTTAATGCAATTGACCAGAACCGTAAATTCTTGCGGATGTGGCTGCCTTTTGTTGATTTTACATTTAAGGCCGACGATACAGAACGATTTGTACAATCAGTTCTGGAAAAGTCTTCGGCCAACCGCGACGAGGTATATGTAATATGGTATAAACTCGAATTTGCCGGCCTCATTGGCTTCAAAGATATTGACAAGGTAAACGATAAAATTGAAATTGGATACTGGCTAACCGAAAAAATGACAGGAAAGGGAATCGCAACTGCAGCAACCCGTAAAATGGTCAACCTGGCTTTTCGGAATATGGACATGAACCGTGTACAAATCAAATGCGGTGTGGGTAACGAAAAAAGTTCGGCCATTCCACAAAGGCTTGGATTCTATTTTGAAGGAATTGAACGGAATGGAGAAAGGCATAATCATACGTATATTGATCTGGAAGTTTTCAGCTTGCTTAAAAGGGAGTGGGCAGAAACCCTGTTTTAGCAATATTAGATTAAATCAAAAAACTAGCCATTCATTTACTAAATCACACTGTTCATAACCAATTTTGGCCAGTTTAGAAAATTTATACTGTGATGTTGTATTTTATTCTTTTGATGTGTCTATTTTTGGAATATAGTTTATGAATTAACTTTCAATATCCACACAATTTGTCAGTACCAATTCACCTCAGGAGCACAAAAGAAAAGTCAATCAAATTTTTGGTTGACTTTTTTCATTTTACATTTTCTGTATCCTCTGCATCTTTAAAACTTTTAATATACTTTTGTCGAAAAACATATCTATGCCGAAGTTTAAACGAATTCTGCTCAAACTGAGCGGCGAGTCTCTGATGGGCGAACAGCAATATGGAATAGATCAGCAAAGACTGGCTGATTATGCCGAACAGATTAAAGAAATTGCTGAACTTGGAGTTCAGATAGGTATTGTTATCGGAGGTGGCAATATATTCAGAGGATTGAGCGGTGCATCAAAGGGTTTTGACCGGGTAAAAGGAGATCAGATGGGAATGCTGGCAACTGTAATTAATAGCCTGGCTTTAAATTCAGCGCTTCAAAGTGTCGGATGTAAGTCGCGCGTTTTGACTGCTATCAGGATGGAACCTATCGGCGAGTTTTATTCAAAAGATAAAGCAATAGAACTTCTGGAACGGGGTGAAGTAGCCATATTCTCGGCCGGGACAGGAAATCCATTTTTTACCACAGACACAGCCTCAGCGTTGAGGGGAATTGAAATTGAAGCCGATGTGATGCTGAAAGGCACAAGGGTTGATGGAATATATACATCTGATCCGGAGAAAGATCAAACGGCTATACGTTTTGAAAAGATATCATTTGACGATATCTATAAGCATGGTTTAAAAATAATGGATCTTACTGCAACTGCCATGTGTAAGGAAAATAATCTGCCCATCATTGTTTTTAATATGGATGAAAAAGGCAATCTGAAAAAAATTATAGAAGGCCAAAACATTGGTACATACGTTCAAAGCTGACTTTAAAAAGAATTTTTATAAAATTTTTATAAATTTTATATTTATTTAATTTTTTCTATATTTGTTGCCAGCACTTTTAATAAACGAAAAGAGTTAGTTCATATGCAGGAAGAGGTTCAGATGATTTTGGATATTTGCAGGGAGAGAATGGAACACGCAATTAGCCATCTTGACAAAGAATTGGTTCATATTCGCGCCGGAAAAGCTTCTCCAAGAATGTTGGACTCAGTAATGGTTGATTATTATGGAAGTATGGTTCCAATTGTGCAAGTATCAAATATCAGTACTCCCGACGCCAGAACAATTGCGGTTCAACCCTGGGAAAAAACAATGATCCGTCCGATTGAAAAAGCAATTATCAATTCAAATCTGGGATTTAATCCTGACAATAATGGTGAAGCAATACGGATCAATGTACCAGCGCCAACCGAACAACGCCGGAAAGACATGGTGAAAACGGTGAATAAAGAAGGTGAAATTGCAAAGGTAAGTTTACGGATCGCACGAAAGGAGTCGAACGACAATCTGAAGAAGTTGTTGAAAGATGGTCTTTCTGAAGATTTGGAAAAGGACGCTGAAGAGGTTGTACAGGAGATGATTAATGACTTCAGCAAAAAAATTGACAAAATGCTCGATGATAAAAATCACGAGATATTAACGATATAATTGTTTTCTAGTTTTCTGTTTTCTGAACATTGTTTAATTGTTTTCATGGCTTTGAGGCGGCTTGTTGAAGCCGCCTCAATTTATTTTATCAATTATCCTGATCCAATAAAAATTAATTAATTCAGAAATGATGGGAATCGCAGATTATCACATGCATTCAGTCTTGTCTGACGGGCAAAATTCCTACGAAGAAATGGTTCTGGCATCAATTGCCAAAGGATTGGACGAAATTGGCTTTAGCGACCACGTGTGTCTGAAGCCGGTGGAGTGGGCCATCAGGATTGAGGACATTCCGGTAATGACCAGTCAGATTATAGACCTTAAATTCAAATACGAAGGTCAGATTAAGATCAAGTATGGAATTGAATTAGACTATTTTCCCGGTCGGGAAGATGAACTAAAAGATTTAATTGAAAGCATTCCGCTTGACTTTGTCATCGGGTCGGTCCATTTTATTGGCAACTGGAATTTTGATTCGGATCAGTCTATGTATGGTAAATGGCCGAATGATAAACTTTACACCAAATATTTTCAACTGGTTCAGCGGGCCGCCCGGTCGGGTTTATTTGATATTATTGGTCACCTCGACATTATTAAAAAATTCAGGGTATATCCGGAAACCAATCAGGATTTACTTTTTGAAGATACCTTGAAAATTATCAAAGAGCACAACCTGGTGGTAGAACTTAATACCGGAGGACTTGACCATCCCTGTGCAGAATTTACACCCGGCCCAAAATTACTGGAGCTTTGCTACAAGTACAACATTCCCGTTACTTTAAGTTCCGACGCTCACCGAACGGCACAAATTGCGCGTCATTTTGAGATGGCGCTTGAAGTCCTGGCTCAAACCGGATACAAGGAAATTACAGGCTTTAACAACCGCACGAGAAGAATAATAAGGTTATAAAAAATCAGTTATTCTCCAAAATCCTGAATATTTCATCAAGACGTGGAGTCAGGATTATTTCAGTACGGCGGTTTTTCTGGCGGGCTGCAGGAGTTTTGTCTTCATCGAGGGGGAAAAACTCACCCCGGCCGGCAGAGGTAATTCTTTTAGGTTCAATTCCTTTATTTTTCAGCAATATCCGGGTAACCGCGGTGGCGCGCATCACACTCAGATCCCAATTGTCTTTGACCGATCCGGTTCCACGCATGGGAACATGATCGGTGTGGCCTTCAATTAAAACATTAATATCAGGATTTTGCTCTAAAACTTCGGCCAGTTTCGAAAGCGCCTGCTGGCCTTTAGGGTCAACCTCCCATTGGCCAGTCTTAAATAAAAGCTGTTCATCGAGCGAAACATATACCTTCCCGTTTTTTTCCTGAATGGTCAATCCTTTGTTGTTGAAACCCAGCAAAGCGTCCATTACTTTCTGCCTGAGTTGTTTTACTGCATCATCTTTTTGCTGAAGGGCAAGTTCCAATTCTTTCAAACGTTGACTCCGTTGTTCCAGCTCAGTTTGGGCCGAACGAAGAATATCTTCCCGTTTTTGCAAATCAGTTTGAGCCTGTTGTAGCTTTTCCATTAAGTTGGCTATTTCTTCTGAACTCCCGGCTTTCAAAGTTTTTAACTGGTTTTCAAGCTCCGTATTGACCAGCTTTAATTGCTTATTATTGGATGTTGAGCCCTCCAGGTTTTTGGAGGTTTCATCCAATTTTACCGAAAATTGACTGACTTCTTTCAGCAGAGTTTCAATTTTCCCCTGAAGTACAGTATTCTGAACTTTCAGGATTTGATTCTGTTCTTTGAGCGATTGTACGTTTTGTTCACACTCCTGAAAGCTTCCTGAAAGTTGATTGTATTTTTTTGAGGAAACACATGAAGTGATCAGAAAAATGATAAAAACGAATGAAATTTTATTCATGGCTGGTTGTTTTAGTCAGGTAAATATATAGAACTTTGTCCTTTTACAGGTCATTAGTTGTATATTTGAATTCAAATTTTAAAGTTGATGGTCGAAAGTGGTAAAAGTTTACTGGATCAGATTAATGATCCGTCGGAGTTACGAAAGTTAAAAGTTGAACAGTTGCCCGAAGTTTGTACTGAATTGAGGGATTTTATCATTGATGCGGTTTCAACCAATCCCGGTCATTTTGGCGCCAGCCTCGGTGTTGTTGAGCTTACTGTAGCCTTACACTATGTATTTAATACACCCTACGATTTATTGGTTTGGGATGTGGGCCATCAGGCCTATGGCCATAAAATACTGACCGGCAGAAAAGATGTTTTTCATACTAACCGCAAATACAAAGGGATTAGTGGATTTCCGAAGCCTTCAGAAAGTGTTTACGATTCGTTTGGGGTTGGCCATGCGAGTACTTCTATTTCGGCCGCGCTCGGCATGGCTGTTGCATCAAGGCTGAAAGAAGAAAAAGACCGAAAAATTGTCGCAATTATCGGCGATGGCGCCATGACTGGCGGAATGGCTTTTGAAGGGCTTAATAATGCCTCAGTCAATAAATCAGATCTGTTGGTTATTCTGAACGATAACAACATGGCCATAGACCCCAGTGTTGGAGGGATGAGCGATTATCTGCTCAAGATATCTAAATCACAAACTTATAACCGGCTTAAAAAAGATGTTTGGGAAGTACTTGGAAAATTAAACGGATTTGGACCAAAGGCACGCCGGTTGGTGCAAAAAACAGAGAATGCGATAAAAACCATGTTGCTTAAACAGTCGAATTTATTTGAAGGGCTTGGCTTTCGTTATTTCGGCCCGGTTGATGGTCATAATGTAATTTACCTGACCGAGGTTTTGCAAAGTTTGAGCCATATTCCCGGACCTAAACTTCTCCATGTAAGCACAAAAAAAGGAAAAGGATTTAAACTTGCAGAACTTAATCAAACAGAATATCATGCTCCTGGAAAATTCGATAAAGTGACCGGAGAAATGCTCGATTGTGAGTGTGTGGTTAATAAACCGCCCAAATTTCAGAATGTATTTGGGCATACATTGATTGAACTTGCCGAAATGAATGATCGGATTGTTGGTATTACTCCTGCAATGCCATCGGGCTGTTCGCTGAACCTGATGATGGAAAAAATGCCACATCGTACGTTCGATGTAGGAATTGCCGAGCAACATGCAGTAACTTTCTCTGCCGGTTTGGCTATTCAGGGAATGCTTCCGTATTGCAATATTTATTCAACCTTTATGCAACGGGCATACGATCAGGTCATACACGATGTTGCCCTCCAGAATTTGCAGGTTGTATTCTGCCTCGATCGTGGCGGATTGGTTGGAGCAGATGGAGCCACCCATCACGGAGTTTTCGACTTGGCGTACATGCGATCAATTCCTAATATGATTGTCTCAGCTCCGATGGATGAGCTCGAACTTCGGCACATGATGTTCACCGCACAAAACGAAAATCATGGTCCTTTTTCGATCAGGTATCCACGTGGTTGTGGTAGTTTGATTGATTGGCGTCAGCCGATGGAAGCCATTCCGATAGGGAAAAGCAGGCAATTAGCTGACGGATCAGATCTCGCAATACTTACCATCGGAACAGTTGGAATTCAAGCCAGCCGGGTAATTAAAATGCTCCGGAAAGATGGAATAAATGCTGCTCATTACGATATGAGGTTTGTAAAACCTTTGGATGAAGAAGCGCTCCATATCATTTTCAGCAATTATAAACGCGTGATGACTATTGAAGACGGTGTTTTACAGGGTGGTTTTGGTAGCGCAGTTTTGGAATTTATGTCCGATCATCAGTATAGTTCAGAACTGAAAAGAATTGGTATTCCGGATCAATTTGTTGATCATGGAACAACCGATGAATTGCACCGCGAGGTTGGCCTTGATCAGCAAGGGATTTATCAAACAGTTAAATCGTTTATGCTGAAAGATTAAATTGAACCATACTTTTTTAGAAGTCTGGTGCGTTTATCAGGCATATATTTAAATTATTCTCACCTTGGAATTTTATTTTAAGAAACGGCGCTGGAAAATTCTACTTCTGCTGCTTGCAGTTTTAATTGGTATTGGTTCATTTTTTTACACACACTGGTTAGTAAAGAAAATGGCTGTTGAAGAACGTAAAAATGTTGAGCTGTGGGCTGAAGCCACACAAAAACTGGTCAATTCCGACATTAATTCAAATCAGGACATAACTTTCCTTGTTGATATAATTAACCGTAATACCAATATTCCCATTATTATTGCAGATAGTCTGGATCATATTGGTGAGGGTGATACAAGGAACATTTCGTTTACCCCGGAAAATAAAGAAAGGGTATTGTTGCGCGAACTGCGTAAAATGAAGGAACAAAATGATCCGATCTTAATTTCAGTATCAGAAACCGAAACACAATATCTGTATTACCGCAATTCGGTTCTGTTGGAAAATCTGAAATATTATCCGGTAGTTCAGTTTGCGGTCATCTTTTTGTTTATTCTTGTGGCTTATCTGGCCTTCAGTTCTTCGCGAAATGCAGAACAGAATCAGGTTTGGGTTGGTATGTCGAAGGAAACCGCCCATCAGTTGGGTACGCCTATTTCATCGTTAATGGCCTGGGTCGAACTTTTAAAAATGCAAAATATTGACGAGAACCTGATCCGGGAATTTGAAAAGGATACCGAACGACTGCAAAAGATAACCGAACGCTTTTCAAAGATCGGCTCTTTTCCGGAACTTCTTCCTACAGATGTTGCAGAAACAGTCCGGTCAACGGTTGAATACCTGAAAACACGTTCATCGGCAAAGGTGAAGTTTATATTGGATTTTGACCAACAAAAAGAATATGTAGCCCCGATGAATGCTTCATTGTTTAGTTGGGTCATCGAAAATTTATGTAAAAATGCGATTGATGCCATGAATAACAATGGCACCATTCAACTTTCAATTGCCGAGAAAAATGGCCAGATTTTTCTGGATGTATCTGATACCGGAAAAGGAATATCCAAGGCATATTTTAAAACTGTTTTTCAGCCTGGTTTTACAACTAAAAAAAGAGGTTGGGGACTGGGACTTTCCCTAGCCAAGCGAATCGTTGAAAATTATCATAAGGGGAAGATATTTTTAAAGCAATCTGAAATCAACAGGGGGACAACCTTCAGGATAATACTGAATAAGTAACAACTTATTAACAATTCATTTCAGCATTAAGCTGCTGATTATAAATATCTTATCAGTACATAAACGTTTTGGAGCTATTCGTTGTTAAAAAAATCAATATATTTTCCACGTTTGTTTATTTTTTATACTTTTGCAAAACTTTTTTCAGGCAATGAGCGTACTTTCATTCTATAACATTGCATTCAAAGGGCTTTCGCAAGGGAAGCATATTTTTGATTACGAAGTTGAGGACAAATTCTTTTCAGTGTTTGAGGGTGGAATTGTTGACGAAGGAAAAGTACAGGTTCGGGTTACGCTTGAAAAACAGAGCTCGCTGATGATCTTGTGGTTTGATGTGAAGGGAAGTGTTCATGTTCAATGCGATCGTTGCCTCGAAATGTATGATCAGCCAGTTAAAGGCCTTGAACGAATTTTCGTGAAATTTGGTGAAAAGGAATATACAGAAGGCGATGATGTAATTTGGGTCAGTGTGAATGATTATCAACTGAACGTAGCGCAATTGATCTATGAGTTTATTTGTCTGGCAGTTCCTATTAAAAAAGTTCATCCTGATGATGAAAATGGAAACTCAACCTGCGACCCGGAAATGTTAGACAAGTTGGCAAAATATGTCGTTAAGGACGACGAGATAAAAAATCCGGTTTGGAATGATTTAAAGAAATTATTAGATAACGAATAAAGATAAGTTAAGATGGCACATCCAAAGCACAGGGTATCAAAAACCCGCAGAGACAAAAGAAGAACGCATTATAAAGCAACGCCGGCTACATTGGCAGCCTGTTCAAATTGTGGTACAACTGTTAAATATCACACTGTTTGTCCTGAATGTGGATATTACAGAGGTAAGTTGGCAATCGAAAAAGATGTAACAGTTTAATACTCCCTTATTATGGTCAGAAGAGGCAAATTTCTTCTGATCCTTTTAACACTCTCCCATTTAATATTTGAACAATTTAATTAATTGTTTTAAAAGGAGTTAGGCAATATTTTGCCTGATTTTGCTTTGTTAATCAGTTTTTTCATTCTAACTTGCAGCGCAATTTATTTTCCTGATTTTGCAATTATGTATTGACATTCCGAACTGTTTCCCGGAAGAACGGGTTTTGATAGATTTGATTAAAAAATTTAATTATGGATAAAATTCGTGCTGCAATTACTGGCATTGGAGCATTTCTACCAGAGTACCGCTTAACCAACGAAGAGTTAAGCACGCTGGTTGAAACATCTGATGAATGGATCATGCAGCGTATCGGCATTAAAGAACGCCGGATATTAAAAGAAGATGGTTTGGCAACCTCCGATATGGGCACTGCTGCAATTAAAGAATTACTCGAAAAAACCGGGACAAAACCTGAAGAAATAGAACTTTTAATTTGTGCAACCATAACTCCCGACAGCCCCCTTCCTGCAACAGCCAATATCATCAGTTTCAAGGCCGGACTAATTAATGCCTGGAGTTTTGACCTAACAGCCGCATGTTCAGGATTTGTATATGCATTAACCACCGGTGCAAAATTTATTGAGAGTGGCCAATATAAAAAAGTTATCGTTTTAGGCGCCGACATGATGTCGTCAATAACTAACTACAAGGATCGGACTACCTGTCCATTATTTGGCGATGGGGCAGCCGCAGTTTTACTTGAACCCACCACCGAAGATTTAGGAGTTATTGACCACATCAACCGTGTTGACGGAGGCGGAAGTCAATTTCTTCAGATTAAAAGTGGAGGATCGCTTCGACCGGCCTCCTACGAAACGATTGACAATGACGAGCATTTTGTGTATCAGGAAGGTCAAACGGTATTTAAAATGGCCGTTTCGAACATGGCCGATGTCGCTATTGAAGTGATGGAGAAAAATCAAATTTCAAAAGAAAATCTGGCATGGTTTGTTCCTCATCAGGCAAATATGAGGATTATTGATGCAGTTGGCCGCCGAATGGGGATTAATAAAGAGCAGGTGATGGTGAATATTCAAAAATATGGCAATACAACCGCCGCTACAATTCCACTCTGTTTATACGATTACGAAAACCAGTTAAAGAAGGGCGATAACATCATCCTGGCTGCCTTTGGCGCTGGTTTTACCTGGGGTAGTATTTACCTGAAATGGGCCTACGATCCCAAATAGCGATTATAATTCACACCAATCTAAATCAATCCGGTCATGGGAAAACTGATTGTCAGAAGTCACGAGGAATTTGAAAAGCATGTTGGTCAGGAGCTTGGCATTTCGAGCTTTATGACTGTCACTCAGGAACAGATCAACAAGTTTGCCGATGCGACCTTCGATCATCAATGGATTCATGTGGATGAAGAAAGGGCAAAAAGAGAGGGTGGATTTGGAAGTACAATCGCTCATGGTTATCTTACCCTTTCGCTTTTACCTTTCATGTGGGACGAGATTATTCAGGTTGAAAACATCAAAATGCTGGTCAATTACGGTATCGATAATTTCAGGTTTAATCAACCGGTTAAAGTCAATAGCAGGATCCGGACCCAGGTGGTATTGCGGTCGGTTACAAACCTTAGGGGGATTACAAAAATTCAGTTGGATATTTGTATGGAAATTGAAGGAAACCGTAAACCTGCCTTTGAAGGTACAATGACCTTTCTCTATCATTTTATAAAATAAGAACCAATTTGCTATATTTGGAGTTCGTTTAAAAAAAACAAAAAGCGATGGCAAAAGAAACGCACGAAATTAATCCGCAGGTTATTAACCTGATTGCAATTGGAACCCGGATTACAGGAGATATTCTTTCTGATGGCGATTTTCGGGTTGATGGAGAATTAACTGGCAATATCGATACCAAAGGAAGATTGGTCATTGGCGCTTCAGGCAAAGTAATGGGAGATATTAAATGCAGAAGTTGCGAAATCGCCGGAAAGCAAAAAGGTAAAATCTTTATTA
>DMSQ01000102.1 GCA_003457135.1 Prolixibacteraceae bacterium
GGTAATGGTGGGGTGGATACTTGAAAGTAGCATCCAACGCAAAATAATACAAATAACGCTAACGCCATGTACCACGAAATACATTTTTTGTAATCAGTCCCAAACCAAATACCAAGGATGAACACAGGTACCTGGCCAATAAATGTTTCCCTTATGTTGACCTGATAGAGGTTGTCAAAATGGGCATACATCTGTGTTAAAGTCCATGCCAATAAACCTATAATAAGGAGCCATCGGGAACCATAACGCGAATAAACTTTTATGAGTAAAGGAAATATAAGATATAACTGAAAAATAGTTGAATAAAACCACCTCGGGCCAACTACAGATTGGCCTTTACCTGGCAGAAGCGTAGCGGTCAATGTCAAATGTGCCAATAAGTCGGGTAATATTTCCAGTTTGGGGAACTGGTGCATGACAAAAACCTGATAGATTAAATAAAGCAGGATTGCCACTACCAATGATGGATAGAGCTTTTGGAAGCGGTGATAAACATATTTTATGTATGATTGTTTCTCCTTAAGATAAGATTGGACAAGTCCATATCCCGAAAGGAAAATAAACAATTGTACTCCGTAATGGCCAAAATAATTAAAAAATGCTTTAAAAAACATCCACGCATTGGTGCTTCCTATATGAATAGCAGTAGGCAAAGCAGATTGGCTGAATGTGAATTCAGACTCCCCTGTTATGGGATCAATCCATCGTGAAAAATTATGGATCACTATCAGCAATATTCCAATTGCTTTTAGCATCAGCGTTTGATCTTTGGTTAGGGACAGATTGAAGGATGTTCCTTTAAAAGTCATTTTTTATGATGATTTTATTTAATATCGAATATACTGTTTATTTTGAATAGCATGATTAATAACATTGTTGAAGAAGTGGTAATTTTAGTTGTAGCAAACCAAATCAGCAAAAATGAAATATGTGGATATTAATTCAGGTATCTCATTTTTTTAAAAAACAATAAATTAGACTAAATGTTATAATGATAATCATTTCGATAGTCACTATATTTGTTTAATTCGAAAAGGTTGCCAGGTTTTATATGAAAAAACAACTATTTATCTTGTTCCTTATTGGGATTATCTGCATGATTTTAATGGGATTTTTCACATTAAAATATCTTCATGGCGAAAAACGAATAGATGAAACCAGAACAGTTTTTATCAAAAAGACTGATAATGGATTTCAACTTATAAGAGATGGAAGCCCATTTTATATCAAAGGCGCTGGAGGAAACACTCATTTAAAAGAGCTGGCTGAAATTGGAGCAAACACAGTTCGGGTTTATGATACCATTAACATCCAGCATATTTTAGATGAAGCGCATGAAAATAAGTTAGCGGTGGTTGTTGATATTCCCTTACCAAAATATACGACGCAGTACAATTCATATTTAAATACGGATGCCAACAACATTCTAAAACAAAAAATTAAAGTTCTGGTTAATAAATATAAAGACCATCCAGCTCTGTTAATGTGGAATTTAGGCAATGAAGTGCGTTATCCTATTATCTTGTATAAAAGAAGATTAATCAATTTTTTCAGGAAATCAAATTATAGCCAGGAAATTAATTTCATTAAAATTTATAATGAATTAATTGATATTATTCACCTCGAAGATCCAAATCATCCGGTGTGTACGACAATAATTGCATTTGATACTTCAAAGGAAATGGAAAGTATCTACCTCAATTCTCCGGAAATAGATTTAGTTTCATATAATATATTCGCTAAAATAAAAACCTTTAATTTTACATCTTCAAGAATATCTTTTTTATTTGGGCCAAAACCCTATTACATAAGTGAATGGGGCTCTGACGGTCATTGGGAATCGGAAAAGAGTAAATGGCAGGCGCCAATTGAACCAACCAGCTCAAAAAAAGCTGAGCAAATCAGGGAAAGATATGAAATTATTACAAGTGGGAAAGATGGAGCATGCCTTGGTAACCTGGTTTTTTATTGGGGCCAGAAACAGGAAATTACACACACCTGGTTTAGTTTCATCGATAATCAGGGAAGAAAATCACAAGCTTATTATGAACTGCAAAATTGCTGGAAAAACCAACCTAAAAACACTGATCATGCTCCCCGAATGAGATATATGCTCGTCGAAAAAAAAGGGGCAAGGGATAATTTGGTATTCAAACCGAATGAAATGAAAAAAGCACAGGTGTTTATAGATGGGGAGAAAGATTCAACACTAACATTCAACTGGGAAATATATGAGGAAGGCTGGAACTATTATGGGGCAAACGCCAAACAAAAATTGACAAAAAGAATCTTGGGCTGCATTGAAAATCCGGAAGATAGCTTAGTTACATTTCGTGTCCCGGCCATTGAAGGCCCATATCGGATTTTTGCTTATATTTATGATCAGAATGGAAACTTTGCAACTACGAACACCCCATTTTACGTTTTAAATAACAAATGAGTAAAGGCAACATAATTAAAGCTCCTAATCAGAGAGAAAAGATAACTATAAGGTTGATGATCTTCCTTGGATTGTTGAGCTTTGCCAATTTTTTTTATTGGTTTTTACAGCCAGTTACAATTGAAAACCATTTTCTGTTTTGGATATTGATTGTTTCAATTGGATATGATTCTTTGAAAGTTATCTATATCTGGTATCATTATTGGGATATTTCTATCCCCGTTAAACCAAAAACCAATTCAAATCTGACGGTAGATGTTTTTACAACTTATTTTCCCGGAGAACCTTATGAAATGGTAAAAGAGACCCTTCTTGCCATTCAGAAAATGAAATATCCGCATACTACTTATTTATGTGATGAAGCGAATGATAACTATTTAAAAGACTTTTGTAAGGGCAATCATATTATTCATGTAACCAGAAATAATAGGATAGATGCTAAGGCAGGGAATATAAATAATGCCCTTTTACAAGCGAAAGGTGACCTTTGCCTGATCATCGATCCTGACCATGTACCTAGACCTAATTTTTTAGAAGAAGCTATTCCTTATTTTGAGGATGATACTATTGGTTTTGTTCAAACCGTTCAGTCTTATTACAATGTAAAAGAGTCAGCGGTAGCAAAAGGGGCTGCTGAACAAACCTTTCATTTTTACGGCCCTGTAATGATGAGCATGAATTCTTATGGTACAGTTAATGCCATTGGGGCAAACTGTGTATTTAGAAGAAAAGCTTTAGACTCAATTGGCGGCCATGCAGCTGGTTTATCAGAAGATATGCATACGGCCATGCAATTGCACGCCAAAGGATGGAAATCCATTTATGTGCCCAAAGTATATACAAAAGGCTTGGTTCCCGCTTCGCTTACTTCTTATTATAAGCAACAATTGAAATGGTCGAGAGGAACACTGGAATTGTTAGTTTCCGTCTATCCCAAACTTTTCAGGAAATTTTCGTGGCGCCAGAAAATTCATTACGGAATTCTGCCATTTCATTATCTTTCTGGCATCACTTATCTGATCAGCTTTTTAATTCCAATAATTTCTTTATTTACTGCAACCACACCATGGAAAGGAAATATCATAAATTTTGGTTTGATATTCGCCCCGATATTCATTTGCATTGTTGGAATTCGGCTTTTTGTGCAGCAATGGGTAATGTATAAAAGTGAAAGGGGTGTACATTTGATTGGAGGATTGTTGCAGACCTGTACCTGGTGGATTTATATTATAGGATTAATTTACACAATAATTCGCAAAAGAGTTCCTTATCTGCCTACACCAAAAGAAGATAAAGAGAGCACGAGCTGGAAAATCTTAATACCCAACCTTTTTGTTGGCGTAATTTCAGTAATCGCTGTGATTTACGGCCTGTCAATAGATTATACTCCATTCTCGATTTTTATGTCTGGCTTTGCATTGCTGAATGCAAGTTTCATGTTTTACACTTTATTATTTGCCTACCAAAAACAAAAAGTGGTTAAGCATCATTCTGAATCAATAGGCGAACATATTTCAGGATTCTTCAGGCTGCAAAACTTTGGTTTTCAAATTCTTCGTAGAGCAGCATTGCCGGCAATTGTTTTTATTTTGGCAACATCAATGTATATTCAGCATGAAATTGAATATGAGAAGTGGGGAGGTGTTACTCCAGAAGTTCAGAATAAGCATTTCATCAACTACCTTGGTATTTTTGCGCCCCAAAACGACAATGGAATTACCAGTTTAAAAAATGTAAAAGAAGTCTCCAATCAAATAAATGAGAAATTCGACATTATTTCGCTTTATATAGCCTGGAAAAAAGATATTAATTCTAGTTTCCCGCAATCTTTACTGGATTCGATCTATAAGCAAGAATCAATTCCAATGATTACCTGGGAACCATGGTTAAATACGTTTGCAGATGAAATTAATAACAGTAAACATGTATATGAACTCATAGAAGAAGGTTTTTTTGATAGTTATATTACTGACTTTGCAGAAAAACTAAAGAATTTACACAGACCTGTTTTCTTAAGATTTGCTCACGAATTTGACAATCCTTATTATCCATGGTTTGTAAGCGGCAATGATGCGTCATTAAAATTTAAAAAAGCATGGATTCGCACCTGTGAAATTTTCAGAAATAAAGATGTAAGCAATGTTATGTGGGTATGGAATCCCTGGAAATCAGAGAATGTAGCATCATTTTATCCGGGAGTTGAATATGTTGATTGGATTGGTGTGAATATTTTAAATTATGGACTGCTAAATCAGGATAAGAAATGGTACGAATTTGATGACCTGTATAAACCATTTCATGATGAATTCAAAAAACTTCCAACTACACCGGTGATGATTTCAGAGTTCGGAACACTTAAGAAGGAACTGAAGCAAAATGAATGGCTTAATAATGCTTTTGTTACCATTGAAAATGAATTCAAGGAAATTAAATCGGTCATCTACTTTACCAGTAAAGTTGATAATAACATCCCTAAAGAATCGAACCCTGATCTTTATCTGGATTGGACAATAGCTAATAACCAGGTGATTAAAAATTCATTCAGCAGTAAGGAAGTACCTGATTACGTATTCTATCCTATACCAAATTTTAAATCGAATGAGAAGACTATATTTCCTTTAATAACGGAAGAAATAAAGAATATAAAGGGAATAAATCTTAAAAATGGGCATGATTGGAGAAAGGATTATCATGTTTTAAGTCGAAAGAATTTATTGTCTGACTTTAAAAGAATAAAGAATCTGGGTATTAATACCATTAAATTTGATGGAAATTCAGTTTATGATTATAATATCCTGAACATTACCAAAGAATTTAATCTAAATGTTTCTTACGGCTTTTGGATTTCGGCTGAAATTGATTTTGTAGAAGATACTATCAAAACGAAAGAACTTAAAAAGACTATTCTTGAAAAAATCGCCAAAGAAAAGCGGGATTCCCACATAACATCGTGGAACATTCAAAATGATGTGCAATACAATCAGAAGGATTTTTTCCTTAAACCCCGACTTCTTTATCAAAACAGCGCTTACATTTTATGGTTACAAAACTTAGTTAGGGAAATGAAGGAGATTGATTCCGAAAGGCCGATAATAGTTGACCTTGAAGTTAATTCACAATCTGTTCAGAATTCTAAAATGCTGATGGACAACTTTAAAGGAATAGATGCACTCGGATTGGTTGTAAAAGAAGATAAATTTCTTAAATCTTTATTAGTTCATTTGAACCTATCCAAAATTGATTTTGTATTCAGCGAAATTGATGTTAACATTCTAATAAAACCAGAAGTATTTGATACTAATTCATCATTTTTTATAACAGCCTGGCAAGATCAGCACGAAAGCAACAAAGTTTTTTTTAGCGGAATTACTGATATTAAAAGTAGATATAAAGCCGATTATTTTAACCTGAAAAATAAACTGCAAGGATCTAATCTTAAAGTTGAATCACCCAAAATCAGAATCCTGAAACCAGCCACTCCTATATATGAAAATATGAAGTTGGAGTACAATGCTATGTGTTATGATGATAAACTAGGTTGGAAATTTGGTAATCAGATGAAAGATTTGAATTTTGAGTGGTCGTTAGTCAAATGTGATATCAATGGCAATTATCTTGCAATTAAGGATATTGGTAAAGGAGCCCGAATATCTATACAAATACCGGGAAATCACGAGTTATTCAGATTAATGCTTACCGCATCTAACGGAGAATTAATTTCAACTGATATTACTACACTAAACACTCCTTTAGTGCAAAAAGATGAAGGTTTGTAAAATAACATGTTGGGCAAACGCCTGGTATTTCAGGAGTATTTTTGAATTCATTAGACGAAGAACTGATATTTGTTTAACCTGTTTATGGTAACAAGTATAGTCGCTACATAGATAATAACAAAGAACAGTAAAACGAGTGCATCTTCTTTTTTTATGGCCTTTATCCTGATTTCAGGAAAGTTAGATTTGAAATAGCGCTGCTGTATGAAAACCATGAGTTTGTAAAATCCAAAACCGATAAGTGCGCCCCATAGCCATCCGGTCAGAATATCGCCGGGATAGTGTAATCCCAGATAAATACGCGTGTACGATACAATTATAGCCCACGTGAATATCAGGATTGAGAACATTCGGTTTTTAAACAACAGACTGGCAATTACAGCAATCGTGAATGAGTTTGAAGCATGTGAAGAAAAGAAACCAAAAGTTCCGCCACGGTAATTATTAACGATGTGTATCAGGTTGCTGATTGCCGGATCGTTTGAAGGACGAAGGCGTTCGGCCAGATTTTTGATCATTACCGAAAACTGATCGCTCAAAGCAATGGAGAGACCGATCAGGATAAGAATGTAAATTGAATTCCTTTTAAAGGTTTTTATGATCACGTAAATGATGAGCAAATAGAATGGAATCCAGATTTCCCGACTGGAAAATAAAAACATCGCTTTATCCCAGAATATACTGTGAATGTCGTTCAGAAACAAAAACAGCGACTGATCTATTTGTTTGATTACTTCCATAAAAAAGTGCCTAAAGTGCCTGGAGTGCCTAGAGTTCGGAGTATAAAAAGTACTTTAGGCACTCCGAACTTTAGGCACTTCGAACTTATTTATTTAGAATTTGCCAGATTTTATCTTTGAGCTGAATGATTCCCTGTCCGGTGACCGACGAAATAAACAAATGCGGAATATCACGGAGTTCCTTGCTGATTTCTGCAATCAATTCCTCGTCAAGGAAATCACTTTTGCTTATCACTAAAAAACGTTCTTTATCCAGCAACTCAGGATTATATTCCTGTAATTCATTAATCAGGATATCAAATTCTTTTCGATAATCTTTAGCGTCAGCAGGAACCATGAAAAGGAGCATCGAATTGCGTTCGATATGGCGCAGGAATCGGAGTCCGAGTCCTTTTCCTTCGTGAGCGCCTTCAATTATTCCCGGAATATCGGCCATTACGAAGGATTGATTGTCGCGGTAGCTTACAATTCCCAGATTTGGAACCAGTGTGGTAAAGGGATAATCGCCTATTTTAGGCTTGGCAGCCGAAACAACCGAAAGCAATGTTGATTTTCCGGCATTGGGGAAACCCACCAGACCGACATCGGCCAGAATTTTTAATTCGAGCGTAAACCATGCTTCAATGAAAGGCTCACCGGGCTGGGCAAAATGTGGCGCCTGCAGGGTTGCCGATTTAAATTGAGTGTTTCCGAGACCGCCCCGACCTCCCTGTACAAGTATTTTCGTTTCACCATCCTGAGTAATTTCAAAGAGGAATTCACCTGTTTCGGTATCTTTTGCCAATGTACCGAGTGGAACATCGAGGTAAATATCTTCACCATCGGCTCCGTGACGTGATTGCTTTCCACCGGATTCTCCATGTCCTGCAAATACATGACGGCAGTATTTTAAATGCAGCAGAGTCCACATTTGGGCATTGCCCCGCAGGATCACATGGCCGCCGCGTCCTCCGTCGCCTCCGTCGGGGCCACCTTTAGGTTCGCCTTTTTCTCTTCGGAAGTGGGCAGAACCCGGTCCTCCATTGCCCGATCTGGCATATATTTTAACGTAATCAACAAAATTTGTATCGGCCATAAAAAAATTTCAAAGTTTAAAGTTTCAAGTTCCCAGTGTGGATATAGTCTCGATCAGGCGTTGAGCAATTTTTTCAACTGAACCTGTCCCATCAACTCTGTAATATTTGTTCTGAGCCTTGTAATAATCCTTCAAAGGCATGGTTTTTTCAGTATAAACCTGTATTCGGTTTTCGATGATTGAAACATCCTGATCGTCAGGACGACCAGAGGTTATTCCACGATAGAGTAAACGATCTATCAATTCTTTTTTTTCCACTTCGAGGCACAACATACCCGAAATAGCCATACCATTTTCGCTCAATAAATCATCGAGTGATTTTGCCTGAGCAACTGTACGCGGAAAGCCATCAAAAACATATCCGTTGGCTTCTTTATTTTTCAGAAGTTTTGTCCTGATCATTCCTATTACAATCGAATCGGGTACCAGAAAACCTTTGTCCATATAACTTTTTGCCGCAAGTCCCAACTCTGTTCCAGATGCAATCTGACGGCGTAACAGATTACCTGTGGAAATGTGATTCAGTTTAAATTTTTCAATGAGAAAATCAGCCTGAGTGCCTTTCCCTGCGCCCGGAGGGCCAAATAAGATTAAGTTTAACATTAATTTCAGTTTAGGTTACTTTTCGATTACTTTATAAATGTCAATTAAATTACGACCTTTCCTGTCGTAATCCAGACCGTATCCAACAATGAAGTCATTCGGAATTTCGATGCCTACATAGTCGAGTTGAATTTTGATTTTAAGTGCATCTGGTTTAAGAAGTAGGGTAGCAATTTTAATTTCTGAAGGATTTTTCTCCTGAATTTGTTTAATAGTATTGGCAATAGTGATTCCGGAATCAACAATGTCTTCCAAAACAACAACCATGCGTCCGGTCAGGTCTTCGTTTAAACCAATCAGTTGCTTAATCTCTCCGCTGGTTTTAGTTCCTGAATAGGAGGCAAGCTTAATGAATGTAATTTCAGCATCGAGCGATGAAATGCGTTTAAAAATTTCGGTTGCGAACATGAAAGAACCGTTTAGAATGCATAGAAAAAGTGGACTTTTTCCTTCAAAATCCTGATTCATTCTTTCTGCCATTTCTTCAACAATTGACCTGATCTTTTCGTAGGGAATAAATAGTTCGAATTCAAGATCATTTATAGTTACTTTTTTCATTATGCTCCAGATTGAATAAATACAAGTAATTTTTTTCTTGAGTTTTTTAGTTTATTTTTGGCTTGAAAAATAAAGCGACAAAGTAACAAAACAAATTCAATCCGGTGAAATTTAATATTTAAAATATGGAACCAAAAGTTAGTATTATCATGGGAAGCACCTCCGATTTGGGTGTAATGGAAGCTGCTGCAAAAATTCTGGATGAATTTGAGGTTCCTTTCGAAATTAATGCATTGTCGGCTCATCGAACCCCCGATGCTGTTGAAGTTTTTACAAAAGGAGCAAAAGCACGTGGTATCCAGGTGATTATAGCTGCTGCAGGAATGGCAGCCCATTTGCCCGGTGTAATCGCTTCCATGACTACGCTGCCCGTCATCGGAGTGCCAATTAATGCCAGTTTAAACGGGTTGGATTCATTGTTGGCAATCGTTCAGATGCCTCCCGGAATTCCGGTCGCTACAGTTGCTGTTAATGGCGCTCAGAATGC
Organism: Prolixibacteraceae bacterium; assembly: GCA_003457135.1. GTDB lineage: Bacteria > Bacteroidota > Bacteroidia > Bacteroidales > Prolixibacteraceae > Aquipluma. The sequence continues at coordinate 9,680 of DMSQ01000102.1, forward strand.
CGGCATTCTCGCTGTTCAAATGATGGCGCTTGGTGATCCGGAACTTGCAGCTAAACTTGATTTGTTTAAGGAAAACCTGAAAATTAAAATTGAAAAAGCCAATAAAGACCTTTCCGAAATAAAATTCAGATTTAAGACCAATTAGACTTGACTTGTTAACAAAAGATTTGTAACTTGTATGCAATGAATTGATTCCTGAAATTTTCATTTCAGGAATTTTTTTGATTACAGTTATGAAATTGTTTTCAGTCCTTATTTTTTCTATGGCATTACTTGTTGATCACGATCTGCAAGCTCAGGGAATTTTTCTCCCCGGCTCAAGAGTTCAAGCCTTGGCAGGATCATCATCCGTATTGTCCGACTGCTGGTCGGTTTTTGGCAATCAGGCTGGGTTGGCCGTTATTAACAAGATTGAAATAGGAGGATCTTTCGAAAATCGCTTTCTGGTCAATGAATTATCAACCCGAGCCGGATTACTGGTCGTTCCTATTCAATCATCGGTTTTTGCGGTTTCGTTTTATCAGTTTGGAAAAATCCCTTTTCGTCAGGATAAACTTGGAATAGCCTATGCGAGGCATCTTTCAGAGAAGTTAAACTTCGGCCTTCAATTCAATTATTACTGGTTATTCTTTTCAGAAGAGAATAGGTCGTTGGGTTCAGCCGGTATCGAGCTTGGATTTCAATACCTGGTTACCGGTCAGCTTTTGCTTGGCCTACATGTCGTCAATCCATATAAAACCACAATCAAAACAAGCTCCGGAAATTTTCAGTACCCAAGCCTGATCAATTTTGGAGTTTTGTACCACTTTTCGGAATCATTCAGCATGATGTCGGAACTCGAAAACAACTTGACCACCCATTTGAAAGTAAAGACTGGTATGGAATATAACATCAGGGATCGAGCCTATTTGCGGACAGGCATTTCGGGCAAACCTTACCAACTTTCGGCAGGCTTTGGATTTCAGGTCAAAAAACTGACCATGGATTTTGCCACAACCTACCATCAATATTTAGGTAATTCACCATCGGTATCATTTCAGATTCAATTTTGATGAAAAAACTTTCATTCCTCGTGACTGTTATCCTTTTTGCATCAATGGCTCATGCACAGCAACCAGTTGTGCAACAAACAGTAGAAGATTTGCTTGAATCGGTAGGGGGGGAGTTGGGCGATGATGCCAATATTCAGGATATATTGGATGATTTGGAGAGCTTAAAACAAAATCAGTTAAAAATAAATTGGGCAACTCCTGAAGAAATGATACGGTTACACTTTTTATCCGAGGTTCAAATCAATAATCTGGTCAGCTTTCGCGAAAAAACAGGTACTATTTACTCCCTTTATGAGATGGCTTCGATTGAAGGGTTTTCACCGGATGTTCTTCAGAAAATAGAGCCATTTATCAGTTTCGATACTGAAAAGTCTGGCCCTTCACGAAAAACATCCTCAGGAGATTTGTTTCTACGCGGAACCCGTACCTTTCAGAATCCCAGCGAACCGAATGAATCGAAATATGAAGGCGCTGCTGAACGATATTACCTGCGGCTGAAGCAAACCTCTTCCAGAGTAGAATACGGGCTTGTTGCCGAAAAGGACCCGGGCGAAGCTTTCTTCTCTCAGTCAAATAAACACGGTTTCGATTATACAAGCGCATTTGCCAATTTCAGGGCAGGAAGGAATGGGAACCGTATTTTTGCAGGCGATTATCATGTGCGGTTTGGTCAGGGATTGGTTGCCTGGCAGGGATTTTCGATGGGTAAGTCAAGTGAAACAACACAGGTTTTCCGGTCAGCTCAGGGTATCCGATCCTATTCTTCAACCGACGAAAACCTTTATTTTCGTGGATTAGCTGGCCGCATTAATTACGGGCATTTTACAATTCACCCTTTTTTATCCTTGAAAAAGTTGGATGCTAATCTGGATACACTGGATGGGGAAGCTTACTTCGGGGCATTTCAAACCAGTGGATATCACCGCGCCGGATCAGAACTAACAGGCGAAAATGCAGTATCGCAATTAACCGGTGGCGGAAATCTTACCTATTCCTACAATCGCTGGTCGTTTGGAGTGACCGCTGTTTACAATCGTTTCGATGTGGAAATGAACCGCGATGGTGAACCCTATAACCAATTCCTGCCTGAAGGAAAGGAAAGCCTGGTTGCCGGTTTTGACTGGAAAGGATCGGTAAAAAATGTATTTCTTTTTGGCGAAGTTGCTGTAAGTTCCAGTTCAGGGAAGGCCTTTCTGGCAGGCGCAATACTTAAACCTGTTTCGAATATGGAATTGTCGGCGGTTTACCGGAATATCAATAAAACCTATTTCAGCTATTTTGCGAGTGCCTTTACCGAATCATCGAAGGTTAACGATGAACATGCTTTCTATCTGGGGGCAAAAATATTTCCGGCCCCTCATTGGATCATTTCGGCTTATTCCGATTTTTTCAGGTTCCAATGGCTGAAATACCTTACCGCAGCGCCATCGGGTGGAGCTGAATTTTTTGTCCAGTTGGCATTCAATCCGTCGCGCGAAACCAATTTTTACATGCGGTTTTTTCAGGAAGAAAAAGCTCAAAAAATGATTTCCGATAATATGAAATACAACGAACAGCAAAAGATTAACCGGCTCAGGTTTAATTTTAGCCACGGCTTCAATGAGCAGTTTAGCTTGAAAAGCCGGATGGAATTATCCTTTTATTCCAAACAGAGCAATGAGAAGGGAATACTGATTTGCCAGGATGTATTTTTTACACCAGCCGAAAGGACATTTTCGATGAATGGCAGGTTGGCCTATTTTCATACGGAAGCATATAATTCCAGGCTTTATGCTTACGAAAACGATGTGTTGTATTCTTTCTCAATTCCGGCTCTCTATGGGCATGGAATCCGAAGCTATTTGAATTTTGAACAACAGTTGGGTGATAAAATTACACTTTGGCTGAAATTTGCATCAACTCATCAGTTTGCGCAAAAAGATGAAGAAATGGAAGTTGATGCATCAACGAAATCGGAAATAAAAATTCAATTGCGGTATCGGTTCTGAATTGCTATATTTGCGCTTCAAATATTGAATTTGGGATGGTTCATAAAATTAATTTCGACGATATTCGTCCATTCAATGATTCCGAGGTTAATCATTATCTCCGTTTACTTCTTCATGATGAAGGATTCCAACATATTCTAAAGTTTCTTTTTCAGGATCAGGCCAAAATAGATCAGGTTAAGCTTTTACTTGCCCAGGTAAATACAGTCAAAGATTTGCAGTTTCAATTTGTCTATCAGTTGGTTGAAGATCTGATCCTGAAGCGTTCTACTGATGGATTGACTTCCAGCGGACTAGAACATCTGGATAAAAATGAAAGCTATTTATTTATTTCCAATCACCGTGATATAATTCTGGATTCAGCCCTAATCAATTACCTGATTGTGCTGGAAGGGATGAATACCACAGAAATTGCAATTGGAAATAACCTGCTGATTGAGAAGTGGATTGAATATGCGGTAAAATTGAACAGGACATTTGTTGTTCGCCGTAACCTGCCTGTGCGCGAATTATTAATGGCGTCCAAAAAGCTTTCAGAATATATTCGCCGTGATATTACACAAAAAAACACTTCGGTTTGGATTGCACAACGGGAAGGCCGGACCAAAGATGGTAACGATAAAACACAACTTTCGCTGTTGAAAATGCTGAATTTGAGCAATATCAAAGAGTTTGCCGAGGGATTCAGGGAACTACGGATTGTGCCTATTTCCATTTCATACGAAATAGAACCTTGTGGAATTTCAAAAGTTGCTGAATTGTATAAGAAGCAGACCGAAGGATTTGAAAAAACCCAGGAAGATGATTTAAAAAGTATGGGTGAAGGTTTGGTCAGGCCTAAAGGCCGCGTTCATTTTAGTTTTGGTGAACCAATTACCAATCAGCTTCCTGAAAGTGATGAGCCAATCCCGGTCCAGATTGAAAAATTGGCCAATTACCTTGATCAGCAGATTTACAGCAATTTCGAACTTTGGCCCAATAATTATATCGCCGAAGATGTTTTAAATCATACCAGCCTGAATGGTGAGCATTATACGCCGGAGCAATATAACCAATTTATTTCGATGATGGACGAAGCTGTAGCGCTCATCCAGGGCGATTCGGAAATAATCCGCGAAATGTTCCTGCAGATGTATATAAATCCCCTGATAAACAAACGAAATAGTGTCAAGGCCTGACATGTTCAAGCACATCAAAGGGATAATCTGGGATTGGAACGGGACACTGCTCGACGATGCCGGATTGGCCGTTGAAACCATGAACGGAATGCTGGCCCAAAGAAACCTGCCAGAGTTATCAATTGACCATTACAAACAGGTGTTTACTTTTCCGGTAAAAGATTATTACCAGAAAATCGGATTTGATTTTGAACGTGAACCTTTTGAAATACCAGCCCGGGAGTTTATTGACAGATATAATGAACTGGTGAACGACTGCCGGTTACATCCTGATTCGGTCTCCATACTTAATCGTTTCAGATTCTCCGGCATTCGGCAGTTTATCTTATCAGCCATGAAACAGGATACGCTCGATCATTGCCTTTCTCACTATCAAATTAATCATTTTTTCGAACAGGTATCCGGTTTGGATGATCATTATGCGGTTTCCAAAACTGAAAACGGCCAGCGGCTGATTTCCGGTTTGGATTTGGATTCCAGTCAATTGATTCTGATTGGCGATACTGTTCATGATTTTGAAGTCGCCACAGAGTTGGGCTGTCAATGTGTTTTGGTAGCTAACGGACATCAGTCAAAAACTGTACTTCAGCAAACCGGGACATTGGTCATTGATCAGTTAAGCCAATTATTGATCTAACCCTATTTCAGGATAAAAGTGACCAGAAACGGAACCAGTATGGTCAGGATAACTCCGCTGAATACCGAACACTTCCTGAAAATAGCTCCAACAGTTATTATCAAAGCCTGAATTCCGATTTTATCCAGATTTTGCACGATGGCTTTGTTCAGCCCCACTGAAATGCCAGGCAGAAATAACAAGACGTAAATAGCGCCGGAAATAAGCCGATCGTTTGTTTTGACCGCCAGAGGATACCGGTTGATGGCAAAACCGGTCAGAATGCCTGTTAGCATTACCAGTAAAACTGAAATCATAAATTCAGTATAGGTTAGAAATGGTCATTTCAAAGCTAAATATTATTGTATTTAGGATGTTTTTAAAGCTTTTAAGGCCGCTTATTATTTCGTTATTGGATTTTTGTGTTTCTTTTGAATGATATTTCTATTCCAGTCTTTAGAATTTCATGTGCAAATGGATTGTCAGAAATTAAATCCAAGTTAGACAAAGGATGTGGCTCTATCCGGGAATCAAATTGTGACGCTAACAGCATAAGTTGAACCTGAGTATCAAATTTGTCTGAATCGTTTAGCTCGTCAATAATTAATGCAATATCAATATCGCTATCAGGTCTTTGATTATTTTTTGCATAAGATCCAAATAAATATGCAGTTACGAATCCAGGAGTGCAATCTGCAACTTTAAGAATAAACTGTTTTATTGAATTATCAGTTTTTTTATCCATTTTCTGTTCGATTTAATTTTTTCAACCCAATCAGATGTGAATTCGGGTGTGCATTTTTTCTGAAAACTCATTTTATAGTCATCATATCGCGCATTTATATTAAAAGCAGTAACTGTTGCAAAAAATATTTTTTGTTCTTCGTCTAAATCCAATCTGCACTTTTCAGCCAAGCTAAGAAGATTGTGAATAAATGGAGGATATTCATTGTTAGTTTTTAAATAAAGTGCTTTTAATAGTTTTTCTATCAATAAATGTCCAATAAATAAAGCCCAGTTATATTTATGATTTTCAAGCATCGTAATCATTGTATCAAAATCTTCGTCTGAATTTTCAGTCCAATACTTGATTAGTTTTTCCTTGTTTATTTCTTTTTGCTGCATTATTCAAAAGTACAAAAAAAAATCTGGTTTGTATATTGGTGGCATGTTTGGCATAAATACCTGAAACTGAAAACTGGATAAAAAGGAGGACTCGCTCCTAATACTCCTTAGCCTGTATATCCCGAATGTAGAGCTGCAGATTGGTTTTCCCCTTGAATTCATTTTCAGTAATCGAATAACAAATGTCGAAAGGTAACCCCTGAGTAATGGCATCAAAATGGTGCGACTGATTAAAAGCAATTCCGGCAAATTTTGATGAGTTGCTGGTTGGTTCGATCAGTTCAAGTTTTAAGTGTTCCTGATTTTTTCCTACTGCACGACTGGTTCCACTGTCGAGTACATTTTCGGTAACAAAAACCGGCACCATGTTGTGTGGGCCAAAAGGTGCAAATTGCTTCAGTATGCGGTAGAATTTGGGAGTAATATCCGAAAGTAGTATTTTGGCTTCAGCCTCAATTGATTCAGTTTGCTGCTGGTTGGTAATTTGTTTTGTTACAATTTCTTCAAAGCGCTTCGAAAACTCGTAAATGTTCTCAATCTTCATTGTCAGGCCGGCTGCATACATGTGTCCTCCATAAGATTCCAGCAAATCACTGCAGGCGCCAATAGCTTCATATAAATCAAAATCGCGCACCGACCGGGCCGATCCGGTTGCCAGACCATTCGATTCGGTAAGTACCACAGTAGGGCGATAGAAGTGCTCGGTTAACCGCGATGCTACAATGCCGACAACTCCCTTGTGCCAGTCGCGGTTGTATAATACTGTTGCATTTTTTGCCTCGTGTCCGGGATCACGTTCAATCATTTCCAACGCCTCCTGGGTAATGTCACGATCCAAAGTTTTCCTGATTTCGTTATACGAATTTATTTCATCTCCCAAAAGCATCGCTTCCTTTTCGTTTGTTGCAGTTAAAATAGCAACCGATTTTTTACCGTGTTCGATCCTTCCTGAAGCATTGAGCCGGGGGCCAATTTTAAAAACGATATCACTCACCGATATTTCTTCTGAATTTAAACCCGAATATTGCATGATGGTTTTTAGGCCAATGCTGGGAGAGGAGTTGAGTTTCTTCAGCCCGTAGTGGGCCAGGACCCTGTTTTCGCCTGTTACTGGAACAATATCTGAAGCTATACTGACAACCAGTAAATCCAGAAGGTCAGCCAGTTCTGCAAATGGAATATGATTCTTTTTCGAAAATGCCTGAAGGAGCTTGAATCCTACACCGCAACCCGAAAGGTCTTTGTAGGGATAGGAGCAATCCAGCCTTTTAGGGTCCAGAACTGCAACGGCATCGGGTATAGTATCAGCGGGATTGTGATGGTCGCAAATGATAAAATCAATACCCAGGTCTTTGGCCATCTTTATTTTTTCAACTGCTTTAATTCCGCAGTCGAGCACAATCACCAGAGTTATTTTTTGTTCGGCAGCGAATAAGATACTGGTTTTCGAAATTCCGTATCCTTCTGAATATCTGTCGGGAATGTAATAGTCGAGATTTTTGATTCGGCTACGGAGAAATTGGTACATCATCGCGACCGATGTGGTGCCGTCAACATCATAATCGCCATAGATTAAAACTTTCTCCTGATTGCCAATGGCCCTCTCAAGTCTCTCCACGGCCTTGTCCATATCTTTCATCAGAAAAGGGTCGTGGAGATCGGTTAATTTAGGTCTGAAAAAAGCCTGGGCTTCGGCATAGCTGGTAATGCCCCTTTGGGCTAAAAGATTGGCAATAATCATATTGACATTTAGCGCAGCCGATAAATGTTTAATGATATTTATATCGCCTTCCTTTTTAATATTCCAGACTTTATCCATTCGTTTTTATTCAGAACAAGCTTGTTTTTACAAAAATTTCTCAAAGATAAAAAATGAACGCAGATATGGAAAGTAATTGAATCACATTAATCCACATTTTGTTAATAAATTTGATTGTAATAGTTTGCTATCTTTGGCGCAAATTTTTTTGACATTTTAATTACTATCCACGAAATGAGCCTATCTGAATTAAGCGAACAGGAACTGATAAGGAGAAATTCATTGCAAAAAATGAAAGAAATAGGAATTGATCCATATCCCGCTGCTGAGTTTCCGGTAAATGTTTCCACCTCTGAAATCAGGGAAAAATATAATCCTGAATTGGCTAATTACCAGGATGTTGTTCTGGCTGGCCGATTGATGAGCCGCCGCATTATGGGGAAAGCTTCTTTTGCTGAATTACAGGATTCTGCCGGAAGATTGCAGCTCTATATCAACCGCGATGAAATTTGTCCGGATGAAGATAAAACCCTTTACAATGAAGTCTTTAAAAAGTTACTTGATATTGGCGACATTGTTGGAGTAAAAGGATATACATTTATTACCCAGATGGGCGAACTTTCGGTGCATGTGAAGGAACTTACTGTACTCAGCAAATCACTTCGGCCTCTACCCGTCGTGAAGGAAAAAGATGGCCAGTTGTTTGATGCCGTTACCGATCCTGAATTGCGTTACCGCCAGCGATATGTTGACCTGATTGTCAACCCACAGGTGAAGGACACATTTATCAAGCGGTCAAAAATCATCAATACCATGCGACAGTTTTTCAGCGAACAGGGTTTCCTTGAAGTTGAAACTCCGATTCTGCAATCCATTCCTGGTGGGGCAACAGCCCGTCCGTTCATGACGCATCACAACGCATTAAATATTCCACTCTATTTAAGGGTTGCCAACGAACTTTACTTGAAACGCCTGATTGTTGGCGGGTTCGATGGGGTTTACGAATTTGCCAAAGACTTTCGTAACGAAGGAATGGATCGTACCCACAATCCGGAATTTACAGTGATGGAAATTTATGTAGCTTACAAAGACTACAAATGGATGATGAATTTTACCGAAGAAATGGTTGAGCGGGTTGTGCTGGCCTTGCATGGAACAACGCAGGTTCAGCTTGGCGAGGTCAAGATTGATTACAAGCGGCCTTTTAAACGGGTGACTATGTACGATGCAATAAAAGAACATACCGGTATTGATATTTCAGGAAAAACCGAAGACGAACTTCGTGATATATGTAAAAAGCTCGGGCTGGAAACCGACCCAACCATGGGTAAAGGCAAACTGATTGATGAAATTTTCGGCGAGAAATGTGAACATCATTACATACAACCGACTTTTATTATTGACTATCCGGTCGAAATGTCGCCGCTGACCAAGAAACACCGATCGGTTCCGGGCCTGACCGAACGCTTTGAACTGATGATAAACGGAAAAGAGCTGGCTAATGCTTATTCTGAATTAAATGATCCAATTGAACAGCGCGAACGGTTTGAAGATCAGATGAAACTTTCGGAAAAAGGCGATGACGAAGCGATGTTTATTGATCAGGACTTTTTGCGTGCATTGGAATACGGAATGCCGCCAACTTCAGGAATGGGAATCGGGATAGACCGTTTGACCATGTTCATGACCAATAACTTATCCATTCAGGATGTGCTTTTCTTTCCGCAGATGAAACCCGAAAAAACGGCTGATACTATTGATTCGGATGAGAAATTTCTGGAATTGGGCATTCCAGCCGAATGGATTGAGGTCATCCGGAAAATAGGGTTAAAAAAGGTTAAAGATTTAAAAGAAGTTAAACCGGGCAAATTTTTTAACGACATTTGTGGTTTTAACAAAAAAAATAAATTGGGCCTTAGTAACCCTTCATTGGATGAAGTGAACAAATGGTTGTCGTAACCGGGAATATAACGATGTTTGAAAATTCAAAAATAGCTATTATAGGAAGTGGAAGTTGGGCTACTGCGCTTGCAAAAATTCTCCTGCATAATGTTAACAGCGTTAACTGGTATTTCCGAAATCCCGATAATATTGAACAATTCAATCGTTTTAAACACAATCCTAACTACTTGCGGGGTGTTGAATTCGATGTTAGCCGGTTAAATTTTTTTACTGATATAAACAAGGCAGTCGAAGATGTTGACATTGTAATTCTTGCTATTCCTTCTGCATTTCTAAAAGATGCGATGAAGGAACTTACTGTTGATCTGAACCCAAAGTTCATAGTTTCGGCTATTAAAGGTATTGTGCCTGAAGTTAATCTGATTGTTGGGCAATATCTTCATCAGTTTTTTAATATTCCTTACGAAAGGATTGGGGTCATTGCCGGTCCGTGCCATGCCGAAGAGGTAGCTTTGGAACGTTTGTCGTACCTGACTATTGCCTGTCCTGATGTGAAAAAGGCCCGTGCATTTGCTTTTAAGCTTGAATGTCCTTATATCCGGACCCATGTTTCCGACGATATTTACGGAACCGAATATGCCTCGGTACTCAAAAATGTGGTGGCCATTGCTTCCGGAATTGTGCATGGATTGCGTTATGGCGATAATTTCCAGGCAGTGCTGATTTCAAACGCCATTCAGGAAATCAAGCGTTTTGTTGACAAGGTTCACCCCATTACCCGCGATATCAAAAGCTCGGCCTATCTGGGCGATTTACTGGTAACCGCTTATTCGCAATTCTCTCGAAACCGGACATTTGGTACCATGATCGGTAAAGGTTACTCAGTCCGTTCGGCACAACTCGAAATGCACATGGTTGCCGAAGGTTATTATGCNNAATAAGACTTTTGATTTTATTTCAAAAGACTCAATCTTCTCATACAAAGAAGTGATTGAAAATCACAATCGCGCGCTTTTTGCCAAAACAGGAAGAGGAAACGATCATTTAGGCTGGACTAATTTACCAAGCTCAATTACTGAAGAAGAATTGGCCGATTACGAAGTTACAGCAGCTAAACTGGTTGCTAATAACATCGATATTTTTGTGGTAATCGGAATTGGCGGTTCATACCTTGGTTCTAAAGCTGTGGTTGATGCACTTTCAGACAGTTTTGCTCACCTTAAAGAACGCAAAAATCCGTTCATCCTTTTCGCCGGACAAAACATCAGCGAAGATTACCTGTTCGAACTCCGCGAGTTGCTGAAAACCAAAGAATACGCGATGGCTGTGATTTCCAAATCGGGAACTACTACCGAGCCTGCACTGGCTTTTCGTTTGCTGAAACAGGACATCGAAGATAAATACGGAAAGACTGAAGCAAACGAACGAATTATTGCCATTACCGACGCAAGTAAAGGTGCATTGCGATCACTGGCTACAACCGAAGGATACAAAACGTTTGTTATTCCTGATGATGTTGGTGGCCGTTATTCGGTGCTGACTCCTGTTGGCTTGCTGGCTATTGCAGTCGCCGGATTCGATATTCGTGCATTGGTTCAGGGCGCTGTTGATATGGAAAAGGCAACCGGAGTTGATGTGCCTTTCGAAGAAAATTTAGCTGCTCAATATGCTGCTGTTCGCAACGAATTGTATAAAAACGGGAAAAAGGTTGAAATCCTTGTAAACTACAATCCAAAACTTCACTTTTTGGCCGAATGGTGGAAACAGCTTTACGGCGAAAGCGAAGGAAAAGAAGGCAAAGGCATTTTCCCTGCTGCGGTTGATTTTTCATCTGATTTGCATTCCATGGGCCAATACATTCAGGAAGGTGAACGAACTTTATTCGAAACGGTCCTTTCAATTGCAAGTCCTGATCGTGAAGTTCAGATCCCGAACGACGCTGCCGATTTGGATGGTCTTAATTTCCTCGCCGGAAAACGTGTTGATGAAGTAAACAAAATGGCTGAACTCGGAACCATGTTGGCTCATGTTGACGGTGGTGTTCCAAATATTCAGATTGTTCTTCCGAAACTAAACGAATATTTCCTTGGTCAACTGATCCAATTCTTTGAGGTGGCCTGCGGTTTGAGCGGATATACTTTAGGGGTAAATCCATTCGATCAGCCGGGAGTTGAGGCATACAAAAAGAATATGTTTGCCCTACTCGAAAAACCAGGCTTCGAAGAAGCCACAAAGGCGATTAAAAAGCGGTTGTGATCAAATCTGATCAGTGGAAAGGATATACCTGGGCGCTAATCGGTACCATCTCTTTTTCGAGTTTATATGTATTTAGCAAGGCTGGTCTGAACCAGGTTGATTTGGCTCAGTTTGGGCTTTATTACTTTGGTATGGGTTTTTTGTTCAATTTATTATTGGTGGTTTTCTCTGGAAAAATTAATGAGATAAAACAACTTTCAGGCAAGGTTGTGAGCCTGCTTTTAATCTTGGCCGCCATTGATCTGCTCTCGAACGTTACTTTCTTTTTGGCCATTCGGGCAATTTCTGATCCTTCAGTAACTTCCTTTTTGGGCAATTTGTTTCCTGTTTTCCTCACTTCATTAGGGATCATCTTTCTGAAGGAGCGATTTTCCTTGATTGAGGCTTTGGGCGGAATGCTGGCTATAACAGGAGCATTTGTGATCAGTTATTCGGGTGAACTCGAATGGAGTAAGTTCTTTATTCCGGGAACAGGCTTTGTGGTAATAAATACCCTGTTGGCAGCCACTTTTTCGGCCATTGTAAAAAAGAATGTAAGAAAGGCAAGTCCTGAAATTTTTAATCTCAATTCGAATGCATGGATTTTTCTATGCTTTCTTGGATATTTTATCTGGAGCGGGCAACCACTGGAGATTCCGGTTAAAGCCTTTCAGAACATTGCATTAGGCGCTTTTTTTGGTTCTTTTCTGGGATTGTTGTCCTTTTTTTATTCGTACAAGTATATTCCAGCTTCCCGTTCATCAATCATTCAAAGTTTAAAAGGAATATTTGTATTGATAATTGCTTATTTCTTCTTCGGAAATCTTCCGATGGTCATTCAATTGTGGGGTGGAGGAATAACAATGGCCGGTGTGTTGGTTATGACTTTTGCTCAGGCGGGATTGCTCAGGGTAAAGAAGAGGTGATCAATGGTGAGTTTTCATTGATTAGTCATTAGTAGTCATTAAGTCATTCATTGTCATTGGTTGACTTCCAGAAAAGTTGGACTTACAATGAATGACCATTAATGACGTGAAACAAATGACAATTACTGACATCTGGAACCTCAATCTGTATTGAAAATCTTCCGTTGTAACTTACTGATGAAACCTTACCGAATTCCGGTTGTGTGGGATTATCATGAAATTCAGGATTTCTTCTTTACTGATCGGAGATGTGGCGCCGGTTGTTGTTGCAACCAAAGCTCCTGCGGCATTCCCAAAACGAAGCGCTTCGTCAATCGGGTGATCATTCATATAATAATGAACAAACCCGGCCGAAAATGCATCACCCGACCCAATAGTATCGCCTAAATTAATCTGGTAGCCCGGATCATAATAGAAAACTTCATCGTTGGTCAAACAGAATGCCCCATTTGAACCAAGCGTACATAAAATAATATCGAGGTTGTATTTTTCAATTACTTCCTGAGCCAGATCTTTCAGATTCCTATTTTCTAATCCAAGCAGTTCTTTGGTAATCAGCAATTCCTCATCGTTTGTTTTCAGAATATTCGCCATCTGCAAACTGTCCTCGATAGATGCATTTGTATAACATTTTTTCCTGAGGTTAATATCCAGAAATTTAACTACACCAGGCGATTGGTTGATCAGTTCGCGCAAGGTGTTCTTTGATATGCCATATCGTTGAACCAAAGTACCGAAACATACACAATCGGCCTGGCAGAAGGCCTCGATCATTTCGGTATTAATTTCGATATGATCATAAGCAACATCTGTAATGATATCAAAATCAGGGTTTCCATGATTATCGATTTTTACCTTTACTGTACCAGTCGGGAATTCATTGTCGGTCTGAATATTTTCATCCGAAACACCCAACTTTCGAAGCGCTTCACGAGCTTCTTTTCCGGCTTTGTCGTTTCCGACTTTACTAAGCAAGGTTCCATGATCGCCAAAAGAATTTATCCGGTAAATAAAATTGGCCGGAGCTCCACCCAAAATTTTTCCACCTGGAAGCAGGTCCCATAACAATTCACCAAAAGCAGCAATTTTTTTCGGCATAGTTATCTTTAAAAGATCAGCGAAAGATAGGAAAAATTCAAAAATCTTGTCTCCGGAAAACGGATTACTTTTAAACCGGCAATTAATATCTTTGGCTATTATTTACTACATATTCTGGGAGGTTTAGAATTTGAAGCATCAAACAAGTATTAATTCGTTTTTATATGAATTATCTGGCGCATCTTTATTTATCTGGTGATTCAGACGAGGTTATTTTGGGCAATTTTATAGGCGATTTTGTGAAAGGAAATAAATACCTTCAGTATCCAGACCAGGTTGCTTATGGAATTTTACTTCACCGGAATATCGATTCGTTTACCGATCAGCATCCAAATGTGAAGGATTGCATGAAACTCATCAAACCCGGATACGGTCGCTATGCCGGAATTGTTACCGATGTCTTTTTTGATCATTTACTGGCAGTCAACTGGCCTGATTATTCGGCAGTCACTTTGCGTCAGTTTGCTAAAAAGGCCCATATAGTTTTTCTTTCCAATTTTGGAATTTTACCATACAAAGTGAAACAATTCCTTCCATTTCTGATTCAGCATAAAAGGTTTGAATCTTACGCCCATCGTGAAAATATGTTTCAGGTACTGGAAATCATGTCGCGCCGAACATCCTTGCCAGCAAATAGTAAATGGGCAATGGAAATGCTTAATCAGGAATATGAACAGTTTGATGCCTTGTTCAGGAGTTTTTTTGCCGAATTAATTGACTATGTGGAATCGGTGTTCTCAATAGAAATAGCGAGGCCATAGGAAGCGATCATTAAAGTTAGCAACCCGGAACAGTTTGAATATTAAATCCTTTTTTGTGGAAATCTACATGTTTTGTTTACTCGGTTCTTGTTTCCATTCCATATAGCTTATTTTTTTCGTGAATAAGCAGGAACATTTCTGTGCCAGTCAGTTTTCTTCTTTTCTTAAAGGCTGCCAATGAAATTGCAGAAAGTAATTTGTCTTTATAGATCTTTTCAAATATGAATGATACTCCTGAAGTCATATTGATATCGCGTAATGGGATTAGTCGGTTATAAAGTATAAAACCGAGCCGTGCTGTTTTCGACAAGCCAATGTCCATCAACATGTACTCTTTTCGGCTGGCATCCAACAAATCCTCCAAAACTAGCGTACTACCTCCTGGATTAATGCTTTTAATTTCAAAAAGAGAGGAATGTTGATTAAGTAACCCATTCATATTTTCCAGCTTCAAATCATTCAGTTCAGGATTGCTACTACAATAACGTTTATAAGCAGCAATATTTTGTGTTGCCTTTTCAAAAACAATAAAATCCATCAGTGTTTCCGAATCATTTTCCGAATCAAAGACCATCATTTTGCCATTCCAGAATCCCAGTAATTTGGCAGCAGAAATTAATTCATGCTTATTATTATCAACCGCATATTTAAGAATTTCACCCCCTAATTCTACTCCAGCTTCCCGAATAGCCCTGTAATCACTTAATTTCATGTGTTGTGTAAATTTGTGTTTAAAATAGACTTCCGTTTGTGTGTTGCTTTTCCATAAACTTAGTCTCCGCAGCCATATCTATTACCACTTTTACTTCATAGATGGCTTTTATACGCTGTTCAACTTATCCAGTGTCCACTCATCATTTGCGCTAGTAGCTTAATTGTTCGAACCTGCTGGCATCGAGCCTGATAAATACAAAAAGCAGTAAGGTAAACGACCACAGCGAGGAGCCTCCGTAGCTGAAAAAGGGCAAAGGTATCCCGATAACCGGCGCAAGGCCAATGGTCATACCAATATTTACGGCAAAGTGGAAGAATAGAATCGTCGCCACGCAATATCCATACACCCGGCTGAATTTGGAACGGTTGCGCTCAGCCAAAAAGATTAAACGCATCAATAGTCCCAGAAATAGTCCGATAACAGTTACTGTGCCCAGAAATCCCCATTCCTCGCCAATCGTACAAAAAATAAAATCGGTACTTTGTTCCGGCACAAAATCGAATTTAGTTTGAGTACCCTGAAGGAATCCTTTGCCAAAAAAACCTCCCGACCCAATGGCTATTTTTGATTGGTTAACATGGTATCCGGCTCCATGTAAATCAGACTGGATGCCCAGTAATTCGTTAATTCGATCGCGCTGGTGCTGTTCCATAATATTGTGAAAAACGTAGTCAACCGACACCGCAAAAAGAACACTGCCCAGGTAAATTCCGATCAAGATCATCAGACTTCGCTTCCTTAGAACCATAGCCCATATAAAGAATACAGCAGAGGAGAGAATGGCCGCAGCCAGAAGAAAATATAAAGGATCGACGCTTCCCTGCACCAAATAATTGATCAGCCATAAAATACTGAAGATGCCGGTGAATACGCCAACGGCAATCAGCGTACGCTGAAGTTTTTTCTTCATTAGATGGTTGACCAGAAAGGTGGCAGCGGTTAAGATGAGTACGGTTACAAGCGGATCGAGTACCATGGTGAAAATGAAGACCAGCGCTATCAGAAAGCTGAAAAAGAGAACAATGCCATTCAATCCTTCGCGGTAAAGAACCAGAAGGAAAACGCCAAAAACAATGGCTGATCCGGTATCATTCTGCAAAAATATCAGGCCTACCGGTACCAGAATAATCCCGCCCAGTGTTATTAACGATTTGTAACTGTGAATTTTAAAATTGTATGAACTGATGTATCTGGCCAGGGCCAGCGAAGTTGCCATCTTCATGAACTCGGATGGTTGCAGCAAGAAATCACCAATCCGGATCCAGGATTTAGCTCCATTTATTTCTGTTCCAATAAATGGCACTAACATGAGTATAAGGATGATGACAATATAAATTGGAAAAGCAAATGAAACGAAGAACTTCGAGTCAGTATTAATCATCAGCACCGCTATGAAAATAGCTGCACCGATCCACATCAATTGTTTCCCGTATTGCTGAGAAAGGTCGAAAATGCTTTTATGTTCTTCGTTGAAAACTGCAGCATAAATATTTATCCAGCCTATGATCATCATGGCCAGATATATGGAAATTGTAATCCAGTCAACATTTGCCCATACGTTGCTTCTCTTTTCCACTTTAAAGTTTCTTTTTTACTTCAACCACGTTTAATAAATCGGTTTCGATTAAGCGTTGTTCCAATTCTTTTCGTTTGGGTGCAATCGAATCGTTCATGAACTTTTCAATGAGCAGTCCGGCGATAGGGGCAGCATAGGTTGCTCCAAAACCGGCGTTTTCTATGAACACGACGATTGCAATTTTGGGATTATCGCGAGGGGCAAATCCTACAAATGCTGAATGATCGGCCCCATGCGGGTTCTGGACGGTCCCGGTTTTTCCGCAAACTATAAAACTGTCCTGTTTTACGGTGAATTGCAATCTGGTTTCAGCAATAACAGCCTCCATTCCGCCAATCACCGTGTTGAAATGTTCCTGATTAACGTTCACAACTATCTTTTCAAATTTAAGTTCGCGGAAGACACGGTTGGTATCCTGAATGGCTTTTACAATATGAGGTTCGATGTAATATCCACGATTGGCAATTAATGCGCACATATTGGCCATTTGCAGCGGAGTGGCTTCTATTTCGCCTTGACCGATGGCCAATGATCGTATGGTCATCGAGTTCCAATGGCCTGGCGTGTACCATTTGTCGTAAAGAGCGACTTCAGGAATATTCCCTTTTACTTCGGAAGATAATTCAGGATTAAGTTTTTTGCCAAATCCAAAACTGGTAATGTAATCGCGCCAGGCCTGAAAACCATCAGCGGGATTTTTTTTATTATTTATGATGGACCGAAAAGTATTCCAAAAAAACGAATTGCATGATTCGCGAATCCCTTCGCGTATTGATAAAGGACTGACATGGCTATGGGTGCATGAAATCGGTTTCGAACCTTTCCCTGAACAGTAAAACCGGTCGAAAGGAGAAATTGCATGTTCCTGTAAAGCAATAAGCGCATTGGCAAGTTTAAATGTTGAGCCTGGAGGATACCTGCCAATGATCGCTCTGTTCCACATGGGTTTGTTTAACGAATCGCTATCAAGAATGCTGTAATTGGTACTTCGCTGGCGTCCGACTAATATATTCGGATCGTAGGAGGGAGCGCTGACCATGAGAATAATTTCGCCGGTAGCTGGTTCAATGGCCACAATTGCACCCCGTTTATTGATCATCAGTAATTCAGCGTAAGCTTCGAGGCTTGCATCAAGGCCAGTCATCAGGTTCTGTCCCAAAATAGCGGTGGTATCTTCCAGGCCTTCGTTGTATTTGCCTTTAATCCGGTTGTGGACATCAACCATTGATTTGGTTACACCTTTAATTCCACGTAATTCTTTTTCATAAGCCTTTTCGAGCCCACTAACGCCAATATAGTCACCCGATCGGTAATAACTATCGCTTTCGATAATCCTTTGGTTGACTTCTCCCACAAAACCAAGTACCTGGGCAGCGCTTTTGCTGGGGTATTCGCGCAAGGTTCGCGACTGTACAAAAAATCCGGGATANNTTGTATAGTTTTTCCTGAAGCGGGGCATAAATATCAGGCGAAATCTGTCCGGCAATTATGGAAGGCTTATAATAGGAATATTGCTTGGCTTTTTTAATTGATTCCCTCAATTCAATCCGGTCGAGCTGTACAATCCGGCAGAGTTCGGTGGTATCGAACGATTTCACTTCCCGGGGGATTAGCATTAAGTCGTAAGCCGCTTTGTTGTAAACCATCAATTCGTTGTTGCGGTCGTAAATGAGCCCGCGTGCCGGGAAGGTAATAATTTTCCGGAGTACATTTCGGGTGGCAAATTGTTTGTAGGTTTTATTGGTAATCTGTATGGTGAAAAGCCGGAGGATAAATATGGCCCCGATCCCCAGCATGATCCCGGCTATAATGAACTTACGTTTCGAGAAAGTATCCACCCGTTATTATTTTTTAAAGATGATGAATTGACTGGCCAATATAATAACAATCGAAAAAACACTGCTGAGAATCCATCGGAGCAAAGTTTCTAAAATATCGCCAAATGAAAAAGTCTCGGCAAAAAAGAGGAACAGATGATGGACTAAAACTGAAATCACAATGTATTTCAGGAAACTGGCAAAACCTAACAGGGTCATGTTGGGCATGTTTCCTTTCTCGATAATCTCGCGTGATGAAATAAGCTGAGCAATACCGGGTCTTAAAAAACCGAGCAAAACAGATGCCCCGGCATGAATTCCCGGTGTATTGCTAAAGATGTCGATAGATAAGCCGAGTAAAAATGATATACCGAGCAGAAAATATCCCGGGATTGTAAAAGGAAGTAAAAGGATGAATAAAATATAGACATACGGATTGATCAGCCCGCTAACCTGAATGTTATTCAGAATAAGGACCTGTACCAAAACAAGTACCACGAACATGATCAGATATTTACCGAAGTCTTTTATCATTCCTTAATGTTGTTTGATTCAAGCTTGATTAGTTCGGCACGTTTGGTGTTGTGCACAACTTCAACGTATTTAAGGATTTTGAAATTTGTTGATAATTCGACTTTGATGTTGTAGAAGTTGGTTCCGCTTTCCACATCAAAATTTTTAATAGTTCCAATCATGATTCCTTCAGGAAAGATATTTGAATAACCGCTGGTTACCACGGTATCGCCCACATTGACTATGATGTGGAATGGAATTTCCTTAAGGTCGGCAGTGTTGTAATGTTCGGTATCCCACACCAGGGCGCCGAAATAATTGTTTTTAGTGATCTTGGCCGGAATACTCAATCTCCGGTTGAGCAGTGATAATCCGGTCGAATAGTTGGCCGAAACATTGGTAATTACCCCAACTACGCCATCGGAACAAATAATTCCCATATCGGGTTTTATACCGTGCCTCGATCCCTTATTCAATGTAATGTAGTTGAATTGTTTGTTTATCGAGTTGCTGATTACTTTGGCCGAAGTAAAAATATAAGCCGGGGCATCAACGGTGTCGGGCCGGTTTACCGGATATTTTTCCTGGTTCATGATCCGCATTTGCAATTGTTTGCGTAACGAAGCATTTTCGGCAGCCAGTCGGGCATTGGTACGGCCAAGGCTGAAATAGTCGTCCATGGTACTGAACCGTTGATAGACAGAACCTGCAATGTTATTGCTTGAATTAAAGAATGTTACCCGCTGATAATCATTAAAACTGACCATCAGGGCCAGGGAGATGGCTTCGAGCGCCAAAAACAACATCAAAAAATGATTTCGCAGCAAGAAACGAAATAAACTTCTCATTAGCCGGGAGGTTTACTCCTTCTTTTCAGTTTTATCTGATCAGGAAAGAGAATTTATTTACATTCTTAAGCGCGATACCTGTTCCGCGGGCCACAGCACGCAACGGATCTTCAGCAACATGGAATTGAATATTGATTTTATCCGTAAATCGTTTGGCCAATCCACGAAGTAAGGCACCACCACCAGCAAGCCATATACCACGGGTAACGATATCGGCATATAATTCAGGAGGGGTCTGTTCCAGGGCGCTAAGTATTGCTGTTTCGATTTTATTAATCGATTTTTCCAGACAATGTGAAATTTCCTGATACGAAACCGGTACTTCTATCGGTAGTGCAGTCATCTGGTTCGGGCCTTGTATCACGTAGTCGGGTGGTGGATTGTCTAGTTGCGACAAGGCTGATCCGACATTGATTTTTATTTCTTCGGCGGTGCGTTCACCAATTTTGATGTTATGCTGATGGCGCATATATTCCATGATGTCGGCAGTCAGATCGTCGCCTGCAATACGTATTGATTTGTTGGTAACCAATCCACCCAGCGAAATAACCGCGATCTCGGTTGTACCTCCGCCGATGTCAACCACCATGTTGCCTTCGGGGGCTTCCACATCGAGGCCAATACCTATGGCAGCCGCCATAGGTTCATAAATCATATAAACATCGCGGCCTCCGGCGTGTTCCGAGGAATCGCGTACGGCGCGGATTTCGACTTCGGTTGATCCTGATGGGATACAAACCACCATCCGGAGTGAAGGTGAAAAAAACCTCGATTTGGGATTCATCATTTTAATCATTCCCCTGATCATCTGTTCAGCAGCGTTAAAGTCGGCAATTACGCCGTCGCGCAAAGGGCGGATCGTTTTCAGGTTCGCATGTGTTTTCCCCTGCATCTGGCGCGCTTTTTCGCCAATGGCAACAAGCTTTTCGGTTTTCAGGTCAATAGTAACGATGGATGGTTCGTCAACAACAATCTTATCATTGTGGATAATGATTGTATTGGCTGTTCCAAGGTCAATAGCTATTTCCTGGGTTAAAAATGAAAATAATCCCATGTCTATGTTTTTCTTAATTTTTTACTGAATTAACTGATCGGTCATACAAATTCAAATCAATGTTTGAAATGTCTGACTCCTGTGAAAACCATTGCAATACCAAATTCATCACAGGCAGCGATCACTTCTTCGTCGCGGATACTGCCTCCGGGTTCTACAATGTATTTGATTCCGAATTCGTTGGCAGCTTCAACGCTGTCGCGGAATGGGAAGAAAGCATCTGAAATTAAAACTGAATCTTCAATTCTGATCCCTTCTTTCAGGTTAAATCGAGGAA
Source organism: Prolixibacteraceae bacterium (assembly GCA_003457135.1). Classification (GTDB taxonomy): domain Bacteria; phylum Bacteroidota; class Bacteroidia; order Bacteroidales; family Prolixibacteraceae; genus Aquipluma. Next base: position 31,120 of record DMSQ01000102.1, read on the forward strand.
TAGTTAACTGGCGCAAACTATCGAGCCGGTTAGGTTGTCCCATTCCTGTGCCGGTCAGCCAGAACGATCCGTCCTGATTTTGGGTCACCAATGCAATGGCATTGCTTTTCAGATGCTTGCAGGCTGTAATACCGAATTTCGACAGGTTTATTTTTGAGCTGTCGAATTTTATCTTAGTCACATTTTTATATTCTGTTTCCAATCCTTCGTCTTCATCCTGAATGAGTAAGCCCCCACTGATGGAGCGGAAAAGTTTCTCGCCAGTAATTTCCGGTTTTACAGGAGTAGCCAAAACGCGAAGGTTCTTCTTTTTACCTAAAACGTCTAAAGCTTCAGAAGTGTATCCGGTTGCGATAATAATTTCGATAAATCGTTTGTCGAACCATTCGGCAATGGTTTCATCCACCACTCCGGTAAAACAAATGATGCCTCCGAAAGCGCTCACCGGATCGCCGGCCCATGCCAGTTCGAGAGACTTCATGATGTTATCAGTTACGGCCAGTCCGCATGGATTCAAGTGTTTGACCACAGAAACTGCTACTTTGTTTTCGATATGTGCTACAGCATGATAAGCATCGCTGGCTGATTTCCAGGCTGCATCGGCGTCGAGCATGTTGTTGTATGAAAGCGCTTTGCCTTGCAATACTTTGGCATTTGAAAGGGTAATGCCGGAATTGCTGTTATTGAATTTGAAAAATGACGCCGATTGATGAGGATTTTCGCCGTAACGCAGAACCTGTCCATCGTTTACGCTGATGCGGACTTCTTCCGATTTGCCGGCATTGAAATAATTGAAAATGGCGCTGTCGTAATGGGATGAGGTGGCAAATGCCAAACGTGCAAATTCTTTGCGGTCGTTAAGCGAAGTGGCCCCTTCTTTTTCAACCAATAAATCGAACAAAGTCTGATACTGATTACGCGAAGACACGATTACTACATCGTTGAAATTTTTTGCTGCTGCCCGGATGAGTGAAATGCCGCCAATATCTATTTTTTCGATGATGTCTTCTTCTGGTGCACCTGAGGCAACTGTTTCTTCAAACGGATAGAGATCAACAATGACCAGGTCTATTTCAGGAATTTCAAATTTGGCGATCTGTTGCTGGTCGCCGGTATGGTGGCGGCGGTGGAGTATGCCTCCAAAAATTTTTGGATGCAGGGTTTTTACCCTGCCACCTAAAATGGAAGGATAACCAGTCAATTCTTCAACAGGAATAACCGGAGTTCCCAATTCTTCGATGAAAGATTGTGTCCCCCCGGTTGAATAGATGGTAATGTTTAACTGATCTAATTTTTTAACGATCTGTTCTAACTTATCTTTGTGATATACTGAAATTAAGGCTGATTTAATTTTTTTTATGTCCATTATCAATACTCCAATTGTAATTTGGGCTCAAATATAATAAAACACCTTGATTTCCTCTCCTGAGTATCCGACTAATTAAGCTAATTGTAACATTGGTATTCAGAAATAATTTTTAGAGTTTTGATCAAATTCTGTAATCATTTCAGAATTTCGCAACTAATTTTTAAAGTTCAGGATTATCAATAATTTACTTTTCAAAACGAAGGATATGCTAGTAACCAGATTAATATTGGAGAGTTTCTCTTTCGCCTTTGGTTCCCTGCGCGGAAATAAGCTTCGGACGTTTCTTTCCCTGTTGGGAATCACCATTGGTATTTTTGCCATTATCTCGGTTTTCACGGTCATCGATTCGCTTGAGAATTATATCCGAAACAGCCTTAACTCATTGGGAAGCAATATGGTTTACATTCAGAAATGGCCCTGGGCGCCTCCTGAAGGTGAATCGGAATATCCCTGGTGGAAGTACATGAACCGCCCGGTCCCAAACATGGAAGATGCTGAAGAACTAATACGCAGGTCGAGAAATATTGAAGATGCCGTTTATTTTTTTGGTTACAACCGAACTATACAGTATGAAAACAGTAAAGCTGAAAATACTCAAGTTTTGGCCACCACTCATGATTTAATTGATACCTGGAGCCTTGAAATTGAAAGAGGACGATATTTTACGGAGTCCGAGTCGAATTCAGGTGTTGCTTTGGCAATATTGGGTAGTGAACTCGCCCAAAAACTTTTTGACCAGGTCAATCCAATCGGGAAAATGATTAAAATTCAGGGGCATCGGTTTCAGGTGATTGGGATATACACCAAAAAGGGAACAGATATGTTTGGAACAAGCATGGACAAACGGGTGCATATACCGGTGGTTTATGCCATGAATATGGTAGATGTGCGCGACCGTGATCAGGGGCAGACCATCAATGTGAAAGCTAAAACTGATGCCGACCGCGATGAATTTGTTGCCGAACTGGAAGGGATCATGCGTTCGCTGCACCGGTTAAAACCCATGGAAGAAAACGATTTTGCCATCAACGAAGTGAGCCTGATTTCGACCCGGTTCGATGCGTTTTTCAAGGTTTTCAATTTTGCCGGATGGATCATTGGTGGATTCAGTATCCTGGTGGGTGGGTTCGGAATTGCCAACATCATGTTTGTTTCGGTGAAAGAACGCACCAAAATTATCGGGATACAAAAAGCCATTGGCGCCAAAAAATATTTCATTCTGCTTCAGTTCATTTTCGAAGCGGTAGTGCTTTCATTGCTGGGTGGCATCATTGGTTTGATGCTCATTTTTATCGGAACCCTCATTTTTAGCTATATGGCCGACATGACCATTGCACTGACTATGGCCAACATCATTTTAGGCCTGACCATTTCGGGTGTGATTGGAGTTTTGGCCGGGTTCATTCCCGCACTTTCAGCCTCCCGGCTCGATCCGGTGGAGGCGATGAACAGCGTATAGGAAAAGCTACAGAATACGAGTTTCGGGTTGCGGGATGTGAGTAATTGGATGTTCTAATTGATGGAAACTTTTATTCGGTTTCAGGAACCTCTTCTTCTTCAGGATGGAACAATCTATCAATCAGATCAGAAATAAAATTGCGGATGGATTCAACATTTTTAGCTACTAAACTGGTTACTCCAAATTGGAGCAAGGCGCCAAGTATTTTCATCAGTGGATTGCTTTTTGAGCTGACCAATAACTTTTTGGTGAGGTATCCGCTAAGTATGGAAACTATGGTTTCAAAAAGGCTGTTTTTTATTTCGACAGAATTGGCCAGTTCACTGATCGAGTTTTTAATCAGGTTGATTGGCTTTAAGCTTTCGAAGGTAACTTTAAATTGTTCTTTCAGTATCTGACCTTCTTCGGCCTGCCTGATTTCGAGTATCCTGATGGATTCTTTTAGTGAATCACTTGCACTTTGTTTTGCCATGATGATTATTCGAGTACTTGTGTGATAATAGATTCATTGACAGGTTTCTTTATCAGTTGTTTCCTGAAAATCCCAAAAATAAGGGCCAACAACGCATAAAATCCGGAAACTGCAAAAAAACCATAATAAGATTTGCCCAACAGTTCGCCTATCCACAAGGCTACTCCAATGTTCAGAATAAGGAAGAACAATATGGCAAAAATTACAACGATCAACCACGAAACCAGATTGGAAGCCACATCGGCCGATTTGTCCAGTGTCTTTAATTTCAGCAGTTCGAGGGTTGTTTTGCCGTATTGTTCTCCTTTTTCAATAAGAGACTCAATTAAACCTGATTGTTCGTCCATGTTAAAAATTTTGGTAAAAGATGAGAATTCCTGACTTAATTGGTAGTAGCTTTCGTTTCCTCAACTTTCTGTTTGGCATCACCAATTACTTCTTCAACTTTGGTTTTCGTGGCAGTCACTTTTTTAGTCACTTCGTCAATCAGGCCGTTGATTTTTTCTTTCAATCCAGCAACGTAATCTTCGCCTTTTTCAACAATTTTTTTCCTTGTTTCAGTTCCTTTGTCAGGAGCGAACAAAATTCCGATCAATGCACCGGCGGCAACGCCTGCCAGCACACCCAATAACAATTTTCCTGAACTCATGATGCTAATTATTAATTGTTTATGACTATTGCTGTAACCTTAAGTTTACATTGGTCGCAGTAATGCAATATAACAAATATTGCCATTAAAAGCAAGAAAACTATCCACTGATTTTAGTAAAATATAGCCAAAAACTTATGAATTTTTTATCTTCCTGAACCGTTTCAAAACTAGATCCTGAATATGCTCCTGTTCTTTGAAGTTTACTTCCTCACCCAACAGATATCCGTAAGGTTTAAGCGACTCAACATGGTCGCAAACTACTTTGGCCATGCCGGTAAGGGGCATACAAAGCACCATTCCGGGAATACCCCAAATGAGCGAACTTCCCACTAAAACCAGTGTAGCTGTTAATGGATTTATGCTGACACTACTGCCAACAACATACGGAGTAATAAAATTGTTGTCGAGAAACTGCACGACGAAACAAACAGCGGCAACACCCAGGGTATAGCCCATAGAGTCCTTGGTCAGAAAAGCCATTAAAATAGGTAAAGTACTGCCTATCAGAACACCAATATAAGGTATTATGTTGAGCAATGAGGTAAGCACACCAAACAGAATTGCATGAGGCAATCCTAAAATAAGAAAACCTGTTGAGTTCAAAATTGAAAGAATTACGACATCCAGAAAAATGCCCACGAGGTATTTCTGCGAAACCCGTGAAACTTTTTTCACTACCATTAAGGTATGTTCGTTTTTATCATCTTCGGTAATTAGCCTGACAAACTCTTTGAATTTATCCTGATACAAAGTCAAAAAGAAAATGTATATCGGAATTAAAGCAAAGCTGGCCAGAAACGAGGTGGTGGCCGAAAATAACCCGAGAACAATAACGCCGCCGGTACTTGCATTTTCCTCTATTTTTGTATTGATCCAGGCTTTTTGTTCGATACGGCTAACATGGAATGTTTCACTGATAAACTGCTGAATACTATCTATTTTGGATGTTAGGGTCTTTTCGAGCAATGGCAAATCGTTGACGAAGCTTAAAATCTGCGAATAGAAAAAATAAAGTAAGGCCACAAAAACTGTCAGTGCAAATACAATACTGATTAGTATGGCTAAAATTTTCGGAAAACGCCAGTGTTCTAATTTTCGTGAAACAGGCATCAGTAAAAAGGTAAAGAAAACTGCTAAGGTAAAGGGAAGCAGAATGTTTTTGGCTAATATAAGGAAAGCGATAACCAACCCAAACAGTAGAAGTTTTATGGTCGCCTGAAAATAAAAAGGTTGTTCGGAAATGTTCATGTGGCAAAGTTTTAAAGTTCAACAATCAGGATATAAAATTATGCGATTTATCGGAAGACCGGACAGTCTGGTTGAAAAATCTTTTTCCATTTTACCTGTTTCAATTTTACTTATCTTCATCCACCACAATCCACGTTCTGTTTCTGAAATATTTCATAATTTGCAGATCGTAACAATCTAAAACCAATAATCATGAAAAATCTTCCGAAATCCCTTGTGTTTGTCGCTATCCAGGATCCCGATGGAAACTTTATTGAACTGATCGGGCCTCCGAAATAAACGAGTTGCCAGTGGTCAGTCGCAGTTGGCAGATCAAAAATACCGGATACCTATGAAATTTAACGAAATCATAAAACGAAATTCCTGGCTTAGCGTTGAACAAGTGTTTTTACAACTTTATCCGAAAGAAAAGAAGAACATTTCAGGATATGAGATAGTTTTCAATGATTTGAAGTTATTAAATCCAACGGATACTGATGTTTCGATCGTTGTCAGCAATGAAAAGGATGATTTCGACAATGAAGAATATGTGCATGTTTGCGGTTATAATAATCATCCACAGAATAATTCTGATAACCTGACCAATTCATTGGCGCTCGAATTTACCAGTTGGGATCAATGGCTTGGAATGGATTTAGATGAAAGATCAGTAAAAGACTTTACCGAATTGGAACTGATTTCTCATTGCTTGTACGAGATGACTTTTTTTGGATTTGATCAGGAAAAAATTCAGAAAGAGATGGACGAGATCGAAAAAGAGGCTGACGAAATAAAGAATATGACCGAAGAGGAAAGGAAGACTAAATTAAAATCATGGGACGATTTGAAAAAGGAATTGGATATGGAGGATGAGAACGAAGAATAATGGCGCACCGAAAACCCGGATGCCGAAGGTAATATCCGCGATCAGGCAACAATCGAACAACTGGTGGCACTTTCGAATATGGAAAGTATTAATGCAGTGCTGATTCACCAAAGTTTGCCGCAACACGAACGCTCGTTCCAACTCAACCAAATTGCCATTACCCAAATGCGTTCGTTACTTGGGTATAAAAACCTGAAGAGCGGCAATCGGGTCATGCTCGATTTTGATCTGGCCGAAATGTATGAAGTAGAAACAAGAGCTTTGAATCAAGCTGTTAAAAGGAATATTACACGATTTCCTCCTGATTTTATATTTCAACTCACCGGTTTAGAGTTCGAAAACTTGATATCACAATTTGTGACATCAAGTTGGGGTGGTGTGCGGAAACTTCCTTTTGCTTTTACAGAACATGGTGTTACCATGTTGGCAAGTGTATTGCGTAGCGACCAAGCTATTGCAATTAATATACAAATTGTGCGGGCATTTATTGCACTTCGGCAGTACGCTTTGGGTTATGCCGAAATCAACCAAAAGCTTGAAAAATTTATGCTTGAAACCAATATGCAATTCAGCGATATTTACCAGGCGCTAACTGAGATGGCAGACAAAACACAAAATGAAAAACCAAGAAAATCCATTGGATACCTTAAAAAATGATTCCCAAAAAGTGGTGGAATGAGGCATTGAAAACCGGGCACCTGCCGAGTTTTGAGATGTTGTTATTATCAAGATTGAGAAAGAAAAATTGATTTTCACTGATTTTTATACTGCAAAGCTTCGTAGCTTTATAACAATAAACAAAAAAAACCAATCACCTTAAATTTATGAATCAAAAAATTAAAGTAATTACGGTTCAAAACATTGAAATTTCAATTGTAACCTCAAAGGAGAATGACTTTATATGCATTACTGATATTGCTAAATCAAAAATTGGTGAATCAAGAGCAGCCGATATAATTAAAAACTGGATTAGAAACCGATCTACTCTTGAATTTTTGGGGACATGGGAACAAATGTATAATCCCGTTTTTAAAGTGGTCGAATTCGACCACTTTAAAATGCAAGCTGGATTGCCAAGTTTTGTATTAAGTCCCGGACAATGGGTTGAAAAGACCAATGCAAAAGGAATTTATGTGAAATTAGGAAAGTATGGTGGAACGTATGCACATAAAGATATTGCGTTTGAATTTTGTTCAGCAGTTAGTCCGGTTTTCAAGTTGTTTCTGATCAAAGAATTTCAACGCCTTAAAGCTGACGAGAACGACCGCCTGAAGCTGGAATGGAACTTCCAACGCACATTGGCAAAAGTCAACTATCACATTCATACTGACGCTATCAAAGAAAACCTCATTCCGGCTGAATTAACCAAGTTTCAAATCAGCTTTGTATATGCGAATGAAGCCGATATGCTGAATGTGGCGCTATTTGGTAAAACCGCGCAGGAATGGCGCACAGAAAATCCGGAAGCCGAAGGCAATATCCGTGACCAGGCAACCATCGAACAACTGGTAGTGCTCTCGAATATGGAAAGCATCAATGCAGTGCTGATCAACCAAAGTTTGCCACAAAACGAACGATTGTTCCAACTCAACCAAATTGCCATAACCCAAATGAGATCGTTATTAGGGTATAAAAGCCTGAAGAAGTTGAAATGATTAAACCATCCTTGTGAAAGGATTCCATCTTTCAAAAAAGAGATGGAATCCTTCGTAGCCACTCAAAAAACAAGCTTCGAAAATGGTTGAAGGAAGGATCAAAAGCGGAGTCCAGCCTCTTTTGTATTTGATAATTCGCTTGTTTCTCAAAAGAAAAATAAACAATCGGTGATTTTCATATTGGAAAGCTTCATAACTTTATGGGAATAAATTTAAATGTCTAAATAATCCTTGCCATGACTAACAAATTATCAAAACAATCATTAAGCATTTTTGAACAAATTAAACAAACTGACGCTAACAAAAATGAATTTTGGGGAGCTCGTCAACTTGCTAAGACATTAGAATACACTGATTTTAGGAATTTCCTCTCAGTAATTGCAAAAGCTAAAGAAGCTTGTAAAAATAGTGGACAGCCAATCAAAAACCATCTCGTTGATTTCAACGAGATGGTACCGATTGGCTCAGGTGCATATCGCGAAATGGAAAGTGTCAAACTCTCACGCTATGCCTGTTACCTGATTGTGCAAAATGCCGATCCCTCAAAAGAAGTTGTAGCCATTGGTCAGACTTATTTTGCTGTTCAAACCCGTTTGCAGGAAATTCAACAAATGGACGAATATAACATCCTGAACACAGAAGATGAAAAACGTCTTTTCCTACGCGATGAAATGGCTAAGCACAACTCTCAGTTAGCAGCTGCCGCCAAGGTTGCCGGAGTAATAGAACCAATTGACTATGCCATTTTTCAAAACCATGGCTATATGGGCTTGTATGGAGGACTTGATGCCAAAGGAATACACCAGAAGAAAGGCTTGAAGAAAAGCGAACAAATACTTGACCACATGGGAAGTACCGAACTTGCAGCCAATCTGTTTCGTGCCACACAAACTGAAGAGAAACTGCATCGGGAAAATATCAAAGGCAAACAAAAGGCTAACCAAACTCATTTTGAAGTCGGCAAAAAAGTTCGCAAAACTATTGCAGAGTTAGGAGGAACCATGCCTGAAAATCTACCGGTAGCCGATAGCATTAAAAAACTTGAAAAGGGCAAACAGCCTCAGCAATTAAAAGGGAAAGATAATTCCATAGGAAATAAATTTTAATGCAACTCAACCAAATTGCCATTACCCAAATGAGATCGTCAATTGGATATAAAAGCCTGAAGAAGTTGAAATAATTAAACTATCCTTGTGATAGGGATTCCATCTTTCAAAAAGAGATGGAATCCTTCGGAACCACTGAAAAAACAAGCTTCAAAAGAACGACTTAACAGCAATAAGATTAAAAATTAATCATTGTAACGCATGAATAACTGTTTTGAATGTAATAAATTAATAACAAGACGAGTAATTGGAATTTCGATTGAAAATTATGGCATTCCACTGTGTTTGGAACATCAAAAATGGATTGAACAAATGAGTTTTCAAACAACTTTTGAAACAATAAGATTATACTTTGCCTTAAAGAAAAGAGGGATTCCTGCAGAATTAGAGAAATTTGATGGGTTCAAACATATTGATATTGCAATACCCGAAGCAAAAGTGAATATTGAAGTTGACGGTGGACACCATAATTTCAATACACAACAAGCATTTGCTGATCTGAAAAGGACTTACCATTCATTTCTTAGGGGATATCTAACTTTTAGAATACCAAATTCTTTAGTACACGATGATCAAATTTTAGAAGAAACAGCTGATTATTTAGTTAGGATGCTCAATGAAAATTTGAAAAAACAATACGTGAGAAGATATTAAGAATTACCAAATATAAATAAGCCATGTCTACACTTCTCCTCCAACTCACTTCCCTCCGCCGCGCCCCAACCAAATATGGTCTGGCACCACATAAACCCATCCTTCTACTGGCAGTGATTAATGGTTTTGAAAAGGGATATTTGTGGGGTAAAGAAGTGCCAATTAGCGAGGAGTTACTGACCAGTTTTCACGATTACTGGAAATTGCTGGTTAATACGCCACATGATGCGAATTTTTCATTACCGTTTTACCATTTAAGTTCTGAGCCTTCCGGCATCTGGCAGTTAAAGTGTTTGCCGGGAAAAACGGTTCCGATTACCAAAAGCAATTCAATTAAAAGTTTCAGGGCTTTACGCGAAACAGTTGAGTATGCCCTATTATCAGAAGAATTTGCACAAGCTTTGCAAAATCCGGTTTCACGAAACGAAATCAAAGCAGCTCTATTGGAGCGTTACTTTCCGGTTAAAGCATTACTGATCACAAAAACTCCGGTTTTATATTCCGAAGCGGTCAAAAAAGATATCCTATACGATCCGGCTGAGAATTATGCCCGAAAAGTAATCCGGCAATTTGAACAAATGAATCAGGAAGAACGAGAGGAAGAACTGATACTTCGCAGCCATATTTTCAAAAAAGCTGTACTAGAAATATACGATGGCCGTTGTACCATTTCAGGGATGAAAATAGAATTCGGAAGAAATGTTTCCATGGTTGATGCCTGTCATATTGTTCCTTTTGTACAATCTTATGACGATACGATTACCAACGGCCTGGCCCTTTCTTTCCACCCTTCACCGTGCCTTCGATCGTGGCCTGGTTTCGGTTTCCGACAATTACCCTATTCTGGTTCATCCCCGCCTCACCGTTCATTTCCCGGAGGTGGGTATCCGGCAATTCGAACAACAACAACTTAATCTTCCTAGCGATTCGCGGTTTTATCCTTCGCCGGAGAAATTCGCTTAGCACCTGAGCCGGTTTGCATTTCAGGAATAAACCTTTCTGGAACTACTGACGGGGTGACTCGAAGTCACCCCGTCAGTAAATAAAGGCAGCAGATTGCATTCTTGGCCTGATTCGCATATCGCGATATGCGATAATTCACAATTATTATTTGTATATCAATACTTTGTCATCCGTTGGCGGTGGATGATCGTTAACCGGGCAACTGATCCGATGACCCCTAGTCATCGGATCAGTGTGCCTGGTACAAACCATTATTAAACAAAAACGCAAGGCTTTCGACCTTGCGCTTCTGTATGTTAACGGGAATTAATACTCGTCTTCATTAAAAAAGAAATCATCTTTGCTGGGGTAATCGGGCCAGATATCTTCAATACTCTCATAAATCTCTCCTTCGTCTTCAATCTCCTGCAAATTTTCAATCACTTCGAGAGGAGCGCCGCTGCGGATTGCAAAGTCAATTAATTCGTCTTTGCTTGCTGGCCAGGGAGCATCTTCCAATTTAGAGGCTAGTTCAAGTGTCCAGTACATATCTTTTAGAAATTATGAGGTTGTTACTCGTTTTTTTTAAACTTCTGCGAATATAACAAAAAATCGGTTTCTGCAAACAATTCAAAAATTTATTCACCAGGCTCCTGAGACCATAGTATTTCCGGCGCTTTCTGGTCCTTCGTCACCTTTCGTGACAGTACGAACAGGTAGTCTGAAAGGCGGTTCATGTACCTGACCAGATCCGGATCAACTTCTGTTTTTTCCGATAATTCCACAATATGGCGTTCGGCACGTCGGCATACCGTGCGGGCTACATGGCAAAACGAAGATGCCTGACATCCTCCGGGTAAAATGAAATTCCGGAGATCGGGGAGAACATCGTTCATCAGGTCCATCTCCTTTTCGAGCAATTCAATATCTGTTTTGCCGACAGGCATTTGTTTTTTTATTAAGGTAATGGAATCGTCGCTTGCCAGATTGGCCCCGATGATAAACAGTTTATGTTGAATTTTTTCAAGTACCGAATCGGCATGTGCATCGGTTTGTAACGAGCGCACCACCCCAATAAAAGAGTTCAGTTCGTCAACCGTTCCATAAGCTTCGAGCCGGATGTCGTGTTTTTTTACACGCGAACCACCAATTAATCCGGTAGTTCCGTCATCGCCGGTGCGGGTATAAATTTTCATGGTTATATTGATTCGGGTTACGGGATACGGGTTGCGTGTTTTACGAAACTCGTATCCCGCAACTCGCAACAAATTTGTTAATACACCGGATCAGGATTCATGAAATCAGCTTCAACTTCACCGTCTTTCAGGCGGATAATGCGGTGCGCATGTTTTGCAATTGATTCTTCGTGTGTCACCACAATCAGCGTATTTCCCTTGCGATGGATTTCGGCAAACAATTGCATAATTTCTTCTGAAATTTGGGAATCCAGGTTACCGGTAGGCTCATCGGCCAGCAAAATGCACGGATTATTGACCAGGGCGCGGGCCACTGCCACACGCTGGCGCTGTCCTCCGGATAATTCATTGGGTTTGTGTTCGATACGATCGGCCAAACCAACTTCAGTCAGGATTTTTTCCGCCTGTGTTATTCGTTGTTGCTTCTTCATTCCGGCATAAACCAAAGGTAACATCACGTTTTCGAGGGCAGTATTCCGTGGCAGCAAATTGAAGGTCTGAAAAACGAATCCAATTTCCTTGTTGCGGATTTCGGCCAGTTCGTCATCAGATAAATGGCTCACATCCTGATTATTTAGTTCGTAGAAACCACTGGTCGGGGTATCCAGGCATCCAATCACGTTCATCAGGGTTGATTTGCCGGAGCCTGAAGCGCCCATAATGGCCACATATTCGCCTTTATTAATGTTTAGAGATACCGAGCGCAAAGCCCTGACTATCTGAGTTCCTACCTTGTAGTTTTTGACAATTTTCTGAAGTTTGATAACAGCATCCATCTTGTTGGCTTATTGATATGTGTTGATTAGTTCCGATTAGTTTCCGATCATTACATTTTTGTTCCGGCGAATTTAGCTTTTTGAACCGATATTAATTTAATTCCGAAGTTTTTAAATGTTCGTTAACCCGAGAAACGCGAATACGAACCGATAAGTTCACCAATTTTTTATCTTTGCCTTATGTCAGAGTTTCTGGAACAGGATATTAAATTTTTGCCGGGTGTCGGGCCTCAACGGGCTGAACTGCTTAAAAAGGAATTGAAGATATTCACCTTCAACGACCTCCTGTATTATTTTCCCTACAAGTACATAGACCGGACCAAATTTTACAAGGTATCGGAAGTTACCGGTACCATGTCGTACATTCAGTTAAAAGGCACCATTCTCCGGTTCGAAACTTCAGGAGAAGGCTCAAAACAACGTTTGATTGCTCATTTTAGCGATGGTTCAGGAGTGATGGAACTGCTGTGGTTTCAGGGAATCAAATGGGCAAAAGAAAATATCCGCACCCATGTCGAATATATAGTCTTTGGAAAACCATCCGTTTTCGGCGGAAAATTGAACATGGTTCATCCGGAACTCGAACCGGCTGAAAACAAACCGGTGAGTACAGGCATTTTTCAGGCATTTTACAATACGACCGAAAAAATGAAGCAGAAGTTTATGACGAGCAAGGCTTTAAATAAATTTCAATTCAATTTGTCGGCGCTGATAGAGGGCAAGATTTATGAATCGCTTCCCCCAACATTAATTTCAAAGTTAAAATTGATGTCCTTGCCTTTGGCCCTACGGCAGGTTCATTTTCCTGAAAACCCAAATCTGCTGAAAAACGCCCTGTTCAGGCTAAAATTTGAAGAACTTTTTTTCATTCAGTTAAAAATATTAAGCCTGAAACACAAGCGGGAAAGCTCGTTTAAAGGGTTTGTGTTTTCACAGGTTGGGTACAACCTGAATACTTTTTTCAATAATTACCTTCCGTTTGAGCTGACCAATGCCCAGAAAAAGGTAATTAAGGAAATCCGTAAGGATATGGGTTCGGGCAAGCAAATGAACCGGCTGCTTCAGGGCGATGTTGGAAGCGGAAAAACACTGGTAGCATTGATGACCGCCCTGATTGCCTTCGACAATGGTTTTCAGGTAAGCCTGATGGCGCCGACTGAAATTCTGGCCATTCAGCATTTCAATTCGATCAAAAAAATGACCGATGGCCTGGGTATTAAGATTGCCCTGCTGACAGGTTCTACCCGGATTGTCAAACGGACCGAAATTCATAAACACCTGGAAGATGGCAGCCTGCAATTGCTGATCGGAACGCATGCGTTGATTGAAGATAAGGTAAACTTCCGGAAACTTGGATTGGTGATTGTTGACGAGCAGCATCGTTTCGGCGTTGCCCAACGCGCCAAACTCTGGAAAAAGAATGAATTTACTCCGCCCCATGTGTTGGTCATGACTGCCACTCCAATTCCGCGAACGCTGGCCATGACCGTTTACGGCGATCTGGATGTTTCGGTCATAGACGAACTTCCACCCGGACGCAAACCCATACAAACCATGCATTATCACGAAAACCGCCGGAGGCAGGTTTACGATTTTATGCGCGATCAGGTGGAGGCAGGACGGCAGGTTTACGTGGTTTATCCGTTGATTAAGGAATCGGAAAAGCTCGATCTGAAGAATGTGGAAAATGGTTTTGAGCTTCTTAAACAGGTTTTTGCACGATACTCGATTAGTATGGTGCACGGCAAAATGAAGTCGTCCGACAAGGAAGCTGAAATGAATTTGTTTAAGGAAGGGAAAACGCAGATCATGGTAGCCACTACCGTTATTGAAGTGGGTGTTGATGTGCCGAATGCTTCGGTCATGATTATCGAAAGCGCCGAACGTTTTGGCCTGTCACAATTGCACCAGTTGCGGGGCAGGGTAGGGCGTGGAGCCGAACAGTCGTACTGTTTGCTGATGTCGTCGTATAAAATCAGCAACGAAAGCCGCAAACGCCTCGAAACCATGGTTCGTACCAACGATGGATTTGAAATTGCAGAAGTAGATATGCAGTTGCGCGGACCTGGAGATTTGGAAGGCACGCAGCAAAGCGGCATCGGTTTTACCTTGAAAATTGCCAATCTGGGCCGCGATGGTGAGATACTTCAACATGCCCGCAACCAGGCTTCCGACTTGCTCGACAATGATCCGCGACTGGAAAAGCAGGAAAACCAGATTCTGGTTTATAACCTCCTGAAAATGAAAAACACCGAATTTAACTGGAGCTCGATAAGCTAAATTCGGAAAAAGGAAAGTGATCAGTGTTCAGTCTCAGTGTTCAGTCTCAGTGTTCAGTCTCAGTGTTCAGTCTCAGTGTTCAGGCTCAGTGTTCAGGCTGCATTTTTTTTTCTGACCACTGAGACTGCCAACTGAGACTTTTTTACACAATCCCCCTTTGTTTTTTGATGGTTTCCCACGCTTCATTCACCTTCTGGAATTTTTCGTGGGCGGCTTTCTGTACGTCTCCGCCCAGGTAATGAACTTTGTCGGGATGGTATTTAACGGCCATTTTGCGGTAGGCTTTTTTCATTTCATCGTCAGTGGCTGTGGTTTCAACCTCCAGAATCTTATAGGCCGCATCGGTATTGGCGACAAACATTGATTCTAATGATTCGTAGTCTTTCTGACTAATGCCCATTTGTTGGGCAATGTGTTTGATCAGTTTATGCTCAGTTTCGTGAACGTGCCCGTCGGCATCGGCAATTCCGAATAGAAAGTGCACCAATTGCAGGCGCGACGGATGATCCATGTTCTTACGGATCTGCAGGCAGACTTCGGCTACCGGAATGTTCTGGTTCAGCAGGTCGCGAAGAATTTTAACAGCCTCACCTGCAGCAGCAATTCCAAATGAACGAACAAAAAAATCCTTGGTATAATCGAGTTCCGACTTCAAAACCTTCCCATCGGCTTTCATCACCGCAGCTACCAGAACCAGCAAACTCATGATATAGCCACCTTGCGTAGTGGGTTGCCCGGGTTGATACTCCTGACGCCCGGTTATTACCTCCGTATTGTCGAACATCGATCCGACTACAAATCCCAAAATTCCTCCGATTGGTCCAAAGAAAGCCCAACCCAATCCACCGGTAATCCATTTTCCTATTTTAGCCATTTGCTTTTAATTTTTTATCAATTTCAATTATTTGCGGAATAATTAGTTCATTGTCATTGTTTCCGATTACAAAATCAGCCAGTTTAATTTTTTTTTCGTCGCTCCATTGGTTTTTCATTCGTTGTCTAACCATTTCAGCAGTTATTTGATCCCGTTTCACAACCCTTTCGATCCGTTCATTTTCGTTGGTTACCACCATAATGGTTTTATCCATCAATTTATAAAATCCACTCTCGAATAAGATGGCGGCTTCGTGTATCACATAAGGCGAATGCTGGATAAGGAACCATTCATCGAACGCTTTTCGCACAGCAGGATGAACAATTTCATTCAATTTCCGGAGTAAAGGTGCGTTGCTGAACACAATTCCGGCCAGGTATTTTCGGTCTATAGTCAGATTGGGCAGGTAAACTGCCGGGCCGAACAACTGAATCAATTGTTCCCGGAGTGAAGGATCGGTGTTCATCAATTGTTTGGCGGTACTGTCGGCTTCAAAAACCGGAATGCCTAAAACCCTGAAGACTTTGCAAACTGTACTTTTGCCGCTTCCTATTCCTCCGGTAATTCCGACCTTTATCATGGTGTTAGTTCTTCGATGAGGTATTCGAGTTCTTCAGGGGCAATTTTCAGGGAATAGATAAAGGCAGGCGTTTTTTCTGCTTCTATCTTCAGGCGAAGTTTACCTTCAATAATATCGTTATACGAAACGGTCAGCTTAAAATCTTCAGGTTTGATTTCAGAAAAACGGCTTAAGCTCACCTGAAATGTGACTTTAACTTTTGGTGGAAACAATTTGACAGTTAAATTATCAGGCTGACCGGTAAGCATAACCGGAACCAATTGCTGAGCTTCGGTGTATTCTTCAACCGGAAAACTCAGTTCAATCTGTTGAGGTTCAAAAAAAATATCTTTCATAGTGCTTATTCCGGCCTTAGTCTGTACAGGCTGATGGGCATCATTAAACCGCAAAGTTTCGGTATATGCGAATTGAAGCGTATCAATTACCGATTGTGGCCCAAATACGGTAACCGAATCAGGAGCGCTTTGGATGTCTCCTGAAATCTGGTACTGTTTTTTCAAATTAACTTTTAATTGTGGTTTTACCTTTAAGCGTTTTTGCCCTATTTGGTCAAATTTAAAGAACAGGGTATCGGGGCTCATACTCAGAAGCTCCATGTCGTTTGATAACTGGTAGGATATTTCGGTCAGGAATTGCCTTGCCGGAAAGGCAAAACTGCTTTTGGGGCTTTCCTTCATCCGGTTGTTAGTCATGTCGTTCACATTAAATTCCAATGGTATGAAGAATAAACTGAAGCGGTGCCGCAGAATGGTAAATCCGTGTGCTTTCACCTTCAGGTCAAACTGATCGGGAGGTTTGTTGGCTAAGGTTTTATTAACAGGAAAGTTGCTGTAGCTGACCGGGACTAACATGTCAACCGTGTAGGTTTTGTTTAGGGCATTCAGGAACCAAAAAAAAGTGGCAATTACCACGCAGACGAGATAGGCTACAACGCGTTTGTCGTTTCTGAAATATACCTTTTTCAGGTACTTTACAACTTTATATGCCCAGTTTGTCTTCACGGCTTCAAATATAAAAAAAAGGGCCGATCCCGAGTACTCGGGACGGCCCTTTTCTATTTTCGGTTCGATACGTCAATTACTTTTGAGCCTGTACATCAGACATATCACGAACCAGAGCTGCTTTGTCAACCCTGATTTTTACATTTTCGTCAATCTGCAGAAGCACATAATTGTCCTTCAGTTCAAGTATTTTTCCGTAGATACCACCAGTGGTTACAACTTTATCGCCTTTGGCAAGGCTGTTGCGGAAAGCAGTGACTTCTTTTTGTTTTTTCATCTGTGGCCTGATCATGAAGAAGTAAAATACTACGATAATCAGAACTAAAGGAAGAAATGTCATGATTGGATTTGCTTCGGCACCTGGTGCCGGTTGTCCCATTAATAAATAATTCATTTTGTATTTGTATTAAGTTTAACTGTATATCTCTATTAACTCGTTGGTAACTTTTGCTTTGATAAAGAGCTGTTTTTTCGTTTGTTCCGCATTGGAGGAAATTGTGATCGTTTTTAACTGATTCCCGACTTCTCCGGCCGAGTTGTAAATCACTTCAATTTTTCCTACCTGTCCGGGTTCGATGGTTTTATCCGGTATGATCACTTCTGTGCATCCGCATCCCGAATCAACTTCAGTGATTTTTAAAGTTTTGGTTCCATCGTTCCTGAAAATAAAGGTGAAAGATACGACTTCTCCGGCTTTTAGCGAACCAAAATTATGGATTTCTTCGGTAAAGACAAATTTCGCTATTCCCGTTTCATCCGATTTTTCACTCGTTGATGCTTTTTTTGTTCCTGAATTACAAGCCGCAAGCAATAACCCGAACAGAACAATAACGATGATGAACCGGAATAACCCGAAACCCGAAACCCGCAACCCGCAACTCGTTTTCATTCTTCCTCTTCGCCAATTAAACCACGTCCAGCCTTGTGTATCTTATTGTCCTTCTTTAAATCCTTCAAGGCTTTGTCGAGTATTCCGTTAATGAAATTCCGGCTTTTGTCAGTGCTGTAATACTTCGAAAGCTCGATGTATTCGTTCATGGTCACTTTCGTTGGGATTGACGGGAAATACAGAAATTCACTCAAAGCAAGTTCAAGGATCAGGTTGTCTATAAAGGCAATCCGCTCGATATCCCAATTCACTGTATGTTGTTTTATCAGCAGCACATTGTCGCTGTGGTTTAATATCACTTTCCGGTATAAATCTTTCGCAAACTGACGGTCTTCGTCATCTTTGTACATAGGTAGCAATTCCTGGCGTTCGTCGCTGAATTCCTTGAATTTTTTGAAGGTTTTCAGGATCATGCTCACCACAAAATCAAGGTCGTCGTTCCAGTAAATGCTTTGTTCCTCGAGCAGCGATTCAATGTCGTCGTTGTCCAGGACCAGGTATTTGAAAATGTCCTCAACCAGTTTCCGGTCAACACTATACGAATTTTCAGGTGTATCCATGTACACCTTATAGAATTCCTGATCAATTAACGAAAGATAGAGTTTGCGGATGAGTTCGTTGTCGTTGTTCCAGCTTAATTTCGACGATTCGAGGTATTTATTCAGCGAAATATTGGATTTCAACTGGCCGATGAAAAGATTGTTTACAAAACGGGTGTTTGGGTCAAGCTCGGCGCTGGTTGGCCGGTGTTTTTTTAAGCCCAGGGCGATCCGTTCTTCTGCGAACTTTTCAATCTCAATAATCAGGGCCATCAGGTAATGGTAAAGGTCGTAAGTTTTCTGCAAACTGAAAAACAGTTCTTTTTCAGTGTTGTTGATCGAGGTTTCAGGCGAAGTAAAGAACGCGTACAATATTTGCAATACCTTGATTCGGATTATTCTTCTGCTAATCATTGTCTTAGAACCCGTTTATATATGGGAGGGCAAAGTTATGATTTTTTCTCATATCACTCATCTGCTGAGATAAATTAGTGGCCAGTTTGAACATTCTTTAACTACCTAGTCACTTTTCCGGTTCTTCTTCCGGAATTATTTCTTCGTTACGTTCCTCCTCCGCTGAATCATCTTCCTCCTCTTCCGGTTCGTTTTCCCAACTTGCTACCGGACGGACAGGTCCCTGATGACGGTAGTAGAATGCCAGTAAAAGTCCGCTTGCAGCCCCCCACAAATGGCTTTCCCACGAGATTTCGGGCTTAATGGGGAAAATTCCCCAGAACATACTTCCATAGAGAAAAACCACTATGATGCCAATGGTAAGGAGGTTGGCATCTTTACGGAAAACCCCGCTGAAAAACAGGAACGATGCCAGCCCGTAAACAATGCCGCTGGCCCCAATGTGCCACGATGCTCGTCCTCCGAGCCAGACACAGATTCCGGAAAGAAGGTAGATCAGGAAAAAAATGCGGTAGGCCAGGTTGCGGTAAAAGTACAATAAGGCAAATGTAAGGATCAAAAAAGGTATGGTATTGGATAACAGATGGCTGTAACTGCTGTGGATAAAAGGAGAAAGCAGAATGCCTGGCAATCCTTCGGTTTGCAGGGGCAATATCCCGTAGGTGGAAAAGTCGAGATGATAACTATTTTCGATCAGTTTTACCAGCCAGAAAACAATGACAATGGCCAGCGGGATTAAAAGGCTGTACTTAAATATCTTTTTTTCCGTGTCCTTGTCAATCAGTTCTGTATTTCCGGGATAATACTTGAAAATTGGCATTATACGAGTGATTTAATCAGGGCAACAAAATTCAGGATGTCTTCTTCCTGAGTGTCGAAAGAAGTCATCCAGCGAACTTCAGACCGGCGCTCGTCCCACAGGTAAAAGAAATATTTCTCCTGAAGTTGGGGAATAATTTCGCGTGGAACAATAGCAAATACACCGTTGGCTTCCACTTCCTGGGTCAGTTGAATAGCCGGTATCTCACGAACTTGTTTTTCGAGCAACTTTGCCATCTGATTGGAATGTGAAGCATTCTTTTTCCAAAGGTCGTTGTTGAAGTAAGCCAGAAACTGAGCGCTTACAAACCGCATTTTCGAGAACAGTTGCATGCTTTGTTTGCGGATGTATTTGGAATTTTTCGATAAACCGGGATTGAAAAACAAAACTGCTTCGCCCATCATCATCCCGTTTTTGGTGCCTCCGAACGAAAGAACGTCAATGCCGGCATCAACAGTAAAAGTACGGAATGGCAGATTGAGCGCCACCGCTGCATTGGCGATCCGGGCGCCGTCCATGTGTACAAAAAGGCCATGTTGGTGCGCAAGCGAGGCGATAGCCTTAATTTCATCAACGGTATAAACTGTTCCCAGTTCGGTAACCTGCGAAATGGAGATGATTCCCGGCTGCGAATGATGTTCGAAGTCGAATCCGTATAAATATTTGGCAATCCCTTCCGGTGTAATCTTGCCTTTAATGGTTGCTACCGGAAGCAATTTCGATCCGGTAAATTTTTCGGGAGCGCCACATTCGTCCATCTGAATGTGAGCCGTTTCGGCACAAATTACTGAATGAAACGAACGTGTCAGCGTTGAAAGGCTCAGTACGTTGGCTCCCGTACCGTTAAACACAAAATACACATCGGTCTGTTCGCCGAATTCCTGTTTAAAACGGTCAATGGCCATTCCGGTCAGTTTGTCACCTCCGTAACCCACTACATGTCCATCATTTGCAGTTGAAAGGGCATTTAAAATTTCAGGATGAATTCCCGAATTATTATCGCTTGCAAAACCTCGTTTCATCGTTTAAAATTGTAATTTTAAGTGCCTAAAATTTGGAGTGCCTAGAGTTCGGAGTTAAAACAGATTCTTTTCTTTTTTAACTTTAGGCACTTCGGACTTTAGTTCACTCCGAACTTTTATAAGGTATAAAAGAACTCAAATTTTCAACTTTAACAAAATGGATAAGTCATTAAAATTGAGCGAGAAGTTGTTTTGTCTGGCCATCAATCCCAGAAATGGCGGTATTTTAATGAGCGCTTCATCGGCAATAAGCATGACTCTGACCGGTTCTGTGATTGTTGAATTGTTGAAAAAGGAACTGATTTCGATTGAAAAGGGAATCGTTCATTTAGAAAGCTCCACGATTCAGAACGACGAAATTCATGAATTTTTCCTGAACCGTGTTCGTTTAAGGGGAAAGGACCGGAAATTAAGGAACTGGATATCGTATTTTAACATCAGAGGCCGGAAGATTCAGAAGTTGTTCATCCGTAGCCTGGTTCGCAAAAATGTGCTGCGTGCCGAGGAAAAAAGAATCTTGTTCATTCCATATGAAAAAGTCTATTTGATGGACCGCGAGTTGGTTGAAAATATCAGGAAAGATGTTGAAATCGCTTTACTGAGCATGATCGGTTCGACCGACGATTCAATCATTTTATCGGTAATGGTTGCTAAAAGCAATTTGCTGTCCCGGATTTTTCCTGACAGGGAAAGACGAAAGGAAGCCACCAGAAACCTGAAAAAACTTCCTGATACAGCTATTTCGAAAGCAGTTCAGGAAGCTATTGATATGATGCATGCCGCTGTTTATGCTTCTATTTCATAAAACATGGAAAACGTTAATATCTTTTGGTTTCGGCGCGATTTGCGGGTTGACGACAATCATGGCCTGTTTCAGGCGTTGAATGCCGGACTGCCGGTTGTGCCGGTTTTTATTTTCGATCCGGCCATCCTGGCTCAGTTCCCAAATCCAAATGATGCCCGGCTCACTTTCATCCATCAGTCACTTTGCGCACTCGACCGTGAATTCAGGAAATACAACAGCAGTCTTCAGGTTTATTTTTCATCGCCGGAAGTAGTTTTCGGACGATTGGCAGCCAAATATTTAATTCATTCTGTGTTCACCAATACCGATTACGAGCCAGCTTCCATAATCCGCGACCAAAAAGTTGCCAAAATCCTTCAGGAAAAAGGAATTGAATTCCAGAGTTTGAAGGATCAGGTGATTTTTCATCAGGATGAAGTCACCAAATCAAATGGAAAACCTTATACCATTTTTACATCGTATTGCAAAAAATGGAAAGAAATACTGGCCATACAAGGCATTCCGGAATATAAAAGTGAACAACATCTGGCAAACCTGAAACATTTGTCGTCCGATTATTTCCCTGATTTGGAGGAGATCGGATATCAGGTTCAGAACGTAAAGTTTCCTGAAAAAACATTCGACCAGTTTCTGATCGAAAATTATGCCAGAACGCGCAATTTTCCTGGTGAAAAAGGTACAAGCAGACTTGGTATTCATTTGCGGTTCGGAACTATCCCGATTCGGAAACTCATCCGCTTTGCCCAAATTCATTCCGAAGTATTTTTAAATGAACTGATCTGGCGTAATTTTTACATGGATATTTTGTGGCACTTCCCTTATGTTGTTGAAAAATCGTTTAAGCCAGCTTATAACTTTGTCCCCTGGCTAAACAACGAAGCTGAGTTCGAACGCTGGTGTACCGGACAGACTGGCTATCCGCTGGTTGATGCCGGAATGCGGGAACTGAACGAAACCGGATACATGCACAACCGGGTCCGTATGGTGGTTGCCAGTTTCCTTACCAAACACCTGCTCATAGACTGGCGATGGGGCGAAGCTTATTTTGCATCAAAACTGCTCGATTATGAACTGGCTTCGAACAACGGCGGCTGGCAGTGGGCTGCAGGTTCGGGTTGTGATGCTGCCCCGTATTTCAGGGTTTTTAGTCCCGAATTACAGGCCAAAAAGTACGATCCGCAATTGAAATACATCAGCAAATGGGTTCCTGAAATTGAAACTTCCTTCTATCCAAAACCTATGGTTGACCATGCCTTTGCACGGAATAGAGCGCTTGAAACCTACAAAAAAGCATTAAAAAGCTGAAAATTGAGAAGGCTGGTCGGAATGTCAGTTAGTTCTTCAATTCACACATAGGCCCAACTTGGCAACTCTTCAAGAATGTTGATTTCAGAAAAAAGCATATGGCAAGCAAAAAATGTAAAGATTGTTATTTTGGGAAAACACAGGCAGGCCTCTGATCTATTATTTTCGTCTCCGATTGATTAGCCAATACGCTTTGCCCCACCCGGGTTCCATTCTCATCGAAAAGGTTACAATTGTTGCAGGAAGAATAGCCAAAGTCAATATTGTAATAGTACCTTCCCCGCACTTCGTATTTCAGAACATAGATGAATTCACACGATTCGCCCGTTTTTGCACTTAATTCGTTGACTCTATATTTAATCCACGCAGGAAAATCGCCGGGAGCAGGAGTCTCTTTGAAATTTTCGCAGGAAAGCATTCCAAATAAAAGGAAAATACAGGTAAGAAGGAAATGATGTTTCATAGTTTTCGTTTAACTAATTTAATCAAATTAAGCCGCATTGCAAGCAACTGTTCAAAAAGATTGATTTTTTTAGGAATTCGTTGCGTCCATTTGTTCAACTTTGCGTCATCATATCAGTAATCAAATTTTATAAATGTTTTTATCTGATAAAAGTAGTTTAAAAGGTAATTCCATTATGGGTATAAGTCCAATGATGAAACGTTTGATCTGGCTTGCTTTGCCGGTGATAGGATCATCGTTTATGATGATGGCCTATAATTTCGTCAATATGATATTTGTTGGAAGGCTGGGTAGCGATGCGGTTGCGGCAGTGGGTTCAGCCGGTTTTTTTATGCACTTTGGCTGGGGTTTGTCTGCAATGTTAACAGTGGGCGCAGGCATAAAAGTGTCGCATGCTATCGGAAGCAGAGATGCTCAACTCGCAAAAAGTTATGTACGGAGCGGTATTCTGGCTGTTATCGGATTAGCATTGATCTATTATGTTTTTTTGTTTTTTGCCCGAAATGAACTGATCGGATTGATTCGCCTCAACAATGCTGAAATTGAACTTGCGGCATCCCGTTATTTACTTTTGATTGGACTTTGTATTCCCTTTTCCTTTCAGAATCTCTTTTTCACCAGTGTTTTTATCGGCTCGGGCGACAGCAAATCGCCATTTCGGATAAATGCGACAACTCTGTCTATTAATATTCTGCTCGATTATCTACTCATTTTTCAGGCCGGAATGGGAATTAACGGCGCTGCTTTAGGGACTATTATTTCGCAGGCTACCGGGACAGTCCTGTTTTATTTCAAACTGAATGGTTCAGAAAACCTGAAACCTATCGGTACGGCATACAATAGGTCTCTTCTGAAAAATGTGGTGAAGCTGGGATTAAGTCCGACAATCCAGCGGGTTTCGTTTACTATTGTGGCCATATTTATGGCAAGGATAATCAGCAACTGGGGACCGACAGCCATTGCCGTACAAAAGGTTGGAGTTCAGATTGAAGCCATTTCGTATATGACAGCCGGAGGATTTCTGGCAGCTTTATCCACCATTTCGGGACAGGCATTTGGCGCGGCTGACTACCGGAAACAATGGCAGGCTTTTCGCTCAGGTATGCTTCTTGCTTTAGTTCTCGGAATCCTGACTTCAGCAGTTCTGATCATCTTTGCTGAACCGCTCTTCTCCATTTTTCTGCACGATCCGGAAAGTGTTGCGATGGGGCGTGAATACCTGATTATCCTTGGTTTTTCACAACTGTTCATGGTGATGGAAATGATGGCGACTGGTGCCTTCTTTGGCTGGGGGAAGACCAATATACCGGCGATTACAGGAATTACACTGACTGTATTAAGGATTCCGATGGCTCTGGCATTCATCAGCCTTTGGCAAAATGCCCTTTCGTCGGTCTGGTGGAGCATCAGCATCAGCAGCATGGCAAAAGGGACATTGCTGGTGGTGTTATTTATCGTTCTTTTTAAAACATTTATGAGGAAACAAAAGCATGATGCATATAAATTCACTGAAGGGGGCTAAAGCCCGAACAAATACATTTTTTCAATTTTTGTTAAGCTATGAAACGCGATTTTTTTCAATCGGCATTTAATTCATTAAAAGGAAATATCTGGCTCGAAGGTTTATTTGGCCTCGAAAAGGAAAATATAAGGATTGATCAGGCAGGAAATCTGGCTCAGACTCCACACCCAAAGGTGTTTGGCAATAAACTGAAACATCCTTACATCACGACTGATTTTTCCGAAAGTCAGATCGAAATGATTACTCCGCCTCTTCCTGAAATCAGTCAGGCAGTCGGTTTTCTGGAAACCATTCACGATATGGTCAGTCTTGAACTGAAAGAAGAGTACCTCTGGCCACAGAGCATTCCGCCTATTTTGCCATCCGATCAGCACATTCCGATTGCTCAATATGGTGAGGATGGAAATGAGGCCCGGGAATACCGTGAATTTCTGGCTGAAAAATATGGTCCAAAGAACCAGTTGTTCTCGGGCATCCATTTCAATTTTTCGTACAGCGAAAAGTTGCTTGAATTGCTTTACCTCAAAGACAATCCATTGGTTTCGTTCGATGAATTCAAAGATGAAGTTTACCTTAAAACCTCCCGGCAGATGCTAAGATTGAGGTGGCTTTACATTTTGCTGTACGGCGACAGTCCTGTGGTTGACCCGTCGTTCGAACTTCAGTGTAAAATGGCCCCTTATCCAATTGATCGGAATGTGATTGCATTGTCTATCCGGAATAGCTGTTTCGGATATCAGAATTTCGACCACTTATTCCCGGATTACAGTTCGGTTACCAACTATAAAAGCAGCATCAATCAAATGATTAAAGATGAAAAGATTGCTGCTGCCAAAGAATTGTATTCGCCGGTACGCCCCAAGTTTATCCGGAATCAACAACCTATTTCATACCTTGAATTTCGCTTCATTGACATTGATCCACTCGCAAAGGCAGGCATTTCTGCGGAAGCGCTGCGGTTTTTGCATGCCCTCGCATTGTATGGATTGCTAACCGGTGAGCCTGATGATTTTAGTTCTGCTGCACAGGCGGAAGCAAATAAATATCACCAGGGTGTTGCCTTATATGGTTTGAATACCGCGCCATTTTGGGTGGACATTGATGGAGTGCGATACAATATCTGGCAGAAAGCACAAACGATTATCCGGGAAATAGCTGATTTATTTGGAAAACTTGATATCAGTAATGCTGAATACCTTGATTCGTTAATGCAGGCAGTGAACCTGGTTGAAAACCCGAAAGAGCGCAAGGTTTATGAAGTACTGAAGGGCATTGTGAAAATGGGCTACATTCAATTCCATGTCGAAAAGGCTCAGCAATATTTTAATGAAAGCAGAAACACCAGCTACAATTTTCACGGATTGGAAGACATGGAACTATCCACACAGCTTTTGTTGCGGGAGGCTGTAAAGAGGGGCGTTTCGTTCGAAATACTGGATCGGAAAGAGAATTTTGTGAGGTTCAAAAAGGAAGGAAATATTCAGTACGTCAAACAGGCCACCAAAACTTCGCTCGATAATTACGCCAGTATTCTGGCCATGGAAAACAAACTGGTGACCAAGAAAATTCTGGAAGAAAACGAAATCCGGGTTCCAAAAGGACTGGAATATACCAGTGCAACAACTGCAAAGGCTGATTTTTTGATTCATCAGGGTAAGCCGGTGGTGGTCAAGCCGAACCAAACCAATTTCGGACTCGGAATCACTATCCTGAAGGAAAATACAGATGAACAAATCTTTCAGCGTGCGGTTGACATCGCTTTTGAACATGATTCAACGATTCTGATCGAGGAGTTTATTTCAGGCAAAGAGTTTCGCTTTTTCGTGATCGGCGATGAGGTAGTGGGTATTTTGCACCGAGTTCCGGCCAACATCACAGGCGATGGTATCCAAACGGTCAGTGAGCTTGTCGAACTGAAAAATCAGGATCCGCTTCGGGGGAAAGGATACCAAACGCCGCTCGAAAAAATTCAGTTGGGCGAAGCCGAAGCGATGTTTTTGAAGTCGCAAAACAAGGATTTTGATACAGTTCCTGCTTCAGGAGAAATAGTTTATTTACGCGAAAATTCAAACATCAGCACGGGTGGCGACAGCATTGATTGTACCGATGACATTCCGGATTCGTACAAACAAATAGCCATTCAGTCAGCAAAAGCGCTGAATGTAGTCATTACCGGATTGGATATGATTATTCCGGATACCTCGGAGGAAGCTACCGCAGACAATTATGCCATTATTGAACTGAACTTCAATCCGGCCATTCATATTCACTGTCATCCGTTTCAGGGCAAAAACCGGAAACTGAATGAGAAGTTGATGGATGCGTTGGGGTATTAAAAACTCATCCGATGACAAACGACTCATCCGATGACTTCAAGTCATCGGATGAGTTTTTTACTGGAATAAAAAGAAGGTTTATTTCTATTCATATACTTTTAAATCAGCAAAATATCCTTCGATACCTACGTCAACCCATAAGCCAATGGCTCCGGAGGGATCAGCTCCATTTATTAGTTTTAATTGAGTTTTACTGATTACTCTATTTGGTAAATAGTCCTGCGCCTAGATCGGCTCCCAATGAGCCCGGTACTAAATGCAGATAGTTGCGATTGGTAGGATCTTCTACTACTTGTAAATTGCCTTCTTTTTTAAGGATAACATCTTTGCCAAGTTTCAATTTCGTCGGGTCAGCTTTTTCACCAAAACCAGCAGGTCCACCGCCCTTGTTAACCAGTTCGCTATAACCTGAAATTAAAGAGTTTGAAAGCGAAAACGATGTTTTTTCATCTCTGTTTAAAATCCAGAAAACATTAGTGTCAGTTACAACATTATTGTAAAATTTTAAATCTTCGGCGGCTGACCATGACCAAATATTTGCACCATAATTGCCTATGAAAAGATTGTGATGTACTTCGCAATTTTTGGCTGGTACGTCCGAAAACCAAAAGACGATAGCATCTTTACAATGATAGAAAACACAGTGATCAACGACCACACCTTGACCACTGGCCAGTATCGCCAGGTGGTTTGGAATGGCATGCTTATCGCCGATAAACAGACATTGGGTAATCCGCAAGTCGTCAAGATTCCGACCTTCCCGAACAATTGGATAATTCCTTCTGACCAATCCGTCTTTAGGTCTTTCATGAACGGGTGTTCCTAAAACTCGTAATCCCTGAATGGTAACATGGTTTGTTTCTATCTGAATACCGTATGAAGTTCCTCCCAGAGGATCATTATTTCCATTAGGTTTAAAATTAAGAGGCATTGTTGAAATAATGACCGGCATTTTCCCGGGATCCCAATCGGCATCATCCGGTAAAACTTCTGCTCTGATAGTCAGTCGCTGCTCTTTGGTAAAATGCCAGTTTGCCGGGTGAAAGGTAACCGTAGCATCCAAGCCATAAATACCTTCAGAAATATAAATAGTAATAGCGCCTTTCCCATTGGCCTGATTGATCCAAAAGGCAGCCTGGTTCAATGTTTTAAATGGTTGTTCTTTTGTCCCGGAGTTTTGATCATTCCCCGAATTTCCATTAATATATAACTCCTTTGTGCTTTGAGAGAAAGCAACTGTTCCTACTAAAAATAGAAACCCAAATATGGCTATGCCAAGTAAAATTTTTGTCTTCATAGTGTATTCATTTTATTGTTATTGATTTGTTTTGTCAATTTGGATCACCACTTTCCCATTGGCTTCATTATTTTCCATAAGCTGATGGGCTTGTCCTATTTCATCTAAGGCGAATACTTTGGCAATTGTTGGGTGCAGGTTATGATTTTTCAAGTGGTTGAAAATGTCGTCCATGATCTTTTGTGTCGGATAATTGCTCGAAAAACCAGTCAGGTAAACTCCTGAAGGTA
Organism: Prolixibacteraceae bacterium; assembly: GCA_003457135.1. Lineage (GTDB taxonomy): Bacteria > Bacteroidota > Bacteroidia > Bacteroidales > Prolixibacteraceae > Aquipluma. The sequence goes on from DMSQ01000102.1 coordinate 59,891, forward strand.
TATCTTTTATGGGGTAAAAATGATCAATTGTTCCTTTCTTTCCCAGGATTCCGGTTACACATACAATTCCATGTTGACAAAGAAGACTGGCCGATTCCAGTAAAGTAGCCGGACCAATCAGTTCGAGAACCTTATTTACTCCCTGAGGATACAGGCTTAGTAACTGATCTTTCAATGTGCCATCATCAATCAGCACATGATTTGCTCCCTGTGCGATTAACAGGTCGCGTTTATTTTCTTTCCGGGTTGAAGCCAGTACTGTTGCTCCAAGGCTTTTAGCCAGTTGGATGGCCGCCAGTCCTGCTGCACTTGTTCCCCCGCGAACGAGTAAAATATCTTCAGGAGAAAGTTGCAGGCTATTAAAAAGCGAACCGTAGGCTGTATAGTATGTTTCGGGAATGGCTGCCAATTCTATCCAGTCAAGATCAGAATCGATGGTAAAAATATTCTTTGTTGGCACTAAAGTATATTCAGCATAACTGCCGTCGAAACTGCGTCCCATTCCGCCCATAAGTGCAACAACCCGCTGACCTTTCCTGAATCCGCTATCTGAACCATCGGCGATTTCTCCGGCACATTCAATTCCAAGGATGCGCGGTAGCTGAATGTATGACGCATTCGCTTCGTATTCCCGCATCATCAGTTCCGAGCGGTTCAATCCGAAAGCTTTTACTTTTATCAAAACCCATCCCGGTTTTACCTCTGGCACAGGAACTTCGCTGATGGTGAGTTCCTCGGGGCTACAGGTTTTATAGAGTACAACTGCTTTCATCTTAAATATTTTAGGCTACAAATTGTTTCCAGCATTGAGGGTCGGTTCCGTAAAAATTGCCAGTATATCCGTAAGTTACCGCCGGGCAGCCTCTGCAAAAGCGTTTTAATTCGCATTTACTGCATTTCTCGAATTTTTCGTAATCGCGAAATTGATTCATCGGTTCGCCGGTAAAAATGTCGAATAGCTTTTCGTTGAAAATATTTCCAATCTGGCTTTCAAAACGGCGGCAGGCATATACTTCGCCTTTGGGTAAAATGGTGAGGTGACAATTGGCGCAGTTGCACCCATCATAAATCATTTCATCATTCAAGTTTTCAGGAATTGTAAACAGTCCTTTTTCGTAGAGGAAAAGTGTCCAAAGGTGATCTTTCAGGTTAAAGCTTGTACCACTAGCTTTATAAAGCTCAAACTTTTGCCAGCACACTTCAAGTAAATCCCTGTATTGTTCTGGAGTTAGGTGGGTGCTTTTCTCAGAACTGGTCGGGCAATATCGTGCGAAAGCAAAAGTGTCGGCTTTGTGTTCAACTACCAGATCAATGATCCCGGGTATTTCGTCAATGTTGGTACCCGAAACGGTAGTCATTATAACACATCGGATGTCAGCGTCGCGAAGGCATTTTATTTTTTCAAGAGTCGTATCAAACGACCTTGGTTTACGAATCTTGTCGTGCGTTTCTCGCAGTCCATCAATAGAAAGCTGATACCTTTCGCATCCGCATTCTTTTAGCTTTTTACAAACCTGTTCGTTCAAATGAAATGGATTACCCAGTATGGTAAAAGCAATCTTGTGCGATTTAAACAGTTCCATCAATTCCCAGAAACGAGTGTGCAGAATCGGGTCGCCTCCGGTAATATAGAAGTATGGAATGCGGTTTGCCTTTTGGCACATGTCCAGACAGTTTTCGAAAACCGATTCAATTTCGGGCCACGACATCTCTTTCAGCTTGATGTGATTGTTCTCCGAAAAGATATAGCAGTGCTGGCAACGCTGGTCGCAACTATCGGTAATATGCCATTGAAAAGCGAAATATTCCATGAATTCTATTTTGATGTTTGAACAGAAGAGGGTGCCTAAAAAGTCTATCAGAACGTCATTGCTAAGGAGTGGGAGTGAAACGGAAACGGACTGAAGCAATCTATTGAATAACAGATTGCTTTCCACTTCGTTCCTCGTGGTCGCAATGACGCGTTTCATTAGATTTCATGCTTTTTAAACACCCTCTTTTACTTGTTACTTGTCGTCGCTACCGCACGATGAACCACAGGCCGAAGGTTTGGGGTTAGGCTCGTCGCCGGCTCCACAAGCAGATGGTTTAGGCTGATCTCCATCACCCGCGCCACAGGCTGACGGTTTCTGATCGTCTTCGCCCGAACCGCAAGCTGAACTAACGACCGATGTAGCAAGTAACAACTGTTTAGAATTTAAATAACCTTGTGCACTTCCTGGGGCAAAATATTCTTTAATACCTACCCATCCGTTTAGTAAATTTAATTTGTTCATTTTCCGTTGATTATTAAGATTACAAATCAAATTTAGATAGCTTTTAAAAATTGTGCAATCAGGTTTGTAACGCACCTGTTAGGTTAGAATTATTGATTATCAATAATTTGACATTGAAATTATTTTTGTTTTTATTGTAAGTTTTTATCGGGAGTAATATTTTTAATCGAACGTTACTCTCTTTTAGAGATTAATTCTATTTTTGCGATGAATAAAGAAAAAATAAAATTATGAGAGAACTGGATTTGCATTACCCAACATGCCCGATCAGAAATGTATTGAGCCGTTTTAGCGACAAATGGTCACTTTTAATATTGGTAAACTTGCAGGGAAAAGGAAGGATGCGGTATAAGGAACTTCTGAATGCCATTCCCGACATTTCGCAGAAAATGCTTTCGAGTACCTTAAAGCAGCTGCAAGCAGATCATTTTTTAATTCGGGAAGCTTATGCCGAAATACCCCCGCGAGTGGAATATTCGTTGACAGAAATGGCTAAAAGCTTAATACCGGTATTAAATACGATGATTGATTGGTCGTTGGTTCATTTTGAAGAGGTTACCAAATAATAACTAACAGTTTAAACTGTGCTGAAGTACTTTCGTTTAAACCAAAAAGCCACATTCACCAATCCAACCATCACCGGAACTTCAACCAATGGGCCGATTACGGTTGCAAAAGCAGCCTGCGAGTTAATGCCGAATACGGCGATGGCAACAGCAATGGCCAGTTCAAAATCGTTACTTCCGGCGGTAAAAGCCATTGTAGTGGATTTTTCATATCCTTCGCCCATCCATTTGGCGGCAAAAAAGGTCGTGAAAAACATGAATCCAAAGTAAATGGTATATGGTACTGCAACACGAAAGACATCTAAAGGCAATCCAATTATTTTTTCGCCTTTCAGCGAGAACATTACAAAAATGGTAAATAGCAATGCTATTGGTGTTAACAAGGAAATTTTCGGGATAAACCGGGAAAAGTACCATTCGTTTCCCATCCAGTTGCGGAGTACCATGTTCGAAATCAAACCGGCAGCAAATGGTATTCCCAAATAAATTAAGACGGTGACCGCAATTTCAGAAATAGAAACTTCGACGATGGCGCCTTTTAATCCAAATAACGGAGGTAAAAGCGTGATAAAAACGTAAGCGTAAACTGAATATAGAAATACCTGAAAAATGGCGTTGAAAGCTACCAGTCCGGCAGCCAGTTCGGCGTCACCTTTAGCAAGATCGTTCCATACCAGTACCATGGCAATGCAACGGGCCAACCCTACCAGAATAACACCAACCATTAATCCCGGATGATTATGCAGGAAGAGTATGGCCAGAAAGAACATCACCAGAGGCCCAACAATCCAATTTTGAGTGAGTGATAAGCTAAGCAGCTTTAAGTTTTTAAAAACCAGGGGCAATTTCTCGTACTTTACTTTTGCCAGTGGCGGGTACATCATCAGGACAAGGCCGATGGCAATGGGAATGTTTGTAGTTCCTGAACTTAACGAATTCCAGAAACCGGAAATGCCAGGCATAAAATAACCAATCAATACCCCTGAAAACATGATCAGGAATATCCAAAGCGTGAGGTAACGGTCGAAAAATGAAAGTTGTTTTGCGGTTCCCATAACGATTGATATGACAATTCGATAATTTGACGATTCAACAATGAAAATGCTAATTGGCTATGATCTTCATTGTCCGATAGCCTAATTGGTTCATTTTCGAGTTAATTAAGCTTTGTTGCAGTTACGGTGATGCTGAATATTCCGGTTCCTGAATTTTTAAATGATTCAAGTTCCCGGGAAGAAAGGAAGTTAGCCAAAATTGAATCCGGAATGACAATCTGTTTTTCCTTATGAATCTGGATGTTAGAAAAGCCGGATTGTTTGAGGAGGTGAAGGTACCTGCTCTTCTGAATGGCACCCGAAACGCAGCCTGCATACATTTCGGCAGCCTGCCGGAGTTTAGTTGGAAGAGTTCCGGACAGCACTACATCCGAGATACAGAAATGTCCATTAGGTTTGAGTACCCTGAAGATTTGGGCAAATGCTTTTTGCTTGTCAGGCACCAGGTTCAGTACACAATTGCTGATCACCACATCATAAGTTGAATCGGGCAAGGGCATATTTTCGATGTCGCCTTTCACGAACTCAACGTTGGAATAACCCATTTTTTCATTGTTTTGACGGGCTTTTTCTAGCATGGCCTCCGTAAAGTCCAATCCGGTAACTTTTCCGTTTTCGCCAACAAGGGCGCGGGCTACAAAACAATCGTTTCCGGCACCGCTTCCTAAATCGAGTACCTGATCACCTTTTTCAATTCCGGCGAATTCGGTCGGCAACCCACAACCCAGGCCCAGATCGGCATCCGCATTATAACCTTCTTTGCCCGAATAATCGTCGCTAAATATGGTGTAATCCACATCGCCACAACAACTACTTGTTCCTCCGCAGCAGGAGGTTTTATTCAGTAAAACACTTTGTTTGGCTATTTCGCCGTATTTTTCTTGTACGACTAGTTTTAAATCTTCTGCTTTCATGGTTTTATTTTGAAAATGTGGAAATTTGTTAATTTGACAATTCGATAATGTGACAATGAAACCCCAAATGGAACAATTATTATTATCGAATCGTCACATTAGTAAATTGTTGAATTTGTTAGTTGCGTTTTGAAGTGCCAATTATTTTTGAAATAATCTTTTTTCAAATTATCGAATTGACTCATTGTCAAATTATCGAATTGATTCATTGTAAAATTTCCAAAAACCTTCTTTAATCTCGTCTCTAACACGGATAAACTCACTCCGGATAAATTCTTCGGTTCCAACGGCGTGGCTCGGGTCGTCGAACCCAATGTGCAACCGGTGTTTTACTTTTCCGGTAAATGCAGGGCAGCTTTCGTTTGCGCCGCCACAAACGGTAATCACGTAGTCCCATTCATCATTCAGGTATTTATCAACCGGATCGGAAGTGTGGTGGCTGATGTCTATCCCGATTTCTTTCATAACTGCAACAGCTTTTGAACTTATTTTTCCGGAAGCATGAGTTCCTGCAGAGCAAACCGTAATGTCTGGACTGAATGATTGAAGGAACCCATGTGCCATTTGGCTGCGGCAACTGTTGCCTGTACAAAGAATAAGTACTTTCATATTTTTTGTATTTGAAGATTTGAAAATGTGACAATTTGAAAATGTTTTTACTGACAGATAAAGTCATCCTGAAGTTTGATTTCATCCAGAAACGAGGTTAAAAGGTTTTTCATTTCTTTCACTTTTTCGCTGTCGAGACAGTACTTCATTTTTACTCCTTCGATATGCCCTTTTATCAGCCCCGCATCTTTTAGCTCTTTTAAATGTTGATTGACTGTAGTGCGGCTGAGTGGCAATTCGTCAGAAATATCGCCTGAAATGCAGGTTTTTGTTTCGGCCAGAAATTGCAGGATTTGCAGGCGTGCAGGGTGGGCGAGGGCTTTAAATAAACTGGCTTTTTCCTGAAGCGCCCCGTCGAAGAGTTCTGTTTTTGATACAACCATGATATCGAATTTTAATTCCGACGTAAATATACGTCGAATTCTGACAAGACGTATGTTTACGTCATTAAATTTTGATTACATTATTGATCATCGTTACCATTCCCTTTTATTATCTTCGCTGTATGATGTTGAAACCGAAACCCATATTCGCAAAGCGCATTTTCTGGGATGTGAACTTTGAACAGATGGACTATGATGCCAAAGCCAATTTTGTTATTGAGCGGGTTTTCGAGCGCGGAGATGTGGAAGATATCCGCCAGTGCCGGAGGTATTACGGCGATGAAAAAGTGACCGAAGCTTTGCTGAAAGCCAAATATTTACCCGAACACCGGATACACCTTGCCAGTGCAGTAATTGGCAAGCCATTAAATGAATTCAGATGTTACATATTAAGACAGTTGAACCCCGAACTTTTTCCTTATTAAAAAAGCTGATGGATCTTCCATCGCTTCAGCAGTTTTCATTAGTTGGAGGTACTGCTTTGTCACTTCGCTACGGGCATCGCAGTTCGGAGGATCTGGATCTATTTTATCACGAAAAATTTGATCATTCAAGCATCGAAGCTGAATTGATCCGTGAATTTGGAAATAATTTCGATTATGAAAGCGGGCACAAAAAATGGGGGATTTTCTGTTTTATTGAAAAGATCAAGGTTGACATTGTTTACTTTCCACATCTGCCAATTGCCACGATTGAAACCAAAGATAAAATCAGGATGTACAGCAGTGCCGACATTGCCGCAATGAAAATTCAGGCCATTCCGGGAAGGGCAAAGAAAAAAGACTTTTGGGATTTGTACGAACTGATTCAGCATTATCCTTTGCAACAACTAATCGACTGGCACAAACAAAAATATCCCAGCCAAATGCTCGCTATCAGCATCCCCAATGCAATTACTTATTTTGTTGAGGCCGACGAGAGTGAAACTCCGGTGAGTTTCAAAAAGCAAACCTGGGAAAGCGTAAAAAAAGGAATTAGCCGCGCTGTAAGTGATTATCTTCGATAAACTACCGATTTTTCAGCAAAAGAAAAGCCCAACCTTTCCAGTATAAGGTTGAGCTTTTAAAAATCGCGAACTAACTAACTAATCTTACATTCTATGAAAAAAAATGACTAATCTGCTTTAATGAATTTACGGTCAGTTATCAGATATTTACCATTGGTAACCCTTAAGAAATAGATGCCTGATTTAAATTGTTGAACGTTAATGGCTGCGTGGTTAAAGCCTTCGGTCTTGAGTTGCTGAGCATACAAACGTTGTCCGGCAATGTTCCTAATCTCGATGAACATGGCTCCCTGAACCGGATTTCCGAAATTTATTTTTAAGATTTCTTTTACTGGATTAGGAAAAACTTCGAGTTCTGATTTATTGATGATATCGGTGCCTGTTATGCTTTTCATGACAACAACCTGCTGCGAATACTCTGAAAAATCGCTGCCGCTGACTGCTTTCAATGTGACATTGTAAACTCCGTCATTTTCAAAATTGTAGTTTATATCTGTACCTGCAACAACCTTCCCGTCTCCAAAGTTCCATTCGTATTTAATCCCTTCTTTGGGAGAAATAACGGTGAAGTTATTTTTTCCGTTCACGGTCGAAGCTCTCCAAATGGGTTTTGACAACAAAGTGAAAGAAGTGTTTTTCTGACAGACTCCCTCTACAATTGCCTGAATGGTATAGGTTTTATCGGGACATAAATTCTCGGCTGTACTTCCGGTACGGCCATCTGACCAAAGGTATTTCACATTTTTGATCTCGGTGGCATTTTCATCCAATAGTTTTACTGTCGCTTTTCCGTTACATTTATCTGTTGGGTCAAACAGCAAAAGATTAATTGCCCCCTTGCAATTTGCCAGAGGGGCAGTCAGTACAGTATGTTTGATCACACGGGTCTCAGAACATCCGGCTGTTGTTGTTATGGTACACGATACTTCATAAATGCCTGTTTTTTCATATACATGCTCTGGATTTTTCTGATCGCTGGTTTTTCCATCGCCAAACTTCCAGCTCCATGTTTTTATTTCGGCCGGACTAACTGCATAAAACAAGAATGTATTCGGAGTTGCTTCTTTAGGTTTTACAACGATATCAAATTTACATCCGGCAACAATCGTCAGATTTTCTACCTTAATTTCTGCGCAATACTCACTTTTGCATCCTGCTTTGGTAAGTATTGAAAGGCAAACTTTATAGCTTCCAAATTCTTTATATTCATGTATGGGTTTTGCTTCTTTGCTAAGAGCTGTATTATCACCAAAATTCCATGAGAGTTCCTGAATATCACCTACAGATAAATTTGAGAATGCTACTTTCTTTATCATGACCAGATCGGACCAGATTTTATTAGTTGCAGTAAAATAAGCTTTGCATTCAAGAGTGGTCTGAATTTCTTTAATGGTAAGTATTTTAACGTCTGTTCCTTCTTTGCAGGTACTCACTTTTTCAGCAAATTTCTCGTAGGTAAATTCAACGTATTGGCCTTCCTTAAGCTGAAAATCAGTTGCCATTTTAGCAGGAATCAGTATGACATTGTCAAGGGCAATCACCAAATCACATCCGGTGGCTGTAAGTCTTTTCACTTTCCCGCGGGAAGTTAACAGCGGATTAGTTTCGCCTTCGAATATTCCTTTGGTTTCGCCGTAACATACTTTCCCGGCTTTATCAACGACTTTCAGGTTAATTACCCAGCTTCCTGCCTTTTTGAAGGTATAAGTTGGATCAACCAATGAAGATGACCCGCCATCGCCAAAATACCAATAGAATTTTGAATCAGAAGGTTGTGTATCTGTTTTGAATTTATAGCTAACCGGGGTGGAATTTATCTTTTCAAAAGTGATTGGGATTTTACAAACTGTCGGCACAATAATTTCGGCGATCTTATGGATTTTTGCCGAAATACCTAAGGTACATCCCGAAGGTTTGTCCTTCATCAGTTCGTAGGCAAGTTCCAGATACTGCCCGTCTTTAAATTCAAATGCTGGTATCATTTCAACCGGAACTATAACCGTGCCGTTTTCGAGCGTAATAAGCAGACCGCATCCATCGGTTGAAGCTACTTTTTTAACCTTGCCTTTACCTGATAAAATATTTGAGATGGTGGCCGTTCCTCCTTCGAAACGGGTTTTAACTTCGCCATAACAACTTTTTCCTTCAGAGGTAACAACTTTTACCTGAACCAGATATGTGTCGCTTGTTTTGAAGGTATGTGTCGGCGATGGCGAATCCGAATTGGTTTTATCGCCAAACGACCAGTAGTATTTGGCGCTTTCGGTTATCGGATCTGTTTTAAATGTGTATGATGGAGGCCGGCTTTTATTCATGGCATACACAATTTTAACTGTGCATTCGGTTTGTGCGAATAAACTGGAAAAGGAAAAAAGAACCAGAAGAAAGGTTAAACTGCTTTTCATATCGGTTAGTTTTTAATTTACAAATAGACGATGTAATTACGTATCTGAATTCAATAAAGATACAAGGATTACCGGATATCAGAAACTGAAATCCGATTTTTTTTAATCGTAAATTATGGTTTGTTTCATTCAAGGATCAAAATAGGTTTTCAAGGGATTCCAACTCTCAAGATGTGATGGAATCCTTTGAAAAAACCTGTTTTACGGCTTAATCTTCTGAAATAGTGCCGTCAACTTTTCCCTATAAATTCCTTTAATATGATCTTCGTTTTCGGCAATGGGTTTTACCGGAATCAGATCCATGATTTCGGTTGGTTTCATTCCTGAGCGGTACATCGTATTCAAGGCTGCATTTAGGGTTTCGTAAATGCTCTCACGACATTCGGCGTTGCTCAGTCCAAACTCAGTACCGATGGTTTCCAGTTCGTTCCACTGAAACCAGAAATAAGTTGGGAGCATGGCCGAAAGCAGGGCGTAGCCTTCCAGTTTTTCTTCAGCAGTTTCGAAGGTGTGTCCCAGTAAATTCAACATTTCCAGAATATACCATTTCTGAATTTCAGACATCCCGGATGAAAAACTGACCGGATTATAACCGTGGTTGATGACCGAAGTTGCGCTTGGTATCAACCTGATAATTTGATTGATTGGCAATATGGCAGCCATTTTAACGATGGTGATTTTGGGCGCCAGCGAAATGAAAATCGTTTTCTCCGTAACTGATGTCTTGATTTTCTCCAGCGTTTCCATGATCACCGGTGGATGAAGCGCCAAAAACACAACATCTTTTTTTGCAGCTTCGGATGTGGTATCAAGGATTTGGATGAAAGGAAATTTTAACTTCAGGGCCTGAAGTGTTTCCAGGTTGGTGTCGAAAACAGAGATGGATTCGAAAATTGCTTTCTTGTTAACAAACGCCTGCAGAAAAATTCCGGTTATTCTGCCACCACCAATAAATCCGAGTGATTTTGTTTTCATGATGTTTAGCTTTTAATATTAAGATTTCGTAATTCCTTTCCAGAGATTTCATCTTTTATATCTCTAAATATAATCAATCCAAGAGGTAATTAAAAAGATATCCGACACATATTATTCCGGAACTTACTATGACGACAAACACTGCAATCAGTTGTAATTTTAATACTTTCCGCAGTATAATTAGTTCGGGCAACGATAAGCCAATTACCGACATCATAAAAGCCAGCGCGGTACCAAGTGAAGCTCCTTTTTCGATCAAAACAGAAACAACCGGAACAATTCCGGCGGCGTTCGAATATAGGGGAACGCCAATCAGAACGGAAAGCGGAATGGAGTACCAGGNNCAGGGTTCTACCCATTTTTCGAGTTTCAGCAGACCAATGATCCAGCCAGCCAGTATGGCAATTGCCAATCCGGTTCCGACATATATTGCGGCAACCTGCCAGCCAAACATGCCATATAAAAGGATAATGGCCACTTCGTTAATCATGGGAGCTGCAATCAGGAACGAAAACGTGACACCGAGCGGGACTCCTGAAAAACTCTTGCCTTCCGAATTAAGTAATGCTTGTGTTGAAATAAAGAAAAATTGGTTCAAATTCGCTAAATTTGTTTACTTACATTGAGATGTAATTGCTTGACAATATGGCAAAAACAAGTATTAACCAAAAACAACTAATCATGAGAACAAATGCAATTATTTTATTACTCGGTATTTTTTTTTGGTGTGGCATTGGTTCCATTACCGCACAGGTTATTGAAACGGTCAATTTGCCTGCTGTTCAAAAAACAGGAGGAATGTCGCTAATGGAAGCATTGCAAAACCGGCAATCGCAACGTTCGTTCAGCAGTAAAGAATTGTCGTTGCAACAAATGTCGAATTTGCTTTGGGCTGCTTACGGTATTAACCGTCCAAACGGATACAGAACTGTACCTTCGGCCCGTACATACAATGAATTTGACATCTATGTCATCAAGGCAGAAGGATGGTTTGTGTACGACCCGGTAAAACATGCGTTACTGAAAATGGGAAATGAAGATTTACGTGAACATGCCGGAACCCAGCCTTTTGTAAAAACAGCCCCGGTGAACCTCGTTTTTGTAGCTGACTTTGACCGGATGACCAATTCTGACGAGGAATTCAGGAAATTTTATTCGGCTACTGACGTTGGATATATCTCACAAAACGTATATCTCTGGTGCGCTTCGGAAGGAATTGCGACTATCGTCAGGGGACAGATTGACAAAGTAAAAGCAAAAGAAGTTCTCAAACTGCGACCAAACCAGCATGTGATTCTAGCGCAAACAGTTGGTTATCAGGGTGAGTAATCAGGATTGTTTTGGGGATAAAGTGAATTCTTTTTCCAGTTCTTCTGTGGAATAATACCCCGAATGCCTGAAAAACTCCTTTCCATCCTTATCCAGCAAAACCTGTGTTGGGATGGAAGCAATGCCAAAATATTTCATCAAATCCTGGTTTTCAGGTTTTAAAACATTCAGAAAAACGACGTTTACGGTTTGTGGATATTTTTTTCGGATTTCTTCCATCACCGACTCCATGCGTTTACAGGCTGAACATCCTGTTGCTCCAAATTCGAGAAAGGTAACCTGATGATTTTTCCCATTTTTGGCATAATTATACGTTGAATCAACAAAAGCCGACCCCGAATGAATTATTTCGGAACCGGCTTGTGCTTTCATCATTTTCGAAACGTAGGTGTTCATACTGTCTTTCAGCGCAAAACCAATTATGATCAGCCCAAAAAACAAAACAAAAACTACCCACGGAATAATTTTCTTCAGCATTTTATGGTTTTATTTTATCAAATAACCCCAATAGCTTGGTTTGGTAAATTTCAGAAATTTGCTCCTGATGTTCGCCAATTGGCTTTACAGGAATCAAATCCATCACTTGTTCGGGCGAAAGTCCCGATTCGAAATACAGATTCATTGCGGCTTGCAAAGTTTGCTGTATGGCGACATTACTTTCTTCCTCTGTCAGACCCATTGGATCGCCCAACTTGGTTAATTCGTTCCACTGGAACCAGAAATAGGTAGGCAGCATGGCAGAAAGCAGTGCGTATGCTTCGAGTTTCTTCTCTGCCACTTCAAAGGTGGTTCCCATCAGATTAAGCAGATACAGTATTTCAGCTTTCCCGATTGCATTAAATCCTTCAGCAAAAGTTACCGGATTGTACCCTTCGTTGATGTACGAAGTGGCATTTGGAATCATGCGTGCAATATGGACAGTTTTCAGTTTCGATGCAATCTTCTCAATCGAAATCTTCGGGGCAAGTGAAATTACCCAAGCATTTTCGGTAACCTCCCGAGCAATTATGCCAAGCATTTCCATAATCACCGGCGGATGCAAGGCGATAAATACAATTTTCTGTTGGGCGGCAAGAAGCGGGGAATCAGTAGTGCTAATTTTAGGGAATTGCTTTTGCAAAGCATTCAATACTTCTATGTTTGAATCGCATACTACTATTGATTCAAAGGTTGTGTTTTTGTTGGCCAAAGCCTGAAGAAAAATTTTGGTGATGCGTCCACCACCGATAAAACCAAGTGATTGTGTTTTCATAATAATAATGTTTAAAGGGTTAATTGATGATTTATGATTATTTGACTCCTTTTGTCTTTAGTACCTTTACCAATTCTTCTTCAGGAAAATAACCCACGTGCCGTGAGAACTCTTTCCCGTTTTCGTCTAAAAACACCTGGGTTGAAATTGACTCAATTTTGAATTGTTGGGCAAAGGGCTGGCCTTACAATCAAAGCAAACTTTTTTGTCGCCTTTAATGCGACCGTATTCCATCACGGTCATTTCGCCGCATTCTTCGCAAACGAAACCATCGAAGCTATCCTTTTTAGGTTCAAGCTTGTAATCGAAAATAGGCGAAATGTTGAGCAGCATTTCTGCTGGAGCATTCATTACATTGTTTACCAATGGATCAACTATTTCGGCAGGTACAATGCTGGCGGGTTTGCCCAACATGCGGTATTCGGTAAAAAAAGCTGTTTTTTTGTTCGCTAACATTGCTTCAGCTTTCGGAGTAACACGAACGGCTTTGCCTGTAGCTCTGTCAACAACCGTAACTGCCCATTTCCCTTTATGTGTTTTTTTTAGGTTTCCCTTGCCAAAGGTGGTTCCCATAATTACCTGCAAACCATCGCCGTAACAGGTAGCACAATGGTCGTCGCCCAAATCAACAAAGGCGACCAACTGACCATCTTTTGCACGTTCTACGCCTAAAGCATTCATAGCTGCTGCGCCAACTCTCAGTCCCATTGGCATGGCAGGGCATTTATGCCCGTGAAATTTTTGCCCGAATTCGAGCCAATCTTTGGATCAATCATTTCTTTAACTTTTAAAATTTATTTATAAAAAACATCAAATACCATTTTTATTGCAATCAGCAAAAGCACGATGGCGTAAATCAACTTCACCTGTTTCGATTTCGCCTTTTAGGTCATGTATCTTCCACCAAGCTGCGAACCGATAATCATGGCAATTACCACCGCGATGGTTAATGGCCAGTTCATCTCGCCCTGTGCAACGTGTCCAAAATATCCGGAGAACGATGAAAAAGTAACAACCAATGCTGTTGTGGCTGCGGCTTCCTTGGTTTTGTAGCCCATCATCATCAGGATTGGTGCAATGATAAAACCCCCTCCCAGTCCCAACATTCCGCCAATAAAACCAGCAAAACTGCCGGTAAAAAATCCAATGATACTCCGCTTTTTCAAGGGCATCATGGTTTCCGGTTCGGCTTGTCTCGAAGCCCAAAGCGTACGCAATGCGGCTGCAACCACCATCGCGGCAAACAATATTTTCAGGGTTTGCACCGGAACATGATGCTCATCATGTCCGCCAAGCCCAAGCATGGCAAAGATAAATGAGGCTGCTGCGATGATAATTGCGACTATTGCGTAAATCATTTATTGCCAGGTTTATTTTTTTCGAAACAGATTCAGTTCAACTGTTTTATCGATAACCGCTGTCATTTTTTCTTCTGAAAAGATGAATTTTACCCCCATCATCGAAGTTGTGAGGCCAGGAATTTGTTTTACCTGAAGCGAATCTGATTGAATATTTTTCATACGTGAACCTTTTAGCAACAAAAAGAATTTTTTTGTATAGGTGGACAAGGCACATCACCATAGGAACAGAAAACGCAGCAGTCACCTGGCATTGGCTTTAATAAAGATTTACATTGCGGACATTCATAAAAGAACTGGCAGGAATCCTCTGGCATTTGGAGTGTTTCCTGATGGTTACACACCGGACAAGTTAGTATTGAATAAAGTTTGATTTGCATTTCATTAATAATTAAGATTCGGTTTTTGATAATAATTTCTCAATGTAAAAAATGTTCAGTATTAAAATTCCAATCAAACTCAAATCGTAAATAGTGTAAGCCAGTCGGTTGAGTATTGAAATGAAATCGAGTTTAATAAGCATAAATATTCCTGATACAACTGCAACCAGTATAATGGTCGGAAACAGGTTCATACGGAACGATTTTGTGCCCGCGAATTGATATTTCAGGTAAAACCAACTGCCTAAAATCAATACTGCCGCACTAATCAGGAAATGATTGCCATCCAGGAACATCCGGGTCGGGAACAGGTAATTGCCAAGGTCGCCAGCGAAATATCCAAAAATACACACAACCAAAATTCCGAATGAAACCAGCCAGGTAATCAGGTTTTGTTGCTTATCGGAAATGATTTTGCTACGGATCAGATTTGCCGTTAATAGACTAACCAACAGAAAAATGAGAAAAGCAATCCCGGAAAAATAGAACAGTGGCTTAACGATACTTTCGCGGAATGCCCCGGTATAAGCCATAAATCCTGAAATAGCCAGCCGTTTGTATTGTGGTTCGGTAACCGATTTCCCATTTTCATCAAAAGGATATTTCAGTGTCGATGCAAAAAAGAAAGTGGAGTTAAACGAATGGCAATCGGTGCAGCCGTTTCGCCCAAGGGCGGCCCGTGCAGGCGCCACATCGTGGCTGAACTTATGTACTGAAGCATAAGGCGAAGCTTCATAGGTTTCTATGTCGAGCATCTTATATTCGTTGCCATTCAGGTACATCCGGTCGTTGTTTACCCAAACAATTTGTTTACCGGTAAGGTCGTACCCCTTAAATTTCATGTGCGCGGTAACCGATTGAATGAATGCTTCGATTTCAACGGCTGAATTTACCTCCGGAATGCTATCGCCGTTGTTGTCAGTGATTTTCGACAATTCAGGATAAACCGCTTTGTCTTTGCGGTGCATGGTCCACATTTGGTAAATGTCGCCCATTTTGGGTTGGTTCAATCCGGGTTTGCCCTCGGTGTAAATGCCGGGCCAGGCGCTATGCACCATGTTCACCGGGAAAATTTTCCCTTTGTATTTGGCCAGCGATGGGGTAAACGGATCGGTTGGCTGGTCTTTTGAGGTAAACATTTCCAATTCGCCGTAGTGGTTCCAGTATTTCAGGTGCTGGTCGTAAAATGTCCAGATGTATTTTCCGGGAGGCGAAATTTTTGTTCCGGGATTATAAACATCGCTCACCTGAACCAACGCAGCTTTTACAGGTCGTTCAGGAATGTGGCAGGTTTGACAAGCAATTTTTTCGAGATGCAATGGGGGCAACCAACTGTGTTTGGCAATGGTCGCATTCAGGTAGCCGGTAAGGTGGCAATCCTGACAACTGCGGACGGTATTGTCCAAATCATTGCGGACATTTCCCGAAGGGTCGTCGCCTTTGCCAAACTGGTGAACTTCCTTTCCACGGATTCGTTCGTTGGAAGCCATACTTCCTGCGGTGTGACAGTCAACACACCTCAATCCGGCGTTCATGTGCACATCACTCCGGGCAGAATAGGTTGTCCCTTTCTTTTTCCAGTCGGGTTTGGCATGGCAATTCAGGCAGGTTTCATTCCGCACTTCGCGAACCAGATGGAGCGACAGTTTACCTTCTTTATCAAATTTGGAAACATCGTATTTTACTACAACGGGAATGGTATCTTTTACACTCCCTTCAACGGTCGCCAGTCCGCTGCCTTGTGTTGCGGCCCATTTGAAATTCAGTTTCGCGAGTTGATTGTTTCGCTCTTTATAGTTGTATTCGGGCAAGTGGCACAACTGGCAATCGGCTTCAATTACGCCGGTGTTTTTCCAATTCGCCTTGTAATAATCACCATCAAAATGGTTATTTCCCGAAGCTGTCAAATGGTTTGTGCTGTCGGCCATAAATTTATCGTAACGTTTTCCGTTGCGGTCAAATTCGAGCGGACCACCGCCCGGATGGCAATTGCCACAAGTGGCCGTAATAAAATCGTAGGAGGTCATGTCGATCTCTTTGGCAGAAGTATTGTTCTTTGCCGCCAGCGCCCGGTAAATCGGGGCTGGCGAACACCAGTTTCCTCCATAGTTTCCGGGGGATGAAACCCATTGAAACCGAGCTTTCATCACGCTGTCGGGTTCTTCGCCTTTCCCTTGCTGGAAGTGAAAACCCTCGGTGATTTTGTCGTAATCGTGGCACTTTCCACAGGTTTGCCGGGGAGAATACGGTTTATCGGCATTAATTCCTTTTACCGGATTAATCACATTGCCGTCCTCATCGTACAACAAGAAGGGCGGACAAACCCCCGATTTGGTAATATCGCTGCTTACGAGGGGGGTAATATTTCCCGTTTCCCAGTGCGTGAAAACCAAGACTGAAATGATCAATACTAAAAAAACAGTCAGGTTTACAGGAAGTTGTTTTTTCATGATTATGGTTTTTTGTTCTAGCTCATTTTCAAATTGAGTAGGTGTAAAAACTATTTTCAACTTTAAATTTGGGCATGGCTTGATAAATATGCCATACCCAAACTCGTTCTTAGGTGGTTATTTTGTATAACTGATTTTTATTGTTTTCATATAGTTTGCGGTAGTAAATTTTGCCAAATAGATACCGCTTTTCATAGTTTCACCCAAATTATTTGTTCCATTCCAAGTCTCTATATAAGAGCCTGCTTCCATAAAATCTGAATCGATTAATGAATTGACCAAGCTTCCTTTGATGTCATAAATTTCAAGGCGAACTTTCTCCCGACCTGGTATTGTAAATTGAATATTTGTGGAAGCCCTGAAAGGATTGGGATATGCTTCATTCAAAATATAGGAAGATCCGAAAGTAAATCCAGATATCGGAGTTGATTGATGGTGAGCCGTCGTGTGGCAGGAAACACATTCCATGTGTGTTTTTGTATTTTTACTATGGCAGTCCATACACGAGGCAACTGTTTGTGAATCATGAAAGGTAGAAGTAAAAGAATGGTTAAAGTATTCATTAAGTAATTGAACGGTTTTTGCTGCAACATCACCAGATAACCGCCCACACCTTTCCTTCCTTTCAACATCGGTTATTTTTTTATTAGCAGCAATGCACCATAGGCTAACTGATGGGTGGCATAACACACTTCCAGAAATGTTGCTGACCAGATTACCTACATATTTTTGGACGAGATATGTTTTTGAATTTGCAGCAGTTGAAGGCAGGCTTTCGGTCGTGCACCAACCCCATAATTCATTGATTAAAGGTTCTGAATCAGCTTTAGAAGTGACCAGGCTTATGATAGCTGAAGCGCCATTTAATGCCCCGCATAACGATCCCCAGCCAGCGCCGCCTCCTCTTCCAAAAAGCATAATTTCAATCGGAATGTTTGTCCAGGGACTGCCAATGGCTTTTTCAAGTAATTGTGAAATCCCCCCAAAAACGCCACAACAGCAATCCTTGTCGTTCCAATACAAAAGATGTGCATTTAATCGGGCTTCTTCAGGATCTAAGGCAACATAAGGGAAAGGCCACTGCGCGGCATGCGTTTCTTTGTTTTCGGCGTGCAGTTGTTTATTTACCAACAGGTTAACGCCAGCAATTCCGGCAACGCCACCAATCACTAATTTAGATGAATCAGTAAAAAATTTTTTACGGGTAATGGTTGTGTTTTTCATGATAATTAATTTAAAAGGTGAATATTTGAACAAACTTTATATATCCATTTTAAATTACTCTTCTCCCAAATCACATCACTTCCTCATTTTATCATTTTCAAATTAGCTTCATTTTCAAACTGCATTTGTATCGGTACAATTTTCATCTTCTGTTTATGAAAATCCTGTAATGAGGGTTTATCTGTTGTTTCCATTTTTTTAAAAGACATAATTAAACAAATACCCAACGATCATTATACCAACACCTACAACTCCAACGAAAGTGAATATTAATGGGAGTTTCAATACTTTTCTCAGGATAACCATTTCCGGCAGCGAAATCCCAATTACCGCCATCATAAAGGCCAAAGCGGTTCCAAGCGAAGCTCCCTTTTCAATAAGCACCGAAACAATTGGAACGATTCCGGCAGCATTGGAATAGAGCGGAATACCGATCAGAATGGAAAGCGGAATGGAGTACCAGGCCGATTTGCCCATTAAGGCAGCCATAAAATCTTCAGGAACATAGCCATGAGCACCAGCGCCAACGAGAATTCCAAGTGCAACATAAATCCAAACTTTGCCTACAATTTCTTTCACAGCATCATATCCAAGATGGATACGTTTGACAAAAGTTAATTTCTCTTCTTCCGATCCGCTATCACCCATGTGGGTTTGATATACCCAGGGTTCTACCCATTTTTCGAGTTTCAGCAGACCAATGATCCAGCCAGCCAGTATGGCAATTGCCAATCCGGTTCCGACATATATTGCGGCAACCTGCCAGCCAAACATGCCATATAAAAGGATAATGGCCACTTCGTTAATCATGGGAGCTGCAATCAGGAACGAAAACGTGACACCGAGCGGGACTCCTGATTCAACAAATCCTAAAAACAGCGGGATAGCTGAACACGAACAAAACGGGGTGACAATTCCAAGCGTTGCAGCCATCACATTGCCGGTAAATGTTTTTTTACCTTCGAGCGCTTTGCGGGTTCGTTCAGGAGTGAAGTAAGTGCGGATAATTCCAACAAAGAAGATAATTAGCGTTAGCAGAAGCATCACTTTGGGGAACTCGAAAACGAAGAACCTGAGAGCTTCGGTGAGATGCACCCCTTTTGTCATTCCCAAAACCGTATCAATGAACCAATCGGTCATTGGCTGGAGGTTGTGATAGATCACATACCAGATTGGCAAAAGGGCGAGAGGTAGCCAGATCGCATTTTTTATGTTTTTCATATTCTTATCCTATAAAATTGTTCGTAGAATAACGAACATTGAAATCAAATTTTTTTAATAGAATACCCTGATCATATAATAGAAACCTACTGCAATAAAGAGTACAGCAATAACCCGACGGAACCAGATTTCGAAGTTCTTCAACTTGTTGTAAACTCCACCGATTGAACTAACCGAAAAGGCCAGTATCCAGGCAAAAATAATAACCGGAATACCGGTAGCCACTGCAAAAACGATGGGGAGATATAAGCCTGACGCGCTTGCAACAGTTATTGGGACAAGCATACCAAAATAGAGTACTCCACTGTATGGGCAGAAAGCCAGAGCGAAAATCATCCCCAGCAAAATAGCATCCCAATAGCCCCATTTGGTTTTGGTTTCCATTTTCGAAGTCAATCTACTCATTCCGGGAAACTTAATTTTAATCACATCGAGCATAAATAAGCCGATGAGAATGAGCAATGGACCGATGATTTTTTCTCCGTAGCGCTGGAAGAAGCCTGAAAATTTAAACTGATCGGCTCCGAAATAAATGATTAGCGCAATAGCAGTGTAGGAAATTGCACGTCCAAGTGTATAAAGCAATCCGTTAACAAAAACGCGGTTACGGTTTTCAAGGTCTTTGCTGATAAATCCCACTGCAGTAATATTGGTTGCAAGAGGACAGGGGCTAATGGCTGTCATAAAACCAAGTATCAGGGCAGTCAGCCAGGGCATTGTACTGTTTTCCAAAAAGGTGGTCAGGAAATCCATTGATGGTTACTCAAGAAGTTTATCAACTTTTTCCTTGATTATCATTTTAAATTTAACTGGGTTGGAGCGGGCGTACAAAAATCCTTCGTTGGTGATGTTAATTTTCTGATCACCCTTAACCAGTAACAGTGTCTGGCCCGAAACTTCCAATTTTTTCGCAATGGCTTTCGTTGCATCATCTTCAAGGTTTAATGCCTTAAAAGTAACCTGACTTCCATACAAGCTTTGCAGATCGGCTTTGGCTTCCGCCTCAACTGTTTTGCAGGTGATGCATCTGTACGTATTGTGGAAATAATAGGCTTCAATTTGATTGGAGCTGGCTGCTTTTACTTCATTTTTATTGGTTTGTGACATTCCAATAATTGGGATAAACAAAGTGAGCAGCAAAATGAACCGGAATGTTTTCATAGGTAATTTATTGGTTTTTAGTTAATATCTCCTTGATCTCAGCGACCGAAGGTACCCGTCCGCTCAGTACTATCTTTTGGTTAATGACCAGGGCCGGAGTTTGCATAACTCCCAGGGACATAATCTTATAGATATCTTCCACTTTTTCAATTTCGGCAGTAATACCAGTTTCGGTAACCGCTTCTCTGGTATGTTTCTCCAATGTTTTACATTTGGTACAACCTGTACCGAGTACTTTTATTTCCATATTTTTTACAATTAAGTGTTCGTAGTTCGTTAAATGGCGAACAATGAGGTTAAAATTTTTTTAAGATTCAAATAATTCCCGGAAAAGGAGTTGAGCTTCTTTCCAATTTTCTCTGTTAATGCAATACTTGATTCGCGGCGCTTCAATCTCTCCCTGAATCAGCCCGGCATCTTTCAATTCTTTAAGGTGTTGCGAAAGGGTGGATTTTGCAATTGGAAGCTCTTCGGTCAAATCGCCGCTGTAACAACAGGATTGCTTCGAGAGTAATTCGAGCACATACATCCTGATTGGATGACCCATCGCTTTGGCATATCGGGCTGTCTTTTCCTGTTTTTCGGTAATTGTTTCTTTTTTAACCATTCTTTGTTCGTAATATACCGAACAAATGTAAACGATTTTTTAATTCCAAATCAAATTTCGAAAGAAAAATATTTGTGATTATTTTACTTCAGGAGCAGAAGTTTCTTTAAGTTTTGGTAGAGTAATTAAAGTTTCAGCCGCTGGTGTCCGGAAAATATCATCCTTATTGATTGGGCGTATTTCGGAGAGCCACCTGAATCCGGGCAACAGTTTTTCACCCTCTTCAATGTCAGCCATTGGTTTGAGTTCTCCTTCAGGGGATTTAATAAATGCTATTTTTTTAACTTTCCCTTCATTCAGGTAAATGATGATATTACTGCTTTCGGCCTTATTTAGTCCGATAATTGCTCCTTTATCGTCATGTGCAAAGTAGTTCGACTGGCCGTTCCCGTTTACATCAATTCTATAAAGCGAATTTTTGCGGACAAAACCAACCATGTTTTTTCCTTTTATCTGATTAAAGCGTATGCTGTCGTCTTCCATTGACACGATAAATGCATCCTCCTTCATCAAAACCTCATCAGGATCCTTGCTTCGGTTAATCATTTCGATATAATTAGCCGACATCTGGTTTTTTCCTGACCAGATTACCGGATCGGTAAATAATTGAATAGTCGAATCTTTCGACCAGTAAGCCAGCGAATCGCATTTGCCCTGAATATCGTCGCGGAAAAAACGTACCTGATTATAGGCGAGCACAAGACGGGGATCTTTGGCTGGTTTTACTGCGAGTGAGTCGGCTGCTGGTTTCTGCACGGGAAGAATATCTGGTTCCGTTTGAACTACTTTCAGTGAATCCTCTTGCACTGTTTTCTGAACTTTAGCCGGGGCTTTTGACAAGGCTGTTTTCTTCTCATTTTTCAGTGGAATTGCTTTTTTTGCTTTAGTGGTGTCGGGCATTGTTCGCAAACGGTCGGCATGAAGGTACAATGAATCGGTTTCAGAATACTGGATGAGTGCAGCCGAGTCGGTTGCATAAGCCATTTTGGTGATGTCGTTGTATTGCACACGGTTCCCAATCACCACAATGCTGTTTTCGAGATCCTGAATACGAGCATGACCTAAAGCGAGTCCTTCTCCCTTTTCCTTGTCATAAAAAATTGAATCGGCTTTCAGCTTTTGTTTCGCATTCCAGATTCTGGGTTTTTTTGTCAGCTGTGAAACTCCTTTCATACTGTCGTACCAGCCATATTCGGCATAAAGGGTGTCTGTTTCATTGAAAATATGGGTAGGCCCCTCTAAAAACACCTTCTTAGTGTTGGTGAAGTAAATGAGTGTATCCGATTTTATCTGGTAGTCTTTAGTCACAACTTCAACCTTAGTCTTGAAATAGGCTTTTTTTTCATTCACATAGTATTGTCCAATCACAGAGGTCAGAACATTGGTTGAGTCCTTCACAGTGCCCGAATTATTGTACGAAGCCAAATCGTTGGCCATGGAATAATCGAGCGAATCGGTGGTCAGGGTAACCTGTTTGTCAATAAGTTTAACATTGCGGCGGGCTTTGGCTTGCTTGGTTTCGGGGTTATAATGGATAAAATCAGCATACATATTTAGCGTGTCCCCCCGAATAATGTGTACATTGCCGAAAGCGTCCACCGAGTTGTTTGTATAGGAATACATGCTGTCGCACCACATGAGTGCGCCATCAACCGTGATATTGACATTTCCCAAAAGCCGTTGTGCGTTCGCAACAATCCGTTCATCGTACGAGCCCACATCAGCATTTAAAATTTCAACTTTTTTCTTTTTCTGAGCCTGACTTGTTGCTGAAAATGCCAGCAAACAAATAAGTCCGATAAAGAAGAGAAGACTGTTCTTTTGTATAGATGAACCTGTTTTAATCATTCAGCTTACTTCATCAATTCTGAAATAATGTCTTCCACCGAAAGGTTTTCGGCTTCTGCTTTGTAGTTCTTGATTATCCTGTGGCGGAGAATACTAACGGCAACTTTCCTGATGTCGTCAATGTCGGGCGAATATTTTCCCTGCAGGGCAGCCAATGTTTTTGCACCTAAAACCAGGTACTGCGACGCGCGCGGGCCAGCTCCCCATTTCAGGTATTTATTGGAGATAGGCGCTGCAAGTTCCGTATTGGGCCTTGTTTTGGCCGATAAGTTCACTGCGTATTTCAATACATTTTCGTTCACCGGAACCTTCAGTATCAGATCCTGAAAATAGCGGATTTCATCCTTGCTGATGATTTCCGTCAATTGGGCTGAATAGTCGGAAGTAGTATTTTTTACAATGGTTAATTCATCCTCGAATTTGGGATAGTCGAGCCAGATGGAAAACATGAAACGGTCGAGCTGTGCTTCGGGAAGGGGATAAGTACCTTCTTGTTCAATTGGGTTTTGGGTAGCCAGCACAAAGAACGGCTTGTCTAAAATATGCTTAATTCCGGCAGCAGTGACCGATCGTTCCTGCATGGCTTCGAGAAGGGCGGCCTGGGTTTTCGGTGGGGTACGGTTGATTTCGTCGGCCAGGATGATGTTGGCAAAAATAGGACCGCGAACGAATTTAAATTCCCGGTCCTTATCCAGGATTTCAGTTCCAATAATGTCTGAGGGCATCAGGTCGGGAGTAAACTGGATGCGTTTGTACTGAAGTCCAAGAACCTCGGAAATAGTATTGACAAGCAGTGTTTTAGCCAGTCCTGGCACACCAATAAGCAGGCAATGTCCCCTGCTGAACATCGAAACCAAAACCTGATCAATGATTTCATCCTGTCCGTAAATACGTTTCTTTATTTCGGAACGCAACTGGTCAAACTTGTTGCTCAGCGCGTTTACAGCTTCAACTTCGTTTATATAGGTCATCTTTTCAGTTATTTTATCCAACCCTTATATTTGAAATTACAATTCATATAAGTAGGATCGATGCGCACATAAGTTCCGGTCTGTTTATCACGGATCCATTTGTCCAGGGTTTTCTCTTTTTTCGAATTCAGGTAAATGTTGCTTAGTTCAACATAGTCGTCGCGCATGTTGGCTTTATGTGCCGGAGTTGTGCTGATGAGCTTGATGATTTTATATACAGGTCTTTGTTTATCGTCGAGGGTCTGGAATGGTTTCGATATTTCGTTTACGTTCATTTTGGAAATAACTTTGCTTACGTCAGGATCGAGTTCACTCATTTTCCATTTTGATTCACCCGTTTCAGGATTGATAGCAACTCCGCCATTGTTCCGTGTGTTTTTATCGAACGACCAACGCAGGGCAGCCTCTTCAAATTTAAAAGTTCCTTTACGGATAAAATCAGCAATACTATCTATTTGTGCAAAAGCTATTTTCATGGCTTCAGGTGAAACTTTAGGCTTCATAATGATGTGCCGGGTTTTTATTTGTTCGCCTTTGCGATCCATAACCTGAATGATGTGGTATCCAAAATCACTTTTTACGACATTCGAAATCTTGTCGCCCTTGAGGTTGAATGCAGCCGCAGCATAAGCAGGATCAAGGTTTCCGCGCCCCATGTAATCGAGTTCTCCGCCGTTTCGGGCAGCGCCATCTTCCGAATATAAAACTGCCAGGGGAGCAAACGTACTTTCACCACTTTCAATGCGGCGTTTGAGTTCGCGAAGGGTAGCTTTGATGCGGTCCTCTTCTTCCAGGCTAATTACCGGCAAAATGGTGATTTGGGCATATTCAACCTGTGCATCAATCTGCGGAATTTCAGCTTCAGGTAAATTTTTGAAATGGTAACGAACTTCAGCAGGGGTGGCAGTAACTTTGTCAATAATTTTACCTTGCATCTGCTGGGTCATCTGCTGATTTTTAATAACTTCCTCCAAATCAGCTTTCAGTTCAATAATAGATTTTTTGAAATAGGCTTCCACCTCTTTCTCGGAACCTAAATGTGAAGTGAAATATTGGATGCGCTGTTCCAGGCTTTGGTTCAGTTGGCTGTCGCTCACGATAATAGTGGTATCGAGTTCGGCTTCGGCAAGGAGCAGTTTTTCAACCAGAAAATTTTCCAGTATTTCACATTTCATGTCTCCCTCGGTAGTAATACCCTGAGCCTGTTGTTGTTTAAACATTTCTTCGATGTCCGATTTCAGGATGATATTTTTCCCGACAACTGCCACAATCTGGTCAACAGTCTTATCCTGTGCCTCGATTTGATTGCTAAAAACAATACTCACCAGCAGGATAAATAAACCAATTAGTTTTCTGATCATAAACGATTATTTTTTATTTTATAGAGTTTAACCTTGTTGTTATCAATACCTTCTTTATAAATATCTTTTTCAATCTGCTTCAGGAAATCGAGTTTTTGCTTGCTTAAAATCAGGTTTTGGATGTCGTTCTGAACATACTCGACGGGCGCACCCTGGCCTGTCAGCCGGTAGTCACGGATACAAACCAGATAGTAAAAATCCATGTCGTTGCTTTCAATAAAACGATTTTTCCCCAGAAAAAGCTCCTGATCTGGAATCTCAGCCGGGGTATATTTAAGTACCTGATCGGCTGCTATCCACTGATCGTTAAACCTGTCGTACGCCTTGGCATAACTCAGGCAAAATTCATTTAACCTGGCCTGTTTTTCCGGATCATTACTTGAACAAAGATCCTTTAGATTTTCAGGACTCGATACTGCAACCGGAACCTTGATGTAGATGGCTTTGACGATGTTCCGGTTCAGGATAAAACTTTCACGGTGTTCGCTATAATACTTTTGAATATCCGAATTCTTCACAATGGTATCCATTTTTTGCCTGATCAACTCATTTTTATACCTGAACACGATGAGCGAATTACGGTACTCTTCCAGTTCCCGGCTCACGTCTTTCTCGTTGCCCTTCAGATTTTCTTCGGCCTTGAGCAAAAGTAGTTCCCGCTGCACCCATTTTTTGATGTAATCGTCGG
>DMSQ01000041.1 GCA_003457135.1 Prolixibacteraceae bacterium
CGAGCCGCTTCCTACCCGATTAGCAAAATCGGATGAAGAGGAGTTAAAATGCCGAAGGCATGACAGATTTATATCACCACTTCGTGGTTTAAGACAGCTTTATCCAACATTTTCTACAATCATTACAACCTTTCAGGTTTAAAAATCCAATCCTTGATTCACATTATTCATAAATATGTCGTATTTTTAAACATATTCGGGATCAGTTGATAAAGTTGTGGGGATATTTTTTTTGAATACCAAATTCTTGCGTATTTTTTTTGAAAACCTTATTCTGTTTCAACAAACCTTAGTAGCTTTGATTGTTGCCACACTCCACACAACCTTATTTGCATGAAGATAGAATTCAATAATTTATATACACATTTTGTGTTCACTACCCTGGGGAGACATCCTATAATTTCGGAGAAAAGCCGGATCAGGATTGAGAAATATATCACGGGTATTGTCAACAATAATTCATCGAAACTTTATGCCATTTACGCTAACCCAGAACACGTGCACATTCTGGTATCTCGGTCAGCAGACTTGTCAGAAGTAGAGCTTGCCACAATTATTGCAGAAAGTTCTGAAAACTTTATTAATGAAAATAAGCTTGTTCCTGGTTCATTCAAATGGCAACAATGGGCTTCAGCTTTTTCAGTCTCTAAGTCAGATATTGACAGGGTATGTAAATACATCCTGAATCAACCCAAACACCATAAAAGGATTAGTTTTGCCGAAGAATACGAACAATTCCTGAAACACTATCAGGATACATTGAAGAAATAAGGTAAATAAGGTTTAAAATGGGGGTGCTTTGATGGCTACTAAGGTAAACAAAATAAAAAATAAGGTTTTAATCCATTAACTGCTGCTTTCCCACAACTTTTTAAATTGATCCCATATTCGACTGGGCAGAAGGTTGAACTCGGTTGTTATGGCTTTAGAAAAACGTGCCTGAAACATTTTCGGTAAACGACAATATTCTTGAATTATGCAACCAACTAAGAACACAACTTTTCTTCGACCTTCAATGACTTTCCGGATTGGTTGTATTGGCCACCGGCCTAACCGATTGGAGGGAGCCAATCAGTTTGTATTATCTAAGGCGCTAAAACTCATTTTGGCCAATGCTAAAGACGAGGTATCAAGGATTTGGCAGGCTGATTCCAAATGGTATTCGGGAGATGCCCCTGTTTTGCAGGTTGTGTCGTCGCTCGCCGAAGGTTCCGACCGTTTAATTGCCGAAGAAGCGATGAAGCTCGGATATTCTTTGAGTTGTCCAATGCCATTTTCCCAACAGGAATTTGAGGCTGATTTTGCCCCCGGAAAAGCGCTTGAGCCCGATTCGCTGAACCGTTTCCATAGAATTTTGGATCAGGCAGAACATTCAGTAGGGTTAACCCGTTTCGAACTGATTGGCGACCGTAACAAGGAATCGAAGGCGTATAAAGTTTGCGGACAAATGACCTTAAATCAATCTGATCTGCTTCTTGTTGTTTGGGACGGTATTTCTAAAATGGACATGGGTGGTACCGAAGATATGCTCTTGGAAGCTTTACGGCTGCATGTTCCGGTGATTTGGATAGATGCACGGCCACCTCACGGCTGCATGGTATTGGATGAAGCCCACCAGATTCCGGCAACGGATTCAGAAGGTCGCCACGTACCTGCAGGCAGAGAGGATATGGCAGTCTTAACCCAAATTATAACCGGAAGTCTTGCTTTACCCGGGTATGGTGATTCCGGCAAAAAAGAGGAGAAATCGGCCTACCTACGACTTGCTGATTTTTACGGAGAACGATTGCACAACTGGAATGTGGCTTTTTTGTGGAGAATATTCAGCAATCTTATTGGAAAAGGAAAATTGGGTCATGTTCTCAAACGGATCAATTCCGGAGAGCAGTCCCGAACTGTTCCCATCATTCAAGGATTCGAAAACAAAGATCCGGGTATCAGTCGGGTTGTCCAGTCGAACTTCACCTGTTTCGACCGGTTATCCGGATATTACGGTGATTTATACCGCAGTGGCTATATACTTTCATTTTTACTTGCTGCTTTTGCGGTTGGCCTGGCATTGTTCCCGGTTGCCGCCGGATGGCTGACCCATGCTAATCATATTGGGGAATCTATCATGGTTACGGTTGAATTAATTACGCTTCTGTGTATTCTTGTGCTGGTTTTCCGTAGCCGGTCAAGGAGATGGCATAGCCGCTGGCTCGATTATCGCCTGGCTGCAGAGTGGATACGGCAGTTAAGGCTACTTGCTCCAATGGGCATGGGAATTCGGGTTCAGGAAACAAGGGGGCACAAAAAATCCTATGAGCATCCTTCGGCAACCTGGATGGCATGGTACGTAAAGGCCCTGGAGCGCAACCTCGGACTGCCAAATGCCCGGATTGATAACGTTTATCTCAAAAAATACCTCGACGATGTGCTTAACCTGGTAAATGACCAGCAAGCCTACCATTCAATCAACGCACACAGCAATCATCAGATTGAAAAACGATTGCACCGGTCGGGTGTAATTCTCATTGGAGCAACGATTGCCGCCTGTTTGATGCACCTTTTACCTTTACTGAATCCGGAACTTCACTGGCCCGCCGGATTCGCTTATCTGCTCACCTTTTTATGCGGTTTTTTACCGGCATTGGGAGCCGCGCTTGCCGGGATCAATAACCAGGGAGAGTTTAAAACCCTGGCTAAAACATCTGAATCCATGCACAATGAATATGCTGCATTATCGGCCGAACTTGCCGAACTGCAAACAGACCTGCAATCCTGTAAAGAAAAGGCTGATGTCCGTTTGTTCAGGAGAATAAAAGATGCAACTTACCGGATATCTTATCTAATGATCGAAGAGCTCAGTGATTGGCGGATTACCTATGGCAACCGTCCTTTGGATTTACCGGTATAAAAAACCGGTTCTTCACAGAAATGCGTACCTACATATTTGAAAAATTTGATTTTAAGCAAATTTCAGCAAAAGATTCATCAATCGTTTTCACAATGTGATTTCAAGCTAAAATAGCTTTATTCATAAAAACCTTATTTCTATTTAAGCAACCTTAGTAGAAAACATAATCCACGTTGTTTTTTGACCTTATTCGTCTATTTGTAAATCAATTAGATAATAAGGTTGAAGCTTCTTGCACTATCAATTCTACTTAGGTTTCTTTGGCAAATAGAAGGTTTTAAAACAATTCATTTTGCGATATCAGGTTTCTCGAATTGAAAATGTCAACTATATTTATCTATAGTTTCCAAAATAAAGAAACAGCAACGCATTATTGTGATGACCCATAATTATAAGCATTTCAATTACACTAATTTCACTGATCTATTTTCATTCATAAGTTGGAAAGTTCTCGACCCACAAAAAATAATCTTGAAATTCAATGATTTGACCTATAAAATTCTGTAAATTTGATGTAATAATTCCAGAGGTTCCACTTTAAATTTGGAATATGGCTTCTGTTCTACCCGGATACGAATACGATATCTTCATCAGCTACCGCCAGAAAGACAACAAGCACGACGGTTGGGTGACGGAATTTGTTGATAATCTGAAAGGAGAACTCGAATCCTCATTTAAGGAGGAAATAGGTGTTTATTTTGATATCAACCCACATGATGGACTGTTAGAGACACATGATGTAGATGCCTCGCTGAAAGAGAAACTGAAATGTCTGGTCTTTATTCCTATCATATCAAGAACATACTGCGATCCAAATTCATTCGCATGGGAACATGAGTTTAAAGCCTTTGTTGAACAAGCTTCACAGGATCAGTTTGGGTTGAAAGTAAAACTCCCCAATGGGAATGTTTCGAACCGGGTGCTTCCTGTTCGTATTCATGACCTGGATCATGAAGATAATAAATTATGTGAGTCAGTTCTGGGAGGCGTACTTCGGGGAGTGGAATTTATTTATAAAGAATCAGGATTTAACAGGCCACTAAAGCCTGATGACGATGAGAAGATTAACCTTAACAAAACAAAGTACCGAAACCAAATAACCAAGGTGACTCTTGCAATCAAAGAGATCATTTCGGGATTAAAGGCAGTACCTGCAGTACCGGTAAAGGAAATTACACCCGACAGGGAAAGGCCGGCTGAAGTTCAGCGTGAAAAGGACCTGATCATGGAAAAGCAACCGGCAAAACGGAAACTGGTCAAATCCGGTAAACGGTTAAAAATTGCCTTCGTCGTGGCTTCACTCCTTGTAATCATTTCAGCAACTTTGTTCATCGTCATTAAGCCATTTTCCGACGGAAAAAACAAGCTGGAAAAAACCATTGCCGTTCTTCCGTTTATTGACGATAGTCCCGATAAAGGAAATACGTACATCATTAACGGACTTTTTGAAGAAATTCTCGATAAGCTGGAGAAAATAAACGATTTGAAAGTTAAATCGCGGACAGCTACTGAAAAATACAGAGATTCAAAACTCAGTATTGGCGAAATTGGCAGGAGTCTGAAAGTGAATTACATACTCGAAGGCAGCGGACAAAAAATTCAGGATCGGATTAAAATAAGGCTGCAATTAATTGAAGTTCAAAGCGGCAATCATGTCTGGTCGAAACCTTATGTAGAAGAAGTTAATGACGAACGTATTTTTGAACTTCAGGAAAATGTGGCGCTATCTGTAGCCGATGAATTGAAAGCAATTATTACACCGGAAGAAAAAGAAAAGGTCGCTAAAAAACCCACCGAAAACCTGGCCGCTTATAAATTATATCTGCAGGGGCTTGATTATTTAAACGTGCTGAAATACAATGAAAAAAGTGATGAATTGGAAATTAGAAAAGCAAAACATTTTTTTGAGGAGGCCATAAAACTGGATTCCACATTTGTAGAAGCCTATGTTCGGTTAGGTCATATTTTTATAGACATAATAGGAATAGGGAGGCCTGCCAAGCTAGATTCAGGCCTGATGATGGCCAATAAAGCTTTGTTGTATAATGAGAAACACGGCTGGGCTTATAGTCTTCGGGGAACTTATTACCTGCGGAAAGGAATGTTGGAAAAAGCAAGGAACGAATATGACAAGTCATTTGAATACCAGGATAATAACTATTATGGAACCCATCAAGGAAAATTTTATGTGTTTCTCGGACTTGTAGAATTTTACAATGCCTTGAAATCTTATTATAAATATCAGGAACTGAAGCCGGAAGAAATACTCACTAAGCCAGAAATGATAAGGAGAGTTTATGAGTGTTTTATAAACCTGGGGTATCCTGAAACTGCCCGGAAATACGCCAAACTATTGCTTCAGCAAAATAATGATTCATTACAATATTTGTATAATTTAAGTCAAATTGAATTGTACTTAGGAAATTTTAAAGCGGTTCTGGATTTTGGACTAAAGATTCAAAAAATGGATACCACACTGACTACCTTGTATCATCTTGGGTTTTGTTATTTTGCTTTAAAAGATTATACTGAAGCTTACAAATACATTCTCGAAATAGAAAATGAATTGAAGAAGACAGGAAACAAGCAAGGCACAAATCTATGGATTGGTTATATCTATCTAAAAAACAACCAGATCAAAAAAGCGGATTACCATTTCGACGGTTCCATAATACTTCTTTTAAAACAACTTGAATCAGACCATTTAAATGCACAGTGGAATTATACCTATTTAGACCTTGCTAATATTTATGCAGCAAGGGGCGAAAAAGAAAAGGCAATTAAGAATTTAAAACTGCTAAAAAACCTCAAAACAAATTATCTCTGGCTGGTATTCGCTTTAAAACATTCGCCCATGCTCGATAATATCCGAAATGAACCTGAATTCGCTGAGGTTTTAAAAGACGTTGAAGCCAAGTACCAGAAAGAACACGAGCGTGCCGGCGAACTAATAAAGGAATATGAGGGGAAATAATGGATGTATCAGTTTATTCAGGTAAGGTACAAGAATAAGAAATTCAGGAATATAAGATTGTTGAGAAAAAGGAGCTTCATATCGAAAAATTGGATCAAAAGGAGCACATCAAACCAGAGTGGAAAGTTAAGTCTAAACAGAGAAAGCCTGATCTGGCAGAAAAACCTCAATTCGGAAATCCAAAATATTTTGGATCGGTGATCTTAATAACCAAAGGGTTATTTTCAAAATCTCACTTTAAAAATATTCTTGAAATTCAGTGATTTGGCCTATAAAATTCTGTAAATTTGATGTAATAATTTCATGGTTCCACTTTAAAATTGGAATATGGCTTCTTTATTACCCGGTTTCGAATACGACATCTTTATCAGCTACCGACAGAAAGACAACAAGTACGACGGCTGGGTAACTGAGTTTGTTGACCATTTAAAGCAGGAACTGGAAGCCACCTTTAAAGAAGATATTTCCATTTACTTCGATGTGGATCCGAACGACGGTTTACTTGAGACGCACAACGTTGACAAAAGCCTGAAAGAAAAACTGAAATGCCTCATCTTCATTCCCATCATCTCCCAAACCTATTGCGACTCAAATAGCTTTGCCTGGCAGCAGGAGTTTTGCGCATTCAATCAATTGGCAAAGGAAGATCGGTTCGGAAGAGATATCCGGCTGGCCGGCGGAAATGTAGCAAGCCGGATTTTGCCTGTGAAGATTCATGATCTCGATCAGGAAGACAAAGCGCTTCTGGAAAATGAATTGGGTGGAGTACTGCGGAGTATTGACTTTATTTATAAGTCAGCCGGGGTTAACCGATCCTTGCGGGCTAACGAAGATCACCCGCAGGACAATCTCAATAAAACTTACTATCGAGACCAGATAAATAAGGTGGCAAATGCAATCAAAGAGACTATCTCGGGACTGAAATCGGAACCATCAAAATTTGTTTCTGAACAAAATGAAGTCCTGTCAACTGTAAGGAAACCGGTCGCCCCGGAAAAATCAATTATCGTTCTGCCATTTGAAAATATGAGCCCTGACTCTGACCAGGAATATTTCAGTGATGGACTTACTGAAGAAATTATCACTGACCTTTCTCATATCCATAATTTACTCGTAATATCCCGGAGTTCAGCCATGACATTTAAAGGAACAAAAAAGACGATTCCCGAGATAGCTCAGGCTGTTAATGTTCGATACGTTCTAGAAGGCAGTGTCCGCAAGGCAGGAAATAATCTCCGGATAACGGCCCAGCTTATAGATTCATTAACCGATACTCATATCTGGGCCGAGAAATATGCAGGTACTCTGGATGATGTTTTTGATATTCAGGAGAAAGTTGCCGGTTCCATTGCAAGTGAACTTAAATTGAAGCTCACACCCGAGGAAAGAATGAATATTATGGAAAGACCGTTTAAAGATGTCCGGTCTTTTGAATACTACCTGAGGGCAAAGCAGGAGATCAATAATTTTACGGAAAATTCTTTAAATAAAGCAATTGACTACCTACAAAAAGCGATAAAAATAGAAGGGGATAATAGCAATCTTTATGGAGAATTGGCTCATGCCTACTATCAAATCTATAATATGGGAATAAGGATCGAAGAGGAGGATTTGGAAAAGGCAAGAGAATATGTTCGAAAAGCGCTTGACCTGGATAGTGAATCTCCTGATGGACTTTTTGTGTCAGGGCTATTAGAAGGTACAGGTGGTAGTATGTTAATTGGTTTTTCCCTTTTGAAAAAAGTTCTTCAGCTATCACCTAATCATGCAAATGTTTTAGGATGGATTACTCTTTTATATGCTCTACTTGGAATTACTGAAGCAACTAATAATTACGTTAAAAGATTGTCACAGGTTGATCCCTTTTTCCCATTTATGAATATTATACCCTCACAGCTCAATATTTACATTGGTGAATTTGAGTTAGCAGAGGAACAAGCCAGACAATCAGGTTCGGATGATTGGAGTGTTATTTCGAGATTAGAGGCTTTTTTGTATACCGGAAAAGGGAAAGAAGCTTATGATGAATTTATCCATTTATCAGAGGGCACTAGAAATAGTTATGTTTTCAAAATAAATATATTACGAATATATGCTTCCCTGCAAAAACAGACAGAAGTTAATCAATTGCTGGATGATAGTTTTATATCAAGGGCAAAGAAAGATTTTCAAAGTTCACTCTTTTTTGCCCAGGCATTTGCAATGATAAATTCTAAAGAAGATGCTTTAGAATGGTTAGAAAATTCGATAAATTACGGTTTTATTAATTACCCCTTTCTCAATGAATATGATCCGTGCCTCAAAAACATTCGGGGAGAAGAGCGCTTTAAAAAGTTAATGGAAAGGGTAAAATACGAATGGGAGAAATTTAAAGTGTAAAATCAAATTTCAACAATGTCAAGCATTATTTCAGGTTTCGAATACGACATCTTCATCAGCTACCGCCAGAAAGACAACAAGTACGACGGTTGGGTAAAGAGTTAAGTTTTAATATCTTTGTTCTATGAAAACCAGAAATACAGTAGTGCTTTCCAGGATCAAAAATTTGGTTAGAGAAATTGATCCCACATCAGATGTCATCCTTTATGGCTCCCGAGCAAGAGGCGAAGAACATCCGGAATCTGATTGGGATCTGCTGATTCTTGTTAACACCCAAACAGATTTAGATTATGAAAGGGTTTTCCGGCATAGGCTTTATGAAATTGAACTTGAATTAGGTGAGGCCTTTTCAGTTTCTGTCTATAACAAAAAAGAATGGAAATTAAACCACTGGATGACTCCGTTATATCAAAATATTGCTAAAGAAGGTTTAAGAATCTGACAATGAAGAAAACTCGGGATGATTATATAAAGCACGTTGATTCCAAAAGTCGAAGGATTCATCAAGAAAATTGAATCTTTGACCTGCGAATAAAATACCTGTTGACTATTTTTTATATCAGTAGCATATTCCAGATTTACTATATTACTAACTTGCCGATCATTTAAAGCCTAATCTATGAAAAAGTTAATGATTATTATTGGGGTTGTTATCGGGGTAGCGGTGATTGGCGGATTGATTTATTTAAATCACCTTAAAACCTCGGCCATCCCTGATTATAACAAAGACATTAAATTGTCCGGACTTATTGCCGACGTTACTGTGATCCGCGATTCGTTCGCGATTCCCCATATTTATGCTGAGAACGAACATGATCTGTACATAGCGGTAGGTTATGCCATGGCTCAGGACAGGCTTTGGCAAATGGACCTGCTCCGCCGGGTTACACAGGGCAGGCTGGCTGAGATTTTAGGAGAGGGCCTGGTTGATGCGGATATGCTTTTCCGCTCACTGCGGTTCACCGAAAAATCGAGAAAAGTTTTTGGAGCTGCCGATGCAAATTTGCGTTCCTGTGTCGAATCCTTTACCGATGGGGTAAACCAATTTATCCGCCAGGCCGGGAAAAATCTTCCCCCGGAATTCGGAATCCTGGGCTATAAACCCGAACCCTGGCTGCCGGAACATTCGCTTAACCTTGTCGGGTATATGGCCTGGGACCTTTCAACCGGATGGCCCAACGAGGTTTTACTCGATCAGATGTGTCAGAAACTGGGACCAGATCTTTCCAGATATTTGGTGCCGGATATGGATTCGGTACATAAAACCAGCATTTATCCCGATTTTAAGCTCGATAAAGGCATCGCCGAAGTCCTGACAAAACTTTCGAAAACGGCTGCAATTGTTGATGAGCTTGGGTTGGATGTTTTTCGGGGCAGCAACAACTGGGCGGTTTCAGGTAAAAAAAGCGTAACTGGCAAGCCCTTGCTGGCCAACGATATGCACCTGGGATTTAATATTCCCGGAATCTGGTACCAGATGCATCAGGTTATACCCGGAAAACTGAATGTGACCGGTGTGGTTCTTCCCGGACAGCCCATTGTCATTGCCGGCCACAACGATTCGATTGCATGGGGATTTACTAATATGATGACCGATGATGCCGATTTTTATCAGGAAACCATCAATCCACAAAATCCTGATCAGTACCTCCTGAACGGAGCGTGGAAGGATTTGATCCGGGTGCCTGAAAAAATTCTGATCAAGGGAGGCGACAGCCTGATTAAATTCAACCTGTTTACTCATCGCGGTCCCATCATTTCAGAACAGAAGAAAGTTAATGATAAGGTTTTATCCATGAGGTGGCTGGGCAATGAGGACAGTGACGAGATTCGATCGGTTTACCTGCTGAACCGGGCGTCAAACTGGAATGATTTCAGAAATGCGCTGAGCACCTTCAGATCGGTTAATCAAAATGCGGTATATGCTGATGTCAATGGAAATATCGGACTGCAAGCTACAATCGGCATACCAATCAGGGAGGGCGACCGCACCCTTGTTTATCCGGGAGATACTGACCGTTACGACTGGAAAGGGCTGGTGCCTTTTGATGAACTTCCGTTTACCTATAATCCTGAATGCGGATATGTCGCATCGGCAAACTGCAAAACCGCTCCGGCTGACTATCCATATTATATCAGCGACTGGTACATTTTGCCTTATCGCATGGACCGGATTATTGAGATGCTGAAGGAGAAGGAAAAATTATCCTCCAAAGATTTCCAACGGATGCAGGGCGATCAGAAATCGAAAATGGCGGAAAAGTTCACGCGCTATTTTCTATCGCACCTGGTTGCTAAAAGCGGATTATCAGGGTCAGAAAAAGAGGTTTTCGAACTCATGGGGAAATGGGATTACACGCTTCTGAAAGAACGTCCCGAAGCCCTGATTTTTGAAAAGTGGTATTACCTCACCGGACTTAATCTCGTTAAGGATCAACTGGATTCTTTACTATTGACCAAATTCGTGGGTGA
Organism: Prolixibacteraceae bacterium; assembly: GCA_003457135.1. Taxonomy (GTDB): domain Bacteria; phylum Bacteroidota; class Bacteroidia; order Bacteroidales; family Prolixibacteraceae; genus Aquipluma. The sequence continues at coordinate 10,725 of DMSQ01000041.1, forward strand.
TAAAACATTTTTTGAAAACTTTATGGAAAATATGCTCCTTGCCCCAAGCGATAACTGGGCCGACGATATCAAGACCAAAGAGGTGACCGAGACTTTCGGGGATATGATCGGACTTTCATTTCAGCAAACAGTTAAGGAACTCGCTTCAGAGTTTGGCGGTGAGCCCACAGGATGGAAGTGGGGCGATTCCCACACCTTTACCCTGGCTCATCCCCTGTCGAAAGTCAAAATTCTGGATCGGATATTTCACCTGAACAGGGGACCTTACCCGGTAGGTGGAAGTTCACATACGGTCGGGCCTTATACAAATCCGTTCAACAAGAATTCAGCAGTCTATCACGGCGCCTCGGAGCGGCATATCTTCGATATCGGAAACTGGGACCGGTCACTGACAGTAATCCCGACCGGCGAATCCGGAAATCCTGCCAGCAAACACTATTGCGATCAGACGGAATCGTACGTGACCAATAAATATCATTCTGATTTTGTCACCCGTGCAAAGGTGGAAGGAGCAGCGCTGTACAGGATGAAATTTACACGATAAAAATCGGATTTATTTTTACAAGTAAAAATTCTGAGGCGGGAAACCCAGGATTTTTTGTTGATAGTTATTTTCATCTGTTTATAATTTGTATTTTAATTGCCAGATGGAACTCGCCATTATTATTATCCTCATGTGTGTGAGGTTCTCTCTCATGGCTCGTTTCATGAATAAATATAATTAAAAACTGATTTATGGCTTCTTTACTGCCAGGTTTCGAATACGACATCTTTATCAGCTACCGCCAGAAAGACAACAAGTACGACGGCTGGGTAACTGAGTTTGTTGACAATCTGATGCGTGAACTCGATGCCACCTTTAAAGAAGAAGTGAGCGTATATTTCGACATCAATCCGCATGATGGGCTGTTGGAAACGCATGATGTTTTGGACTCCCTGAAACAGAAACTGAAGTGCCTGGTTTTTATTCCGGTCATTTCACGCACCTACTGCGATCCAAAGTCTTTTGCGTGGGAGCATGAGTTTGCAGCATTTGTTGAACAAGCCTCTCAGGATAAGTTCGGACTGAAAATATCACTTCCCAATAGCAATGTTGCCAGCCGGGTGCTTCCAATTCGCATACATGACCTTGATAGTACCGATATCAACCTTTGTGAATCGTTGCTTGGCGGAGTGCTACGGGGTGTTGATTTTATATATAAATCTGCCGGAGTCAACAGGCCATTGCGCTCAAAAGAAGATAATCCTCAGGACAATTTCAACCATCCGATCTATCGCGACCAGATCAATAAAGTGGCCCTGGCAGTTAAGGATATCATTGAAAACATGGATAAATACACTTCTATTGATCAAATCAAAAAACAAACGGTTCATTCAAAAACTGTAAACGATTCAAGGTCTGATACAGCGATTCCCAGCGAGAAATCAATCGTTGTTTTGCCATTTCAGAACATGAGTCCGGAGAAAGATCAGGATTATTTTTGTGACGGTATAACCGAAGAAATCATCAACACATTGGCGCAAATTGACAGGCTTAAAGTCATTGCGCGAACTACCTCTTTCGCTTTCAAGGGTAAATACGTGGATGTCAGGAATATCGGCAAAGAACTTGGTGTAGAAACCATACTCGAGGGTAGTTTGAGGAAATCAGGTGAAAAACTTCGCATCACCGCACAGCTCATCCGGGTTTCGGACGGTTCGCATATCTGGTCTCAAAAATATGACCGTGAGATAAAAGACATTTTTGAAATTCAGGACGAACTATCGCTGACCATTGTGGAAGAACTTAAAATACAACTGTTTGATGAAGAAAGAAAGCAAATATTAAAAAGCAAGACACAAAACCTTACTGCATACAATTACTTTTTGAAAGGACGTTTCTACTGGAATAACAGCCGGACAAAAGAAGGCATCGAAAAGACGATCGAATATTTCACACAAGCCATTGAATCTGACCCGAATTACGCTTTAGCCTATACCGGATTAGCCGATGCCTACGCAGTTTTAGCCGATTGGGGATATATACAAACCCAAATAGCTGTTCCAAAGATTAAAGAATTTCTGATTAAATCGCGCGAACAGGATGATACTCTTGCCGAAAATCATAATTCATTGTTTTACTCCTATGCATTATTTGAATGGAACTGGCAAAAAGCTGAACTGGAGAGCAAAAAAGCTTTTGAACTGAATCCAAAATCTTCGGTAGCCCACCATTTTTATGCACTCTTTCAGGCGTGTTTGGGAAATTTCAGGAATGCCATTGAACACAATAACCGGGCCCGGGAACTCGATCCATTGTCTTTAATTTTCAATTTCGCTTATGGTTTGATTTTATACATGTCGCGCCAATATGATGATGCTATCCGACAATTCCGGAAAACGCTGTTGATTGACAATAGCTTCACTCCTGCCTATTTCTGGACTTCATTCTGTTATCTTCAAAAAGGATTATACACTGAAGTAATTGAGGAATATCAAAACCTATTGGTACGTGATACAGTAACCGAAAAATTTGTGCTGGTAATTGAAGATATCTTCAGAAAGTCTGGTATTGAAGGATTTCTGCATTGGTTGGTTGATGAAGGTGTAAAACTCGACAAAGGAATCTATAAGCAGGCCTATCATCTTGCTGTATGCTATTCGTTATTGAATAAAAAGGAGATGGCTTTCGAATGGTTAAATGAAGCCTGCGAACAGCACATATCATGGATGGCCTGGATCAAGGTAGATCCGGGATTTGATAACCTGCGTGATGATCCGGGATTCACAATTTTCCTGGAAAAAGTTGGATCAAATTAGAACAGGCTGCCACTGCCATCCTTCTCCTTTCTTTGAGATATGACCGAGACTTGGAAATGGCGAAAAATGCTGTGCAAGTACCCACGCTTTCTTTTCAGCCAGAAGATCACAGAGTTTACGCTTTGTGGCATCTGCCTGTTCAGGAATGATATCAAAGATTGGGCGAATATCAGGACGCTCAATCAGAAACGGGAAAACGATGGCATCGCCGACAAAGAACAATTCCTCTCCTTCAGAGAAAAAAGATATTGCTATATGACCCGGTGTATGCCCGGGAGTTGCATGTACCCGAACACCCGGCAAAACTTCTGATTCTTCTGTCAGAAGCTGAATCCGCTCCCTGATCGGGCTGAGCTGGCCACGTGCAGCTTTCATAAATATTTCAGGACGAAGTATGTTGGAATAATGTTCGACAACTTTTTCGAATGCTTCATCCGAAAACCAGAAATCCCATTCATCTTTCCATATGTAATACCAGGCATTGGGGTAGTTTGGCTGGCCTTCTTCATTCAAGGTACCGCCAATATGATCGGGATGTGCATGGGTGATGAAGATCGCATCAATTTCTTCAGGCTGAATACCAGCCAGTTTCAGGTTCTGGACAAATTTACCGGTGTTGGGACCTAATTTTCCGGCTCCCATATCGCATAAAACCTTATGCTTGCCGGTGTCAACAAAAAGAAATGTGTAGGGACTTACAATCTTATCTGTTCGTAAATTGCGACTACTGAGAACTTCTTTAACCTCGTCATCGGTCAAATCAGGGAAGAGGTGCATCGGATCATAATCAAAAGTTCCGTCGCTAACTGAAATACAGTCGAACCTGCCGATTTTGAACCGGTAGAAATCGTTATTGATTTGCTGATCAGACATTGAATACCTTTTTGTAAAATTTAACAGCTCAGGAAGCAGCAACAACACTATGGATATATTCCTTTACAGAAGTAAGCTTTACAGGAAAGACTTTTAGTAAATCTTTCATTTCAATTCGATCTCCATTTGCCACACAAAGCATCAATCCAGAAAAGGATTTCTGCATAGGATCTTCAGCTCCATCTAACTGAGACTGGAGAGCATCAACAGGCATTTGTCCCACCTCAATTTTCTTGTCCAGAACTTCTTCGAAGATTTTCACAGCATCCAATTGAGAAAGGTTTTGAGGTCCACCAAGTTCAAGTACTGCGTTTTTTGCAGCCGGATTCGAAATACTTTCTACTGCAAATTTGGCAACATCTTTAAACGAAATGTAGGCTAAAGGATTTGCTCCGGTTCCACAGGTGTTTACTTTTCCGTTTGTGGCATCAAATCCAACTGCGGCAGTAAGCCAAAGTTCCATAAAACAACCAGGACGCAGGATGGTATAAGTCAAACCACTGTTCTGAAGGTGCTTTTCAACCTTCCGTTTGGCATTGCGCAATGGAAAATCCATATCCAGGTTTTTGGAAAATGAAGTATAGATGAAATGGTTTATTCCGGCAGATATTGAAGCCTCAATCAGGTTGATCACTCCTTTTTCATCCACCGACTGAATATCATTTTCGCCGGGTTGGTACGAAAATGGCATGGAAGAAACACTTGAGATAACGGTTTTTATTCCCTGAAGCGCCTTAGAAAGAGTCTCCTTGTCTCTAATATCACCATGAACAAGCTGAACGCCAATTTTAGCAAGTTCCCCTGTTTTAACCGGATCAGAGGTTGTTCTGACTATGGCTTTTACTGGCAAATTTTTTGCCCTGAGTAACCGGCAAATTTCATTGCCTAATAATCCTGTAGCTCCTGCTACCAAAATAGTTGATGTTTCCATTTTGAATGTTATTAAGTTTAGAAAATGATATTGATGAAATCAGATGATTTCTTACCTCTTTTTTAACATAGCAATTCCACACTCATTAATTTGAGTACTATGGAAATCGTCTAAAATTTCCCTTTAAAACCTACTTGTTTGAGAAATCTAACTTGAATAATTCATAAACTTTGTGATTTCTTTGAGTCTTAGAGTCTTAGTGGCCAGAAAAAAAATCGCCACGAAGACACGAAAACACTAAGTTTCACTAAGTTGATAGTTTACATGATTTATACAAGCTAAAGCGTCATGAAGCTTACTGTCAATAATTTTTTATCAACACTCAATTATTGGTTTACTCCCAATTGTTCCATTAAAACCGCCTGATCTGCTATCATCCAATGATCAACAATAATTCCCTTATCCATGATATAACCAATAGCAAACGGAAAGTCAACCATTTTATACGTAGGAGGAATTCCGTTTATTTCACCCTCGTGTTTTCCCCTTAGCCTGGCTAAAACTATGACACGGTTTCCCTCGGCAGTTACTTCATCTGCCAATAATTCATAATTGGGGAAAATGGTGTCAAAAAATATGATGTGATTTTTGAGTTCATCATCGTTCATATACCGGTCAATTAACTCCCCGGTCTTTTTCACACCGCTTATTGCGTTAAAATATTCCAGAACGAATTGTTTATTCTTTTGAAGAGTGTCCATGTTTTTTATTGTAAATGTATGATTAAACGACCATTATATGTTAGCCTGCTTGTACAAAAGATTTGATCCTACGTTCCATTTTCAGGATTATCTTTTTTGAGAAATGACGGTTTGAAACCAAATTGATCGTGAAATGCACGGGTAAAATGACTGTGACTTGCAAATCCCACTTTTAGAACGACTTCTCCAACATTGAATTCGGTATTCTGAAGATACTCCTTTGCCTTCTGTAACCGGACAAATTGAATGTATTGTGCCGGTGGTTGATGAGTTAAAGCTTTTAATTTTCTATATAATTGCGTTCTGCTTAGCGCCATACCTTTACATAAACAATCCGGATTAAAACCTTCATGTTCAAGATTAGACATGATGAGTGCATTTATTTTTTGAAGAAAAACTCCATCAGCCTGGTTTTTAATTGCGGCTGCCCGTTCAAGATTTTCAGGATTGGCAAAATGTGAACGAAGTTTCTTGCTTATTTGTGCATAATAGGCCGGAATACCGTGATGATCTATTTTTGAAATATCAGTATTGAGTTCCTGTATCTCAGGTTTATTGTATGAAATATACAGTTGATAAAGGGTTTCATTATGTGCGAGAGAAGTTACTTTAACTTTATTCGTTATATGAGCCGTGATTTCAGTGATCCTGGCCAGATTGGCTCCATTATTCTTAATCCCGATTTCCAGGTAGGGTTCATCATCAATAACAACCTCATGAATCTTCATTTCAATATGATAATTTTGAGGAGTAAAAGCGATGATATTACACAAAAGTTGCGTGACATCGTGAATGACAATTTCAGGATGATACTCTACGACCAATTCAGTAATCTCAGGCCTAAATATCAAACTTACCTGGTTCGATCTGGCATAGGGTTGGATCGCATCTACCACACCTTTAAACAAAGGAATTATATTTGAGCGGGTCAGGAATTTCATAAAGTTTTTTAAAGTGTAAATGGATTGAATTCCTCCTTTACAAGATAACAAATAATCCTTTGAAATTTGTTTCCTAATAAATGTACCCGATAAGTTAATCTTACCGGGTACACTGGGATGAAAATATGGATATCAGAACTCGCCAACATTACACCTCACCGGCACTTCATTGGCAGCTAGCGTATCTAATTACAGGCAAAAACCTTATTTTTAATTGTTCCTTTAACCGAAACACCATTTACTTTCATATCAGTCCAAAAAGTTGTAAGGCCATTGTTCCCTTTACCACAATCAACATTAACTAAAAAGCAAAACATCGGGTTCATTCCCTTAACCATATCTGCAGTACAAGTTATCACCGTCGCATTATCAAGATTATTAACAGAATATGTCCTGTATTCACTTGTCTTTGTAATATGAGGAACAAAATATTCAATATGTGGAAACGTGAATTCAACAACTGCACCAGTAACAGCTTCGGGACTTATGTACCCAAAATGGGCCATCACATCATAGTTGCTTGCAACATAAGCAGGATAACCTGCGGGAGCAGTATAAACAGATGGTGGAGCCCATAAAGAAGTTCTTAATACTCCTGAATTATCATCCCAAACGCCGAGCGCTGTTGCAGTTCTGGCCGATTTCAACTGGTTTTCATCTGGATTATCAACTGAAACATCTTCCACTTTTGAGCATCCCAATACGATCAGGAATGCCAGCAAAATCAAATAAATTGTCTTTTTCATGATAGATAGTTTTTTAATTTTCCTACTCTGTTTAAAGGATTTTCGGATTTCTCCATAAAACAATTATTCTTCGGAAAACTTCATTTGCAAATAGCTTTATTAAGCACAAACACCCAACCTTCAGTAAGAAAGGTATATGAAACAATTACATGGCTGCCCTTGTCTCCTACTGCGTTGAAATGGTCTTTGTAGATTTTTACGTTAGAAGGATCATATTTGGTAATTTCTTTATATTTAAATACTTCCCCACTAGTTTGACCCTTAAAAGTTCCGTGAAAAGTCATATTCATAAATAACAGAACCCCATTTTCATATTGCATAGTGCAATGCACATCAACATCTCCAACGAGAAAATCGATTAACTTATCACCACACCATAATTCAAATTCAACATTTTCACTTGTCCAACGATGTGCTGTTTGTTCCTTTTTAGGGTCTGATTTTCCCTGGGCAGAAACATTGTCCACTTTTGAGCTTCCCAAAACAATCAGGAATGCCACCAAAATCAAATAAATTGTCTTTTTCATGATAGATAGTTTTTTAGTTTTCCTACTCTGTTAAAGGATTTTCGGATTCTTCCTGAAAAGTTTCAGGTAAAGTTCATCTAAAACAGAAGGTGGTACATATCAATTTCAGTATCAAAAACTTTCAATTTTGGTCTTTTTGTTTCAATTTTTATTGAAAGTTGGCAATTTTCAGAAGTTAGTTGTTTAAAAAACCTTCGGAGCTGAGTAGGAAATGAGGAATATGAAAAAAAGGAAAGTCAGGCTGATTTTTGATATTTCAGGAAAGTAAAACCATTGGTTATTTGCCTGTGGATTCTAACAAACCTTCTGTGCGAAGCAATCTTTCAACTTTGTTGTGTTCTTCCAGGTAACGGGTTTCTGCATTTTTAAGAAATTCCTGATATTCGGGTTCGTTGCGGATGCAATCAACCATTGGACTAATTTTAAACCGGGTAATTTGTGAACTGATATATAAATAGGAAGGACGACTGTTCACTACCCTCAGGTGTTTCAACGCTTTTGCCTTTTCACCACGGGCTGCATAAATAAAAGTTAGCCCTAAATTCGCGGCACATAATATCGCTGGCTTGTTCTGTTCTATGATTTGTAATCTATACTTAATTGATCCCTCAAAATGAAAATCAGCCTCCTCCTTTTGGCCATTTTGCAGGTAAATGTATCCTAAATAGAAATCAGGCTGAATTTTACGCCCCTGTTGTTTCATTGATGCAGCGTATTTTTTTAATATCCGGTAGGCTTCCTTGTAATCTCTTAAATTCAGGAAAGTATTTCCCAGGAAATATGAATGGTGCAAGCCCAATAATTTACCTAAGTTTAGTGAATCTGCCTGATATATTTTATGCGCATAGTTAACCACCGATTCAGATTTGCCAAGGTTATAGTTTAAATGCAGCAAACTCCAGTAATAATAGGTTGAGTCGCCCGTCAGTTCAATAAGTTTTTCCGCATATTTTTTCCCTTCGTCATAAAGGCCTATGCTATTGAAGCTATCCCATAAACTAATTAAATTATTGCGCTTCTCAATTGAATTAGTTTCAAGTTTAAGCGCCTTTATCATATTTTTAATTGCCTTATAAGAATCGCCCTGATTAAAATATATACCAGCTAAATAAAGGTAAGCGGGAGATTTATTCGGATTAAATTTTATTGCCAGATTAAAGGCATCTTCGGCTTTTTTTCTCAACCCTTTCTGTAAAAACAACGTGCCTCTTAAATTGTACGCATTTGAATTATTAGGATCGAAATGCAAAGCCTTGTCTGAATAGAAAAATGCAACGTCCAATTCATCGTATATTAAGGATATCCATCCAAGTTCTACATAAGGCTCCGCATAGGTGGAATCAAGCTGAATGGCCCTTTGGAAGTAGTCTTTAGCCTGCCGGTCATTTTCAATGTTATTTTCCAAATCTGCAATATTGCGCAATTCAAGTCCCCTGGAATACATTTCCCATGCAGCGACACTACTAGTGGGTGGGTTTTCGATTAATTCTTTCTCTTCCGGTGTAATAACCGACTTAATTTCGGAAGCAACTTTTAAAGCTACCTCGCTCTGGAGGTTAAAGATGTCGTCTAACTTCAAATTGTACCGGTTCGACAACAGGTGTTTATCCGAACTGGCTTCAATAAGTTGGATGTACAGACTAATCTGGTCGCCGACTTTCTGCCCGCTGCCTTCGATAATGTAATTTACATCCAGTTCGCGGGCTATTTGGGGTATCGATTTAGTTCCATTGTTTCGATATGGTTCAACCGATGTTCTTGGCCTGACTTCCAAATCTTTGATTTTAGCCAGGTTATCCAGGATGGCTTCCATTACCCCGTTGATAAAATACACATTATCCGGGTCGTGGCTGTCGTTAATAAACGGTAAAACTGCAATTGACTTCTCCTGATTTTTTATCCGATTGTTGCTTGAAAAATTCAATTTCCAAAAAGCTTCAGGCTTGAAATAGAAGATTAAAATCACGGCAGCCAGGATGCATAAGGAGGCAACTGATAGAGCCCACCAAATCTGTTTTTCCCGCCATGGCGGTGTTTTTCTTGCTTCATTAAATTGCTGTTTTGTGTCTGATATTTCTGAAAAAGGCGCTTCCTTTATTTCGCCCGAACCGTTCAAACTTCTTTTCTTAACTTCTCCCGGCGGGTACCCAAAATATTCTGAAAAACAGGAACTAAAATAGGCCGGGCTGCTAAATCCGACCTTGAAAGCAACTTCGGAAGCGGTTAACGATTCCTTTCGGAGCATTTCCATGGCTCGCTCCAACCTTACTTCGCGGATAAACTGGTTGATTGTTTTTCGGGAAATGGAATGAAGTTTCCGGTTTAAATTGAATCTGCTCATGCCGGTTTCATGGGCCAATTCCTTTACCCCAAAATTCTCATTTTCCAGGTTAGCCAGAATAATTTCGGTAAGCTTCCGGATAAATGTATGATCTATGAAAGATTGATTGTCCATGCACGAATTGTTAATCAGCAAGTATTAAATAAAACCAATTTTTACGAAAAAACAATTTTTACACATCAAAATAGCAAATAAAGATCAGCTAAGCAGCTATTTTACAATCGCTTCAGTGCAATGAATATCTTTTCCAAATCCGCGTCGTTGGGTATAAAAGTCGTACTCAAAATTTGCAAATCCATTTATCTCCTTTCTAATTAATTCCCTTCCAATTTTCTTCAATCGTTTTCTTTGCATTCGCTATTCGCTGTCAATGCAGTTTCTTTGCCCAATCGTCCATCTTCTTTTCCAACACATTTAATGGCAAGCATCCATCTTTTAATAACTCATCATGAAAATCAGCAAGAGAGAACCTATTCCCCAATTCTTTCATGTATTTATCTCTTAACTCCCTGATTTTTAACTCCCCGATTTTATAACTCAATGCTTGTCCCGGCTGAACCATATAACGTTCTATCTCAGCAGTCGCGCCATCTTCGGTGATAGGTTCATTATCCAAAGAGTATTTTATAGCTTCTTCCCTGGTCATTTTACCTGTGTGCATTGCCACATCGACCACTAGGCGAATGGCCCGGTGTATCTCCTGACGTAAATTGCCCATTTGCTGCCAGGGATCAGTATAAAGTCCTAACTCTTTGCCAAGACTTTCACAATACAAAGCATAGCCTTCACCATAAGCGCCATACCAGATAAAACGACGAAACTTTGGAAGATGATACTTTTCCCTTTGCAGCGATATCTGGTAGTGGTGGCCTGGGATAGCTTCGTGCAGAAATAAACTTTCCATTCCTGAAGTAACATTGAATTTTGTTGCATCTACAATTGGTACGTAGAAAATTCCGGGTCTTGATCCATCTGCCAGACCCGCATAATATTGAGCATTGGCACTTGCTGCCCGAAATGCTTCTGTCTGGCGTATTTCAAATTTTGTTTTGGGTGCTTTGTTATACATTTTTTTCAGATTGGGGTCCATCCTTGTTTGGATACTGCGGAACGCATCCAGCACTTCACCGGCCGACTTATAAGGCATGAATTGCTTATCAGTCTTCATGAATTCGAAGAAAGCCTTGAGGTCACCTTTAAATTGTACAGAAGATTTTATCAGCTCCATTTTATCCCTGATACGTTTTACTTCTGAAATACCGACCTTATATATTTCGTCAGGAGTTTTGTCTGTGGTTGTCCAGTATTTAACCATGTAAGAATAATATTTATCGCCATCCGGCAGAGCATTTACACCAGTTGTATTCCGTGCATTCGGCAAATATTCTGTTTTTAAAAACACAGTCAGTTTTTTATACGATGGCACTATTTGCTGATTGATGAGATTAATGTATTCATTGGTTAAACGCTTCTTGTCGGATTCGCTAAAATTTGAAGGCATTAGTTTTACAGGTTCATAAAACAGGCTCTTTGCAGCAGAATCAGTAACCATTGCCAGCATCTGAGGTATCATTTTTACTACAGCAGCTTTTGGCAATACATTGTTTACCGCTATCCCTTTTTTAAAATAAACAATAGCGCTATCCGCCCAGGAACTAAAGGCAGTTGCACGCTGAAGCCAGTTGTCATAATCTGCCGGGATTTTAAATGGCTGGGAACCTGTACTGCCACCCATTTGACCCAGCAGTAAGGGGACACCCTGAACTTGATTAAAAGGAATATTAGTATTATCGTACAAGTCTGAACTCCCCACATAATGGTTTACTAATCCTTCAGTGCCCATATCAATATCCCACTTAAGAATATCAAAGCTGATTTTATCATTTTCATTCAATTGTTCACTGTCAAAAGCGCTTAAAGAAATCTGGTAGTTATTAAAAAAACCGATCAACTTCTCGCGGTAACTATCAGTAAAATCTGCAGGTAGCAGGTTGTTGAAACGGTTATCTCCATTAATGGTAGCTTTTAACGGATACAATTGCATCCGGTCATTGTAATATTTGTCGAGCAGACTGGCCAGTTCCTTATTGACTTCTTTGGCCGGATTGATTTTGCCTGGTTTGCAACTCGATGCAAGAACGATAATTGCAAGAAAGAAAAGTGCTTTTTTCATTTGCCGGTTTGCAGCGGCAATAAAAAGCAATCCGATGCCGGCCAGGGTTAATCCAATTATCGCGCTCATGGTCATCGGTTCGGGGGTTGCATGTGCAGCGCTTTGCATTGCTTCTCCGATAAACATCAGCAGTGCGAAGCCCACAATAATTGCGCTCATAACACGTGCAACGATTCGCGGAGTTTTCATTGGGTCTGTTGAAGTAGTTTTCATTTTTTTGTCGTCAGTGATTATCGTGCTGACTCCGCACTTTACATATTGGATTTGTTATTGTGGAACTTTACCTTAGGTTTTAAGGAAAAACTTCAAATCTATTTGTTGCACCTTTATCCGGATTAAGGTCTAGGTGTTACAACCTTATTTTCAATCGGTGGTAACGATTTTAAATAATTATAAATAGCAACTAAATCAACAGTATCCATTTTTGCATACATTGTCCATGGCATTACAGTGTTAGCAGCCCCTTTCTCAATATTTGCAGGCACGTAGGTTGTTAAATCATAACTTTTAAAAATACTGATAAACATTTCTCTATCTATTTCACCAATCCCAGTCTTTTTGTCGAATGTAATATTCGTTGAAACGGTAGTTCCACCTCCTTCAATTGGAAATTCTCTTCCCCCTGAAAACGCTTTTTCCATTATCAAACCTCCTTTATCAGTTACAGGAGTATGGCAATCAATACAACTTGCAGCTGTTGTGATATACTTACCATAGTTTAAAGAATCTTGCATGGAAGGCTTTGTAGAAGGGTGTCCTTCTTTTGCCATTGTATTAACTAAAAAGTTAACAGGAAAATCTGATTTAGATACAGCGACATCATTTTTAACCGGAGTCATTGAGCGCAGATACGCAATTACACAGTAAATGTCTTCATCATCAAGGGTTCCGTAAGCCCCACAGGGCATGATAGGGAAAATAGTATTGTTTCTTTTCCCAACTCCTGAAGTAATTGCACGGTAAATTTCCCCATTGCTCCAGTTTGCCAAGGTATAAGGGGTAATATTTGTTGCAATATATTTGCCCGGCAATCCCATTTTTTGATCAAAAACCTCACCACCCATCCCTTCCGTTCCTGGAACTATAGGTCCGGAATATTTTGTCCAGTCTCTTTTCGAATGGCAATCAACGCAAACCAACACATGATTGGCAAGATATTTCCCTCTTTCAACTCGCTCTGGTGTAACTTTCACTTCCATGTCTTTTACTTTGATGTTTGGCAGAAAACATTTCAGGTAAATTCCGCCCGCGATAATGAGGATTGCAGTAACGGAAAAAATACCAATAAAAATTTTCAAAAGCTTCTTCTTTTTCATAATTCATAATTTTTATTTTTCCTACTCATAAGGCTTTTCGGTGTGGCCCCGTTTTTTTAAGTGGTCGCTGGACTCCACTTTGTTCACTTCTGTTTATTTCAGTTCAGATTAGAGATGTCCAAATATTATTCTATTGATTCACTTGTCTGTTATAGGTTACCCTTTTTTCGTACGTGTCGTATCATAGCCAGCCGAATAATATTAATGTTTTATTTACTCGCCACGCAAAAAGTCCCGCAAGTCCGATTAGGATTAAGTTTAGTGTCAAACTAAGGGGTGCGTAAACTTGCATTCCGAGAATAATTGTTGTCAAAACAAGGAACAAACAAACAGTAGCAAGCCGTTTGCGAAGAATACGAAATGGTTTTACAGATGGTAGAAAATTGTCAGGAACTTTTGTGTCGGCTGTGATGTCTTTGAAGAACGATTCAATTTTTGGTTGAAGTGAAAAATGAACATAGGAAAGCAGTCCCATGAGTGTGAACAAGAGAATTGTCTTTGCAAGCAAAATGTAATTTGTCCATAATGCCTCAATGCCCAAAGGTCCAAAAACAAGTAAAAGAATTCCGGAAACAAAAACTGACAATTGAAAAACATAGCACCGCACTGCACCGTGCCGGATAATATTTTCCATATAACGGTCTGTCCCGAAGTTGAAGGATGAACCCATTAAAGCGCGCTCATTAACTACAATGAGATTGAAAAGCGGAATGGACATAAATACAAAACTTATGATATGCCATAATTTTAAAACTTCATGAAGATTTTCCATATACTTATACATTTTAAGAAGTCAGTTTAATGTTTACACTGTCGTTTTATAGGGTTGCCTTATGAACCATCAACTGTCAGCAGGTTTATAGCGCTTTTGTTATAACCATGCTGAAAGTTGATATTAACCAAATGCACTATTTGACTTTTTTATAATTACGTTCGCGTGTTTTTACACCGGTGGCGCTAAATAGGGTTTGAATCAAACTGGTGGGAGTTTCATAAACATAATCAACTTTCGCGGAAACTGTTTCCGGTTTAAAGTTTTGAACCACATCTAAACTGAATTTTTTTTCAGTAGTCCACAAACCTATCAATGTATTAAAATTTCCATTTGCAAAAAGTGAGGAGCCTTTGAACTTACCATCTTTTGAATCAAAACAATAAGTAGTAATATAATATGGAGTTTTCTTACCCTTTATATTATAATATACAGTTGTTATAAATCCTTTCCCATATTCCTGATGCTCCCTGACGATAACAGTATCTTTATCAACAGTTGCTTCCCAGGTCCCAAGTGTCTGTTGAGCTAATTTTACCTGGTCAAGGTTAGATTTAGCAGTTTGTGCCTGTGTCCCGGTTGAACAAATCAGAAGGAATACAAACATCGTTGTAGTTAAAAAGAATGCTTTTGTTTTCATAATATAATTTTTAAATGTTAATGATTTTCCTACTCTTTTAAAGGATTTTCGGATTCCTCCCATAGTATTAACCAAATAAACTATTTGATTTTTTTATATTTACGCTCGAGTGTTTTTACACCAGTGGGGCTAAATCGGGTTTCAGTCATACTTGTGGGAGTTTCATAAACATATTCAACTTTTACGGAAACTGTTTCCGGTTTAAAGTTTTGAACCACATCTAAACTGAATTTTTTTTCAGTAGTCCACAAACCTATCCATGTTGAATACTTTCCATTGGCAGAAAGTGTAAACCCTTTGAAATTACCATCTTTTGAATCAAAAGTAGAACTACTCAGCTGATTCGGAGATTTTAAACCCTTTACAATGTAATAGCTATTTGTTGTATAAGCTTTCCCATATTCTTGATGTTCCCTGACCCTAATAGTATCCTTATCAGATGTTGATTCCCAGGTACCAACCTTCTGTTGCTGTAATTTAACCTGGTCAAGGTTAGACTTAGCAGTTTGTGCCTGTATCCCGGAAGAACAAATCAGAAGGAATACAAACACCAGTGTAGTTAAAAAGAATGCTTTTGTTTTCATAATATAATTTTTAAATGTTAATGATTTTCCTACTCTTTTAAAGGATTTTCGGATTCCTCCCATGGTATTAAACAAACAAACTATTTAACTTTAGTATATTTTAATTCTCCCGTTTTTGTTCCATCCGTTTTAAAATCGGTCCATGTCATTTTTGCAGGAGTTTCATATACCAGTTCAATTTTATATAAAACTATTTCCGGTTTAAAGTTTTGAACCGCATCTACATTAAACTTCTTTTCAGTAGTCCATAAGCCTATCCATGTTCCATAGCTTCCATCGGCACCAAGAGCGAAGCCTTTGAACTTACCCTCTTTTGAATCAAAGCAATAATTATTAGTATATAAAGGAGTTTTCTTCCCCTTAATATTATAAGACACAGTTGTTATAAATGATTTCCCATATTGTTGGGTTTCATGGACTTGAACAGAATCTTTACCAACATTTGCTTCCCAGGTACCAAGCCCCTGTTGCATTAATTTAACCTGGTCGAGGTTAGACTTAGCAGTTTGTGCATGTATCCCGGTTGAGCAAATCAGAAGGAATAAAAACATCATTGTAGTTAAAAAGAATGCTTTTGTTTTCATAATGTATTTTTTAAATGTTAATGATTTTCCTACTCTGTTAAAGGATTTTCGGATTCCTCCTTAAAGCAATTATTTTCAGAAAAGTATTGTGTAGTAAATAGGCTAAAAGTCAGATTGTATCATTAAGCTATAGATAGTTGAGCTTTAGCCATAGAGTTCGCAAAGTCTTTCACCGACATTAATTTAACCGGAAACTTGCTCAGGACATTTTCCATATCAATTCGATCGCCATTTGCAACACACAACATTAATCCGGGAAAAGATTTCTGCATAGAATATGAGGCACCATCTAACTGAGACTGAAGCGCCTGACGAAGAGATCCTTCATTCTGAAGATTGCCCTGAACAAACGGAACGCCAAGTTTGGTCAGTTGGTCGATTTTAATCCGGTTGGAGGTTGAACTGACCATTGCCTTTACATGTAGATTTTTAGTGCTGAGTTTCCGGCAAATTTCGTTGCCCAGAAGTCCTGTAACTCCTGCTACCAATACTGCTGAAGTTTCCATTTTGAATGTGATTAAGTTTAGAAATTGATATTTAGAAATTCAGTTGATTTCCGAATTCAAAACTTAGCTAACAAAATGAATATGATAAATCGTTTCGGAGTATCAATTAATAAATGATTTCTTGAGATTTTCAAAATGAAAAATCGGAGTGGAATCGATTAAGAATTATTCTCCTCACAAAATCTGTATTGGCCAAATCATATTTTATCAAATATATAGAAATATTATTTAGATATTTTGAATGTTTGTCGAATATAATTCAGAAATTCATGCTGTTAAAGGCATAAATAATAAAGCATGTATTGGTTTTTTTGCCATTTCGCAAGTGGGAGTAATGTTTCAATAATAAAAACCATTGTTCACTGCCGTGAAAAATTATTCCTGATTTGATGTTTTTCGATTTTCAACAGGATAAAGTCTATTTTTAAAGGATAAATTTGAAGAAATATTAAAATCATGGAGAATCATTCAATTGAAAGTACAACACCGGTTTATACCCTGAGTACAACATCCACTCTTTCAGGAATTCCGGTTCATTCAATCAGGCAATACATTGATAAGGGGCTGATTATTCCATACCGAAAAGAATCAAACCGGAATTTATTTTCGCAGGTGGACATTCTGCGTTTGAAATACATCCATAAGTTACTCGTTGAGGATGGATTAAATATTGCAGGAATCAGGTCCGTTCTGGCTTTGATTCCTTGCTGGGCAATTCGTAAATGTTCTGCCGAAGAGCGTGAAAATTGCCATGCTTTTCAAAGTGATGCTTATCCTTGCTGGGAAGCCTCAGATAAGGGAAAACTCTGTAAGAACACAAATTGCAGGGAATGCGAAGTTTACCGGATTGTTGAAAACTACCCGGACGTAAAATCATACATCAAGTCACTTATACCATAGAAACCAAATCTCAAAAATTTTGTTCCTTGAGGGGTTCGTCCGTATTTGGCTGGTACATAAGTCTCATATTGGAATTCAAGCTTAAAGTAGGATTGAATCTTACACATAAAATAGTTTTACTCCATACTTTAACCAATAGATTAAAATGATTATTTTTAAACTCATAACCAATCCTTAATACCATGAAACGAGCCATGAGAGATAATCTCGCACAGACAGATGATTATCGATGGCGAGTTCCATCCGGCAATTAAAAAACAAATTATAACCAGATGAAATTAAGGTTCATTTTAATTCTCCTGATTCTTTCCGGTTCATTTGTTTCGGCTCAGGATATTAAGGAAATTATCCGGAAATCGGACGAGAAATTTCGTGGTTCGTCGAGTACCGGAAGCTTTTCGATGACCATTGAACGACCAACCTGGTCGCGCACCATTTCGATGAAAAGCTGGTCGCTCGGAACCGAATATTCTCTTATTTATGTCACTGCGCCGGCCAAAGAAAAAGGTCAGGTCTTCCTGAAACGCAAAAGCGAAATGTGGAATTGGGTACCGTCCATCGAACGGATGATCAAAATTCCTCCCTCGATGATGATGCAATCGTGGATGGGTTCCGATTTTACGAACGACGACCTGGTGCGTGAATCTTCCATCGTAAAAGATTACACCCATAAACTACTTGGTGAGGAAACCATCGATAATTATCCCTGCTACAAAGCGGAACTCATTCCGCTTGAAGATGCGCCGGTTGTATGGGGCAAGGTGCTGATATGGGTCAGCAAAAAAGACTATTTGTGGTTGAAAGCTGAGTTCTATGATGAAGACGGGATTCTTGTCAGCACCGAAATACTGAGCGATGTGAAAAAGATGGACGACCGGATTATTCCCTGCCGGATGGAAATGATTCCGTCCGACAAAAAAGGACAGAAAACGATCATGATTTTCGAAAACACCGACTTTGACGTGCCGCTGAAAGAAGACTTTTTTTCGATACAGAATATGAAAAAGATAAAGTGAAAAGGCCCCAGGGATTGATGGATTGATGGATTGATGGATTGATGGATTGAAGGATTGATGGATTGAAGGATTGATGGATTGAAGGATTGAATTACTGATTGAACTTAAAACCAAATAGCATGGAAAATTTTGACAAAATTACTTATCGGGAAGAGTTGAAAGCCAGATTAAGGAGATTTGCTTTAAATCTGATAGAACTCTCAAAACAGACTCCATTTAATTCTGAATCTAAAGTTTTAATGAATCAACTTTTACGTTCAGGAACCTCTGTTTATGCCAATTACAGAGCTTCGTGCAGGGCAAGATCGAAAGCTGAATTTTTCAGTAAATTGAGCATCGTTGTTGAGGAGGCCGATGAAACAGAAATGTGGCTCGATTTGGTAATTTTCTCAAAAATAAATGATTCTGATCTGGCAAAAGGGCTTTGGACTGAAAGTCTTGAAATTCTAAAAATAATGGCAAAAGCCCGAAAAAACTCAAACCCTTAATTCAGTCCATCACAGTCCATCAGTCCATCAGTCCATCAGTCCTTCAATCCTTCAACATGACTACAAATATAAAGTTGGCCTGGCGAAACCTCTGGCGAAACAAGCGCCGAACATTGATCACTGTATCTTCCATCTTTTTCGGGGTATTGCTGTCGGCTTATATGACTTCGATGCAGGAAGGTTCGTACAGCAAAATGGTCGAAATCGTGGTGAAATTTTATTCCGGGTACATGCAGGTTCACCATGAAGACTACTGGGAGAACAAAAGCATCAACAATTTATTCGATTACGATAAGGCTTTGGTCGATCGGCTGAAATCGCATCCGGAAGTAGATTTGGTAATTCCCCGGCTTGAATCTTTCGGATTGGCTTCAGCAAGAGAATTAACCCGTGGAGCAGCAATTTTTGGAATTGTTCCTGATGTAGAGAACCAGCTTACTCAAATTGCCGACAAAATTGTTTCAGGAAAATATCTGCAGGCAACCGACGATGGTGTGATAATCGGAGATGGACTGGCCAAATTTCTGAAACTTCAGCTCAACGACACGCTTGTCATCATCACTCAAGGTTATCACGGAATTAGCGCTGCCGGAAAGTTCGCGATTCGGGGGCTTATCAAACACACTTCGCCTGAGCTAAACAAATCCATCATTTATATGGAATTGAAAACATGCCAAAGCTTTCTGGGAGCCGATAATAAGTTGACTTCGCTGGTAGTAAATGTTGCTGACAACAAGGTGATGGCCAACACATTTAAAAAACTGAAAAGAGAAATTCAATCGCCTTATTCGGTAATGAACTGGGAAGAAATGCAACCTGAAATTGTTCAGCAAATCGAGAGCGACCGCGCAGGGGGAGTGATTATGAAAGCCATTCTTTACATTGTAATTTCTTTTGGGATATTGGGAACCATCATGATGATGATTGTCGAACGCCGCCGCGAATTTGGTGTGATGATCTCCATCGGAATGCAGAAAAGGAAACTTGCAATTGTTCTTTTTATCGAAACCCTGTTCATCGGATTGCTTGGAATTATCTCAGGAATT
Organism: Prolixibacteraceae bacterium; assembly: GCA_003457135.1. GTDB lineage: Bacteria > Bacteroidota > Bacteroidia > Bacteroidales > Prolixibacteraceae > Aquipluma. The sequence continues at coordinate 30,609 of DMSQ01000041.1, forward strand.
ACCGTGAGTCTGCCCCTGCTTTTCATTCAGGCACAAAATCCAATACCATTAACCGGCGAGACTGCAAAATTAATGGAAGACTTCGGGTTCGAACCTTATATGTTTTTCTCAACTGCTCCTGAAGTCTTTTGGCAGCAGGCTGTTAGCATATTTATTATCTCGGTGCTAATTGGGATTTACCCAGTCGTATCAACGCTGAAGATCAAAGAAATTAAAGCGCTGCACGGATAGGAAACATGATTTATAAAAGGACAAATATTCAATAATCAATGTCCAATATGAAATATCCAATACGAAATAAGAAATAAGAAATGAGAAAGTCAATGAATGCCGGTTCTTTCGCCCCCTCTATTGGAGGGGGAAGGGGGGAGGCTATTTTGGGGGAGGCTCTATGATCACATCAATTGCATGGAAAAATATCTGGCGAAACCGAATGCGCTCAGTTATCATCATCACAGCCATTACCATCGGGATGTTTGCCGGAGTGTTCACATCAACCTTTTACAAAGGATGGATAAACCAACGCCTTGAAGCTGGTGTTGAGACCGAAGTGTCGCACATTCAGATCCATCATCCGGATTTCAGCGAAAATTTCGAATTAAAAAATTTCATTCCGGATGGGGCAATAACATCTGACGAAATAGCCCGGATGGATTTTGTCAACGGAGTCAGTCCCCGAATGGTTGTACAGGCCATGGTTGCATCGTCAGAAACCGGAACCGGGATAAAAATCCTTGGAATCAATCCCGAAAAGGAAAAAACAGTGACCAATCTATATTCCAAAGTTCCGGAAGGCAAGTATTTTGAAGGGGTAAAACGTAACCCGATATTAATTGGCGAAAAACTGGCTAAAAAACTGAAAGTAAAACTGCATTCGAAATTGGTCATCACCCTTCAGGATTCGCAGGGGCACCTTACCAGCGAGGCATTTCGTATTTGTGGAATTTACAAAGTGGGCAATGGCATGTTCGAAGAAATGAATGTATTTGTGATGAAATCCGATCTGGCAAGGTTTGTACAACTCGACGAAAGCATCTCGCACGAGATCGTTGTTCATCTCAAAGAGCACGGGCAGCTAACGCCGAATTCGGAGATGCTTTCCGGAAAGTACAAGAATCAATTGGTTCAGAGTTGGAAACAAATGGCTCCCGAATTGGGTCTGCTCAATGAATACGGCAGTATTTATATCTATTTCTTTATCATTATCATTTTGTTGTCGTTGGGTTTCGGCATTGTCAACACAATGCTTATGGCAGTTATGGAACGGGTAAAAGAAATCGGGATGTTGATGGCGATCGGGATGAGTAAATTCCGGGTGTTTTGGATGTTGATGCTTGAAACAGTATTACTGACACTGACCGGTGGGTTCTTCGGAATTTTACTCGGTATTGGTGTCACATTTGCAACCATGAAATCGGGCATCAACCTTTCATTTTATGCTGAAGGGCTCGAAGATATGGGCTATAGCTCGCTGGTTTTCCCGGTGGTGGAGTTAGAAATGGTGTGTGTCATTGTGTTGCTTGTGCTTATGACCGGCCTTATTGCATCCGTTTATCCGGCCCGGAAAGCGCTGAAGTACAAACCGGCTGAAGCAATAAGAATTGACATGTAAAAACAAAAATATGAACGTCATTGAAGTAAACGCGCTGGAAAAAATATACAACGATTCGGAAGTTAAGGTTTATGCCTTGAATGGCGTTGACTTAAGTATCGAAGCAGGTGAATTTACTGCTATTGTTGGTCCTTCAGGTTCAGGAAAAACCACCTTGCTGAATTTGCTGGGAGGACTGGATCAACCTACATCAGGCCAGATTTCGATTGGCGGAACTGACATCAGCAAATTGTCGTCGTCTCAGTTGATCGATTTCAGACTCAGGAACATTGGCTTCGTATTTCAGGCTTATAACCTGATTCCGGTGCTGACAGCCAAAGAAAACGTGGAATTCATTATGCATCTGCAAAACCGTCCGAAGGAAGAACGACTAACCCGGACCATGTCGCTTTTGAAAGCAGTTGGACTGGAAGGTCGCGAAAACAGCCGGCCCAACAAACTTTCGGGAGGACAGCAGCAACGGGTGGCAGTAGCCCGTGCACTGGCTTCGAAACCCAAGTTTGTTCTGGCCGACGAGCCCACTGCCAACCTCGACAGCAAAGCGACCGAAAACCTGCTCGAAATTATGGAAGAACTCAATAGAAACGAAAATATCACGTTTATTTTCAGCACACACGATCAAAGGGTGGTTAACAAAGCACGGCGGGTTATCACCCTCGAAGACGGGAAAATCATCAGCGATGTGAGGAAGTAGAAAGCCCCCTTCCAGTTCCCCCGACGAGGGAAAGCTTTGAAATGTCATATTCAATGGGATTCGCCCTTTAAGAGCATCATAACAATAGCCCGGGGCAAAGTGACGAAGGAGCGACACCCCGGGTATGATGGAAGTTCAGAATCACCGTCCGCGACAGAAGGTTGTTCAATGCGAAAATCTATCCACGGACGGAATTGTAATACCAGTATTAGTTAAATTCAAAAAATAATTTCGATGCAAAATATATTCATCCTCTTGCTCTCATTCTTTCTCTGGTTTGAATTTCCGGAGAAACTACAGGACGAAAAAAACTGGCCCGCTGAACTCAATACAGCTAAACATGCAGCCTATCTGACCGATCTTGAACAGCAGGTAATCCTGGAACTCAACAAAGTCCGTAGTAATCCGAAACGATTTGCAGAGGAATATCTGGAAGAACTCAGGATTGCTTACAGCGGAAAACTTTATACATATCCCGGTCAAAATCCGGTAAAATCGCAGGAAGGCATTCGTCCACTCGAAGAATGTATTCAGGTTTTAGCCTGTGCCAAGCCTGTGCCAATACTAAATCCGGCAGAAGGCCTGGCTAAAGCTGCCTGGGATTTGGTGGCAGACCAGCAAAAGCATGGTGGAATTGGTCACATTACCCGCAATGGATTGACCCCACAGAGGCGCATTGAAAAATATGGCGAATGGGACATTTGCTCGGCTGAAGACATTACTTACGGAAGTTTCGAAGCCCGGCAAATTGTGATTGCCCTGCTGATTGACGATGGTGTGCCAGATCGCTCCCACCGTAAAAATATACTGAATCCGTGTTTCCACTTTGCAGGAGTTGCGAATGGCGGTCATCCATCGTATCAAGCGATGTGCGCTATTGATTATGCAGGGGCGTACATATCGAAGTAACCGGAAACAGGAACAAAAGGAACAACAGAAACAACAGGAACAATAGAAACAAAGGAAACCAAACATGTATAGATCAAACTACACCAAACTTTTTGTTCCTCTTTTGCTTTTACTTCCTTTTCAGGCATTTGTTCAGGAAAGCAAAATTAGTCTGAACGGTTACGTGAAGGAACTGTACATGTTTTACTCTCCTGAAAATCCAATACCGGGAACTGATCTGAATTATTTATCCACCAACATTCTGCACAACCGCCTCAATTTCAAATGGTATGCCAGTAAGAAACTGACAACGGTACTTGAAATGCGTAACCGGCTGATGTTTGGAAACCTGGTGAAGGATTTTCCCGGATATCAGGCAACGGTTGACATTGATAACGGACTTTTGGATATGTCGTGGATTTCGGCAAAAGGCAACAACTGGTTTGTTCATTCCATGATTGATCGGGGCTATCTGGATTATTCTTCAGGCAAATGGCAAATCCGCGCCGGACGGCAGCGCGTAAACTGGGGCGTGAACCTGGTTTGGAACCCGAACGATATTTTCAACACTTTTTCCTATTTCGATTTTGACTATGAGGAACGTCCGGGAACCGATGCCGTTCGTGTTCAGTATTATACCGGAACGACTTCTTCAGCCGAACTGGTTTACAAACCCGGACACGACAGCATTCAAACATCAACGGCAGGGATGTTCCGTTTCTCGAACTGGGATTACGATTTTCAGTTCATTTGCGGTCAGGCTGGAAATGACTGGATATGTGGCTGCGGGTGGTCGGGCGATATTCGTGGTGCAGGTTTCAGGGGAGAGCTTACCCACTTCGAGCCACAAAATAAATCATCAAAAAGAACTACTGTTGCTTCCGTTTCGGCTGATTACACTTTTTCAAACAGTTGGTATATCCATGCAAGCTTGCTTTATAACAGCTATGGCAAAACCGGAAAAGCCGGTGCAATGAACGTGCTTTTCAATCCTGACATGTCGGCCAAACAGTTGTCGTTTGCACGCTATTCGCTGTTCGGACAAGTTTCAAAACCAATTACTCCGTTGTTTTCCGGAAGTTTATCGGGAATTGTAAATCCATCAGATGGTTCATTCTACTTTGGACCAGCCCTGATCTATTCGCTTTTGAGCAATCTGGAACTTATGCTCACCGGTCAACTCTTTTTTGGCGACTCCGGAACCGAATTTGGCGACATCGGCAGGATTGCTTTTGGAAGGCTGAAGTGGAGTTTCTGAACAATGAAGGAAGAAATTATTGAAAGCACAACAGACAACAGGGAAATCGCTTTTAACATT
>DMSQ01000092.1 GCA_003457135.1 Prolixibacteraceae bacterium
CCGCTTCCTACCCGATTAGAAAATGGCAATAGATGAAGAAAATCGTCTGTGAGTTGAAGCTAAACAAAGCGATGGCCTACTTTCGGACGAAACAGCATTGGCCTTCAAAAATACAATTACATAAAAGAAAGTATATTTTATTGAACACCCCAAATTCAGAAATGTGTGAAAGATGTAACTTTTTCCCTAAATTCTGTAACGCTTTAGAGTGGCCGGTTGCCGATCTTTGATTAGTGAAAATGTTTTCACCATTCAAATTTCTAATTATGAAAAAATTAACGCTTTACATCCTGACAGCATTTTTCATGTTGTCGGTTATTCCAACCCAACTAAAAGCCGGTACCGAAAGTAATCCTGCTGTCCCGTCTGCCATTAAATCTACTGAATACAATGTTGCCGCCGACAAATTAAACGAAATCAAAGCGATTGATATGTCAGCGCTAAATTCATCTGAAAAAAAAGAGGTTCTCAAAGAAGCAAGCCCGTTAGCAAATGATCAGGACGGACGCAACAGAAGATACAGGGACCGGCATCCAAGAAGAGATGTTGATGTAACGATCGTAGCAGATCGCCGGGTGCGCGGAGATGGTTATTATGAAGGACGGCACAGCCACGGCGGAACTTATCTTGGTGTTGGTGGGGTATTGGTCCTTATTCTGATCCTGATCCTAATTCTGTAAGACCTGCAATTCTAAATTTTAATTAGAATATAGGTTTAAAATTAATCAAAAGTAATATCATTTAAATAACATAAAAATTAACGATCATGGGAAATTTACTTTATATCGTCGCGGTTATTTTAATCATTTTATGGCTTGTTGGGTTTGTTGGTTACAACATGGGAGGCATCATACATATTCTTATTGTTATTGCCATTATAGCAGTAATACTCCGGGTTATCCAGGGAAGAAGAATACTTTAGAAGTTTTCGTTTTCCTTATTTTACCCCTGTTGATTCTATATTCAAATGTTTGTTGGATTTAGATCCGGCAAACATTTGTGAAAATACATCACCGCAAAAAGCACATTATAAAAACAGATTAAAATGAAAAAATTGGGAATTGTTTTGGCCGCAATCGGATTGATTATGATAATTTATACCGGATTTAACTTTGTGACTAAAGAAAAAGTAGTTGATTTAGGTCCGATCGAAATTAATAAAGAAACGAATCACCCCGTGCAATGGTCGCCAATCGTCGGTGTTGTATTGCTGGTTGGTGGAATTGTAGTCTTTGTCACTGGTAAAAAATCAAACATTTAAATTATTTATTATGCCACTATTAACTATTTTACTTGTAATTATTATTGTAGGTGTTCTCCTTTGGCTTATCAATTCATTCATCCCGATGGATCGTAACATTAAAACCATCTTAAATGTGGTGGTTGTGATTGTACTAATTGTATGGTTGCTAAAGGTTTTTGGAATTCTTAATACTTTGACAGGCATACACATTTAAAAAATCATCAGGATGAACCTTAAAAGAATCTTTGGCGCCGTACTGACAGTACTCGGAATAGGCGGCCTAATTTATGCCGCGGTATTATTTGTGAATGGCACTGAAGGTGCAAAAGATATAAAAGCGCTTGTGATATACGGGATACTGGGTTTTGTATTCTTCATAGCAGGGATTAGCCTGGTGCGTACAACAAAGGACGAATCATAGTCCCTTTTAGTTAATACTTAAAGAACTAGCCTCATGCAAGTTAACGTGATCAGAAAAAATCTGTTTTTTTCTCCTGACCCTTCCAGAATAATTGCCAGGTTTTTATTTTTAAATGATGAAAGATCGGCTGATATCATCAGGAAGGTACTTGCTATGCCCGAAAAGGAAGTAAACATTGCTATGAGCCAGTTACTGAGAGGGTATTCGAGGCGGCACCGGAATATTTCACGGATATTTGAAAAGCACTTTGCCCGTTTGGCTCCCATATTTGATAAGATTGAAATAAATGAAGAGGATCTGAGCATACCTCAGAAAGCGCTGATCGGTTCATATTTCACCATGGAATATTCAATTGAATCGGCGGCATTCTTTAATCCTTCGGTTGTCGAAGACCCTGACCAATCGGGCGTAAGAACCAATGAAAAAAGGGTAATTTTTAGTTTCAGGGCTACGGGCGAAGGGCACATTTCGTCCATTGTCTTCCGCACCGGAATTCTTGACCAAAATAATAACCTGAGTATTGAACCGGTTGGTAAGATGCTGGCCGAAGCTGATGTAATCAAGCGGAATTTCTACGATAAAAAGACTTTTCAGGAAAAATTAGTTGAAATGAATAAAGCAGAAAATACTATTTCATCTGCTCTTCTTGATAAACCCATCGAAATTCCAAACCATGCCAATGTCATTCCCCCGGCTATCGTTGGCCCTCCCGATGCTGTAAAGAAGCCTAAAAAGCTTGTCTCTCCTGCTTTCATTCTGGATAACCTTGAAGACAATTTTACCTATGGCGAACTGATGAAAAACCTTGCGATAGCAATTAAGAACCCAGCCATTACAGAGGATCAGATTAAAGTATTGAACCAGATGATGTGGCTGGCTTCCTCACACTACGAAATCAATTTTTCAATTGACTCAGCTATTTCTGAAAGGGTTATTTTCCCTGTTTCGGCAACCGAGCAGAAAGGTATTGAAGATGCACGTTTTGTCAGGTTCACCGACGACAACGGTGATGTAACTTATTATGCCACCTACACCGCTTACGATGGTGTTGCTATTCTGCCTAAATTAATAAGTACAAAAGACTTTTATAATTTCAGGATTTTGCCAATCAACGGCGAACTTGCCCGCGATAAGGGAATGGCCTTGTTTCCACGAAGGATTCAAGGTAAATATGCGATGCTGTGCAGGATAGATGGCGTAAATAATTATATCGCGTATTCCGAAAGTATCAATATCTGGCGCGAAGCAAAAATTATCCAGCAACCTAAATTTCCCTGGGAACTGGTGCAAATGGGTAATGCCGGGTCACCAATCGAAACAAAAGATGGCTGGCTGGTTATTACCCATGCTGTCGGTTCGATGAGGGAATACACTTTGGGAGCCTCTTTGTTTGAACTGGAGAACCCGGAGATTGAAATTGGAAGACTGAATCAACCTTTGATGACACCCAATGAATCGGAAAGAGAAGGTTATGTACCTAATGTGATTTATTCCTGCGGTTCGATTATTCATTTAAACGACCTGATTATCCCTTATGCCATGTCGGACCATTCATCTACCTACGCTACTGTGAATCTCAGGGAATTGCTCGATGCATTAAAAGCTTCAGGTAATTGATCCTGAAAATGTTATCACCGCTTAATTTGTAAAACATGGAAACTAACGTATTTAAAGCAAAACTGATTGAGGAGAAAGCCAAGCTGAAACAGAAGTTGGCTAGCCTGACTGATGACGATTTGTTGCTTGAGGAAGGCAGGAAAGAAGAGTTGGATGGAAAATATCAAGCCATGTTTTTCCAGTCAGAAGAAGAAGTGGACACTATTTTTTCATCATGGTAACCCATTAGAAGGTACCCGGCTTCCAAGAGGCTATTGTACTTAACATTGCCCCGCCTGATGTGTGAATGTTGTAATTCTTAATCAGAATTGTGTAACGCTTTCGGAAACAAGTTCGCCCAACTTTGTAAAGTGAAAATTTATTCACTCCAAGAACAAAAAAGATGAAAAATGAAGAATTAAAAGGGAACTGGATCAAAACGAAAGGGAAGCTAAAACAGAAATTCGCCCTTTTAACTGACAATGACCTGCTGCTTGAAGAAGGAAGAAAAGAAGAAATGCTTGGAAGACTTCAGATCAAGCTTGGCAAAACAAAAGAGGAATTACAAAAGATCATTGCGGCACTCTAATCTTAAAAATGCACAAAATGAAAACAATGAAATTGAATACCCTGTTGAATAAGATATTTTTGGGAGTTTTTGTCCTGCACATGCTTTTTGCAGTTGACGCATCGGCCAAAAAGGTGAAATTCTTAACATCAACCGCTGTTCCTGCAGCACGTGGACATGTAATAATTAACCATGATAAAAACCGAAATTATGTGATTAGCATACACCTTTTTAATTTGGCCGAAGTAGAAAGGCTTGAGCCAACAAAACGCTACTATATCGTTTGGATGGTTACTGATGAGGAAACAACTATGAATATGGGAAAGATTGATAGTTCGACCGGATTTCTCTCAAAGAAACTGAAGGCATCCTTCAAAACAGCTACCTCATCTAAACCTAGTAATATTTACATAACGGCAGAAGACGATCCGGATCGTCAATATCCGGAAACACAGATGATATTGTCAACGGGCAATTTTAATATGTAACAACCTGGAAATTAATACAAAAAAAGACTTTTATTATAAAAATTAACATCAAGAGCAATCTATTTTATTTAATCGCAGTGATCCTAATTATCGCATGGGCGATCGGATTTGTTGGTTACAACATCGGCGGGATCATACACATTCTTCTTGTTATAGCAATTATTGCAATAATACTTAGGGTAATTCAGGGAAGACGAGTTCTTTAAAATCATTAATAATAAACATTCATTAAAAACAGAAATTATGAACACAGGAAAAGTATTGTTAGGAGTATTGGCTGGCGCAGCCACAGGTGCCTTACTTGGCATTTTATTTGCACCCCACAAAGGTTCAGTAACCCGCAAAAAAATAATTAGAAATAGTGGGTCCTTTGCCGATGGCGTAAAAGGGAAAATCAATGAATTACTGGATGATATCACCGAAAAATTTGAAAAGGTAAAGGAAGATGTTTCCGAATTTGCAGAACAAAAAATGCAAAAAAATGGTGAAGTTAAAAAAGAAGTAAAAGCGACTTAGTTTAGAGAATTCACCAAGTTTGTAATTCTTGAGCCTGCCCTGTAAAGCATTAATATTGAATCTTTCGGGGCTAGCTCAATTTTTAAATTCATATCAACAATGCCATAGAAATCATGGAAGACCATACGAATTTAATAGAGGAGCTAATTGAAAAAGCTTCAGATTATGGGAAAACAAGCTTTGAGTTAGCCAAACTCAGAGCGCTTGAGAAAACCTCGCAACTGATATCATCACTCCTTTCCAATGCTGTTGTCCTGATTATTATTTCGTTATTTATGCTTTTCCTGAATTTGGGACTGGCTATTTGGATTGGTCAAAGACTGGGTGAAATATATTTTGGATTCTTCGTGGTAGCCGGTTTTTATGGGTTCATTTCAATTCTTGTTTGTTCATTTTGGCGTAAATGGATAAAGAGGAAGGTCGGCGATTCATTCATTAAACAGGTGTTACAATAAATTCCATGGAAACAGTAACTTCTATATCAGAACTTAAAAATGCCATTCAAATTTTAGAATTTGAGCAGACATTCAAAGAGCAACAACTTAAAGAACAATTACTTGCTACTTTCGAAAGCTTAAAACCTGTTAACCTCATCAAGAGTGCGTTACAAGAAGTAACTTCATTGCCTTATCTGACCGATAATATTTTAGGAGCGACCGTAGGTCTGGCTTCCGGGTATCTCACCAAAAAGATTGCTGTTGGCAGCTCGGGTAATATAATCAGAAAGCTTTTCGGCATTATACTGCAGTTTGGCGTAACCAATATCGTTGCCCAAAACCCCGGCACGATTAAATCAATTGGTCGTTCAATCTATAAATACCTCGTACAAAAAAAAGAAATAAATCAGGAAAATTTCTGATAACTACACAGTTAGTCATCCAAACTAGTTGCCAAAATAATCTCTTAGATTAAAGAACATGAACAATAACCATACTGAAATCTTATTTGTTACATCATATCCTCCCCGCGAATGTGGTATAGCTACTTATTCCCAGGATTTGATAAAGGGAATCAAAAACAAATTTGGTCAGTCGGTATCTGTCAAAGTTTGTGCATTGGAATCGGGCGAAACAAATTATACCTATCCCGATGAAGTAAAATTTATTCTAAAAACTTCACTAACTGCCGAATACGAAAAACTGACCGATCAGATCAATAACGACCCTCAAATAAAAATCGTGCTGATTCAGCATGAGTTTGGATTTTTCCATGCTCAGCAGCAAGCATTTCAGCAATTTATATCCGAACTGACAAAATCGGTTGTCATTGTTTTTCATACGGTATTGCCGCATCCAAACGAGCAATTAAAGTCAAAAATTAAAAGTCTTGCGTCTGTCTGCCAATCAGTCATTGTAATGACTCATATTTCGGCTGATATTCTAAAGAACGATTATGGTTTATCACCTCAAAAAATAGCTGTTATAGCACATGGGACACATTTGGTCGAGCATTCAAACGAAAAAATCCTAAAGTTGAAATACGACCTGGAGGGACGCAAGGTACTCTCTACATTTGGTCTGCTAAGTTCAGGAAAGGGAATTGAGACTACCATTGAAGCATTGCCAGCCATTGTTAAGCAATGCCCTGAAGCGGTATTTCTGGTATTAGGCAAAACGCATCCTGAAGTGGTCAAATCAGAAGGGGAAAATTACCGGCAAATGCTCGAACAAAGAGTCAGTGATCTTGGTCTTCAAAATCAGGTCAGGTTTATAAATAAATACCTGGAATTGCCCGAATTGCTCGAATATTTGCAACTGACCGATATTTATATATTTTCTACCAACGATCCGAACCAGGCTGTGTCTGGGACTTTTGCCTATGCCATGAGTTGTGCCTGCCCTATCATTTCAACGCCTATTCCACATGCGAAGGAAGTATTGACCGGTGACACCGGAATTATTTTCGATTTCCGCAACTCAAAACAACTGGCCGAAAGTGTTAACAGGCTATTGAATGACGATCAGCTACGAAAAAATATGAGCACCAATGCTTTACAAAAAATAGTATCAACAGCCTGGGAAAATTCGGCTGTTGCACACGCATCCCTTTTCGAAAAAATTATCGGAAACAAAATGAAACTGCAATACAATCTTCCGGAAATTAACCTCAATCACGTATTGGAAATGACAACTGATTCAGGGATTATTCAGTTCTCAAAAATTAATCAACCTGATATTGATTCGGGATACACTCTGGACGATAATGCACGAGCCCTGGTAGCCCTCTGTATGCATTTTAAATTGACTGAAGATAAAAATAGCCTATTCCTGATAAAGAAATATCTCAATTTCATAAAGCTTTGTCAGCAACCAGAAGGGGACTTCCAGAATTATCTTAACAGCGATTGCAAATTTACAGGCCAAAATAAAGAGGTCAATCTGGATGATTCCAATGGCAGGGCTATTTGGGCTTTGGGATATGTAATCTCATTAATTGGCCTCTTACCTGCCGAAATCATTTCAAAGGCCGACAAAATCATCGAGAAAGCTTTTCTGCAAATTGATTCTTTGCATTCTACCCGTGCAATGGCATTCTCAATAAAAGGGATATATTTTTATCACAGCGCCATAAAGTTACCTGGGAACCTTATTCTTATTAAAACTTTAGCCAATCGTATGGTTCAGATGTACAGGCACGAATCAGGTAAAAAGTGGGAATGGTTTGAGAGCTATCTGACCTATGCCAATAGCATTTTGCCTGAGGCCATGCTGTACGCCTGGATGTTAACCGGTGTGCCAATTTATAAAGAAATCGCCCTGACATCATTTAATTTTCTGCTATCACATATTTTTAACGAAAACGGAATAGAAGTGATTTCAAACAAAAACTGGCTGCAAAAGGGACAGGAACCTGATCGTTTTGGAGAACAACCCATTGATGTTGCTTACACCATTATGACATTAAGTAAATTTTACGATGTATTTGGCGATGAAGAATATCGTCTGAAAATGGTTAAAGCGTTCAACTGGTTTTTAGGCAGCAACCGCTTGCATCAAATCATATATAATCCTTGCACTGGCGGTTGTTACGACGGGTTGGAAGAATCGAATGTGAACCTCAATCAGGGTGCGGAATCAACAGTCAGCTACCTGATGGCACGCTTAACGATGGAGAAAAATAGAATTGCCAATATGCCTGTCAGGGACAAATTGCGAAATCGCGAAAAATTGCCGGCGAAACTTAGAATGCCTGTTTATTCAACCGAATTTAAAAAGGAATCAGATAAATCAATCCTAGTTTCACAGCCTTCGCATCAGGATTAGCTTCGCCAGATTCGAAGTGTCTGAGGATGTGTGAATAATGTAATTTTTTTTAGGAATTGTGTAACATGTCAAAATTCCTTTTCAATTATCTTTCATTCATTATTTATTCATTAATTTAAAACAACGGAAAAATGAAAAAAACAATTTTCATCGCACTGTTAATGATCTTCTCATTGGGTGCATCAACAGCATTTGCAGGTAAGTCTGACCTGAAAAGTAAATCAGATAAAAGCACAGTTTTGACCAAATCGGAAAACAATTTATCCGCATTAGAGGTGAACCGTTTAACAACGCGTGTTGAAGAAATACGCGACATGGACAAAACGAACATGACTGTTTCTGAAAAACGTGAACTTAGAAAAGAAAGTAGAAGTATTAAAGAAAATGTCAGAAGAGACGGTGGTGGATATATATATATTGGCGGCGGTACCCTTCTTTTAATTCTGCTGATCATCCTTTTGCTCTAATCAACAGATTAGTGAAATTACCCGGATTAGGGTTGTTTAAAAAGTCATTGATCCTGTCATCCTGTCCCGAATTCCCGGGATGGGGCGACAAGATGCGCGATTGCTTTTACTTTTAAGACAGCCTCAATCCAACAACTACATTATTATTAAAAAAATAAAGTCATGAGCTCAGGAAAAGTATGCTTTGCAATGAAAAGTCTCTATAAAATGTCTGTGGTACTATTTGTACTGTTTAACGTTTCCTGCGCTATCCAGAGTCCGGTTTCAGCACAGCGCGGATATTTAAGCACTCAGGTATTTTATGACGAACTAAGCCCGTATGGTGAATGGGTTGACTATCCCGATTACGGTTATGTATGGATTCCTGATGTAGATCAGGATTTTTCGCCCTATTCAACATCAGGATATTGGGTGATGACTGATTATGGCTGGACATGGGTTTCGGATTATTCCTGGGGTTGGGCTCCATTTCATTATGGACGCTGGGATTACGATGATTATTATGGCTGGTTTTGGGTACCCGATAACGAATGGGGCCCCTCGTGGGTCACCTGGAGAAGCGGCAATGGTTACTACGGCTGGACGCCAATGCGGCCAGGAATTAGCATTAGCCTGAGCTTTGGCGATGATTACTATGATCTTGACCGGTGGTACTTTGTCCGGGACAGGGATTTCGGACGACCAGATATGTACCGGTATTATGCCGACAGAAGCGACTATAATGATATAATCATCAATTCGACGGTAATCAATAACACCTATATTGACCGAAGTCGCAACACAACATACATTTCCGGCCCTTCCAGGTATGATGTTCAACAAGTTACCGGAAGAAGAATCAGTAATATTCCTGTCAGGGATTACGACAGGCCAGGTCAGGTTTTGAATAAGAGCCAGTTAAAAATATACAGGCCACAGATTCAACAACCCAGTGGCCAGTACCAAAAGCCTGCTCCATCCAGAATAACAAACCTGAGGGATATAAAGCCAGCAAGAGAAAGGAATGCCCCGGATCAGCGAAACAGGGTTTCTCCAATGGAAAACAGCCGGAGAGAGCAGCAACAATCACAACCTCAAAGGCAAATGGAACGTCAGCGGCAATCGCAACCCAGACAACAGATCGAAAGACGGAATCAGGGACAGCAAAAGCAGCAGCAGATCGAAAGGCGAAACCGGGATCAGCAACAGCAGCAGCAACAGATCGAAAAACGCAACCGGGACCAGCAGCAGCAGCAACAAATAGAAAGACGTAACCAGGGACAGCAACAGCAGCAGCAACAGATCGAAAGGCGAAATCAGGGACAGCAACAGCAGATCGAAAGGCGAAACCGGGAGCAACAGCAGCAGATCGAAAGACGAAATCAGGGGCAGCAACAGCAGCAACAACAGATCGAAAGGCGAAATCAGGAGCAGCAACGGCAGCAGCAACAGGTAGAAAGGCGGAATCAAGAGAAGCAGCAACAACAGCAACAGATCGAAAGACGGAACCAGGAGCAGCAGCAACAGCAGCAACAGATCGAGAGACAAAATCAGGAGCAGCAACAGCAGCAGCAACAGATCGAAAAACGCAACCGGGACCAGCAGCAACAGCAGCAACAGATCGAAAAGCGGAACCGGGATCAGCAGCAACAGCGGCAACAGATCGAGAGACGAAATCAGAACCAGCAACAGCAGCAAAAGCAACAGGAAGCCCAGCCTGCGCAGCAACAACAGCAACAAAAAGCTACTCAACCTTCAGGTGATAAAAAAAGGGAAAGACAGCAAAAAGCAGCTCAGGAAAAAGAGAATAGAAAGAATGAAGAAAACAAAGCGCGAAGAAGATAAATAGGATTTAATCGGGTCACACAGCAGGATCAATACGCCAAAATATTGGATATTATTGATCCTGCTTTTATAAATCAATACCGGAAATGGTTTTACTTCAGGCAACTCAGCATCAACAAAACAAACAATCCGGTAACAGGAGGAATAGATCAGGGATACTTTTCCATAAAAATATATCAGGTCAGATTTTACTCATTTGCCTGATGAATTTCGGGCTTTTCTCAAGAGCCGCTGCACAGGAATATTTTCAGCAAGAGGTCAATTTCAGGATTAATGTTTCGCTCAACGACAAGCTTCACGAATTAAACGCTTTTGAAACAATTGAATACATTAACCATTCTCCTGACACCCTGAACTATCTCTATTTTCATCTGTGGCCAAATGGTTATTCGAATAACGACACCGAATTAGCCAAACAATTATTCAGTATTAAGGGCAGGCAAAAGTTGTTCAATGATCCTGAATTGATGGGATATATGGATTCATTGGATTTTAAGGTCAACGGGCATCAGGTTCAATGGAATTTATTGCAGGGCCAGCCCGATGTTTGCCAGATATTTTTGAAAAAGCCGCTCCTCCCCGGCAATTCCATTCAAATAACAACACCTTTTCACGTAAAAATCCCGAAAGGGATTACTTCCAGATTAGGCCATATCGGTGAATCTTATCAAATATCTCAGTGGTATCCCAAGCCGGCAGTTTACGACCGGAACGGCTGGCATCAGATGTCGAATCAGGATCAGGGTGAATTTTATTCAGAATTCGGCAGTTACGATGTAAGCCTTACACTTCCTGATAATTACATCGTAGCTTCAACCGGAAACCTGCAAAATGCCGGAGAGATCGAAATGCTCAATCAGCTTGCAACCGACACTTCCCGAATAAAAAACTCAGATACCGGAGAAGATGATTTTCCGCCTTCTTCGAAACAAATGAAAACCCTGCGCTATTCCGAAAGTCATATCCACGATTTTGCATGGTTTGCCGATAAGCGGTTCCGTGTTTTGAAAGGAACAGTGAAGCTTCCCGACTCCGGTAGGGAAGTTACTACCTGGGCCATATTTACCAATCAGCAGGCTAACCTTTGGGCAGATGCCATACCATATCTGAATAGCGCGATTGAATATTTTTCGAATTGGATAGGGGATTATCCATACAACAGTTTTACGGCCGTTCAAAGCGCCCTGAGCGCAGGCGATGGAATGGAATATCCCGGTATCGCGGTGATTGGTTTAGCAAAAGATGCTTATGCCCTGGATGCGGTGATTGCACATGAAATCGGTCATTCCTGGTTTTACAGTGCACTTGGATCGGATGAACGGCGATACCCCTATCTGGATGAAGGCATTACCAGTACATACGAGCAGAGATATATCAATGAAAAATATCCACAAAAAAAACTTTGGGAGAACAATGTTAAAAACCTGAAAATGGCCAAATTCTTTCACATCAGCCAAATGCCGGTAAAGCTGATGCGTGAACTCGAATGGCTTGCTCAGGCGCGTGCGAACTTCGAACAATCCATAAATTTAGCGGCAGACGAATACAATACACTGAATTATAGCCTGATCATATATAACAAAGCAGCTATGGGGTT
Organism: Prolixibacteraceae bacterium; assembly: GCA_003457135.1. Lineage (GTDB taxonomy): Bacteria > Bacteroidota > Bacteroidia > Bacteroidales > Prolixibacteraceae > Aquipluma. Next base: position 11,984 of record DMSQ01000092.1, read on the forward strand.
TCACTACCTGAGGGCATATCTCGGAGATTCCCTGTTTGATTCGGCCATGCATGATTATTACCTGCAGTGGAAATTCAGGCATCCTCAACCCGATGATCTGCGCAAAGTATTTGAATTCCATACAGGCAAAGATTTAAGCTGGTTTTTCAGCGATTTCATTGGCACAACCAAACGAATGGACTATGAAGTGGTTCGGTTAAAGGACCAAAAGCTGCTAGTCAAAAATAACGGAGAACTGGTATCTCCTCTTGTAATCTCCGGAATGATTGGAGATTCAGTCTGTTTTGAAAAATGGGTGGATGGTTTTGAAGGGCAGAAAGAAATCGTTATTCCTGAAGGAAATTATTCTGAGCTGAAAATTGACCCCAGGCATGTTACTCCCGAATTATTCAGGCTCAATAACAACATCCGTACATCAGGTATTTTTCCCAAAGCTGATCCCATCCAGACACAGCTCACCTTTACTTTGGAAGATCCCGAAAAACGATACCTCATGTATATTCCTGCATTGAACTGGACCCGCGAAAACGGTTTTATGGCTGGAGTAGCCATGCACAACGGGTTTCTCACCCCAAAATCTTTTGAATATTTGGTGATGCCATTTTATACGTTTTCAAATCCCGGACTGGCAGGATTTGGAAAAATATCATACAACCTCTTGCCGTACCAAAAATTTATCAGAAAGGCAACCATTTCGCTCGAAGGAACCCGGTTTGGCGCGCCAGGCAATCAAAACTATCATAAAATAAAAGCCGGTCTCGACCTTTATTTCAGGTCAGGACAACTGAATAACTCCCTCAGGCAGAAAGCATACGGAAACGTTATCGCAGCTACGAACCTTTTTCAGATTGAACATCAGGAGAAGGCAAAATTAAATTCGTACCTTCAATTTGGCTATCAACTTGAAAAGCCACGCATAATCAATCCTTTTAGCCTGGATGTTTCTTCCGAATCCAGTCAGTCCTATCTGAAAACTACGGCTGAATTTAATTACCGGATAAGCTATTATGGAATGAAAAAAGGATTGGATATCCGATTTTTTGCCGGAGCTATGCTGAAAAATAATCCGGATATTCCTTTTTATGCGCTTGCTCCCGGCGGACGTAGCGGGCCTGAGCAATACCTATACCTGGGCGCCTTTCCCGATCGTTTTAGTGCTTTCCCAACAACCTTCTGGTCGAGGCAGGCCACCTTTAACGAAGGAGGACTTGTATCGCCGGTTAACGAAAAGCTTGGATATAGCCGTTGGTTGATTTCATTATCGCTTACCAGCATTTTGCCGGGAAAAACGGCCAGGATACCAGTCAGGCCATTTGTTAATTTTCTGCTGAACGATCACGGAACCGGAACGGGAAACAACTCGCATTTTTTTTATGAAGCAGGCCTGAAAGCAGGAATATGGAACTTTTTCGAGATTTATGTCCCAATGGCCGTTTCCGGAAACATTAAAAACATCACCGGCCCGTTCAAAGACCGGATACGACTGATATTTAAGCTCGATACATTTAATCAGGCCAAACAGAATTCAGGCTTAGGTTTCCAGATCAGGTGATCTTTATCCTTGAAAATTTGATAATGATCTGATTTGAACTTAATGTGTGAATAATGTAAATCTTTTAAAAAATTGTGTAATACAGTTGTTTTGGCCTCTTTCTACCTTTCAGAACTTCTTTTTCATATTTAAAAGTTGTGTAATTTATTATCTTAAATTAAAAAATGAAATCAAAAAAACAATTAGGAATCTGGATGGATCATTCAATGGCCAATCTGATCGAATTAACCAACGAGAATATCGTAGCAAATACAATTGTGGCTCAGGTAGGAGAACAAGATGAACCACTCAATACGCACGATGAAAGCATGATACAAAACAAGGAACATAATGAACTCTCCGCTTACTACAAGAGACTTGGTGAGGTAATTAAGGATTATGATGATGTACTGCTCTTTGGCCCAACCAGTGCAAAAAGTGAATTACTGAACATCCTGAAAGATGATCATCATTTTGATAATGTGAAAATTGAGGTTAGACCTTCTGATAAAATGACGGAAAATCAACAACATGCTTTTGTAAAGGATTATTTTTTAATGTAATTATCACAAATTCAAATATTCAGGGAGATTATTAACTAACCTAAAAATGAATTCATGGAAACAATGGTAATGGGATACTGGGACAGGAAAAAAGAAAAAATAAAACAAAAATTTCCGGGCATTACCGATCAGGATTTACATTTCTATGAAGGGAAAGAAAAAGAAATGATTGAAAACCTGGAATATAAGCTTGGGATAACGAAACTTGAGCTTGCAAAAATTATAGAAGCGCTTTAACTGAATTAATACCATGTTCGAAATGGATAACTCACTTTCAAAAAGAAATACACCTGATAAAAAATTTCCAAAAGCTGTTCAAACAAAAGAATCCCTGGTGAAAAATGAAGGTTTACAACTTAATGAAAAGCTGATAGAATCGGGAATTCGATACCGGCGATTATTTGAAACTGCCAAAGATGGAATTCTGATCCTCGATTTCGAAACCGGAAATATAGTAGATGCAAATCCATTTATAGTTAGACTTATTGGTTTTCCTTTAAATGAAATACTCGGGAAAAAACTCTGGGAAATCGGACTTTTCAGTAATAAGGAAGAATCGGAGCTTGCCTTTGCGGAGCTGAAAAAGAACGGCTATATACGTTTTGAAGATATGCCGATACAGAACCGGAACGGGAAAATTACAGAAGTGGAATTTATTAGCAACGTTTATTTAGAAAACAAAACAAAAATAATTCAATGCAACATCAGGGATATAACAGAACGGATCAAGACCGAAATAGCCCTGAGAAAAAGTGAACAGGACCTGAAGGAGCAAAATACCGAATATGCTGATCTTAATACCGAATATTTAGCCTTAAATGAAAAATTAACAAAAAGCATAAACCGGATTCAGCATATCAATAATGATTTGATTATTGCCAAAGAAAAGGCTGAAGAATCAGACAAACTGAAATCGGCATTTCTGTCGAACATGAGCCACGAAATCCGGACTCCAATGAATGCAATAATCGGATTTTCAGAATTTTTATTGCACCCCGGATTAACCAATGACAAACTGGAAAGATATGTCCAAATCATAAAGGCAAGCAGCCAGCAACTTCTTTCGGTCATAAACGATATCATGGATATTTCAAAATTGGAAGCTGGTCAGTTTTCGGTTGATTCAGAATTAGTTAACATCAATAAATTAATGAATGAATTATTTGTTACTTACAAGAAAATAGTCGGTAACAAGAAAATAATATTGATTTATTCACCCGATAAACCAAATGAACTGATACAGGTGAATACAGATGGAATCCGGATTCGACAGATCATTTGTAATTTACTGAACAATGCCATCAAGTTTACCAAAGAAGGGGAAATTCGGTTTGGATATACTATTCAGGGAAATTTCCTTGAATTTTATGTGTCAGACAGCGGGATAGGCATAACACCCGAGAATCTGGCCCTTATTTTTCAAAGTTTCCGGCAAGTTGAAGGGACCAGGGAAAATTTGAATGAAGGCAATGGCTTGGGATTGTCCATCTCAAAGGCTTTGGTTGAAAAGCTTGGCGGTACCATCACAGTTTATTCAGAACCTGGAAAAGGTTCCAGATTTGTGTTTACAATTCCATATTGGCATGTAACTGATGATAGGATTACAACAACTCCCAAAACTGATGAATACAGTTGGGATAATAAAACGGTGCTTATTGTTGAAGATGACTTAAATAATCATTCATACATTAAAGAATTACTTTCCCACACAAAAGCCAGGACAATACATGCCTGGGATGGAAAACAAGCTTTTGAACTTGTAAAAACCCACCCTGAAATTTCATTGATATTAATGGATCTTAAAATGCCGGTGATGGATGGTTACGAATCTATGCGGCTTATTAAACAAATCAAACCAGGGCTGCCGGTTATTGCCCAGACGGCCTATTCAAACACCGATCCCAGGCAAAAAGCCATGGATGGCGGTTTTGATAATTACCTCATCAAACCCATTGATCGTGTTCTTTTGATGGAGGTCATAAACAATTATCTTTCAAATAATTTTCGCGCCGTTCCGATTCATTTGGAAAATTAATTCCTGTAGTCACAACCAAAATTGATGTGTGAATGATGTAATTATTTGCGGTAATTATGTAACACTCTGCATGAATAAACGGCCCACCTTTATATCCTTGTGATCATTCATTCACAATCACAAAAATTAGTATTATGAAAAACGAAATTGTCCTTTCAAAAGATTTTCAGGATGCAAATAAATGCAATCCGTTAGTTAGCTTAACAGAAACAGGTTTTGCCTTAAAAGTTGGCGCCCACCTGAAGAAGCTTGTTTATATTGGTAGTCTGGCAGGAATAGCGTTATTTTTCGACGGTTGCGCCTCCGGATATGTAGTTTCAGAACCAACTTATTCCGAATATTCCAGGCCACAACGTCCACATGATAATTATATCTGGATTGATAACGGTTGGGAATATAATCGTACGAATCGTGTGTATGTGCAGAGGAATGGCTATTGGGATCAACCACAGCAAAACCGGACCTATGTTACAGGTCAATGGAAATCAACTCCGCGCGGAAAATATTGGTCAAAGGGTCGCTGGCAAAAAAATAATCGTAAAGGCAACCGTCATTCCAAATATTAATATATCCGTAATATTTCAAACCAACATGCCGGGAGGCATAATTTTAAAATCACAATCAAATGGAAAGCGAAACATCAACATCTTTACATGAAAACTGGAAAGAAGAAAAAGAAGATCTCAGGAACGAAATAGTTTCTTTGCAAAAAGAGTTTGCAAAATTTAAAAAAGAAAGAAAGTCGGAATGGAAACTGTTCAAAGATAAGTTCAAAAATGATTTGGAAAATATTGAGAAATCATTAAAAAACCTGAAAGCGCTTCATAAGAAAAAAGAAAAAGAAAAGAAAAAGTAAAAAATCAAATCAGATGGAGAGTCAAATATGAGAAATATATCAAATAAAACGCTGCTTTATGTAGTTGCATTATTGGTTATTGTTGTGGCCTTCCTATTGTTGGGCGGCACCAACTGGCTCAAGGGTATGTCCGATGGAAATAAAATGATAAGCATGAACAATTTAAACTGGGTCCAGATTCTGATCAGTTTAGTGATCGGATTTGTCCTTGGTCTGTTTTATTCCAGAAGGAGATGGTAATTAACAGCCCTGAATCCATTCAAACTAATTGGGCAAAGCTGGTTATATGATGAAAATTCACATCTGTATTCTCTTTATACTAATGTTCTTGGCTCTTTCAGTTTGCGCACAAAAAATATTTTCCCCGCCTGTCAAACCAAATACTGCTTTTATAGCCGGCGAACGCCTTACTTATCAGATCCGGTATGGACTTATTGTGGCTGGAATTACCACCCTTTCACTTACTGAAGATGTTTATCAGGAACAGACTGTTTTTCATGCCCTGACCATTGGGCAAACTACCGGATTGGCCGAAAAGCTTTATGGGGTCAAAGATATTTACGAAAGCTGGTTCGATAAAAATACGAACCTGCCCTTTAAGCAGATACGCAACATCAGCGAAGGTCGCTACAAAAATTATAACGAAGTAACTTACAACCGCGAAAACAACACTGTTAATTCAAAACTCTCTGGCATACATCCTGTTCCACCGGATATTCTCGATTTAGCGTCAACCTTTTATTACATCAGGCGAATTGATTTCTCGAAAGTAAAAGAAGGCGATGTGCTTTTGGTAAACATGTTTTTTTCCGACGGAATATTTCCTTTCCACCTTGTATTTAAAGGGAAAGAAACTATCAGGACTAAATTCGGTAAAATCAGGTGTATCAAAATCTGTCCGGTTGTTGAAGAGGGGCGTATGTTTAAAACCAAAAACGATTTAGTCATCTGGTTTACCGACGATGATAACTGCCTTCCTGTTATGGTTAAAATGGATATCCGGATCGTCGGTTCAGTATTGCTTAAACTTATTCAATATGAGAACATTGCAAATACGTTGATATTTCAGATGTAGAGTAACTGCGGCTATTTCGTTTTCCCCTTAATATCTTTAATAATGCCCGACTTTATTCCTGACATTAATGATTTGGCACAATAACTAAAGAGAAATTTTTCGGGGTTTCTTTGATAATCAATAATTCCCACCCTCACTTCTTTACCAGGCATCGGGTTCGAATCCAATACTTCCATATTGGCAATTAATGATTTAACCCGTTCGTTAATAGCAGTGGTTTTATCCGTCCGTTTATTCTTAAATGCAACATTTAACCGGTGATAAAGCAAATTCATTTGGCCGGTTGCTTTCGTGTTGTTGGCGGTAAAGCTAAAATTCATTGCGTCTATTTTGCCGGATGTAACACTCATGAACGCAATTTTCTCCAGCAAAGGGTTTAATTCATTTGCATCCATACCCGAAAGGCTACCATTCACTTCAAATGTGTTCTGCCTGTCGAATAGTCTCCCTTTCAATATTGTGGTTATTTTAGCTTTGCCCATTAACAAAGCTTCAGCTTTAAATCCGGTATAAGCTTTCCTGGTTTTGTAAATAGTGTCGTTGGTAATTTTGTAAATCAGGGCATTCAATTTACTAAAACTGATCATTCCCGGCGCAGTTGCTTTTTCAACATGCTCAGTATAAGTAATATTACCGCTTAAAATGCCGATCGAATCAATATTGATCGTGCCGGGATAGTTGTAAATCATATCCTGAAATGCAGGTTTATTAACATGTTCTGACACTTTTCGATTATCGCGAAAAATTTTCATATCCATTTCCCCGATTTCGATAAACGAACTTATCAAATTCCCGGATTGGATATATTCAGCGGCAGAAAAATCGTGAAAGGAGATCTGGCTGAATCCGGCTTCAATACGATCAATTTCAAACTTATGTCGGGCAGAGAATTCATAATCAGTGTAATTCGGCTGAATAGAAAAATTACTTGCTGAAAGTGTGTTTGAAGTTGCGGAATAATTAATGCCGGTGACCGTCAAGGTGTACATACTGTCAGGCAAAACCTCACGAAGTTCCTGTACATCGAAATCAAAATGTTTAATGATGTTCAAAGATAAAGTGTCCAGTTTTTCAACCTGTAAATCGTAAACTTTCAACACGCCATCTTTTATTGAATAAGCCTGTGGCGTTGATGCGTCTTGAATCTCAACAACCAGTTTATCGAAGAACAGATTGTCAATACTGATGTTTAATGACGACACTTTAGGTGCCCTGGCTTTCTTTTGAAATGGCATCTTCCCTACAATTCGGGTATTGAAAATGCTTACTTCATGAATGTTGATATCTTTTTTGAATATAACTTTCAATAGCTTAATCCCTTTGAAATTAATTGATACCATTTCTCCGGTTAAATTTGGGAAACCGCCATACTCCTGCTTTGAAAACAGGGTAATATTTTCAAGTTCTATTCCTGATTTGAGGATCGAGATATGAACCTTTTCTATTTTCACCAGGTAATTGTCCGAGTTTGCATTAAATGCGGTCTGAATTTTTTTCTTCGCCCAGGGTTCAACAAAAACTTTTACTGATAGCAGAAATACCAGGACAATAGCAATTATTGCCATTGAAATTTTTAAAAATATTTTTCGCTTCATGACTTGAAATTAGATGTTTATAGCAGGTAAGCCCGGTCATTTAAACATCATTTCAAAGATGCTGTATCCTGATAAAAAAACTGTTACAGAGTTCCGGAAAAAAATTACATGATTCACACCTTAGCCCGTTTGAATACCACTCCTTATAAGCAGATAAATAGTTGCCTGATTATAGTATGCTGCTCAAATCTATAAAAAACAGTCCTCCTGAAAATGTGTGAATGATGTAATTTTTAACAGAAAGTATGTAACAAAAACTATATTATCGACTCCGATATTTGTATCTGAAATTAGCATTTAATTTATTGAAACTTTAAAAGTTAATGATTTGGGGAAAATTTGTAGCCCAGTAAGTTTAATCACAATTAAAAATTAAAAACATGAACACAACAGAATTAAAAGGAAACTGGAATGAGCTGAAAGGAAAGCTCAAAAAAAGTTATGCGGAATTGACAGATAATGATCTGTTATATGAAGAAGGTCGTGAAGATGAACTATACGGCAGACTTCAACAGAAGCTGGGAAAAACTAAAGAAGAAGTCAAAAAGCTTTTTGAAGATCTCTGATTTGTGATGATTGTAAATGAAGCCGTTTAACTGAAACCCAGTTAAACGGCTCATTAAAATTGAATAAAAATTAGAACAACAAAAACTAAAAATTATGAGATCAAAAAAAGTAGTAGTCGGAGTAGTTGCCGGAGTTCTTACTGGTGTTGCAGCAGGGGCATTGTTGGGTATATTATTTGCCCCAAAAAAGGGTTCTGAAACCAGGGAAAAAATAAATAAACTGGTAGGAGAATTTGGAAATTTGGCTAAAGACAAATTCAATGACTTACTTGATGGTATCATTGAAAAGTTTGAAAATACAAGTGACGAAGTTTCAGAATTAACCCAAAGGAGTGAAAAAAAATTGAAGAAGTAGTTGATGATGTTTTAAAGCAACATGGCGATTAGGTCATCATAATCGAATTAGTAATAAAAATAAATCCATTGATGGATCTGGCTGAAAAAAAGGGAATACTTCTGCTGAAAATGGATATATGGGAATAGAACTATGTCTGAAAAAATTGAAGATAAGGAAATAAGAAGAGGTCTTAATCGCCAGGTTCATATGGCGAATGAACGAACATTTCTGGCATGGATCAGGACAAGTATTGGGATAATGGCATTCGGTTTTGTCGTCGAAAAGTTTGCCTTGTTCATGAAACAAATGACGATTATTTTGGGAAAATCAACTATTGAAAATTCGATTCCTCCTTCTCATGGATACTCAGCAATTGTTGGAATATTCCTTGTCGGTTTCGGGACGCTGTTGAGCCTGCTTGCATTTGCCAGGTACAAAAAGGTTGAGAAACAAATAGATGAGGATACCTATAAATCTTCATCTATACTCGATATATTGCTTCTTCTGGCAGTCCTGGCAGTTGGAATTTTCCTGGTAATTTATCTGATTCATAGTACTTAATGCGGCTTCAATAATGGGTTAAAACCCAAGTAACCGATGAACATGAAAAAGACGAAAATAAAGAAAGGGATAACAATATTATTTTTCCTTCTTTTCACTAATTCTATTGCGTCTGCACAGGAGGTGCAAGGCATGGACAGGAATAAAAAAGAAACGAAACCTCAGGTACAGATTGTTACCTATACCTGTCCCATGCACCCTGAAATACATGCCGCCAAACCCGGAAACTGTCCGAAGTGTGGCATGAAACTGATAAAGGAAAAACCCAAACAGGATGCAAAACCTAAGCCGGTTAAGCCTTCAGGTATGCAAAAGCCAAACGAAAAGGCAAAGAAAAAAGGCATGGAAATGGGCAATTATCAGATGGATAACAGGAACAATATGGCTATGTCAAAAGCTACACTTGGCAATATAAAAACAATTTTAAACCATACACCACCGCATACAATCCGCTACGATTTATACATAGCCGATACTCTAGTGACATTCGGTAATAAATCGAAAAGAGCTATTGCCGTAAATGGACAGATCCCAATGCCCACGCTCACATTTACAGAAGGCGACACAGCAGAAATCTATGTGCACAATAATCTGGATGAAGAAACATCCCTGCATTGGCACGGCTTATTCCTGCTAAATCAATACGATGGTGTTCCAAACCTTACACAGATGCCCATCAAACCTCATACAACGCATTTATATAAGTTCCCAATTATCCAGAACGGAACACATTGGTATCACAGCCATACGGGATTTCAGGAGCAAATTGGCATGTATGGCATGTTCATCATGAACAAAAGAAAAGAATGGGACATACCAACCATACCGGTTATAATAAGTGAATGGACAGATATGAATCCAAAAGAGGTAAACCGCAGCCTGCACAATGCTACAGATTGGTTTGCCATTAAAAAAGGTACAGTACAAAGTTATGCAGAAGCCTTAGGCAAAGGGCATGTGAATGTTAAACTCACCAACGAGTGGAAACGAATGAATGCGATGGATGTAAGCGATGTTTACTATGACAATTTTTTAATCAATGGTAAAAATCAGAATGAACAACCTCAGTTCAAACCAGGCAACAGAGTAAGGTTACGTATAGCCAACGGTGGTGCATCCAATTACTTCTGGCTCACTTATTCAGGCGGCAAAATAACGGTGGTGGCAAGTGATGGCAACGATGTAGTTCCGGTAGAAGTGGATAGATTGATCATAGCTGTTGCAGAAACCTACGATGTTGTTGTAACCATCCCAGATAACAAGAGTTACGAGTTTTTAGTAACACCCGAAGACCGCACAAAATCAGCTTCCCTTTGGTTAGGCAGTGGCAAAAAGGTACCTGCTGCAGAATTGCCCAGGCTAAAGTATTTTGCAGGGATGAAGATGATGAATGGCATGATGGACATGAAAGGCAATATGGTTGAAATGGAAGGGATGCACATGCAGAACCAGGTAATGGATATGAATACGGTTATGTATCCTGAAATAACAGGTCCCGAAAATCCAAAAGACACGATGAAACAAGATAACATGCAAGGCAAAGAAATGAAGATGGACCACCACATGGCCGGCATGGATATGGATAACAGCAATCCGGATATGGTAACACTTAACTACGACATGTTACGTTCAACCGAAAAAACTACTTTGCCCTCAGGTACTTTAAAAGAATTAAGATTTGATTTAACCGGAAACATGAACAGGTATGTTTGGACACTGGATAACAAAAAAGTATCCGAAAGTGATAAAATACTGATAAAAAAAGGAGAAAACCTGAGAATTGTTTTATTCAATAACAGCATGATGCGCCATCCCATGCACCTGCACGGACATGATTTCAGAATATTGAACAGACAAGGCGATTATGCGCCATTAAAAAATACTATTGACATTATGCCCATGGAAAGAGATACCATAGAATTTGCAGCCACTGAAAGTGGGGATTGGTTCTTTCACTGCCATATTTTATACCACATGATGAGCGGGATGGGCAGGATTTTTAGTTATGAGAACTCACCACCAAATCCTGAAATACCAAATCCGAAATTCGCGCAACGAAAATTATATGCTGACGACAAGATGTTTCATTTCATGGCAAGGGCAGGCATAGAAAGCAACGGCAGTGATGGTGAAGCCATGTTTGCAAATACAAGATGGAAAGCAAGCACACAATGGCATTTGGGCTACCAGGATATGCATGGTTACGAAAGCGAAACAATGATTGGTCGCTATTTAGGCCGCATGCAATGGTGGTATCCATACTTAGGTTTTGATTATCACTATAAGGCAGAAGGTGGCCCAAAAAACATTTTCGGCAGCGAAGGGAAAAACTGGTTCGGTCAGGAAAGCAATCAGAATAACCGCAAAGCTTTAGTTGCAGGTATTGCCTACACATTGCCGATGCTGTTTATTGCTGATTTCAGAGTAGATAGCGATGGAAAATTCCTTTTTCAGTTAAGCCGGGAAGATTTACCGGTTACCAGTCGCTTACGCTTTAATATGATGATAAATACCGATAAAGAGTACATGGCAGGGCTTCGTTATATCGTTACAAAATATATTTCCATATCATCTCATTACGATAGCGATATGGGATTGGGAGCAGGATTGACATTCACTTATTAAAGTATCCGCATTCAAAAAACGTGTTTTTTTTACCGCTTAAAATGAATCAAATGGCAGCCAAAAGATCGCTCACCATCGTTCAAATGAACGACACCCATGCCTATTTTGATATCCACCAGGAGATGTTTTGGCAGGGTGACCATGCCGTTTACCGCCATGCCGGAGGTTATGCCCGTATTGCCACAATTGTAAAACAGATTCGAACTGAGAGTCAGGAGAATTGTCTTTTTTGCGACTGCGGTGATACATTTCATGGAACCTTTCCCGCTATGGATACCCAGGGACAAGCTATGATCCCAATCTTAAATTCTTTGGGTCTTGATGCTATGACAGCACACTGGGAATTTGCTTTTGGCCCAACGGTATTTAACCAGCGGATTGCTGAACTAAATTATCCAATGCTGGCAAACAATGTCTATGATAAAGCAACAAAAAAACCTGTATTTCAATCTTATGTCGTAAAAGAGATTGGCGGATTACGTATCGGTCTTATTGGAATAGCCTCGAATATTGTTGACAAGACCATGCCGCCATCTTACAGCGAAGGGATATACTTTACCTTGGGTAAGGATGAACTTCCACCAATTATTGATGCACTACGAACCAGGGAAAAAGCAGATTTAATCGTTTTAATCTCTCACCTTGGTTTTACTCAGGATATGAAGCTATTGTCCGAAGTTCATGGCATTGATGTTTGTCTCAGCGGCCATACTCATAATAGACTTTACGAACCTGTTATTATTGGTAAAACGATTTTAATACAATCAGGTTGCCATGGTTCATTTTTGGGTCGTTTGGATTTGGAGATAGTTGATGGAAATATTACAGATTATACCCATCAACTGATTGAAATTGAAGCTTCAATACAACCAGATCCGGAAGTAGATGAGCTGATCAGGCAGGCACTCGCACCTTACAAGAAACAACTGTCAGAGGTTGTTGGTGAAACTGCCACCGCACTCAACCGGGGAACAACCATGGAAACTACGATGGACAATTTCCTGCTTCAGGCATTGCTCGAAAGCACCGAAGCGCAACTGGCATTTTCCAATGGCTGGCGATATGGCGCACCAATAATTCCGGGGAACATCACGTTGAATGACCTTTACAACATGATTCCCATGAATCCACCTGTCTCAACTGTAGAGTTAACGGGAGCAGAAATCAAGACAATGTTGGAGGAGAATCTTGAAAGGACGTTTTCGTGCGACCCATATCAGCAAATGGGAGGATATGTCAAGCGTTGTCTCGGTCTGAATGTCTATTTTAAGATAGAAAACCCATCAGGCCACCGGATTCAAAAATTATTTGCAGGCGATGAAGAAGTTCAGTCCGACCGCTATTACACTGCGGCATTCGTTACAATGCAGGGAGTCCCTCAGAAATATGGCCGTAATCGGGAAAATCGGTCAGAACGGATTGTAGATGCAATGAGAAAGTATCTGACAAAGCATCGCCCTGTTCATGCAGAACTAAGGGGAACCTTTGTTGCGGTATAAGTGTGTACATATTCATTTCTTTAGTCAGTCTATTTCTTCTTATTGTATATCACATTCAGTTTACAAAAATCACTTGATAGAATTTATTTTAATAAGTTCTAAAAATCGAAATGTGTGAATGATGTAACTTTTCCTGAAAATTCTGTAACCCATTATCTGCTAAAGGTTCTCAACTTAGTTCTTTCAAAAATTCATTCATTAAAACTCACAAAATGAAAGGGAATAAAGAATTAATTACAGTTTTGAATTCGCTGTTGGCAGATGAACTTACTGCCATTAACCAGTATATGGTACATTCTGAAATGTGCGAAAATTGGGGATACGGAAAACTTCACATGGCTATCAGGAAACAGGCTATGGATGAAATGCATCATGCCGAGTGGTTGATTGAACGGATTATCTTCTTTGAGGGTGCACCAACAGTATCAAAGCTTAATCCGATGAAGATTGGCAAAACTGTTTCTGAAATGATCAGTAACGATAAAGGTGATGAACTTGATGCAGTACATGCTTATAACGAAGCTATTAAACTTGCCCGTGAGGTTAGTGATCAGGGCACTGCTGACCTGCTGACCAAAATTCTTATAATGGAAGAAGGCCATGTTGATTGGGCAGAAATACAACGTTCACAGATTGAACAGATGGGTCTGGAGAATTATCTGGTCAATCAGATTGAAAGTCCGGCAAGTTGATTCAATTAAAAAATAATCTATTCTATGGAACAACATCTTGTAAAAATCAAGTCAATCAAGCACATCACTCATGATGTATTGCAAATTGTAACCGAAAAGCCACAAAAGTATTCGTTTAACCCGGGCCAGGCCACCGAAATTGCAATAAACAAAAAAGGCTGGAAAGATGAAAAAAGGCCATTTACCTTTACATCTCTGTCCGAAAACGATGATCTCGAATTTACAATTAAAACTTATCCTACACATAATGGTGTTACCAATGAACTTCTGCAACTTGGAAAAGATGATGAGTTGATTCTGCACGAAGTTTTTGGAGCCATCGCTTACAAAGGAGAGGGCGTATTTATTGCCGGAGGTGCTGGAATCACTCCGTTTATTTGCATCTTCAGGTATCTTCAATCGAAGAGTGAAACAGGTGACAACAAACTCATCTTTGCGAATAAAACCAAAGAAGATATCATCCTTGCACTGGAATTTAAAAAAATACTGGGCGAAAATTTCATCAATATTTTATCCGAAGAAGTTACTGACAAATATGCTAACGGTCAAATTGACGAAAACTTTCTTAAAGCGAACATTGCCGATTTCGGTCAGCAATTCTATATCTGCGGCCCCCCACCCATGATGGAAGCCATACAAAAGCAACTGGCTAGTTTAGGGGTAAATAAAAAAAATATTACAGTTGAAGAAATGTAAGAGAAGTTGGAAGATAGAAGTTGGNNGATAGAAGTTGGAAGACAGAAGTCGGAAGTCCGGAGTCAGGGGAAAGTCAGGATTCCGTTTTACCGGAAGAAATTTGCTTTGGACTCCTGATTTTTCTCTTCGGACAGATATAAAATTTGAATTTAAATAAATGACAACGCCATGAGATACGTAGGAACCAATATTGAAGCGACTGTAAATAATAACACGATCAGTTATACCGACGAAGGACCTGACGGTGCTCCGGTAATCATACTCATTCATTGCTTTCCTTTTAATAAGTCGATGTGGAACAAGCAAATCGAAGCGCTGATAGAGAAATTCCGTGTAATTGCCTACGACATCAGGGGGTATGGGAACTCTCCGGCAGGAACTGAAGATTTCTCGATTGAACTTTTCGCAGACGACCTGATCGGCCTGATGGATGCCCTGAAGATTGAAAAAGCGATGTTATGTGGTTTGTCTATGGGCGGATACATTGCTTTAAATGCAGTTGAAAATTTCCCAAAGCGATTTAACGCTCTCATACTATGTGACACCACCTGTATGGCCGACACATCGGAGGGAATAAAAAAACGGATGATTTCTATTGAAAATATCGAAAAATACGGTGTTGAATACTTTGCCAATGAGAGTCTGAAAAATCTGTTTGCCCCTGAATCTTTTATAACCAATCAGGAAAAAATTGCAGTTGTAAAGAAGATGATCATGGAAACTTCCGCACAATCACTTACCAAAACTTTATTGGCTTTATCCAAGCGTAAAGAAACATGCAACAACCTCGACAAAATAAATATCCCGGCGCTTATCATGGTTGGAAAAGAAGATAAAATCACTCCTCTTGAGGCTGCACAGCAAATGCAAAATAAAATCAAAGGTTCATTACTGAATATTATTGAACATGCCGGTCATTTAAGCAACATAGAGAATAGCTTCGAATTCAACAACCAACTTTTGAAGTTTGTCTCTTCAGTCTATCAGCAATCACCTCAACTCATAAAAAGAGACCGACTGGTTACCGAGGTAATAAATTCAAGAAAAATCACTAAAGACGAAAAATTGATTCTGGATTTGAATTCCAAAATACTGAAAATTACCATGACCATTAAGGATGATTATCCGGAGTTGTCGAAATATTTAGACGAAATGCCGGTAACCATTCCATCAGAAAAAGATCCGGAGGTAACACTAAAACTGTTGAATGAATACTATGAATCATTACAAGCGTTATTAAACAAATACAAAATAGAATATCCCGTAATCGAAGAATAAAATTGACGGATTTGATCCGGTTCAATTTCAGAAATAAATTAATTAGTAACAAAACAGACTCATGAAAACAACTATTTATTTGTTAGCAGCATTTTCAACACTGGTAATTTCCGGATGTAAAAATGAAGGAATGCAGGGACCCGAGGGACCCGCCGGATTGGATGCAACGGTATTTTATTCCGAATGGTTTTCTCCAACAGCTTGGTCAGGTACTTCAGGTGATTGGTTTTTCGATGCCAACGCTCCCGATTTAACTGAGGATATTGTAGAAAATGGTGTAATTCTGGCCTATGTCTGGCTGGCCGGCGATTTGTACAATGCATCTACGGTAAGACCTTTACCAGCCTATGCCCTTGATGCAAACTGGAGTTTTCTGATTTACAAATTTGGAAGCATCGAATTCACTTGCGATATGATTTCACGGCCGCTTACTACAGGCAATAATTTTCGGTTTATTGCAATTCCCGGTAACACACCTGCCCTAAAATCAGCATCATTAAAAAACAAAAGTGAGCAGGAACTAAGAAATATGTCGTATAAAGACGTTTGCAAATTATTTAACATTCACGAATAAAAACAAATACATCAAACAATGGAAAACATTAAAGAAAAAACACATGCCGGCAAGTCCAGGGCCGAATACATTAAAGTAGAATCCAATGTGCACTTGCACATCACAGATGCCGGTGAAGGCAAACCTATCGTGTTAATTCACGGATGGCCGTTAAGCGACGAAATGTACGAGTACCAGTACAACGACCTGGTCAATAAAAATTTCCGTGTCATTGGCATCACATTAAGGGGTTTTGGCAAATCGGATAAACCTTTCGGAGCGTATCATTACGATGTGCATGCACTGGATATTAAACGGGTCTTAGACAAGCTGGATATCAAAGATGCTATGCTCGTTGGCTTTTCGATGGGTGGAGCAATTGCCGTCCGGTTTGTATCGGCATATAATGAAACCCAGGTATCTAAATTGGTTTTGGCCGGAGCGGCAGTCCCTGTTTGGACGCAACGTGAAGATTTTCCCTACAACCTGCCACAGAGTGCTGTAGATGACCTGATAAAATTGAATTATAAAGACCGGCCAAAACTTCTTTCCAACTTTGCAAAGATTTTTTCTGCAACCGAAACCTCCTTAAATGAAGGAATTGGCAGTTGGCTTAATGGTATTGGGTTGAGCGCTTCATCACATGCAATGGCAGAATGTCTGGTAGCTTTACGCGATACAGATTTAAGACCTGATCTGGAGAAAATAGCAATTCCGACTCTGATTTTACATGGCAAAAACGACAAAATATGTTCTTTTGATCTGGCAGAACAGGCCAAAGCAGGAATCGCGAATTCAAAACTTGTCGCATTTGAGAAAAGCGGTCATAGTTTGTTTCTGGAGGAAACTAAGAAGTTTAATACAGAGCTGATCAAATTTGCTGAAAAGTGAATAATACGACAATCAAATGAAAAACTTACAAGACAATCCAAAGATTCTTAAAACTAAATATGTACCAACTGCCGAGTTTTATAGCCAGATTATTGACAGCTTACAGGATTATTCAATTTTTACATTGGATAATGAATTCAAGATTAATAGTTGGAATTCCGGCTCATCAACAATATTTGGTTATGGAACGGACGAAGTTATTGGCGAACCTTTTGATATAATATTTACTGAGGAAGATATAAAAAGCGGAATTCCGGAAAGAGAAATTGAAAAAGCTTTAAAAGAAGGCAGAGCAACAGATAACAGATGGCACATTGCTAAAGACCGGAGCCTGTTTTATGCTTATGGGTTGGTTTTTCCACTCATCGGTTCAGAGGGAGAGATGTTGGGGTATGTTAAAATTTTGCGTGACTTGACAGAGAGGAAAAAATCGGAGGATGCTATAAAAAAATATGTCAGAGATTTGGAGGATCTTAATAATCATAAAGAGAGTGTACTGGCAATTCTTTCACACGATTTAAGAAGTCCCCTGGCAGCTATTATTGGAACTGCAAAATATTTGAAAGAAGATTTTCATAACATGAAGCCCGATGATGTTCAGGAAATGCTTGATTTACTTTATAAATCATCAACGGATGAATTAGAAATGTTAGACTATTTAGTAGAATGGGCAAGAATAAAATATGCATCGGACGTATTTTCTCCAATAAAGATAAAGTTACCTGAATACATTAATAAAGTCTTTGAAACATTAAACAAATCTGCTTCAATAAACGCGATAAATCTTCATCACGAAATTGAAGAGGATACTTCAGTATTTGCAGATGGCAAAATGTTAATTTCCATCATTCAGAATATCGTTTCAAATGCGATAAAACATACAGAAAAAGGAGGGACAATATCGATTACAGCAAAAAGTAAAGATGACAAAATTATTATTCAGGTTAAGGACACCGGAGTTGGAATGTCCAAAGAAATAATGAAGAATCTTTTCACACCACAAATGAAAACCCTTATAGAAGCAAGAAAAGAAAATAAAGGGGCTGGAATCGGATTACTATTAGTAAAAGGATTTTTAGAAAAAAATGGCGGTGAAATATGGGTAGAAAGTATTGAAGGAAAAGGTTCCTCTTTTTATTTTACACTACCCATTGAGAAACCTTCAGATAAAACGGGCAATTTAGACGAAGTTATGTTTGATGAAAGTAACTGAAAAATATACCTTGATAGTTATTTGCCGAATATTCTGTCAATAGTTGCGGCTAAATCAAAATCCAACTGGGTTATTCCTTTGGCCTGGTGATTGGTTAAAGTAATACTCACTTTATTATACGAATTACTCCAATCCGGATGATGGTCCAATTTCTCGGCTTCGAGGGCGATCGCTGTCATAAACGAGAAAGCCTCCACAAAGGTTTTGAACTTAAAATCACGGGTAATCACGTTTTTTTCTAATGTCCAGTCCTTTAAATTTTCTTGCAGGAAAGGAACAATTTCTTGTTTTGTCAATGCTTTCATAGTTTCATTTATAAGAATAATTCAGAAAAAAATTGAGAGCTATTAATCCAGATAGATCCCTTTCAATCATGAACAACTATTGATATTAAATTGTTCAGAATAAACGTTTTACAATTACAGTAGTAATTGGAAGTGATCGTTGTTCGGCAATCAGCAGGATTTTGTTCCAGTTTAAAATCTTTAAAGAAATGAAACACCTGAGCTATAGAACGGAAACAGATACAATGGGCGAAATCCGGGTACCTGCCGATAAATATTGGGGGGCACAAACTCAACGTTCATTACAGAATTTTCGTATCGGTCCGGTCGCATCCATGCCCATTGAGATTATTCATGCATTCGGTTATTTGAAAAAAGCCGCAGCAATAGCTAACCACAACTTTTGCCTGTTATCAACCGACAAAATGGAAATAATCTCGCAGGTATGCGATGAAATAATTTCAGGAAAACTGGACGATCAGTTCCCTTTGGTTATCTGGCAAACTGGTTCAGGAACCCATACCAATATGAATTGCAACGAGGTTATTGCAAACCGGGCGCATGTTTTACTGGGCAACAAGTTAGGAACGGGTCAGCGGCTGATTCAACCAAACGATGATGTAAATAAGTCACAATCGTCCAACGATACTTTTCCGACTGCCATGCATATTGCGGCCTATCGTAAAATAGTTGAATACACCATTCCGTCAATAGAAATACTGAAAAACACACTGGCAGACAAATCAATTGCATGGACAGAAGTTATCAAGATAGGCCGGACACATTTTATGGATGCGACTCCTCTTTCTCTCGGTCAGGAATTCTCCGGTTATGTATCACAATTGACGCATGGAATAAACGCATTGAAAAACACTTTGCCACATCTTTCGGAGTTGGCCATGGGCGGAAGCGCTGTCGGAACCGGGCTCAATACTCCTGAAGGTTATGACCGCGAAGTTGCGGCTATGATAGCCCGGTTAACCAAACTTCCATTTATTACTGCTGAAAACAAATTTGAATCGTTGGCCTCTGATGATTCGATTGTGGAAACTCATGGCGCTATCAAACAACTGGCCGTTAGTTTAATGAAAATAGCAAACGATATCCGGATGATGGCTTCAGGACCCCGTTCAGGAATCGGAGAAATAAATATTCCGGCAAACGAACCAGGCTCATCCATCATGCCTGGCAAAGTAAATCCAACCCAGATAGAGGCATTAACAATGGTATGTGTCCAGATATTGGGAAACGACACAACCATTTCAATTGCCGGTTTAAGCGGCCAGTTCGAACTCAATGTTTTTAAGCCTGTCATGATAAATGCCTTTTTGCAATCGGCTACACTGATTGCAGATGCCTGCCAATCGTTCAACCATCACTGTGCTGTTGGAATTGAACCCAACTTGGAACGGATTGAAAAAAATCTCCGGCAATCACTGATGCTGGTAACGGCGCTAAACCCTCATATCGGGTATGAAAGTGCTGCACATTTGGCAAAAAAAGCATATTCTGATCATATAAGTTTAAAAGAAGCCGCTTTAGAGTTAGGACTTCTGACAGAGCAGCAATTTGATGAATGGGTAATTCCCCGCGATATGATTGGCCCTATAAAATAGAACGGTTTAATGCATGTTTTTATACTTTCAAGATGTGTGAATGATGTAAGCTATTGCAAAAGTTGAGTAACACTTGCCTGAAGCAGACTATTTATCTTTATCAGGTTGTATTAATTTCTGCACACCTGCCCCGCCAGATGCGGTATATCCGAAAATTACATCAAATGCAAAAAGACAAATTAGAAGAACTTGCTTCAGAAAGAAGCTACCCCTGTGTTACAATTTCAATGAACACACACCGGACATTCCCCAACAATCAAAAGGATGTTATTGAATTCCAAAAGCTTCTGAAAGAGGCACATGAGCATGTGGTTAATTAATTTGGACATCTGGAGGTGAGTAATTTACTAATCAGGAAGAACTTAAATCTCTTGGAAACATCGCGTTAAAGGTGAGATATTAAAAGTTAACAGTTTATTTGACCGAAATCGTTGGCATAAGATGCAAAAGTGTGAATGATGCAAAACTTTAGTGAAATTGTGTAAGGTTTCACTATTTTGAATTGCCCACCTTTGATAAGTTATAAATCTGTGACTTATCACTCAATAAAAAATATTTCAATATGAATAATTTATTTAGAGGATTAATATCAGGATACGGAGCTTCGAAATTGGGTGGCGGCTGCCTGGGTACCATCGTAGTTTTTGTGATTATCTGGCTTATACTTGGACAATGTAGCTAGAAATTTTTGGTATGACAGAACAAAAAAAGTCATTTATATACAAAAATAGCTTAAGCATTGCTTTTTTGCTTTTGGCATTCCTGAGTTTAGTAAGACAAGCGTTCACAGGCTTACAGGAATACAATATATTTTTAGCCGGGCATAAACTCCAGCCTGTAACCTTTTTTCAATATCTAAACACAGGTCATTTTATTCAGGCGACTTTTGAAAACTGGGAAAGCGAATTTTTTCAAATGCGTCTTTTCGTTTGGTTCACTGTTTTTCTTAGGCAAAAAGGTTCATCTGAATCAAAGGGTGTAGGTATCAAAGAAGAAGTTGACAGGGAACCGATTAATCGCAAAAGCGCTCCATGGGCAGTAAAAAAAGGTGGATTGGTCTTATCTGTTTACAAACATTCGCTTACAATTTCGTTGCTGCTATTATTCCTAATATCATTTGTTTTGCATTGGTACGGAAGCAATAAAGATTTTAACCAAATCAAGATGCTGGAAGGTAAGAGCGCCGAAAGTATGTTTGTTTATCTAAACAACAGCAGATTGTGGTTTGAATCGTTTCAAAATTGGCAAAGCGAATTTTTATCCGTTTTTGCAATTATTTTTCTTTCAATTTTTTTAAGAGAATTTGGTTCACCACAATCAAAACCTGTTGATGCAACAAATGATGAAACGGGAAAATAACTATGGGTCATCACTAAAAAATATTCATTATGAAAGCAATCCAAAAAACTGCAAAAGATTTTCCGGTAGTGTGCGTAGGCGGTTCTGCCGGAGGGCTTGAAGCCTATACACGGTTACTGAAAAAACTTCCCGATAATATGGGGGTTGCTATTGTAATCGTTAATCACCTGAGAACAGTGGCCACTCAGCTTCACGAGATTTTGCCGCGCTACACCGGTATGCCAGTTGAACTGATTACAGAAAAATTAGATATTAAACCCAATCATGTATTTATCATCCCCGAAAAGCGCGATTTGCACATTCTAGAAGGAGAGTTCCGTTTGAAGCCTATATCAAAGCCATGGGGCTGGCCCGATGTGATTACCGTTTTCATGAAATCGATGATAAACAACTGGGACGGCAAATTGATCGCGGTAATTGTTTCAGGTTATGATAGTGATGGATCTGACGCTCTATGTGGAATAAAAGAAGCAGGTGGAATTACGATCGCACAAAAACCTGAGACCGCATCACAACCTGATATGCCTGAGAGTGCCATTGCAAGCGGTTGTATTGATTTTATTCTCTCGCCCGAGGGAATAGCCAAAGAAATTGTTCGAATTGCGAAGGTGGATAAAGGACAATAATAGTGCATATACCTAAAAAAGATGAGAAAAGATAAATTAGAAAAGCTCGCTTCTGAGAGAAGCTACCCCTGTGTTACTATTTCAATGAACACACACCGGTCGAAACCCGACAATCAAAAGGATGTTATTGAACTCCAAAAGCTTCTTAAAGAGGCGCGTGAACATGTGGTTAATGAATTCGGAAAACAGGAAGTGGGTGTTTTGCTCGAAAAAATTGATAATCTGAAAGAGGAAATAGACGTTAATTATAACCTCAACAGTATCCACATTTTTCTTTCAGTTGCAACCAAAGAAATAATAAAATCATCGTGGCCAATTTCAAAAAATACAGTTTCTGTAGCCGAAACTTTTGTGATCAAACCGTTGATTAAAGACTTTAACCGGTTAGAAGAGTATCTTATTTTGGTGCTTTCCAGGTCAGAAGTGAGGTTGTTGCAGGCCATAAATGATAGTATTACAGGACAAATTAAAAGTGACGATTTTCCTTTCGCGCAAAATCCATATTTTTTGGCCGATCCCGATAAATCGGGTGATGGGAAGCAGTCTGACAATCTGATCCGTGAATTTTTCAACCAAATTGACAAAGCATTGGTGAAAATTTACAATAAAATGGAGATGAAGATTGTAGCGATTTGTACAGAAAAGAACTGGAGCAGCCTGATGCAAGTTGCAGACAAACCTTCCATTTACATTGGAAACGTAAGTATAAACTTCAACGACACAGCTAATCATTCCTTAGCATCTGAAGCCTGGAAAATTGTAGTTGCCATTCAGGAAGAAGGCCAGGCAAAAGCTATTCAGGAAATGAAAGAAGCTGCGGGTCATGGAAAGATGATTACCAATTTACTTGAGATTTTCGTTGCAGTTAAAGGAGGCCGTGGCGATTTACTGATTACTCACGATGATTATCATCAGGCCGTAAAAATGAATGGACAGTATTCGTTCTATTTAGTGGATGATCTGACACTGCCAGGTGTAATTGACGATATTACCAGCGATATAGCCTGGGAAGTGATTGCAAAAAAAGGCCGGGCTATATTTACCAATCAGGAAGAATTTAAATCTTTAGGAAACATAGCGTTGAAAGTGCGGTATTAAAAGACCGGAGTCCGGAGTCGGAAGACCGAAGTTTTCCGATTCCGGACTTCTGACTTCGGTCTTCCGACTTCCGACTTCGGTCTTCCGACTCCCCACTCCCCACTCCCCACTTCTCTACAACTTAACGCAAACACTGAATCCATGTGGTTTACCAAATCAAGCGAAGAAGTTTTAAAAGAATTAGATGTTGATCTGTCCCAGGGGCTTTCTGATGAAGAAGTAAAAATCCGTCTGGAAAAATACGGCCCAAATAAGCTTCTTGCAAAAAAGAAGAAGAACATTTTACAACTCTTCATTGCACAGCTTCGCGAATGGCTCATCTATATTTTGTTTGCCGCTGTAGTCATCACCTTGATTATGGGTGAGAATGTTGATGCGATAATCATCATGCTCGTAATTATTATTAATGCTGTACTGGGAGTAATTCAGGAGGTGAAAGCCGGAAAGGCGATTGAAGCGCTTCAGAAAATGTCACACCCAAAAGCATTAGTCCGCCGAAATGGAGAGGATAAAGAAATTCATTCAGATCAAATTGTGCAGGGCGACATTCTTATCCTTGATGCCGGTCGCTTCATTGCTGCTGATATTCGCTTAATCGAGTCAGCCAACCTTCAGATTGAGGAGTCTGCCCTCACAGGTGAATCGGTCCCTTCAGAAAAAGATGCCTCACTGATTTACACCGACCCCAAAACGCCTCTGGGAGATCGCGCGAACACTGCTTTTATGACGACAATTGTAACCAATGGCAGGGGCGTTGGTATTGCGATTGAAACTGGCATGAATACCGAAGTTGGTCAGATTGCGAACATCATTAATTCCGAAGAAAAATCGAAAACTCCTTTGGAAATACGCCTTGACCAATTGGGAAAGACACTTGGAAAAATCGCCATCGGAATCTGTATTTTTATTTTCGTGATTGCCCTCCTGCAGGGCCGTGAACTGGTTGAAATGTTCCTCATGTCGGTTTCGCTGGCTGTAGCGGCTATTCCTGAAGGACTTGCAGCCATTGTGGCAGTGGTTCTCTCGATCGGCGTAACAAGCATGTCGAAGAAAAATGCCATCATCAAAAAATTACCTGCGGTTGAAACGCTCGGTTCAGTCAACATCATCTGCTCCGACAAAACCGGAACCTTAACACAAAACAAGATGACTGTAATCAGTTATTTCAACCTGGAGGGTGAAATAACTGTTAAGCATGGAAAAGCAAACACGGCCACAGAGGACGTTAAATTACTTGCCAAAGCGATGATTTTATGCTCCGATGCAACTTATAGCAAGGGGCACAGCACAGGCGATCCAACCGAAATTGCCTTACTCGTTTTAGGCGATGATCTTGGAATTGACAGAAAATCTTTAAAGGCCGAAAACAAACGTGTCGGTGAATATTCATTCGATTCCGACCGTAAGTTAATGTCAACAGTCAACGAGGAAAATGGAAAATTTACCGTTTACACCAAAGGCGCAATAGGAAACATCATCAATATTTCAACACATGTTTTGGAAAAAGGAAAAGTAGTTCCGATTACCGATGCACATAAATTGATTTATCACAATGCCACAGATGCGATGTCGAACAATGCACTTCGTACGCTGGGCGTGGCTTATAAGCCGGTAAATTCGGTCGTCGAAGCGTCTGAGATGGAAAAGGAACTGGTTCTTACAGGACTTGTCGGAATAATCGACCCTCCCCGATTGGAAGTAAAGGAATCCATTCAGATAGCAAAATTGGCCGGAATTACCACCATCATGATTACAGGCGACCACAAGAATACAGCCTTCGCCATTGCCTATGAACTTGGGATTGCTGAAAATATGTCTCAAACCATCACCGGTCAGGATATTGATGGTTTTTCAGAAGCAGAATTTACTGAAAAGGTTGTCAGTTATCGGGTTTTTGCCCGGGTTTCGCCCGAACATAAGGTACAGATTGTACATGCCTTGAAATCACATGGAAATGTAGTATCCATGACGGGCGATGGAGTGAATGATGCCCCTTCGTTAAATGCTGCGGATATTGGCGTTGCCATGGGAATAACAGGAACCGATGTGGCCAAAGGAGCCGCTGATATGATTCTGACGGATGATAACTTTGCTACGATTGTTACAGCGATCGAACATGGCCGAAACATTTACAACAACATTAAAAAGTCGGTCATCTTTTTGCTTACCTGTAACCTGGGCGAAGTAATTACCATGTTTGTTTCACTTCTGATTGGCTGGGAAGCCCCGCTGATAGCGACACAGCTTTTATGGATAAATCTGGTCACCGATTCGTTCCCCGCTGTTGCATTGGGCATGGATCCCGGTAGTCCGGATGTAATGAAAGAAAAACCGCGCAATTCGAAAGAGAATTTCTTTGCCGGCGGCGCGGGTATGCATGTTATTCTTGGCGGTATTCTGATTGGCACTTTATCTATTTTCGCCTTCTGGTTCGGATATTACGAACATGGTTACAGTCCTTTTGATCATTCGGTTCCGCCAGAAACAGTGGAGTATGCACGAACGATGGCTTTTATAGTCCTGGTGATGTGTCAGTTGTTTTATTCGTTAGCTGTCAGGAGCAGTTCAAAATCGATTTTTCAGATTGGCATTTTCTCTAACAAATACCTGATAGGAGCCATTGTGTTGAGTGCGCTTCTTCAATTGATCGTAATTGGTATTCCAGCCATGCAACGCGCATTTCATTTGCAAACGCTCGATCTTGGTGGTTGGATAGTTGCCATTTCATTAGGCTTGGTTCCGTTGCTGGGCAACGAGATATTGAAAATATTTATTCGCGCACGCAAGCATACGAATGTGTGAATGATGTAACTCTTTTCAAAAGTTATGTAACACATTTTCGATGATCGATTTACAATTTAGCATCTTAAAATTCCAGGAATCGCATGAAGATACTGGCAAAACTTAGATTGTGTCAATTCATTCATGTGCGTTAAGGAGAACGTGAAAAAAGAAAAACTTATTAAACAGCATAACTGACGTTAATTGATCTGATCATAACAAAATAAAAATACTATGAATCAAAATGCAAACCGGATAACATTAAAACAAATTGCACGAAGGGCAATGATCTCAAGAGGATTGGCGCCTGATTTTCCGGCGGAATTGCTTGAAGAGTTAAAGGGAATAAACGCTCCGGCCACTAATAAAACTGATGGGGCCAGAGATATGCGCAACCTCCGGTGGTGTTCGGTTGACAATGATGATTCACTTGATCTCGACCAGTTAACGTATGCCGAACAGTTGCCCGGAAATAAGGTGCGGTTGTTGGTTGCTATTGCCGATGTGGATGCATTGGTTGCCAAACAATCCGATATTGACAATTATGCCAGTCAAAACACATCAACGATTTACACTGTTGCTCAGATTTTTCCAATGCTTCCGGAGAAATTATCAAACGATTTTACATCAATGCGTCGGGGCGCCGACCGTTGTGCCGTTGTAGTCGAAATGATAGTTGATGATGATGGAGCAGTGAAACAATCTGATGTTTATCGTGCTACAGTATGCAACCATGCAAAGCTCCGGTATGAGAGCTTAGGCGACTGGCTCGAAGAAAATGGCCCAATTCCTTCAGAAATACTGACGGTTGAAGGCCTGGCTGAAAACATCCGGCTACAGGATCGGATAGCACAGAATATGAAGGAGTTGCGCTATGAGCACGGCGCTTTGGAATTTAAGACGATTGAAGCCAGACCTGTCTTTGACGGAGATGCTTTAAGCGAGATTAAAGCAGAACTGAAAAACAGGGCCAAAAGTTTGATTGAAGATTTTATGATTGCAGCAAATGGCGCTACAGCCCAATACCTGGCTGAAAAGCGCTTTCCTTCACTAAGGAGAGTGGTCCGCACTCCGAAGCGGTGGGACAGGATTGTTGAACTGGCTTCCGAAAGTGGATTTTCGCTGCCCGAAAAGGCTGACTCTAAATCTCTTTCAGCATACATGAAGTTTATCAAGCAAAACGATCCGCATCATTTCGTGGATATGTCGCTTAGTGTGCTTAAACTTTTAGGGCCGGGTGAATATGTGGTGGAAATCCCCGGTTCTGCTCCCGAAGGTCATTTTGGCTTGGCGGTAAAAGATTATACACATTCCACGGCGCCAAACCGGCGCTTCCCCGATTTAGTTACTCAACGTTTACTCAAATCGGCCATGGCAGGCCATTCCGTTCCTTATTCGGTTGAACAACTGGAAGAAATTGCGCATCACTGTACTGTGAAGGAAGATGATGCGAGGAAAGTAGAGCGACAGGTTGAAAAGTCAGCTATGGCAATGCTCATGAAACCCAGGATTGGCGAAGTATTTGAAGCCATTGTCACCGGCGCCTCGCCCAAAGCAACATGGATAAGGCTTTTTCATCCGCATGCTGAAGGGAAACTGGTCAATGGATATCGGGGTTTGGAAGTGGGGCATAAACTAAAAGCACGCCTGATACATATAGATGTAGAGGAGGGTTTCATTGATTTTGAGCGGGTTGACTGATGTAAATTACCGTAGATTCTTCAGAATTCAATTGGATTTGAAAGCCAGAAATCTTTAAGAATGAAGATTGAATGTGTGAATGATGTAACTCTTTGCAAAAGTTCTGTAACACTTTTATGCGAATAGAAGTGCAATTTTGCAAATGTTTCAACAGTTCCAATTCAATTCCGAAAATATTTCTAAAGATGGATTTCATAGATAAATTGATTCAACTACCACCTTTCTTACTTTTCCTATTAATCATTTTTTTGGGTGGTATTATTGCAGGATTGAGCACTTATCTTTTTAACAGATACATCAAAGTAAATATTCTACGATCACACAACGAAGTAACCGGGTTCCTTTTTTTGGCCATTGCCAGCTTTTATGCCTTCCTGCTCAGCTTTATTGTGTTTATGGTGTGGGGGCAACTGAATGAAACACAAGGTAACGTGAGTAAAGAAGGCAGTTCTGCGCTGGGTTTGTACCGCGATATAAAGTATTACCCTGATACTATTGAATCGAAACAATTGATGATTGTTTACCTTGATTTTGTTTACAATGTTATTGATGAAGAATTCCCCAATATGGGACGTATGAAGTCAAGCCGGAAAACAACGGAATCATTTAACCGTGTTTTTTATAAAATGGAGCACCTCAATCCCAAAAACCAATTTCAAATTCAGTTGGTTGCAGAAATGTTTAATCATTTGAATCAACTCGATACTTACAGGGGACTTCGTTCAACCACAAAGGAAAATGAAATTCCTTTTCCTCTGTGGTTCCCCATTTTATTGGGAGGAATCATTACACTTGCCTGTGCTATGTTACTTGATATTGAGCATACACGTATGCATGTGGCGCTGAATTCACTCTTAGGCATTTTCATAGGGATGCTTTTATATATCATCATTCTGCTCGATCATCCTTATTCAGGAAGCCTGAGCATTAAGCCTGAATCATATAAACTGATATTTACTATGGAGCAGTGGGACAAGGAACTTAATTTGGAAACAGCAATACAAATAAAATAAAGAAACAATATTAAATAAAACCAACCTATGACTTTGAACGCAAATATCATATCATTAAGGCTGTAGTTAAGAATAGCGTTG
>DMSQ01000097.1 GCA_003457135.1 Prolixibacteraceae bacterium
CTTAAAATCTAACGGAGTATTGATATTTAGTATTTATCGTAAATTGAATCGGAATCGGCATATCCATTAAAGAATTGTTCAGTGGCTATTTGCTTTAGATCGAGGTCTCCATTTATCTCAGAATCATTAAAAAGTAAGATCACCTGAACATTTTTCTCGTCAGTATCCTGAAGTTCAGATTGTATCTTCTTTGGAATCAAAATCCGGTTTTTGCTAAGTTTTGATTTAAATTCTATTGCTCTCATGGTTTCAATTTTAAGCAAATATAAAGAATTTCAATCAGATAAATTGTTCGTTTTGGTTTGTTATTGGACTTTTCAGGGATGGAAAAGACTTTAGTTGCTGCATAAACAGTACACGATACCAATGCAGTTATGTACTTTCCAGATTTGACAAGTATTTTTCATAAATCTTCCGGGCAGATTCGTGAGAATGAATTTTCCCTTCTTCAAAATCTTTCAATCCTCGGTTAATAGATTCAAGTTCTTCTGTTATTACCTCAAATAAAGATTCCTCTGGCATGAATTCTAATGATGTCATAGCTTTCAATTTTAAACAAATATACACCATTCCCAACAAAAAAGAGATTGTTTCCCAAAATCAAAGTTTTTGTGTTAGGAAGTTTTATATATTGGGAAAATAATTTCCGGATGCAATATTCCCTTTAACTTTTGGCTGAAATTAAATATTTAAACCATATTATTTTGTATATTTATATAGATTTAATTGCCTGCATAGATTTATCTCTTTAGCTGAATAAACTTCAATTCAGTATTTATTAGAGATTTTTTAGTCTGTAATTTAATTGTGTTTTAAAATTTATCCATATGAAAAAGTTAGTTTCAGTTTGGCTGGCATACTGCATCCTAATTATGCAATCTGGATGTACAACAAAAAGGACTTTGTCCATGAGCGAAGTTTCAATACATCACACAAAAAAAACTTCGCTTGTATTACATACACCCAATTCTCGTTATCAACTTCTCGATTTTAAATTCACTGATGATGCATTGGTAGGAAACTTAGAGGAGTATTCTGGAAAAAATGCAAATATTTTGCATGTATTTACCGACCTTAACTTTTATTATAACCCCTACCAAAAAATCCATCAATCTATCAATGTTCCTAAATCAAATATTCAAAAAATTAAATATTCAAAATTTGATGGAATAAAGACATTCATGCTAATTGGAGGTTTAGTTGCTACCCTGATTATTTTGGGTACTAATAGTATTAGCTACAATTTTAATTGGGGAGATTAGTTTCTAATGCGAACGCCGCTTGGAGCTGATTTGCAAATCAGTAATTCTTAACTTCGAATCTATGACCCCCTTTATTCAAATAAAAACAGCAGCCAATAATCTCCTTTGAACTGCTATTTTTGTGTTTTTCAAAAAAGTAATGAGATATCAGAACCAGTTTTATTGAATGCTGAAAACAATGGCTGAAAACTGACTTTGATCCAAAATCAAAACCTTTCGTTAACGATGTTATTAAAGGCTGAGCCAAATGTAAAACGGATACCGAACTCACACCTGATTTCGTAGGTGGTTGCCAGTTTGCGCCTTTTGAGCAATAAATCTTCAACCGACGAATCACCTTTGGGCAGGTACAACTGATCGTGAATTATTTCAGATTGTATTTCGCTGTAAACCGAAAGTTGTTTAGTCAGACGGACTGAAAAATCGGATTCAAGAGTCAAGCGGTTTTTCGAAAAATCATTCATAAAATGACGTCCTTCCAAACTGGTTTCAATGGTTCCCCAGGGTTGCACGAGTTCCAGTTTTATTCTCAGGGCTTCGAAAGGCAGCCTTTCGCTCATCTTGCCGTAGATAGTTTCATCTTTGTAGTCGTAGGTCTTAAGTCCAGCAGCATAAGCCAATGAAAAAACCCGCCGGTTACTTTCGGCCCAGGGGAAGAAGTTGTATTCCACAGCGCCATCAAGGCTAAATGAATTTGAAATGTTCAGATAGGAATTGGCCGAGTATTCTGCAAATATTCCGTACGACCATTTTGAGCTTAAACTTTTTATAAAATTGGCCTGAATTTGTTTCTCGTCCTGTTTGTTGGTAAAGCTCTCCCCATCATCAAAGTAGTTTTCACGCCTGATCCCGTAACTTGCTTCAATCCGGGTTTTCCATGCATCGGTAATTTTATCGGTCCTGATTTCAGTTTGGAGCGAATATTCATTCTGGCTTTCTTCTTTCTGAAATTCGCCACCCGACCTGATTTGAAATACCCATAATTTCCAGGGATCGTCCAATAATTGATTTTTTGGTTTTCCTGATTTTTCTTTTAGATCAATTTCAAGATCGTTCAGGAATGATGTTTTTGAGTAATAATGAAGAATGCCGATTTTAAAATATTTCAACAATCCATTTCGGATATCATCTTCAGTATCCGATTGATTGGCAATGAATTCATATTGATGGTCCTGACCTTCAAATGCCCTCAACCCAATAAAATTCAGGAAGTACTTCTTCCCACCACTGCCTGTTTTCGAATCAGAAACCAAAAGATGTACATCGGCCAGTTTAGGGTCACGAACGAAAGAAATAAAAGGTAATTTTTGCCTGACAAATGTAAAATCACATTCGTGGCAATCGAGGAAAAACTTTGGTGCGTTGGTTTTGTTTTCTTCCTGAGGATAGACACTGTAAGGATAAGTGAGAAAAAATGAACAGAACATGGCTATTCGAATAAGGTTTTTCATAGTTGGGTTAGGTTATTAGGGTTAGTTGTCTGAAACAACAATTTAGTTTCAGGCAGGAAAGTTCCGGATTACCTGTACTTTCCCGGATTACTCCTTAAAGGGTCTAATTTATAGATTTTTCATGGTAAATAACATGCCTCGTCAGGTGAACATTACTCCAAAATATTATCCCTCATTTTGAACGCCGGATCATTTCTTTGCTGTAAATTCAACTTTTCAAATCGAACATGAATAAATCGAAGTATATGACAGAAAAAATGAATAATCGCCGCGATTTTCTAAAGAAATCGCTGGTTGCTGCCGCCGGAATTACAATTATTCCACGGTATGTCCTGGGCGGAAACGGATTTCTATCCCCGAGTGATCAGTTAACCAAAGCCATCATCGGAGTAGGTGGAATGGGCCAGGGGCACATCGTTTACGAAGGCACGAAACTACTTGCTATTTGCGATGTTGATAAAGATCATTTAAACTCAACCCTGAAGAAAGTGGGTCCGGAGGTAAAGGGCTATTCCGATTTTCGGGAACTACTTCTTCGACCCGAAATTGACATTGTACACATTGCCACCCCGCCGCACTGGCACGGAATTATGTCGGTAATGGCAGCACAGGCAGGAAAGGATGTGTGGTGCGAAAAACCCATGACCCGAACCATCGGCGAAGGGAAACGGGTGGTTGAGGCGATCCATGCCACTGGAAAAATGTTCCGTCTGAACACCTGGTTCCGGTTTAAAGACAATTTTTACGGACTGGGAACTCCGGTAAAACCATTGAAAAAATTGGTTGACAGTGGAGTGCTGGGATGGCCTTTAAAAGTGACGATCAGCGGAATTACCGGTTTCGACTGGAAATTTTACTGGGTAGGAAAACCAAACCTGACACCACAGGTAGTACCCGAAGTTCTCGACTATAATATGTGGCTCGGTCCTGCTCCCGAAAAACCATACCATCCGCATCGTGTTCACCAAACCTTCCGCGGATACTGGGATTACGATGGCGGCGGATTGGGCGACATGGGTCAGCATTACATCGACCCGGTTCAGTATTTTTTAGGGAAAGACGATACCAGCCCTGTAAAAGTTGAAGTTGACGCACCACAACAGGATTACGATGCAATCGGAACCTGGCGGAAAATAACCTACACGTATGCCGATGGCTGCCAGATTATTCTCGACGGAGAGAATAAAGATCAGAATGCTGCCTATATCGAAGGTCCGCACGGTAAAGTATTCAGAGGATTCAAGTCAGATATTCCAAACCTGAAGTCACTCATCGACACACTGCCCGACCCTGAACCGCAAATCGGAATATTCAATGAATCGGTCAAAACGCGACAAAAATTTGCCCTGAATGAAATGAATGGCTACCGTTCAGCAACCATTGTCAACATGGGAGTTATTGCATTAAGATTGGGTCGCATACTTGAATTTGATCCTGAATCTCAAACATTCATCAACGACGATGAAGCCAACAAACTGATGGATCAGCCAATGCGCGGTGAATGGAAAATCTAGTTCCATATTCCAAGTTCCAAGTGGGGTGCCTGATTTTTAATCGCGGTTAAATAATTACTAAAAACAAGATTTTATGAAGAATATTACCAAAAATATATTGACTGTTTTACTGGCACTTTTCCTGATGGGTCCTGCTTTTACCCAGGATAACCGTTTGTTACAGACCAAAGTGGCCGATGCGCTGGCACAATTCCCGGCTCAAAACGGAGAGCATACCGTTAAACTGATGTTGCAGATGCTCGAAACAGGCGCTCCCGGGATTGCTAAATTCTGCGACATGATTGTTCCCCCCGGAACCGGCGACGACACGCAGGCGCGGATGGCGCTGGAAAGTCTGGCTCAATTTACCGGCTCAAAAAACCATGAAGCTGACCGAAAACTGGTTGAAAGCTCCTTTCTGACCGCCATCGAAAAAGCTTCAGACAAAGAAGTTAAAGCATTTTTTATCCGCCGCCTTCAGTATTGCGGAAGTTCTGAATCGGTTGTGGCGCTTGGGAAATATCTGAATTCAACCGAACTGTATGCACCTGCATTGGCAACTTTCGAAAGTATTGGTACGAGAGAGGCAGGCGCAGTTATCCTGAAAATGATGCAGGATAAAAAAGGCTTGCAACAACTGGCAATGGTTAAAACACTTGGTAAACTGAAATACCAGCCCGCCGAAAATTACCTGGCCGAACTAACCAAATCAGCTAATGGCGAATTATTGCAACATGCGTTTGCTGCTCTGGCCAACATCGGAGGAAAAACTTCGGTGGCCACTTTTGAGGTTGCCGCAAAAGCTGCAGGTTATCAGCCCGATGCTGCTGAAATAATGGTTTCATACCTGCACTTTGCCAAACGCCTGGCAGAACAGGGCGAAACCAGCCTAAGCAATCAACTATGCTCGGATGTAATGAAAAACTGTATCAAAGGAAATCAGTTGATTTATCGGTCTGAAGTTTTGGCTGTTCCGGGATTTGGAACCAACGACCTCTTCCTGAAAGAAATTAAAAATCCTGATAAAGTTTACCGGAATGCTGTGCTGATTAATGCTTCGGCTAGGTTGAACAGTGGAAATGTTGGTGCCTGGATTGCAATCATGAAAAAAGTACCTACCGAAACAAAAGCAGAAATCATACATTTTCTGGCTAAACAGTCTGAACCGGAAGTGCTTCAAAAAGCTATTCTACCTGCTTTAACTTCGAAAGAAGAGGTTGTTCGTTTGGAAGCTATCCGTTCGTTGGCTCTGAACCAAAAAACCAAAGCAGTTCCGGTATTACTCGAACAGTTGAAAAAAGTTAAAAGCGCTAATGAAACTTCAGAAATTGAACAGGCGCTGAAAATCACCACTTCGGTGAAAGAATGTGATTTGCTTATTGCCCAACTGGATGGAATGAATGATGCCGGAAAAGTAGTTTTGATTAATGTATTGGGTGCACGCCGTGCCACCGAATCGTTTGCAAAAATGATGAAGTATTGCAAATCTGAAAATTCGGCTATCAGGCTTGCTGCTTCGGCCGCATTGGCAACTGTTTCGGGACCAGAAAAGGCGCCCGAAATTATTGCATTATTGAAGGAGAATGTTATTTCTGAAATTGCTGATAATGTTCAAAAAGCATTAGTTGCCATTTATTCGGGACCAATAAAACCTGATGCAAATCTGGTATTGAACGAGATTCAAAAAGAAAAGGAAAAAAGAATAGTCCGAAATTCAAGCACCGCCGAATTAAAGGAAGTTTCAACAAAAGGAAAAAACGGTGGGATAACCGAAAAACTGATTCCGGTTTTGTCTTCTCTCAACGACCCGAAAGCCTTAAAAACAGTGGTTGACTTGCTGAAGAACGGAAATCAGTGGGAACGCGAAGCTGCCTTTGTTTCCCTTTCGAACTGGAAAGATGCAACGGCTGCACCCCATTTATTTCAGGTTTTAACCAATGCCGACATGAAGCAATTCCGCGCCAATGCTTTGAAATCCTATCTCCGGATTACGCTGGAATCTGATCTTCCTGATGATCAAAAACTTTTGATGATTGAAAAACTGATGCCCGAATGTGCCGGTAATCTGGAAAAAAGAGCAGTGATCCAGGCTGCCGGAAATGTGAAAACATTTTTGTCGCTGGTATTCGTTTCGTCATATCTTGATGATCCTGAACTTGGAGCCACTGCTGCCGAAACTGCAAAATACCTGGCACTGCCGTCTTCAGGAAAGAAAAATGGACTGACAGGCGAGTTTGTTTCGCAGGTTTTAGGTAAGGTCATTTCCAAAATGGACGGTCCGGATAGTCAGTACGACGTAATTGATGTGCGGCAGTACCTCGAAAAAATGCCTAAGGAAAAGGGTTATATGAGCATTTTTAATGGAAAAGATTTGAGTGGCTGGCATGGGTTGGTGAAAAATCCGGTTCTCAGGGCAAAGATGACCAAGGAAGAACTGGCCAAGGCACAAACCGAAGCCAATGTGAAAATGCTTACCAACTGGGCGGTGAAGAATGGTTGTATCGTGTTTAACGGCGAAGGCGATAACCTGTGTACCCAAAAAATGTATGGCGATTTCGAGATGCTGGTAGATTGGAAAATAAGCAAACATGGCGACAGTGGTATTTACCTTCGCGGTTCACCCCAAGTTCAGATTTGGGACACTTCGCGCGTTGATGTTGGCGCCCAGGTTGGCTCCGGAGGGTTGTACAACAACCAGAAGAATCCTAAAAATCCGCTTGTTTTAGCCGATAATGCCATTGGCGACTGGAATACATTCCGCATTAAAATGGAGGGTGAACGCGTAACAGTTTTCCTGAATGGAGTTTTGGTGGTTGACAATGTGGTGCTGGAAAACTACTGGGACCGTTCAATCCCGATTTTCGCCCGCGAAGCTATTGAATTGCAGGCTCATGGAACCGACCTGGCTTTCCGCAATCTGTATGTGAAGGAATTAAATCCAGATCAGGCTTACCTTAATCCTGAAGAAGAAAAAGAGGACTTTAAATTGCTGTTCAATGGGAAAAACCTGGATAACTGGATTGGTAACAAGGTTGATTACCTTGTTCAGGACGGTTTACTGGTCGTTAATCCCAAAGAAGGCGCGCATGGCAACCTGTTCACCGAAAAAGAATATTCTGACTTCATTTTCCGCTTCGAATTTCAGTTGACTCCAGGCGCCAACAATGGTCTCGGGATTCATGCACCGCTTGAAGGCGATGCGGCTTATGTTGGTAAAGAACTCCAAATATTGGATAATACCGCAGATATTTACAAAGATTTGCAGCCTTATCAGTACCACGGCTCGGTTTACGGAATCATTCCCGCCAAAAAGGGTTTCCTGAAACCGGTGGGAGAATGGAATTACCAGGAAGTAATGGTGAAAGGCGATAACATTAAAATTACGCTGAACGGAACTGTCATTCTGGAAGGAAACATGAAAGAAGCCAGCAAAAAAGGAACTGCCGACCATAAGGATCACCCCGGATTGCTACGACACAAAGGCTACATCGGATTTCTCGGACACGGCTCGGAACTGAAATTCAGGAATATCAGGATAAAAGAGTTGTAAATTGTCTTAACCCGTGATTCAAATATTTTAATTCACCAAAAAACCGTGACCAATGCATCAAAAAGGATTCTTAAAAAAACAGACCATCCAACATCCCAGGCAGGACATGACATCTTCAATCATCGGGAATTCCCTGCTTATATTAGGAGCTATACTCATTGTATCATCACTAATGTACTTGTTTTTTAACCTTGACAAATCTGATTCCCTGATTTTTATCCTGGTGCCGATTATCATTCTTGGAGTTGTCCTTATGATTGTAAGTCAGTTCATTCTTCCTGTACAATCCAGACTTCGGCATCGGATTGGAAGAAGATTGAAATTTTAAGCAGATCGAATGCCGATGACGTTATATGCTGTAAAATCTCCGCTATTTTTTGCCAGTCCATCCGATTTCAGGAAATGGCTGGAGGAAAACAGTCAGACCGAAACCGAATTGTTGGTTGGTTTTTACAAGGTTGCCACGAAAAAGCCGACCTTGTCGTGGTCAGAATCGGTTGACGAAGCCCTCTGTTTTGGTTGGATTGACGGAATTAGAAGAACCATCGACCATGAAAGTTACTGCATCAGGTTCACCCCACGAAATCCGAAAAGCAACTGGAGCGCGGTAAACATTAAAAAAGTGGAAGAGTTGATACAGTCAGGAAAAATGACACCTGCGGGTTTGGCGGCTTTCGAAAAACGCAGAGAAGATCGGTCGGCCATTTACAGCTACGAAAATAGACCAGAGAAATTTGATCCTAAAATGGAAATCCTGTTCAGGAAAAATCCTGACTCGTGGACTTTTTTCTCTTCGCAGCCTCTTTCGTACCAGAAAACTATCATTTATTGGGTGATGAGCGCTAAACAGGAATCAACCCGGTTGGTAAGGCTCTCGAAACTAATCAGTGCCAGCGAATCTGGGAACAAACTTTATTAAAATATTAGCGTGACAAAAACTTCCGAAGATTTTCAGGTTTTCGTAAAACCGGTCGGGGCAGCATGCAACCTGGCCTGTTCCTATTGTTATTACCTCCAAAAGGGAGCGCTTTATCCTGATGAAAAGAGTTTTCGAATGTCTGATGACTTGCTGGAAATTTACATCCTTCAGCACATTCAGGCGTCGTCTGCCCAAACGGTTTTCTTTTCCTGGCACGGAGGAGAGCCAACAATGGCAGGTCTGGATTATTTCCGGCGTATTGCGGAACTTCAGAAAAAGCACCTTCCGGCCAATCGGGAAGTACTCAATGGCATCCAAACCAACGGGACTTTGCTGAATGAGGAATGGTGCCGTTTCCTGAAAATGGAAAATTTTATGGTCGGAATCAGTCTCGACGGACCGGAGAAATTTCATTCATCCAACCGGTTCAGAAAGGATGGCAAATCAAGCTTCGATGAGGTTTTGAGGGCATTCCAACTTCTGAAAACGTACCAGATTCCCTGCGAAATACTTTGTGTTGTTCATTCCGGAAATGTCCGGTTTCCTTTGGAAGTTTACCGCTTTTTCAAAAGTTCAAAAGTTGAATTCCTGACTTTTATTCCCGTGGTTGAGCGCCTTTCGCCTGAAAGCAATCAGGTTTCTGACCGTTCTGTTCCGGCGAAATCGTTTGGCGAATTTCTGTGTGCGATTTTTGATGAATGGAAAATATCAGATATTGGAACTGTTAAAATTCAGATTTTTGAAGAAGCACTTCTCACAGCTTTTGGGCCCGATCATGCACTTTGTATTTTTAAATCAGTTTGCGGGCGTGTGCCGGTAGTTGAGCACAACGGCGATTTTTATTCGTGCGATCACTTTGTTGATTCAGCACATTGGGTAGGAAATATCCGGGGTAATTCGCTGGCCGAACTGCTCGAAAGTATGGGGCAAAAAGCATTCGGGCAAGCCAAGCTCGATTTGCTTCCTGAATATTGCCTGAAATGTGACGTCAGGAGCATGTGCAACGGAGCCTGCCCCAAAGACCGGTTCATTGAAACTCCTGAAGGCGAACCTGGCCTGAACTATTTGTGTGAAGGGTACAAGCTGTTTTTCAACCACTGCAAGCCATTTGTTGAGGAGGTTGCTGAAGCTTGGGGAAGTAATCAGTCGCAGTAACCAGTGTTCAGTTCCGAAAACTGCCAACTGACCACTGCGACGGAACACTTTTTATTTCAACTTTTCCTTAAAGAATTCAATGGTCCTTCCCCATGCCAGATCGGCGGCTTCCTTGTTGTAGCGTTCCGGATTTGAATCGTTGTTGAAAGCATGTGCTGCCCCTTCGTACATATAAAGCTGATACTCTATTTTCGCTTCTTTCAAGGCTGCCTCAAATGCAGGAATTCCAGCATTGATCCGTTCGTCATTTCCGGCGTAATGCAAAAGCATCGGCGCTTTAATCTTTGGCACATCTTCGGCTTTGGGTTGTCCGCCATAATATGGAACTGCTGCATCCAAATCAGGAGTGATAACAGCAACATTGTTTGTCATGGCTCCGCCCCAGCAAAAACCTGTACAACCCACTTTTCCGGTCGTTTGAGGATTGGTTTTCAGATACGCAACAGCCGCCGAGAAATCTTTCTTGGTGGCTTCGTAGTCTAATTTCTGAAACATCGGGCCGGCATCTTCCGGTTTTTCAGGAGTTCCGCCTTGTGGAGATAAAGCATCGGGGGCAAGGGCAATAAAACCTTCGAGGGCCATTCGGCGTGTAACGTCTTTGATGTGTGGCTGAAGTCCCCGGTTTTCGTGAATTACGATCACAGCCGGAAGTTTCTTTTTCCCTTTCGGACGTGCAAAATAGGCAATCATTGGGCCACTGGCTCCGGCGTAACTGATGGTTTCTGTAACCAGCCTGGGGTCATCCGCTTTGATGATTTCAGCAAATAATTGCGCAGGGAAAGAACATAAAAGAACTGATCCTCCGGCAAGTGCGGTTGTTTTCAATAAAAATTCGCGACGACTGGTTTTGTTGTCTTTTTCCAACTTCGATTTTTCGGATTTAGGTTCCATTTTGTCTTTTTTAAAGTTTTTGATTAATTTATGTCATTCCCGCTGTAGGGATTGAAAAATCAATTAAAATTACAACTAATTGTTTTGAAATTTGTTTGAAAGCTAAAGTTTTTGTGTTCAGCGCTTTCAACAAATAAAAGTAGAATCAGAAATTATTAAAATGTATAAATTATGAGATCATTATTTGTTATTCTTGCCCTTCTTGTCGGGTTTTCGGGTTGTGTAAAAAAGAATAAAGTACCAACGGCGCAAAATTTAGCCAATCCGGCCATGCACCAGGTGAAAGTAGAAGAAGTTATTCAAACTTCAGGGTACACGTATTTGAGGGTGACCGAAAACGGCGCTGAAAACTGGATTGCAGTTAACCGTCAGGAAGCCGCAATAGGAGAAACCTATTATTATGAAGAAGCCTTGGAAATGAAAAATTTCCAAAGTAAAGAGCTAAACAGATCATTCGAAACAATTTATTTTGTTCAGGGTATCAGCAACCAACCAATCGCACCAAAAGCCGAAATGCAGCAGGCAATGAAACCTGTAAAACCAGCTTTGGCCAAGAAGGAAGGTATTTCGGTAGCTCCGGCAGATAATGGACTTTCGATTGCCAAATTGTATGCCGACAGAAACGATTTTGCCGGCAAAACGATCAGGATGAAAGGGCAGGTAGTTAAAATCAATGATGAAGTAATGGGCAAAAACTGGATACATATTCAGGATGGTACCAATGATGGCGAAAACTTTGACCTGACCATTACTACTCTTGATAAAGTTACGATGGATGATGTGGTTACTTTTGAAGGAACCATCGGTTTGAAAAAAGATTTTGGCTACGGCTATTTTTATGAACTGATAATGGAAGATGCCAAACTGGTGAAATAGTTTCGGGATTCGGGTTCCGGGTTCCGTGTTGTAGATCAGGTATAGACTTGAAAGAAGAGGCTTTGTAGGATATGAAAAATTCTTACAGACCCTTATTTTTCCGAAAGTGGGATTTCAATTTTCCTGCTTTCCGCCCATCCGCTCCAGAAGTTCTTCTTTAAACTGTTCGGAGACAGGAAGTTTGTGTTCGCCAATCTGGATTTGATTTCCTTCGATGTGATCAATTTTTGAAAGATTAACGATGGTTGTCCGATGGACTTTCAGGAACGAAGAACCTTTCAGCTTTTCTTCCCAACTTTTCATTGTTCCGTGTACAACCAGCTTTTTATCCACGCAAAATAAAGTCACATAATCACCGCAGGCTTCAATAAACCGGATATCCTCAACCACAAGTTGGTAAATTCGTTTGCCCGATTTAACACTAAGTTTTGCGGGCAATGCTGGTTGTATCCTGCTGTTGAATTTTTGGCGGGCTTTGTTCACCGCTTTGCAGAACCGTTCGAACGAAAAAGGTTTCAGTAAAAAATCAATAGCTTCCAAATCGAAACCATCAACGGCATATTGAGGATATGCTGTGGTGAAAATTACTAATGGAGGAGTAACCAATGTCCGCAAAAAACTTACCCCCGACATTTCGGGTAGATTGATATCGAGAAAAATCAGGTCAATCGCTTGGTTTTGCATAAATGCCTGCGCCGAAAAAGCATCAGCAAAAGCGCCACAAAAGCGTAAATCCGGACATCTGGAAAGGTTGTGTTCCAGAATGGACTGAGCAGCAGGTTCGTCTTCAATAA
Organism: Prolixibacteraceae bacterium; assembly: GCA_003457135.1. GTDB lineage: Bacteria > Bacteroidota > Bacteroidia > Bacteroidales > Prolixibacteraceae > Aquipluma. The sequence continues at coordinate 12,392 of DMSQ01000097.1, forward strand.
TGATGCAGTTCATATTTTATAGTCGCGGGTTGCGGGTTGTGAGTTGCAGTAACCCGAAACTCGTAACCCGAAACAATTTTTTTTTCTTTACTCCAATTCAATTTTCATTTCAAGCCTGAAAACTCCGTTTTCTTCAGTGTACTCTAATGAATGACGGTCAGGATAGATCAAATGTAATCGTTTTTCAACATTTTTGATTCCGATGCCTCCATTCTCTTCAGCATCCGTTTTTTCGCGCAGTGCAATGTTGTTTTCTGTTCTGAAAATAAGTTGTTTCCCGTTAAAATTTATGCTGATCAGAATTGTCCCTGAATTCTTCCCAACTCCGTGCTTGAAACAGTTTTCGGCCAGTGGAAGTAATAGCAGCGGTGCTATGGAAACTCCTGGAAAATTTCCTTCAGTAGTCAAGAGTATCTGTGTAATTTCAGGATTCACGCGTTCTTTCTGCAAACCGACGTAGGTTCTGATTGTTTCAATTTCTTTTTCGAGCGGTATGGTTTCGCAGGATGTATCGTACAGCACGTACCTCAGAAAATCGGAAAGCTGCAAAACTATATCTGCGGTACGTTTGTCGTTTTTCGAAGCCATCGAATAAATGGTATTCAGGTTGTTGAACAGGAAATGCGGATTGATTTGCGCTTTCAGGGCCGAGAGCTCGTTACGGGCAGCATCGCGCTTTTCAATGAGCATTTGGGCGTACTGCCAAATCAGGAATAAAATGCCGGTAAAAATAAGGTATGCTGCTACGATCAGGATAAGCTCCCAAATCCGGAAATAGGAAATATAATAGAGGCTGGGGAAGATTTTATCAATGAATAAGTCGAACAAAGTAAAATTCATCAAAGCCGTCAGCAAGCATAATCCGCAGGCATAAAGCAGATACACTCCAAACCTGCTTCGGCTCAGGAACCGGGTAATGAAAACGTTCAGGTTAAAATAAACAGCAGTTACTATGGTAGCATGAAAGACGACCACATAAAGGAAATTTTTCACAAAATATTCCAAAAAACCTGCAACATCGTCTTTATTGCCGTCAGGTTTTACCAATTGCAGGATCACATAACCGATTGGGATCAGAAACAAAATGCTGACTGGTATTTTTATCCATAGCCGGGCCTTTTTAACCAACCAGATCAACGGCAGTGTGCAGTATAGCAGGAAAAGAAAATTGAGAAGCAGAATAAAATCCCATTCCACACCAAAGCCCTGAACAGCAAAAGTTGACTCAACGCCGGGATTGAATACAACATTCCAGAAATTGAACGAAACAAACCAGAAGAGCAGGTGCAAAATGGTTATCAACTGTTTTTTAAAGTAAATGATTTTCATAGCTTATTCATTTATTCGGTTTAGTTTCAACATCGCAAGCTGGTCGTCCCAGTCAATAAATCGTTTTTGGTCGGCATACCGTTCAATCATATCCGTCAATTCTTTGGAGGAGGCCGTCAGTAAAAGCCGTTTGGCATCTTCAACCCAACGGTACTTAATCCTTACCCGTTTCTCCTCGATCATGCTTTTCATGTATTCGTTGCCAAGCCATGACACGATAAGCTGTTTATTTCGAACTGTAATTCGTGCCAGTGTATGAACGGTAAAGTAATTCTCTTTAGCCATCCTGCTGTTTTGAATCGCCGCGGTTTCGCGGGGACTGAAATCGGCATACAAAAAGTCTTTTACCCTGAAAAGAACCAGCCTAAATTGGTATTGTGCAGAATCAGGATTGTTTCCTGTTAGTTTCACCACATAAAAATTCTGAGGTTTGAATACAACAGAATCTGTACCCTGTTTATTTTTTAGCTTTTCTTCAGATATGAATTGCCTGATTTGCCAAACAGAAGTTGTGTCGGACATTTCCCAGTGGCTGCTGTTTTTTTCGGTTGAGTCTTTTTTAGACTGAATCGGGTGAACAGACCAGTTTCCCTCAATTTCAGGAGCAAGTGTGACATCTTTTTCCAAGTAGAATGGATTCAGCGAGCAAATCATGATAAAATCGGAACATCCTGAGATGAACAGGATGATTACTGTAACAATGAGTAGTTTTCGGAATTTCATAATCCTGATTTTTTATTTTGAATCGAATATCGGTAGAATAAAACCAAGCAGAAATTTATTTCGATGAATGGCCTGTTTTTTTCGATGGGCAAGGTTTGTTCCCATTTTTTTCCTGTTTTTCGTTACATTTGAAAACTTTAAAATCATAAACCGATCAACCCGATGATTAAAAAAGCGCTGACCATCTGCCTGATTGCATCAGTTTTAATGAGTTTCACAAACACTGGTGATTCAAAAAAGCCCCTAAAAAAAGCACATCGCATCCACCAAAAATGTTTAACTGTTGATACACATTGCGACACTCCGATGCTCATGATCAAGCCCGGATTTTCGGTTCGCGACGAGCACAAAGCGTCCAAAAGCAGGGTAGATTTGCCACGTATGAAATCCGGAGGGTTGGATGCTATGTTCTTTGCCGTTTATACCGGGCAAAAACCACGCAACGATGAAAATTACAACAAAACCTGTAAGCTGGCTAACCAGATGCTCGATTCTATTCATGCCATGCTGAACAAAGACAGCGATCTGGCTACCCTGGCGCTGAAAGCGGACGACCTTGCCAGAATTGAAAAGACCGGAAAGAGGGCCATTTACATTGGCATGGAAAACGGGTTTCCTTTGGCCAAAGATATATCGCGGGTCGAAGAATTCTATAAAAGAGGCGTTCGCTACATCACGCTTTGCCATTCGTATCACAACGACATCTGCGACTCCTCGAGCGATGGCAAACCTGCCGAACACAACGGAGTGAGCGAATTCGGGAAACAGGTGATCGCCGAAATGAACCGTTTGGGGATAATGATTGACGTTTCGCATGCCTCCGACAAATCGTTTTTCGATGCCGTTGAATTGAGTAAAACACCAATAATTGCCTCGCACAGCTCAGTTCGTGCCATAGCCAAAAACGACCGGAACCTAACTGATGAAATGATTCAAAAGCTTGCTGAAAAGGGTGGCGTGATCCAAATATGCCTCCTCGATGCTTACCTCAAAGAACCCGATACTACAACTTTTCAATATACTGAAGTTAAACGTTTACGAAAATTTTACCGGGCCAATTCCGACAAGTTGAACGACAAAGAGAAAGAAGCCTTATTTCAGGAATGGGACGGATTGAAAGCAAAAGATTTGAAGAACATGCCAGGTGTGAAAGAATTGGTTGATCACATTGATCATGTAAAAAATCTGGCCGGGATTGACTATGTTGGAATTGGTAGTGATTTCGACGGAGGTGGCGGCCTGCGCGATTGTGCCGATGTCAGCCAGTTTCCGAATATCACTTTGGAATTGGTTAGGAGAGGATATAGCGAGAAGGAAATCCGAAAAATATGGGGCGGAAATCTGCTGCGTGTTTTCAGGGAGGTAGAAAACCAGGCAGAAAAACCAAAAAGCGTGCACCATTTGGCTAATAACTGAGTTTTACTTTTCATCTATTTTTCTCGCCGTTCACGCAACCTTTTGAGCAAATAATCAGTCTGTATCAAGTCTTTAATTCAGGAATTTATGAAACTTACTGTTTGTGCTTATGTCATTTTCCTTTTATTTTCAATTGCCTGCAAGAAAGAGGTGAAAGATGATCTGTCAATTAATCAGATCGAAAGCCTTATGAAAATATTTCCTGAAAGTCCTTCCAGCAAAGATGAAATCAAGTTGGTGATCTATGACGACTGCGCATATAATACACTTTCCAAAAATAAACGCACTGGTAAAATCATTGACATTGAGAAACAGTTCAACAGCATGATGAAATGGCCATGTGTTCAGCGTAACGATACAATCCCGATCGGAAAATTACCTGAAGGAACCTACACCGTAAACTACAAACTTCTGGATATTTCCACTCAGGTTACCCAGCCAATTGCCTTTTCAACTTCCTTTGATCTGGTTGTTTCCAGATAGTTTTGGGTTAAAGTTACTTTACGAATCACCAATATCTCTCCTGAAAAAGTTCTGCCATGGACTAAAAGCACTATTTTCGTACTGATTTTCAAAACAAATCATTTTATGGCAGAAAAATATATCAAGCTATTTGAAGAATTTCCTCCTGTCAGCACCCGGCAGTGGATGGATAAAATTACTGCTGACCTGAAAGGTGCCGACTTCAACCGGAAGTTGGTATGGAAAACAAATGAAGGCATCGCCGTTCAGCCTTTTTACAGAGAAGAAAATCTGGAGAAACTGGAATACCTGAACAGCCTGCCCGGTGAATTTCCTTTCGTCAGAGGAAACAAAACGAAGAGCAACGAATGGCTGGTACGACAGAGCATTCCAGTGATAGATCTTGATGAAGCCAACAAAAAAGCTCTGACTTATCTGATGAAAGGGGTGGATTCGTTGGCTTTCGAATTTAAAGAATCCGGCGAATTAACAGATGCCGATTTGGCCGTTTTGCTGAAAGACATTCAATTGGATGCCGTTGAAGTGAACTTTGCCGGCAATTGTTGTTCACGCAAAGTGGCTGAAGCTTTTGCTGAGTTCGTGAAACAAGGCAGTTGGGACCCGAAAAACATCCGCGCTTCTGTTGAGTACGATCCGTTTGGAAAGTATGCCCTGACCGGGAAATTCAGGAAAAGCCAGGACCATGCGATTGAAAAAGCAATCAAAATGATTCAGTCAACTTCCGAACTTTCTGAATTCAAAACATTAGTCGTAAATGGAAAAAACTTCGGCAACGCCGGATCGTCAATTGTTCAGGAATTGGCTTATTCACTGGCTCAGGGTGCTGAATACCTGACTATTCTTACAGATGATTCGACTGATTCGACAGGCTCATCAACCAACTCATCAACCGGTTTGGAAGTTGATGCTGTGGCTAAAAAAATGAAGTTCAACCTTTCGATCAGCGCCAACTATTTTCTCGAAATCGCTAAACTGCGTGCTGGCCGCCTGTTGTGGGCTCAGATTGTGAAAGCTTACGAACCCAAAGACGATAGTTCATGCAAAATGATCGTTCATGCCGAAACCGGAAGCTGGAACAAAACCGTTTACGATCCATATGTGAATGCGCTCCGTACGCAAACCGAAGCCATGAGCGCTTCTTTGGGTGGCGCCGATTCAATCACTGTTCTTCCTTTCAATGCGGCCTACGAAGAAAGCAACGAGTTTTCTGATCGCATCGCCCGCAACCAGCAGTTACTGCTGAAAGAAGAATCGCATTTCTCGAAAATTGCCGACCCTGCTGCCGGTTCTTATTACCTCGAGGAACTGACTGCTTCTATCGCAGACCAGGCCTGGAAACTTTTCCTCGAAGTTCAGGAAAAAGGCGGATACCTTGCTGCTTTGCGCGAAGGATTCATTCAGGCTGAAATTAAAAAAATGGCCGGAAAACGCGATATGAATATAGCTACGCGTCGCGAAAACCTGTTGGGCGTAAACCAGTTCCCGAATTTCACCGAAAAAATCGAAGGCACTGTTAATACTTCTGTTTTTGCTCCCGCTGATTTAACTTCGGGAAAAGTCGAAATTGAAACACTGAAGCCATACCGTGGCGCTCAGGCTTTCGAAGCGCTTCGTTACAAGACTGATGTTTATGCCCGGAACAACAAACGTCCGCTGGCTTTCATGATGCCAATCGGAAATCTGAATATGCGCAAAGCCCGTGCACAGTTTGCCTGCAACTTCTTTGCGGTCGCCGGTTTCGACGTACTCGACAACAACGGTTTCAAAACTGTTGAAGAAGGTTGGAAAGCTGCTCAGGAAGCTGGCGCGCAAATCGTGGTTATTTGCAGCTCCGACGACGAATATGCTGAACTTGCACCTGCTGCATTCGATGTCATTGCCGGAAAAGCCATCTTCGTGGTTGCCGGCGCTCCTGCCTGTACCGACGAACTGAAAGAAAAGGGCATTTCGAACTTTATCAATGTAAAAAGTAACTTACTCGAAGAATTGAAAGCGTACCAAAGTAAATTGTTTTAAGACATCAGATATTAGACATCAGATATTAGACTAAAACCCTTGCTATGCATAATTATAAGGAAATGAAAATCTGGCAAAAAGCCAGAACGCTTGTTAAAGTTGTTTATGAAATCTCGAAGAAATTTCCAAAAGAAGAACTTTATGGATTAACTTCACAAATCAGACGTGCGGTTGTTTCAATTCCTGCCAATATTGCTGAAGGTGCTGGTCGTGGGACTGATCGCGATTTCCATCATTTTCTGAATATTTCAAGAGGTTCACTTTTTGAACTGGACACTTTATTGATTTTGACTAATGATCTCGATTACATAACTGAAAGTGATTTAAATCCTGAATTCGAAAGCATCTCCGAAATTATTAAAATGATGATCTCCTTTCAGAACCGCCTTGTCTAATATCTATCATCTAGAATCTATCATCTACAAATTATGCGACCAAATTTTAAAGACATAAACATCAAAACAGTTGCGCCACAGCCCAATACAGCCGAGTGGAATGCAGCCAATCAGATTGAAAAGAACTGGATTACTCCGGAACAGATTCCGGTGAAACCGGTTTACACCAAAGAGGACCTGGAAGGCATGGAACACCTGAACTATGCTGCTGGTCTGGCTCCATTTCTGCGTGGTCCTTATTCCGGAATGTATGCCATGCAGCCCTGGACCGTGCGTCAGTATGCAGGTTTCTCAACGGCCGAAGAGTCGAATGCATTTTATCGCCGGAACCTTGCTGCCGGACAGAAAGGTCTTTCGGTAGCTTTCGATTTAGCAACTCACCGTGGATACGATTCTGATCACCCACGCGTGGTTAGCGACGTTGGAAATGCCGGTGTAGCCATAGATTCCATCCTGGATATGAAAATCCTGTTCGACCAGATTCCACTCGATAAAATGTCGGTTTCGATGACCATGAACGGCGCGGTACTTCCGGTACTGGCATTCTACATTGTAACAGCACTCGAACAGGGCGCAACGCTCGAACAGCTTTCAGGAACAATCCAGAATGACATCCTGAAAGAATTTATGGTGCGTAATACCTACATCTACCCACCTGAATTTTCGATGCGGATAGTTGCCGATATTTTCGGGTTCACTTCGCAGAAAATGCCAAAATTTAACTCGATTTCTATCTCCGGATATCACATGCAGGAAGCCGGCGCTACGGCCGACATCGAAATGGCATACACGCTGGCCGATGGTCTGGAATACCTTCGTACCGGGATCAAAGCCGGAATTGATATTGATGCTTTTGCCCCGCGTTTATCGTTCTTCTGGGCCATCGGGATGAACCACTTCATGGAAATTGCCAAGTTGCGTGCTGCACGAATGATCTGGGCAAAAATGGTGAAACAGTTCAATCCGAAGAACCCGAAATCAATGGCTTTGCGCACGCACTGCCAAACTTCAGGCTGGTCGCTCACTGAACAGGATCCGTACAACAACATTGGCCGCACGACTATCGAGGCCATGGCTGCTGCGCTGGGCCACACCCAATCGCTTCACACCAACGCACTGGACGAAGCCATCGCTTTGCCGACTGACTTTTCAGCCCGGATCGCCCGTAACACTCAGTTATACATTCAGCAGGAAACGGAGATTTGCCGCGCGGTTGATCCTTGGGCAGGTTCGTATTACGTGGAAACTTTGACCAATGAACTGGCTCAAAAAGCATGGGCGCTGATTGAGGAAGTGGAGAAACTCGGCGGTATGTCGAAAGCTGTTGAAACCGGCGTCCCGAAAATGCGCATCGAAGAAGCTGCAGCCCGTACTCAGGGCCGTATCGACAGTCATACCCAAACCATTGTTGGTGTGAACAAATATCGTTTGGAAAAGGAAGATCCGATTGATATCCTCGAAATTGATAATACGGCCGTTCGCTTGTCACAGATCGAACGATTGACTAAATTGCGTGCCGAACGGAACGAAGACGAATGCCAGGCAGCGTTGGAAGTCCTCAGCCAATGTGTGGAAACCGGCCAGGGAAACCTGCTGGAACTGGCCATCGTAGCAGCTCAAAAACGCGCTTCACTGGGCGAAATTTCATACGCATGCGAAAAACATGTGGGACGTTATAAAGCAACTATCAGAACTATTTCAGGCGTGTATTCAGCAGAAAGTAAAAACGATTCAACCTTTAAGGAAGCTCAGGATCTGGCCGCTAAATTTGCAAAGCTCGAAGGCCGTCAGCCACGTATCATGATCGCCAAAATGGGTCAGGACGGACACGACCGCGGCGCCAAAGTAGTGGCAACCGGTTATGCCGACTTAGGTTTCGACGTGGACATGGGACCGCTGTTCCAGACTCCGGAAGAAGCCGCCAAACAGGCCGTTGAGAACGATGTGCATGTGATGGGAATTTCATCCCTGGCAGCTGGCCACAAAACCCTGGTTCCTGCTGTTATCGCTGAATTGAAAAAGCTGGGTCGAGAAGACATCATGGTGATTGCCGGTGGTGTAATTCCTGCCCAGGATTACCAATTTCTGTACGATGCCGGTGTGGTTGCCATTTTCGGACCGGGTACCAGCGTTGCCGCTGCCGGAAAGAAAATTCTGGAGGTGCTGTTGGCTGCACACGAAGAATAGTAGCCCCTCCCAACCTCCCCGAAGGGGAGGAGAAAAAATGCAATATTGGTTGTAGAGACGTTGCATGCAACGTCTCTACGGCGTAAAATATAAAAGCCGCTTTCCTGGGAAGGGAGGCGGCTTTTTTGTATGTGATTTTTTGTATTATTTGAAAATTTCCAATCCTTTTATCCGGTCGAAATGTTTAATGTTTAAGGTAGCAATTGGGATAGAATATGTTACAGCAGTTGCACCAATTAGAATATCAGCCAAATTAATCTGGACGAATCCAGCAAAATCATGCAATCCTCGATTGATTCAGATGAGCTCTGGCATCATTATAATCCTGAAGCTCAGCGTCAGTCCATGTTGGCGCTTCAAGGCAATGAACTTATTGATTTGTTCGCAGAAACTTCTGATTGCAGGACAACAGACAACCGTTCAATATCCTTTTTAGGAAGCTGATGGATCAACTTTAATAGTTGGTTGAATTCGAGGTCTATTCTTAGTTCTATGATGTATCCGATTTGAAATCATAGGTATGAAAATATCAAATACAATTATTTCTTTAATAAATCCCGATTACCTATTCCTGTACAATGCCGGCATAGTTGTCCTATTCGGTCCTGGCACCAGCGTTGCCGCTGCCGGAAAGAAAATTCTGGAGGTGCTGTTGGCTGCTCACGAAGAATAGAAGCCCCTCCCGGCCTCCCCGAAGGGGAGGAGAAAAGATGCAATATTGGTTGTAGAGACGTTGCATGCAACGTCTCTACGGCGCAAAATATAAAAGCCGCTTTCCGAAAAGGGAGCGGCTTTTTAGATGGATTTAAAATTCAGTAATAGTTATAAGATTTTGATAGTGAATGTTTTTCAATATAATTAACTTTGCAAAAAAGTGACCTATGAATAAATATCCAGATTCAATTTATCATTACACAAGTGTCGAAAAATTATTTTTAATACTTGGCAACTTCCAATTGAAGATGAACACTCTAAAAAACACAAATGATCCTCGTGAAAAAATGGAAATCAAACCCTCTGTTCATGTTAAGGCTAAAAATGCTTATAAAGCGTTACAAATCTTTTGGAAAAGAGATATTAATATTAATACAATAACTTGTTTTTCAGGAGACACTGAAGATACAAAAGGTTTTGATCTTCCAACGATGTGGGCACATTATGGAGATAAATATAGAGGTGTTACTTTAAAGATATGCCCAATTGCTTTTATTGAAGAAAACGACAACACTCTCTATTTTGATAAAGTGCGTTACGAAAAACCAAAAGCAGAAATTGGTGTAGAAGGGGAAATGTCACTCGAAGAGTTAAGACAACTCATATTTTTTTCAAAAAGACCAGATTGGAATTCTGAGGCGGAATGGAGGCTTTTATCTTTAAATAATGAAAGAATGTGTAATATAAGGAAATCGTTGAAATCAATTATTTTAGGATTAGATTTTCATAATGCATTTCTTCCCTCCATCAACAAACTGATTCAAGGAGAAAATATTAATATTCAACAATTAAAGTTGGACAACGATTCACAAAGCTTTTATGTTGAGACTATTTCATGCGATTAATTATTTGTTTTCAACATTGCCCGTAGCTCAAAGTCGTCTTGCATTCGCCTTCTGCCTTCGACTGCTTCGCGCTCAGGCAGCGACTTCGGTAGAGAATGCTCATCAATGCGTCGCTCCCTGAGCGTTCGACTGAGCTCACGCCGAAGTCAGCCAGAGATTTCTATGGTTTGACCAAATGTTCTTTGAAATATTTTTATGTTGTTTGATATTCTATTTGATAAGGAGTTCCTCTTTTAATTACGGCACACAGACGGTGAAGGACTTTATTTCTGATAGCATTAATGACCAACATTTTGTTTTTTCCTTCATTTACTTTGCGTTGATAATAATGGGACAATTGTTTATCACAAGAGATTGTTGTCATGGCCACCATGTGAAGTAGTTTCTTCAATCTTTTATTGGCAAAATTACTCACTCTTGGTTTTCCCCTTACTGAAGTTCCAGAAGTATGTGCAAATGGGGCAATCCCGCAATAACAAGCCAGTTGTTTTGCAGTTACAAAGAGTTTGAACTCATTGGTAAAATACAACAACGTTAGTGCTGTTATTCTTCCTATCCCAGGTACACTGGTTGCCAGTTTATAAAGCCTCTTGAGGTTGGAATCCTTGTTGATCAACTTATCAAGTTCTTTTTCGATCTGCTCAATCTCTTTATCGATTGCTTTTAGTGTACCCGAACATCTGCTTTCGATAAGTTTGGCCGTGTCTGTAAACCCTGCATCGATAAACTCCTTAATTGGTTGTTTTAATGATTTACGGGATTCGATCAGCCTGTCGCGAAGGGTCAACAAATCGTTGATTTGGAGAATCACTTCTCGCGGCGGGGACCAAAGAACGGCTTTTTCCTTTTTCATACAGGCATATTCAGCAATGCGGATCGCATCGATATGGTCGTTCTTGCCACGCTGAACACCCTGAGAACGGATGATCTGAACGGGCATTTCCAGCCAAACATGATAGTTGTTCTCCACAAGATATTGCGATAACAACCGACAGTAAATTCCGGTATGTTCCATGCAGAACAGTGTTTCGTTCATATTTAACCCTTGTTTCTTCAGGAACTCTTCCAATTTCACGAGTCCTGAAGTGTTGTTCGATGTTTCACCCGAAATGGGATTTGACAGATTTCCATCCTTGAGTAGGGCAAAATCAAACGTGCCTTTGGAAATATCAATTCCAATAAAATTTTTGAAGGTCATATTTGTAATTTTTTTAGGTTAAAAAAACAACCATGTTTCGGGTACACTCGAGCCATTAATAATAGGTCTTTCCTTAATTTCTATTCGAGGCCAGCCCAAAACCTGGTACCGGGGATTGAATCTCAGGATAGGCCATTAACCTAGCTGTCGAACTAAAGCGCCCCGGACCATGGTTGCTGATATTAACAGTTTTTACTTGTAAACAAAGAAAAGAAAAAGTAGCAAAAAGAAAAGAAAATCAACAACATAGACATTATTTCAAAGAACTGTAAACAATTAATGTTAATAGAACTACAAATCTAAATGGCATGTCGAAGGGAGCACTGTTAAAACCTCATGTCCGTTCACTAAAGTGAAACGGCAAAGGATAGCGCATTGAATGAGCGCGAATGTTATACAAAGCATTATCCTTTGCCGTCTGGCTTCAGCCGACGGACATGAAAACAATCAAATCTCCGCACCCTATTTTTCCTGCACCAACTCCTTCGAACCCGAAATCTGATTGTCTCTGACGGTTACTTTCGTTGATTGTTTGCCAACCCAAACAGCAGTGGTCTGCTTCCCTTTTCCGGTTGAACGGATTGTATTATTGGTAATGGTAATGTCGTGCGTTTCGCCGCCAATGTAGAACCCGGCCGATTCGCGCTCCGTGCCGTTGTTTTCAATGGTATTGTTGGTAAATGTATTACGGTGTCCACTATTTTGCTCGTTCTCGTTACGGAAAAGTACGCCGTGATGGGCATTTTCGTAAACCCGGTTATTTTCAAATACATTGTCAGTATCCTTATGGCCAATGGAAATTCCATTATCACCGTTGGCATACGATGTATTGTTGCGGAAGATACCATTTTGGACGCGCCAGCAAAGGAATAAACCGTCTCCTTTATTGTGGTGACTGATGCAGTTTTCGACAATGGAATGATCCGATCCGGTTCCGGGATGGAATCCAAGTCCTCCTCCATTCGAAGCTTCGCATCCCCTGATTGTGATGTTTTCAGTAATCTGCCAGCTAAAAGTGTCGCCATTAAACTCGTTAATCCGGACATTTTCCACCCTGCAGTTTTTCGATTTATGAATGTAAACTCCTCCGCCCCGGCACCCATTGATGTAATCGTTGGTTGACTTATTTCCTTCGATAACCAGGTCAGCAATTTTCACATTTTCCACATCAACCGCTTCCATAATCGAACAGCCATTGGTAATGGTTCCGTTCAGGCTGGCCAGGTAATCGTTTACCGTGCGGTTGTCAAAATAAATCACATTGTCCTGAATGTCGGTAATTACAGCAGTTGTAACATCCCAACCCTGATTGTGCCCCTCATCATACAACTGAATACCCATCCCCTTTTTAAAACCGCTTGCATCTTTTACCACTGCCTTTAACATTCCCCAATCTGCATCAATAATAAAGCTGGTTTTAAATCCATCGCATTTTTTCAGGATGGTTGATTTGCCTGATCCGATCAGTGAAGTATTGCTCGAAAGGCGCACCGGACCAATAATTTCAAAGGTACCAGGTTTGAGTTTCACTACACCGCCACCTCGGGTACGAAGTGCATCCATTGCAATCATAATCGCCTCAGATGTAAATCCTGTAACATCGGCCGTCGGGCCGCCAACGGTAATCACCTGTTCAGCATGTTTTACATCCACAAGGCCGATTACCTGACTGAAAACAGTTGAATTGATCAGAAGGAAAGTTAGAATCAGGCCCAAAAGTTTCATTGATTTTTGTTTCATTGCTGGGTTCATAAATGTTTAGTTTTGATGACCAAATTACTGAATTTGATTTGATTATTTTCCTTTTTTCTACTTTTATCAGGCAAAGTTTAAAAACGAATCTGTTATGAGAGTACTTTTTATCGGTGGAACAGGTTTTATCAGCAGTGCGGTCAGTCGCCAGGTCATTGACAAAGGTTACGAACTTTATTTGCTGAACCGTGGATTGCGTTCCTCCGGAATTCCCGCAAGTATTACCCTGACTGCGGATATCCACGAACTGAAAAGCATGCAGGTTGCATTAAAGAACCTGAATTTTGATGTGGTGGTTGACTGGATTGCTTATTCTCCGGAAGATATTGAGCGCAACCTTGCTATTTTCAGTGGCCGCACCGAACAGTTTGTGTTCATCAGTTCGGCTTCAGCCTACCAAAAGCCCCCAAAACATTATCTGATCACAGAATCTACACCGCTGGAAAATCCTTATTGGGATTATTCGCGTAACAAAATTGCCTGCGAAGAACGCCTGATGAAAGCCTACCGCGATCAGGGTTTCCCGGTAACGATTGTCAGGCCTTCACTGACTTATGATACAAATTTCCCGATTGCTATTGGTGGCTGGGGTTGCTATACTTTAGCCGATCGCATGAAAAAAGGACTGCCAATCATTGTTCACGGCGACGGTTCATCGCTTTGGGTGGTGACTCATGCCGAAGACTTTAGCCGCGGTTTTATTGAACTTCTGGGAAATGAGCGAGTCTTGGGTGAGGCCTTCCACATTACTACTGATGAAGTTCTGAACTGGGATCAGATTTATCAAACCATTGCCGGAGCTTTGGGCGTTGAAGCAAACATCGTGCATATTCCATCCGACTTTATTGTAAAAGTGGCCCCATCGTTTACCGGAAGTTTATACGGTGACAAAATGTGGAGTACGGTGTTTGACAACACTAAAATAAAATCATTCGTTCCCGGATTTCAGGCTAATATACCTTTCAGTGAAGGAATTCGCCGCACGGTGGAATGGTTTGAGGCTGACAAAAGTCGTCAGTTAATTAATGAAGCAGTGAATGTTGAGATGAACAGAATAATCCGGGCATATTCAGCAACATAAAGTACACCACTTCAATCCTGGTTTGCGGGAAATAAAACGCCTAATTGGAGAAATTAGCGTTAATATTCAGAATTCATCAGCGGATTCCATCCCTGCGCCTGAAGCGGAATTACCGAACCTCCACTGGTGATGAGGTTGGTTCCTTCGCTTTCGGCAGTAATGTGGCCGATAATGGTAATGTCGAATTCCTTTTTAATCACATCAAAACTGGCAAGCGGAACAGTAAACAGCAATTCATAATCTTCACCGCCATTGAGTGCTGCCACCAGTGGATTGATGTTCAGCTCTTCGGCAAAATCTTTCGTTTGCTTATCAAGTGGTATTTTTTCTTCGTAAATACTGCAACCCACTTTCGATGCATTGCACAAATGCAGCGCTTCCGACGACAGTCCGTCTGAAATATCAATCATTGCGGTTGGCTTGATATTCAAGGTTTTCAGTAATGCTTTAATATCAGCGCGTGCTTCGGGTTTCAACTGCCGTTCCAGAATATAATCGTAACCTTCGAATTGAGGCTTTTGATTTGGGTTTACTTTGAACACTTGGTTTTCGCGTTCCAGCAATTGCAAACCCATGTATGCGCCGCCCAAATCTCCTGATACACAGAGCAAGTCGTTTACCTGAGCGCCACTGCGGTAAACAAGTTCGTTTTCATTGGCTTCACCAATGGCCGTTATGCTGATGGTCAGACCGGTAAGCGAGCTTGTGGTGTCGCCGCCAATCAGGTCAACTCCGTATTTTTCGCAGGCCAGATGAATTCCTGAATAAAGTTCTTCAACAGCTTCGAGTGAAAACTTCGATGAAATAGCTATCGAAACTGTGATCTGCCGTGGTGTGGCATTCATGGCATAAACATCCGAAAGGTTTACTACCACAGCCTTATAGCCCAGATGTTTCAACGGAACATACATCAGGTTGAAATGAATTCCTTCGGTTAAAAGGTCGGTAGTTACCACAATCTTTTTTTCAGGATAGTACAAAACAGCCGCATCGTCACCAACTCCTTTTAGCGTACTTGTATTTTTGAGTTTTATTTTTTCGGTTAGGCGGTTAATCAATCCAAACTCTCCCAGTTCAGAAAGTAAAGTTGGTTTTTTTGTTTCTTGCATGTTAATAATTAAGACCTGAAGGTATTTATTGTCTCCAAATCATCGGCAAAAATAGCTTTACTTCCTTATCTTTGCAATTAATTTTAAACAGTCAGGGTGCAGGATTGTTACTAAGTTGCAATCAGGAGAGACAGAACGACATGGAAAATCAGGATAAATTATTAAACGACATAACTACACAAGAATATCAATACGGTTTTGTAACCGATATTGAGACCGATGTTATTCCCAAAGGATTAAGCGAAGATGTGGTCAGGCTGATTTCATTTAAAAAGAAGGAGCCTGAATTTATGCTTGAATTCAGATTGAAAGCATACCGCGAATGGCTGAAAATGAAAGCTCCGGAATGGGCCCATTTGCGGATACCTCCCATTGATTTTCAGGAAACCATTTATTACGCGGCTCCCCGAACAAGCCCGAAATACCAAAGTCTGGACGAAGTTGATCCGGAGTTGCTTGAAACCTTTAAAAAACTGGGAATTCCGATCGAAGAGCAGAAACACCTTGCTGGTGTTGCGGTTGATGTGGTGATGGACAGCGTTTCGGTAACCACCACTTTTAAAAAGGTGCTTGGCGAAAAAGGAATCATTTTTTGCTCCTTCAGTGAAGCGCTGATTGAGCATCCGGAACTGATCAAAAAATACCTTGGGATGTCTGTTCCTATAACTGATAATTTTTTTGCTGCCCTGAATTCGGCAGTATTTTCAGATGGATCGTTCTGCTACATTCCCAAAGGTGTTCGCTGCCCAATGGAACTTTCGACGTATTTCAGGATCAATACAGCCGGAACCGGTCAATTCGAGCGCACCCTGATTATTGCTGAAGACGACAGCTATGTGAGTTATCTCGAAGGCTGTACAGCCCCGATGCGCGACGAAAACCAGTTGCATGCCGCAGTAGTCGAAATCATTGCCATGGATCGTGCCGAAGTGAAATATTCAACGGTTCAGAACTGGTATCCGGGAGACAAAAACGGAATCGGTGGAATTTATAACTTCGTTACCAAGCGTGGTATTTGCCGAGGCGAATCCTCCAAGATTAGCTGGACACAGGTTGAGACCGGTTCGGCCATTACCTGGAAATATCCAAGCTGTGTGCTAATCGGTGATAATTCTGTAGGCGAGTTTAACTCCGTTGCCCTGACCAATCACCATCAGCAGGCCGACACCGGAACCAAGATGATCCACATTGGTAAAAATACTAAAAGCACTATCGTATCGAAAGGTATCTCGGCAGGGAAAAGTGATAATTCGTATCGTGGTTTGGTGAAAGTGATGCCAGGCGCAACCAATTCACGCAACTATTCACAGTGCGACTCTCTTTTACTCGGTTCAACCTGTGGCGCGCATACTTTTCCTTACATCGAAGTGGGCAACAAATCGTCAATCATCGAGCACGAGGCCACAACTTCCAAAATCGGAGAAGACCAGATATTTTACTGCAACCAGCGTGGTATTTCCACTGAAGATGCCATCGGGATGATCGTTAACGGTTATGCCCGCGAAGTCCTGAACAAACTTCCGATGGAATTTGCCGTTGAAGCACAGAAATTGCTGGCCATCAGTCTGGAAGGAAGCGTAGGGTAAGAGGAATATTAGAATGTTAGAATCCCGAATGGCGAATGAATCCCGAATGTTGAGTGTTTTTTACTCGAGATTCAAGATTCGCCACTCAAGACCTGGAACTTGGAATTTTGAACTTGAAACTATTTTAGAATGCTATCAATAAAGAACTTACGTGCCTCGGTTGAAGGCAAGGAAATCCTGAAAGGGATCAATCTGGAAGTAAAAACCGGCGAAGTACATGCCATCATGGGACCCAATGGTTCAGGAAAAAGTACCCTTGCCAATATACTCGCCGGAAAGTCAGACTACGAAATACTGGAAGGTGAAGTAACATTTTTGGGCCAGGATTTGTTGGAACTTTCTCCTGAAGTCCGCTCGCGCAGCGGGTTGTTCCTGAGTTTCCAGTACCCGGTAGAAATTCCTGGCGTGCCAATGATCAGCTTTCTGAAAGCTTCGGTCAACGAACACCGTAAATTTAAAGGACTGGCCCCGTTAACAGCCGGTGAATTCCTGAAACTGATGCGTGCCAAGAAGGATATGCTTCACCTCGATACTGAACTGACGAACCGTTCGGTGAACGAAGGTTTTTCAGGAGGCGAAAAAAAGAAAAACGAAATCTTCCAGATGGCTATGCTGGAGCCTAAACTTGCTATTCTTGACGAAACTGATTCGGGATTGGATATTGATGCGCTCCGGATTGTCGCCGAAGGTGTGAATGCCTTGAAAACACCTGAGAATGCGACCATCATTGTAACACACTACCAGCGTCTGCTCGATTATATCATTCCTGATTTTGTACACGTTTTGCATAACGGACGGATTGTAAAAACCGGAGGTAAAGAACTGGCCTTTGAGCTGGAAGAAAAAGGTTACGATTGGATTAAAAACGGGAACGATCAATAATCATGAGTATTATTTCTGAAAAAATATCACAGGTGGATCAATTGGTTTCGCTGTTTGAACAAAACAGGGAAGTACTCGCCCGTGGATCTTCGCCAATCCTTAACCGGATGCGCGAAGTTTCAATCAAACGATTTGCCCAAACCGGAATACCGGATTTAAAAAACGAAGATTACAAGTATTCCAGGCTCAAACCCGCTTTCGAAAATAGCTATCGTCAGGAATTGGTTCGTGAATCAGGATTAATTAACCTGAATGAGATTTTCAAAAACAATATTCCGGAGTTGGATGCGCACTTGGTTTTCCTGGTGAACGGATGGTTTTACAGCGGAAATAATCCAGGCGCTGAACTTCCGAAAGGTGTCGTTTTAGGTAGCCTTGAACAGATTGCCAATGAACAACCTGATTTGATTCAAAATTATTTGAACCGTCAGGCTGGATTGTCGAACGACCCGTTTGTGGCTCTGAATACAGCTTTTGCAAAAGATGGGTTTTTTCTCTTTGTTCCGAAAGGGGTTGTAATTGAAAAGCCGGTTCAAATCATCAATTTGCTTAGTTCCAACGAAAATCTGATGGCAACGCAGCGAAACCTGATTGTCGCAGAAGCTGCCAGTCTGGTTAAACTGGTGGTTTGCGACCAAACACTCACTCCGGTTTCCTATCTGTTCAATTCGGTTACCGAAGTATTTATCGGACAGGATGCAATGGTTGATGTTTATTCTATCCAGAATTATCACAACCAGTCAACCGTGATTAATTCAGCATTTTACAGGCAACAGCGTAATTCTGTCCTGAATACCGGAACATTTAGCCTGCATGGCGGACTGATCAGAAACAACCTGAAGGTTACATTTAGCGGCGACCATTCTGAGGCCAATGTTAATGGACTTTCGTTTACCGATAAAAAGCAGCACATAGATAATTTCATCATAATTGAACATGCTTCACCCAATTGTTTGAGCAACCAGATTTATAAAAATATTCTCGATGATGAATCAACCGGCGCTTTTTCAGGTCGGATTCATGTGGCCCGAGATGCCCAGCAAACCAATGCCTTTCAGCGGAACAACAATGTGTTGTTGTCGGACAAAGCTAAAATGCAAACCAAGCCTCAGCTTATTATTGATGCCGATGATGTGAAATGCAGTCACGGTGCGACGGTTGGTCAGATTGACGAAGATGCATTGTTTTTTCTCCGTGCCCGTGGAATAGGAGAAAAGGATGCCCGGATGATGCTGATGAATGCCTTTGCTCACGAGGTCGTTCAGAAAATTACCATTGAACCTCTGCGCGACCGGATTGACGAACTAATTGAAAAACGGTTGAATGGAGAGATTGGCCGGAGTCACGATTGCAAAGATAAATGAATCTGTTAGTAGATTTAAGACACTAATATTTGTCATTGTTTTAATTGTACTGCACGTTTTTTATATACTTTTGCGCAGTATGTATTTAAATATGCACAAATGATACAAAATATCATTGCAGGACAAAAGGCTGAATTGAAACCGGAAGTTGAAAACTTCCGCACCCGATGGTTTGACTACATGCAAAAAAAACCGTCCTAAAACAAAGACGGTTTCCATATATTTTGAAAAACTAAGTTTTTCTAGATTTTGTTCAGGTGTATAACCAAAGAAGACTTCAGGTTAGCAGCTTTGTTTGCATGAATAACATTCTTTTTAGCAAGTTTGTCAATCATTGAAACAACTTTTGGTAAAGCTTCTGCAACTACTTCCCTGTCAGTTTCAAGGCGCAATTTTTTTACTGCATT
The DNA here is from genome assembly GCA_003457135.1 of Prolixibacteraceae bacterium. Classification (GTDB taxonomy): domain Bacteria; phylum Bacteroidota; class Bacteroidia; order Bacteroidales; family Prolixibacteraceae; genus Aquipluma. Next base: position 31,879 of record DMSQ01000097.1, read on the forward strand.
ACGCATTGTTTTGGCATAGTACTTATTCTGCAAGGTTTTTACCTCGTCTTGTTTGATTCTCTTTTTAGCCGATTTATGATGTGCCATCTTTTGTAGTCTAAATTGTTAAAATTTATTTGTAGCCCGTAGGGGATTCGAACCCCTGCTACCAGGATGAAAACCTGGCGTCCTAACCCCTAGACGAACGGGCCAACTTGTTAATTCCCTGATTTTGGGACTGCAAAAATAAGCCAATTTTCTTAGTCACCAAATTTTTATCTAAAATTTAACCTTAAATCAATCAAGTTAGTTTGGTTTACCTCGTTTTGGGTTTGGAATTACAATGAAAAATTAAGATTTGGTGAACTGCAAATACCATGCAGAGGAAAATTACCTCCATTCTACGATAGTTCCCCGGTTTTTTTGCAGCAGTTTTTCGGGCATCGAAGCAACGATTTCTTTCCATAGCAATTCAACAAGTTTATACTTGGCGAAATGCCTGGAATAAACCAAACTTACTTCACGGAGTGGATTGATGTCGGTGAAAGTCCTTACATGCTCAAACCGGGCTTCACTCATTCCGATAGTTGCCAATTCAGGAATAATAGTCATTCCGCCCTCTTTGTCTATGATATTCATGACTGTTTCGAGTGAGCCTGCTTCGAAATGGAAGGGCAATGCAGAATTGGCCGCACCTTTGAAAGAGCAGAGGTTAATCACCTGATTACGGAAACAGTGCCCGTCGCTTAAGAGCCATATTTCAGGAGTTGCAATGTCTTTCAGTTTGATATTGGCTTTTTGTGCCAGGGGATGATCGTCGTGAATATACAGCAACATTCCTTCGTAAAAAATTGGCTTTTCATTAATCCGGTCTTCATGGAGTGGCGTAACGAGGATGCCCACATCAATTAAATCGCGGTGAAGGCGATCGATAATATGGGCCGTGGTCAGCTCTTCAATCTTTATGTTGATGTTTGGATACTTACGCTTGTAATTCCCGATAAACAAAGGCAGCAGATAGGGTGCCAGGGTTGGGATAATCCCGATCTTAAGTTCGCCCGAAATCAGGTTTTTATGTTCTTTGATGATGTTGTTTATTTTCTGCGATTCCTGAAGGGCAATGCGGGCCTGATCTATGATGCGGCGACCCACATCGGTTGGGATCAGCGGTTGTTTGCTGCGGTCGAAAATGATGACTTCCAGATCTTCCTCCAGTTTTTTAATCTGCATACTTAAAGTTGGCTGGGTAATAAAACAGTTTTCAGCCGCCCTGCCGAAATGACGGAAGGTATCCACAGCAACAATATATTCCAGTTGTGTTAAAGTTATCATAGTTTTTGGAATTATAGCAATTTCAGAATTTCCTCGACGGGCCTTGCAAGTATGGCATGTGTACCTTTAATTACCAAGGGACGCTGAATCAGTTTTGGATTTTCAACCAGAATGCTGATCCATTCTTCTGCTGTGAATTCGTGCCCTTTATACTTTTCCTTATAAAGTTTTTCGGAAGTACGGATAATATCGGTTACTTTCAGTCCTGATTTGTTCAGAAAATCTTTGATCTCCCGGGCAGAGATCCCATTTTTCATGTAATCAATGACCTCGATATCGAATCCTCTTTCTTCAAGGTATTTAAGTCCTTCGCGGCTTTTTGAGCATCGTGGATTGTGGTAAATCTTCATATTATTCTGATGTCTTTTTTTGATGTAGTTGTGGTAATCTTCCTGTGCCCGGTTACGTTGTCCATTGTTCGGATTATTATACCGGTTGCTCAGTTCACTATCGATAATCCGGGCTTTGGTGTTGTCGCGAAGCTGAATACGCAGTAATTCTTTTAGCTCATTTTTAATTTCAGGAGAATAGATCGGACAGGCTACTTCAATGCGGCGATCAAGATTTCGCGACATCCAGTCGGCCGACGATATGTAAATTTCATCTTTCCCGCCATTGGCAAAAAGTATTACCCGGGTGTGTTCCAGATACTTATCAACAATACTGATGGCCTCTATGTTTTCGCTCAAAACCGGATCGTCTGTTTTCAATCCAAATATTCCGCGGATAATGAGCTGAATCTTTACCCCAGCCTGACTCGCTTTGTAAATCTTGTCTATCATTTCCTGATCAATAAGGCTATTCATCTTTAGGATCATATAGGCTTGCTTTCCTTTTTTTGCATTGGCTATTTCCTGATCAATTTTATGCAGGAAGAAGCTGCGCTGCGAAAATGGGCTGACGATGATCTGTTTGAAATCGAAATGTTTATAAGTATGCTTGAAGAATTCGAACATGTTGGCCACATCGTTTGCAATTTCAGGATCGGCAGTCAGCAAACCCATGTCGGCATATACACGGGCAGTTCCTTCATGGAAATTTCCGGTACCGATGTAGGCGTAGTTGCGAATGCCATTTTTTTCTTTGCGTTCAACCCAGGCCAGCTTGCAGTGTATTTTAAGTCCGGGAATGCCGTTGATCACATGCGCGCCTTCTTCCTGTAATTTATTGGACCAGAAGATATTGGCTTCTTCGTCGAAACGGGCTTGCAATTCGATTACAACCGTCACTTTTTTGCCGTTTCGGATAGCATTCAGTAAGGCATTCACCACTTTTGATGTTTCAGAAACACGGTACAGCGTAATTCCGATTTCACTGACTTTTGGATCAATGGCCGCCTCACGCAGAAAATCGATGAAATGCGAAAAACTTTGATAGGGATAATGAAGTAAAATATCTTTCTGTCTCAATTTTTTCAGAATACTCTGATGTTGAGGTAAATCTTTGTGAGGAACAGGAGGCAGTCTCTGATAATAATGATGTGGTTTCCCAACTTCAGGAAAGTCCATAAAATCTTTATGATTGTGATATCTTCCGCCAGCTACCGTTTTTTCTTCCCCGTTAAGTTTCATTTTTTTCATGATAAATTCAAGCAGGTCACCGGGCAATTCGCGGTCGTAAATCAAGCGGACAGGAATACCAACCTTGCGTTTTTTCAGGCTGATTTCCATTTTTTCCATATAACTTTTCGAAATATCATCGTCAATATCGAGCTCGGCATCACGGGTGACTTTGATGGTGTATGCCTCGAAATGATCAAAATTGAAAATCGGGAAAATATCATTCAGGCAGAAACGGATGACATCGTCAACTAAAATGACAAACTTCTTGTTCCCCTGATCGGGCAGAACCAAAAAGCGTGAGACCGACCGGCTGGGGACCCGGATGAGCGCATAGGCAAACTTATCAGGTGATTTGGTCTTTGATAATTTTACGGCCAGGTAAACCGATTTATCGCGCAAATAAGGAAATTTCATAGATTTACCCAACATGATAGGGACTATGTTGGGAAGCACTTTAACATTAAAGTACTTTCTGACAAATACGCCTTGCTCGTGAGTGAGCTGCTTTTCATCAATCATGAAAATGTTTTCGCTGGCCATTTCCTCCCATATATTCCGGTAAATTTCCTGAGCCTTTTGCTGCTGCTGAACAACAGTTTCCTGTATTTTATCGTACAATTCGGCGGGAGTCATATCGCCCAAAAGAGATTCCTCGTCTTTTCCAAACTCAAGCATACGCCGTACAGCAGCTACCCGGACCCTAAAGAACTCATCAAGGTTATTCGAAAAAATGCCAAGAAAACGGATTCGTTCGAACAATGGAACCGTCGGATCTTCAGCCTCCTGAAGAACCCGGGCATTAAACGAAAGCCAGCTTAATTCGCGGTTATTGTATATGCTGTTGTTGTCCATTCTTTTAGTTTTATCTGTGCGAAAAGCACCTATGAAACAGTTTATTATAGGTTTAGCTTATCTAATCCTTTCTGTACAGCTTCCTGAAATGCCGGAAGTTCGATGATTTCACTCAAACGTAAAATCTGCTGTTTTGGTGTTTGGGTTTCGTCCTGAATGAACAATTCGAACCAGCCCACCTGTTGCCATTGATTCAGTTTGAAACCGACTTTAGAGAATTCGCCGCATTTGTGGTACCCGAAATACTCGTGAAACGCAACACTCGGTTCGTTGGGCATGGTAATGATAGCCAGCAAATTGGCGATTCCCTGATAACGCACCATTTCGTGCAAACTGGTGTAGAGCGCATAGGCTACTTTTTTACGGTGAAAATCAGGATGAACATATACCGAAACTTCCTTGGTCCACCGGTACGAAGCCCGGTGGCGGTATTCTGATGCATAGGCATATCCGGCAATGTGACCATCTATATCGCAAACCAGAAAAGGCAATTCGTCCATTATTCCCCGAATCCGTTCCCAGAATGACTCCTGGTCAGGAACAATTTCTTCGAAAGTGACTGCGGTATGGAGAATAAACGGGGTGTATATTTCCAGAATTCCCGGCACATCACGTTGTTCTGCAAGGCGGATGGTTGCGTTCATAAGTTATCGTCTAAAATCATACGAAGGTCATCCAATTGTCATTTATAGTCATTAAATTGTCATTCAAAATGACGCGAAGCAAATGATAATCAATGACGTGAAACAAATGACAACAAGTATCTATTTATAATCAATCCCTCAGTTAATTTTCATCGCTGAATTCCATCAGGAATGCCTTAATGAAGCCATCAATATCGCCATCAAGAACGGCATTCACATTGCCCGATTCAAAATTAGTCCGGTTATCTTTTACTAATTTGTAAGGTTGAAGAACATAGGAACGGATTTGCGAACCCCATTCAATCTTCTTTTTTGAGGCATTAACCAATTGTTCGGCTTCACGGCGTTTCCGAAGTTCGAGTTCGTACAATTGCGATCTCAGCAATCGCAGTGCATTTTCCTTGTTATTCAACTGTGAGCGGCTTTCGGTATTTTCAATGATAATTCCTGAAGGGGCATGCTTCAACCGGACACCGGTCTCCACCTTATTTACATTTTGTCCGCCAGCGCCACCCGAACGAAAAGTATCCCATGAAATGTCCGAATCTTTAATTTCGATTTCGATGGAATCGTCGATAGCCGGCGATACAAAAACTGAAGCGAATGAAGTCATCCGTTTGCTTTGTGCATTAAATGGCGACAGACGCACCAACCGGTGAACACCGTTTTCGCTTTTCAGGTAGCCATAGGCATATTCGCCTTCAAATTCGATGGAGCAACTTTTAATCCCCACCTCATCGCCACCGTGATACTCGACAGTTTTAACCTTATAACCTTGCCTTTCGCCATACCTCATATACATGCGCATGAGCATTTCAGCCCAGTCATTGCTCTCCGTTCCACCCGCTCCGGCATTGATTCGCAAAATGGCTCCCAGTTTATCCTCCTCTTTCCGGAGCATATTTTTGGTTTCGAGCGATTCGATTAAAAATAAAGTATGATTGAAATGTTCCTCAATGTCTTCCTCGGTAGCTTCTCCCATTTCATAGAAGTCGTATAAAACGAGCAAATCTTCCATGTTTTTGGCCACTTCATGATATCCATCGGTCCATACTTTTACCGACCTGATGACTTTCATCTGTGCTTCAGCTTGTTTGGGATTGTTCCAGAAATCAGGATCCTGGGTTTTAAGCTCTTCTTCCTGAAGTTGAATTAATTTCTGATCGTAGTCAAAGATGCCTCCTTAACGCAGCCTGGCGATCAACAAGATCTTTTACCTGTTCTTTGAGAATCATTTTCGGATTTATAATTAATACAAGGCAAATGTAGAAAATGAAACGGTATAAATAAAGAAAAGTCTATTTTCCCCAAACCACTGTTTGATCTGTAAATGATATTGCCTGGATGTTGTTGCTGTTCCCCTGATCTTCGTACAAATAAGCATATAGCCGAACAGTATATGTTTTCCCGGTTTCAGGCGAAAAACTCCTTGCCCATCCATTTCCGCCGGAAATAACCGTAAAAGATTTTGCAGTACCTGCCAATTCATAGCTTGCAAAAACCGGAGATAGGCCATTAAAAATATAAACGACATAACTTGATGCACCTTCGGTAACTGGCCAGGCAATATCGAGCTGATACATTTCAGTATTATAGGTACATTTTTGAATGGTTGGGATTGGTAAAACTTTATCGGATAAAACATCATCAAAAACCTGAGTTGTTCCATCAGTAAGGGCTGCAGTGAATGTGTAGGTCGTTGCTGCCGGCCTGGTAGTGGTATATTCACTCTCGGGCATTTCGTAAATGAAATTCGTTTTCAAGCCCTGATCGGATTTCAATGAGAAGGATTTTCCGGCATCGGCCGAACTTACAACCTGTACACTTTGGAACGAACTGTTGGTATAGGCATAGATCGAAAGGCCATAAACGGCATTGTTTCCTGCCATTTTTGATACAATCATTGCATCTCCTGAACAGATGTTATCATCCGGATCTTTTAAACATGACACCAATGAAAAGGCGCACATAAGTAGGGCAAAATTCTTGATGGATTTCATGAGTTAAAATTTTTGTGTCGGTAACTATGTATTTTGAAAATCAACTAATCTCCCCAGGTTACATTGGTTTCAGAAACAGATGAAGCCTGAACATTGTACGAGTTGGCCTCCGATTCGTACAAAAAACCTAAAACTTTAACCTGATAGGTTTTTCCGCTTAGGAGTAAACCCGGATAACCATCCGCCGCCATTTGCACTGATTGAGTAGGCTTTTACTGTATTAGGCAATTCGGCGCTTCCAAAAACCACCGTCGAACCATCCAGAATGTTAATGGCGTAACTGTCGGCATCAGTTAGCGTAGCCCAGCTTACTTCAAGTAAACGCTTTGTTGCATTGTATTCGCATTTTTCAATTACAGGCAACGACAAGGCTTTGTCAGACAAAATATCCTGAAATTCGTGAGTAGCGCCATTTTCGAAAACAGCAGAAAAATTATAGGTTGCGGCAGTTGGTTTGGATGCAGTAAATTCAGCATCAGGAGTTTCGTATAAAAAATTAGTTTTGTAATCCTGATTTGATTTCAAGGTGTAAATTTTATCAGGAACTGTTGTATTTACTGCTTTTACACTTTGGAAGGAGCTAAATGTATAAGCATAAAAGGATAAGCCATAAACAGTATTTGTTCCTGATTTTTTTGTAACAATTAATACATCGCCCACCCCTGTTGGTTGCGACTCCTCCTTGCTACAGGAAGAAATATAAAAAGCGAAAAATAGAATTACTAAAATATTGAACTGTTTCATGGTTATGTTTTTTGAATATTTGGATCAATAGTGATAAAGATGCACTTCACATCCCAAAGGTTGTCTGATGCAAAGATATTTATTTTAGGAGGGGATTTTGAATTCAGGATTAATGTTTTACCTTTGCGCCACAAATTTTTTACTAACTGTTTATCATTTAAATTAAAGCAAAATGCCAGCAAAAATCAGATTGCAGCGACATGGTCGCAAACGGTTTGCTTACTATCACATTGTGATAGCTGATAGCAGGGCACCACGGGATGGTAGTAACATTGAAAGGATTGGATCATATAATCCAAACACAAATCCTGCTACAATCGATCTCGATTTTGACAAAGCCTTAACCTGGCTTGTTAATGGCGCCCAACCAACCGACACCGTAAGAGCTATTTTATCTTACAAAGGAGTAATGTACAAAAAACATCTTTTAGGTGGAGTTGCCAAAGGCGCTTTCACTGCTGAAGAAGCTGAAACTAAATTCGAAGCCTGGGTGGCCGAAAAAGCGAATAAAGTTCAGGCTAAAAAAGATGGATTGGTTGTCAACTCGGAATCTTCAAAGAAAGCTCAACTCGACATGGAAGCCAAAAAGAATGCAGAAAGAGCCAATGCCATTGCCAAACGCAATGCCAACGCTGCCGCTGCTGCAAGGGCCGCGTCTGCTCCTAAAGTTGAAGCGGTGGAAGAGGAAGAAGTTCCTGAAGTAACTCCGGAAGTTGCTCCTGAAATAATTCCAGAAGAAGTTCCGGAAGTTGCTCCTGAAGTTGCTCCTGAAATAATTCCGGAAGAAGTTCCTGAAGTAGCTCCGGAAGAAGCTGCTCCTGAGAAAACTGAAGGATAACATATGGCCGAATCCTGTTTTAAATTTCTGTTTAAGGCAGACAAATATAAAAGCGACAGAGAAATCTGTCGCTTTTTTCTATTTTTACCAAAATGGAAACAATACCAAAAGTTAATTGTGTAAAAGTTGGCTATGTTCAGAAACCCCACGGAATACACGGAGAATTGGTTATCCGGTTTCAGGAAGAATTTTACGAAACCCTTGAAGAATACCCAACTCTTTTTCTGGAAATAGATAATCTGTTGGTTCCTTATTTCATTACCAACGAAGGATTGCGGTTTAAATCGGGTGAATCGGTCATTGCTCAGCTCGAGTGGGTTGATACGGATAAAAAGGCCAGGGAACTATCCGGATTATCGGTTTATGTCAACGAAAAGGATGTGATTGAACTGGAAGATGAAATGGTTGCACACGAACTCGTAGGATTTCAGTTGTTCGACGAAATACTTGGGCTGATTGGCGAAATTAACCAGGTTCACGATTACTCCGGAAATGTTTTGCTTTCGGTTGAATACCAGGGTGATGAAGCGCTTGTTCCTTTAAATGTGGATTTGATCGTTAGCATTGACCAAGACAGGCGCGAAATCGTACTCCGGATTCCGGATGGAATATTTGATCTGGAGGTTTAGAAAAGTCTCCTGAACCCAATTACATCTTTTACTTCTTCCAATGTTTTTTGTGCTGATTCGCGGGCACGCTCGGCTCCCAGACGGGCAACCTTTCCCAGATAAGCTTCGTCTTTCAGGATTTCCAGAATACGTTCGCGTATGGGGGCTGTGAAGGCCACAATGTCTTCGGCCAGTTGTTTTTTCAGGTCGCCGTAGCGGATGCTGCAATCGTTGTAAGCCGCATCGAAATGAGACACCACATCTGGGGTCGAAACAATTTTTAAAAGGGTAAACAAGTTCTCCACTGCGTCAGTCTTTTTGCTGTTGGGTTCGATCGGACCGGCATCGGTAACGGCCCGCATCACCTTTTTGCGGATATCTTTCGGATCTTCAACCAGAAAAATACCATTCCCTTCTGATTTGCCCATCTTTCCGCTGCCATCCAATCCGGGAACTTTAATCATATCGCCGCCATCGAAGGTAAAAGGCTGTGGAAGCGGGAACAGTTCGCAGTTGTACATGCGGTTGAAACGTCCGGCAAACTTACGCGCCATTTCCAGGTTTTGCTCCTGATCTTTCCCTACCGGTACAAATTGTGCTTTATGGATGATGATGTCGGCAGCCATTAAAACCGGGTAAGTCAGCAAACCGGCATTCACGTTTTCGGGTTGTTTCCGTGCTTTTTCCTTGAACGAAGTGGTACGTTCCAACTCGCCCAAATAGGCATTCATGTTCAGGAAAGCATATAATTCGGATACTTCAGGAACATCGCTTTGTATAAAAATGGTCGCTTTCTCCGGATCAATGCCGCAAGCCAGATATTCAGCCAGCACCTGTTTAACTCCAACCTGAAGGTCTCCCGGAGTTGGATGTGTGGTGAGCGAATGAATATCGGCAATAAAAAAATAGCAGGTATAATCTTCCTGCATTTTCAAAAAGCTGCGCACTGCCCCGAAATAATTTCCGAGGTGTAAATTTCCGGTTGGCCTGATGCCACTGACAACTATCTGTTTGGTCATGATATCCTTTTTAAAATGGGAAGCAAAAATACATGAAATGAGCATGATTCGCAATAACAAGGTGATTCTTATTCAGGCAACTCCAAATCCTATTTCACGTATATAAAATCATCAATAATGAAAAGCATAATTTTTCTGTCGTTGACTTAGTATGATTCCGGAATGCACAACTAATCTTTATCTATGAAAAACTGTCTGGGAGAAAAGGAACTGATTGATATTTTTCTGACTGAACTTCCAGTCAGCCCATATATGCAAAACAAGTTCTTTGAGTCAGACGCTGAAGTTTTGACCTGCGGAACCGGCAAATTACTTTTCACTACCGACGAATTTTCTGACGAGGATCTATTTCGTACCGATAACCCATTCCGGTTAGGATACAATCTTGCTGCTGCCACTATCAGCGATATTTTGGCGGTTAGCGGTATTCCGTATTCTTATGCCCATGCCATCAAAGCCTGCTCGTCGTGGGACCGGGAGTATGTTACGCAATTGGCGCAGGGCATTGGCGCTGTTTTAAAAATTTGTGGAATTGGCTCAATTGGAGGCGATATGGGTATGGCCAGTCATTGGAGTTACACCGGCACCTGCCTGGGATTTTCGCCTAATCCGATCTCCAGAAAAGGCGCAACAGAAAGAGACCACATTTATATGACTGGCGCCATCGGGGCAGGAAATATCGAGGCTGCTTTTTCGCTTTATGATCGCGAACAGATCGTGCAGTTGGAAAGCCAGTTCGCGGAGAACTATTTTCCGGTCCGGATAAAGGAATCGAAACTGATCGGGCAATGGGCTTCCTGTTGCATTGACACCAGCGATGGCGTGTTGAATGCATTAAACACGCTTGCCGAACTTAACGGGCTCGGGTATAAAGTTGAAAATCTTCCTTATCTTCCGGAGTCAAAGTTGCTGTGCCGACTATTAAAGGTACCTAAGGAAGCGCTTTTTATAGGAGAATGTGGTGAATACGAATTACTGTTTGCTGTTCCTCCTGAAAATAATAAAGCATTTCTGAAAGCTGCTCATGCCAATGACCTGACGTTCACGCTGATAGGGGAATTCACAAAAGCTGAAACCCGGACTCTCACCGATGATGGCAAAGTTTGGAACCTGGAACGATACAGCATTTCTGCCCGTGATTACAGTTCAAAACAAGAATATCTGGATAAACTGCTTGATTTTCTGCGGAATGAATCTTACAACTAATGATATTATCTTTCTGACCGGGGCCAACGGTTTCATCGGCAGCCACCTTGCTGAATATTTTTCAAGGCAGGGTTATCAGGTTGTATGTGGTATCCGGCAAAAGAATACTCCGGACTTTCTTCAAACGCTTCCGGTTAAGCTGGAATATGCTGACATAACAGACCTTGATTCTTTAATTCGGGCTACAAAAGGCGCTTCGGTTGTCATTCATGCAGCGGCGAAAGTTTCAGATTGGGGCAAGTGGCAGGATTTCTATGAAACAAATGTGACCGGAACCCTAAACGTTTTGAAGACCTGCCAGATCAATAACATCAAACGAATTATCATCACAGGTTCAGTTTCCTGTTATGGTGAAGAAGATTGCGAGATTCCCAAAGATGAACAATCGCCCCATAATCCACGCTATCCCTATTTTCTGGATCAGGTCTGGCCATCGGCAATGAACCATTACCGTATCAGCAAGTCGGTGGCAGTGAAGGAGACCGGGGAGTTTGCCATCAAACACCAATTAAATGTAACTGTCATTCAACCCGTTTGGGTTTACGGAGAACGGGAGTTTTCATCCGGTTTTTACGAGTACATGAAATTCGTAAAGTCACGTATGCCTTTTGGTCCCGGAAGTACGAAAAACCTGTTCCATGTCGTTTACGTGCGCGACCTGGCGTGGGCATTTCACCTGGCTCTTCAACATGCACCCAATGGATTCAACAGCTACATCATCGGGAATAAAACTGTTTGCAAACAAGATGAAATCTTCAGGCTGATCTGTCGGGAAATGGGCGTAAAAAAGCCACTGAATATACCCAAAGCAATGGCCTGGCCCATTGGTTTTTTAGCCGAACTGGCAGCTTCCCTCCTGAAAATGAAAAGCGCTCCATTTCTGACCCGTGCAAGGGTAAACATGTTTTACGATTCGATTTGTTACAGCGCCCAAAAAGCTGAAGACGAGCTCTCTTATAGTTGCCAATACTCTTTGGAGGATGGTATCAAAAAAACAGTGCAATGGTATAAAGACAACCGGTTAATTTAACGATCATGGAACCTGTAAAATTCTTAATTGGAAAGCAAAAAAGTCTGGAAGACATCCGGATAAAACTGAGAGCGTTTCTTCATTATACAGCCCGGCTCCTGACAGGAAAGATCAAGGTCCGGCACTATTTCCGCATTTTGAAAAGACTACTGTACTTCTTCTCAAAAATGAAAGAAAACAAATATGTGAAAATTGGCCGACTGACTAAAGTTAACCTTTATGTGCCATTTTTCCCGACCAAAGCATTTTACACGGCCTGTGATAAAGTGACTGTTTTTGATGAGAAAATGCCAGCGGTTTCGGTTCTGGTTTCAGTCACTTCGGCGTGCCGGTTCAATTGTGAACATTGCTATCAGAAATACGACAAAGGAAAAGATGTTGACATTGAAGTGTTGGTGAAGGTTGTACGCAAATTACAGGACAAGGGCGTGGCATTTTTCAACATCGAAGGCGGCGAACCATTTTTGGTATTCGACAGGCTGCTTCAAGTCTGCAATGCCATTGACGACCGATCGGAAATCCTGATTAATTCAACCGGTTTTGGTATGACTCCGGAACGATTGAAAATACTTCGGAAAAATAAGAACCTGATGGGAGTAATGTTCTCGCTGCACACCGATTCACCCGAAAAAATGAATGCGTTTATGGGCAACGACGAAGCCTGGTCGTCCATGGTAAAAGGGATTGCCATGTGTCATGCCGGGAATATTCCGGTCATGTTTAACACCTGTTTGTTGCCTGAAAGCTTCAAAGATGGAACTTTTGAGCGGATACTTGATTTGCAGAAACAGTTTGGTGGTTGTCTGGTTCAGTTAATCAAGCCCAAAACTGCCGGTGGCTGGCTTCACGGCCAAATCGAAAAATTTAATGCTGAAGACACTGCGATTGTAAAAGAAAAAGTGACCAGATACAATCAGGAGAAATCTCATATCGGGTTCCCGTTTGTTTATTGCATGCTGATGGAGGAAGAACCTGAAATGTTTGGGTGCACAGCCGGCGGGACCGACCGTTTTTATATCAATGCCAAAGGCGATTTGCAACCCTGCGAGTTCCTGAATTTCTCATTTGGAAATGTCGCCACCGATGATTTCGACACGATATACTACAACATGCGCACAGAATTCCATACACCGGGGCAATGCCTGCTCTGCGATCAGTTTGCCAGTGAAATTTACGAAAAGTACCTTGAGAATGGGTCATTGAACCTGCCTTTGAAGCCGGAGCTTTCGGAGCAAATATATGCTGGCTGGGACAGGGGTGAGCCCACCCGATTCTATGAAAAATTATCACAACTATAAAAACCTGTCTCAATGAACAGAACTGCAACAATCCGATTTTTGAAAGCCTATGGAAAATCCATGCGCATCTACTATTCTTTTGTGACTGGAATTGCCGGGTGGGTTGGCGTAGCCCATTATCAATTTATTGCAAATACCATTGGAGAAAGGGGAACATCAGGACTTGTAAGAACAATTGAAGTCCCGGCCTCGCTTACCAAACAGATGGTCATTATTCTTATACTTTTTCTTGCCTGGGGAATCAACCAGATAGTGAACGATTTTCTGGGTTATAAGGAGGATAAAATTAATGCCCCGCAGCGGCCAATGGTTACAGGTGAGCTAAACCGTTATCATGCTATGGCCCTGTCCTTGTTATTAATGCTGGTCATTTTCCTGGTTACCTGGTTTTATCTTGAGCCTGTGGCCATCCTTCCCCTGGTGGCCGGAGCCATTTTAAACGTGATTTATGAATATGCCAAAGGGCATGGAATATGGGGCAATATGGTGTTTGGCGTCATGATTTCGATGTGCGCGCTGTATGGGTTTTATGCCTGTGGCCCAATGGAAATTTATTTTACGCGAAGCCGTTTCAGCGCCCTGGCTTTAATTGCCATAATGAATGCCCTGATGACCTATTACACCTATTTCAAGGACTATACCGGAGACAAAGCTGCCGGTAAAAATACAATTGTGGTTGAATATGGATTGATTACAAACAAATATATTTCCATTGCTGCCTCATTTTTGCCCTCGATTCTATTCCTGATCGGGTATTACATTTTTAAAGGTTTTCAGATTGAATTGAATAACATCTTCATCATTCTCGGATTGATGACCGTGTTCCTGCAAGTCTGGACCGGCGTGCTGTATTACCAAAATCCGCAAGGTGAAATGACTTACTACTCACTGGTCACCAATTTCAGGGCATGTACCTGCGGCCAGGCAAGTATTGTGTCGCTTTTCAATCCCGAACTGGGATTAATCCTCTTCTTAATAACCTATGTTTTTGTAGGCTTCCTGTTCAACCTGCACACGAACATCAAAGCTTAGAAGACCACCATGGAAATATTTGAAGAGGCAAATATTGGCTCAGTCAGACTGAAAAACAGGATTATCCGGTCAGCCACTTTTGAAGGAGCTGCAGACGAACATGGTTTCCCGACTGCATCGTATTTCCATATTTACAAGAATTTGGCTGCCCACGATGTTGCCGCTGTTATTACCGGCTTTACCTATATTACCCGAAACGGCAAGGCGATGCATCCCGGGCAGGCCGGATGCGATTCTCCGGAGATGATTAGCTCTTTTTCGAAATTGACAGAAATGCTACATGGGTACAATTGCAGGACTTTCCTTCAAATTGCCCATACCGGACGTCAAACCCTGAGTTCGGTTACCGGATGCCTTGTTGTTGGGGTTTCATCGAAAAAATCGGAATACTTCAAAGAAATACCCCATGTACTGACAATTCCTGAGATATCTGGACTAATTGGTTCGTTTGGCAAGGCAGCAATACTTGCCCAAAAAGCAGGTTTTGACGGTGTTCAGTTACATGCTGCACATGGCTATCTGATCCATCAGTTTCTGCTTTCTTCAATAAACAACCGGACAGACGAGTTTAAACCTGATCCTGCAACAAACGTCGGAACATTCTTCCTGCAAAAAATAATTGAAAACATCAGGGATAAATGTGGTCATGATTTCCCGATACTGGTTAAGATCAGCGCTTCCGACGATTACAAAATCCGATTTTCGCAGGAACAGTTTCTTCATCTGATTGATTTTCTCGACAAAATGAAGGTCAGCGCTATCGAAATCAGCTATGGCACAATGGATGCTCCGTTTAATATTTTCAGGGGCGATTTTCCCGGTGAATGTATCCTCGCTGAAAACACCTTCTATAAACGGAAAAGTCCTTTCTATAAATGGATTGCCCGAAACATGATTTTCCCTTCGATGAAAAAACGGTTTTTTGCGCTGCAACCCATGTATAATTTGCCTTATGCTCTTCTTGCGCGTAAAGTTACACGTATCCCGATTATTGTGGTGGGCGGTTTCAGAAGTGGAAGCGAGATCAATCATGCTATTCACGATTGCGGGATCGATTTTGTAAGCCTGTGCCGCCCGTTTATTACCGAGCCCAACCTGGTACTGAAACTGAAAAACGATCCGCTTTACGAGAGCAAATGTGTAAGTTGTAATCAATGTGCCGTGATGTGCGATTCATTGCATCCAACCAAATGTTATCACCATCAATCAAGTACACACAGCTCATCCGCGTAGAAGATATAAACCAATAAAACCAAATAACCCATGAAAACAACTGAAGAAAAAGTCATTGAGATTGTCCGATCGGTTAAAGAAATCAAATATCCCATCACTCCGGATATGAGTTTAACCGACGATCTGTTTCTTGATTCGTTGGATATGCTGATGGTTATCAATGCCATTGAATCGGACTTTTCGTACAAGGTTGATATGGGTGAAGTCGTGAAAATAAAAACAGTACAAGATATTATTGAGATTTTGGAAGCCGAGATACATAAATAGCAAATCATGAACAAAACTGATTTTTACAACCGGTTTGAACTGGATTTGGGCATTGTTGAAAAAGCCAGGCATAACCCTTTTTATCATGTGGTTCAATCGGAACTTAGCGATGAGATGATCATCGAAGGAGAACATTTTATTGATTTGGCCTCGAATAATTATTTAGGAATCGCCAACCATCCGCAATTGAAACTCGCATGTATAAAAGCGATCGAAAAATACGGATCTTCATTGTGCGCAACACCCGTTTGCAGCGGCTATTCTGATTTGCACCAACGCGTAGAGCAAAAGATTTCAGATTTCACCGGAATTGAACAAACTCTGATTTATCCTTCATGTTATCAGGCCAATTTAGGGCTATTCAATGCCATTGCCAATCCTGAAGATATCGTGTTTGTTGACCGCTGTGCCCATTCTTCGTTGTTGGAAGGAATAAAAAATTCAGGTTGCAGGATTTCTCCTTTCAGGCATAATAACATGGATTATCTGGAAATGCTTTTACAGAAAAGCGGAAAATACCGGACAAGCTTTGTAGTCACCGAATCGGTTTTCTCAACGGAAGGCACAATAGCTTCGTTCAAAGAAATCAACGACCTCTGTTTGAAATACGATGCCATTCCGATAGTGGATGATTCACACGGGATTGGTGTCCTGGGGGCCAGCGGCAGAGGAATTCTGGAGTATTCGGGAATTTCTGATTATCAGGGAATTTATACTGCATCGCTCGGCAAAGCTTTGGCCAACATGGGTGGTGTAATTTGCGGCAAGGCATCGCTGATGAAGTGGATGCAATACTACAGCCCAAGCCTGGTTTATTCAACGGTCATAATGCCTTCAGCTTTGGCAGGTGTCGAAACAGTACTTGACATCATCAGGGTTGAATTTCCGGAACTCAGTAAACGCATGTGGAATGTGAAACGACGCATTGAAGCAGCGCTCATTTCTGCAGGCTTTGATATGACCAACGGAAAAGCTCCAATTACTTCGGTAAAATCAGGCAATTCGCTTGAAACCATCCAACTGTCAAAATCTTTTTGGGATAAACGCATCATGACCACCGCCTTTGTGTATCCTTCGGTTCCTCAGCATGAAGGGCGGATCCGGTTGATTGCAGCGGCCAATATGCGCGAAGAAACCATTCAACGGGCCGAAGAAGCTATACTGCAAATGAAACATCCCTAAATGTGGGTGATATTCAGTCAAAATAAAAACAGTCTTTGCATGAAAGATATTTTCCTGATCATGAATCCCGGCTCGCATTCAGGCAGAAGCCGGCAAACATTCGACCAGATTATCGGGTTGATCACCCGGAGCGGAGTTGATTTTGAATACCATAACACATTAGATCTGGATCATGCGATCCTGTTGTCGCGTAATGCCAACCTGGAAGGATATAAAACTATTGTGGCGGTCGGAGGTGACGGAACCATAAATGCCGTTGTAAACGGCTTTTATACGCCAGACGGACATCGGATTTCGGAAGCTAAATTTGGAGTGATTTATACCGGTACCAGTCCTGATTTTAACAAAAGTTATGGCATTCCTGTAAATATTGATGAGGCAGTAGCTATCATTCTGAAAGGAAAAACATTGGAGATTCCAATTGGCATGATTTCCTTCGAACCACGTGACAGGCCAGACGATAATTGCAATCCTGATTCGTCATCAGTCCGGTACTTTGTTTGCTGCGCCAATATTGGCCTGGGGGCTATGCTGGCCCGTAAAGCCAATAGCGGTATCCGCCGGAAATTGGGTGACTTTTCAGGAACACTTCTGTCGTTAATTGGTTTGCTGGTAAGTTTTAAATCAATTACAGTGATCTGTATGGAGAACAGCAATGAAATTCAATGGAACAAACTGACCAATTTATCCATTGGGATTACTCCATACATTGCTTCAGGGATTCAGGTCCCGGTGCATTTCACTGACCAGGGAAAGAAATTTTACAGATTAATCGTCCAAAATTTAAATCTCTTTTGCATCGTTCCACTACTTCGAAAGGTTTATAGCGGAAAGCCCTTTATAAACAGTAACTACCTTTCTCTCGACTATTCCCTACAGGTAAAATTATCATCGCCCCAACAGGTGGAAGTGGAAGCTGATGGCGATCCGGTTGGCTTTTTACCTTGCAGAATATGCTTTGCCTTTGATGATTTAGATCTGATATCTTAATTCCCGGTTTCTAGTTTACAATCATTGATGTGTTCCTCAACCATTGATTTAAATGCATTCTCAAGTTCGTCAACAGTGGTGCCTTCGAAGGTGACCAAATCATTTATACCTTCAATTTTGCCGAAGAAAACCCGGTCATCCGTACTAAAATGTACTGATCCGATAAAACCTTTGTGTGTTAATACATCCTTCATAGCAATTTTTTGTTTTGAATTTCTATCACAACATCAGCAACCCATTTTCCCGCAATTCCTTCATCGCCAGGCTGTTCCAGAAGAGTACAAAGTCATCGCCGGTGTGCTGTTCGAAGCTTTTTTCGAGTTCGCCGAAAGTTGTTTCTATGGAATTACTAACTGAAAGATTCGGAATTTGAGCGAATAGCCATTCGCCTTCCTGCTGTTTGAGTTGAATCACCAAATCTTGCTTTTTGTTTGAGAAAGTAAGTTCGGCCATTTCGAAGCGTTGGTTCTTTTTCTTTTTGGTGAAATTCCGGATGGCTGGAATACCACCCAGCCAAACAATTTTGGCGTTTGGACTTGCCGGTTCATATTCCTGCTGATCAATGGCTTCCTGAATGTATTTGGGAGCAACAGTGGTTCGTGGAACTTTAAAACCGAACCAATCCTGAAGCGGAAAATCGAAACAAATGCCGTGCATGTAATTGAACAGCGATTTTTTTAATCCTTCGCTGAAAAGTTCATGATTTGCTCCGGTCGGGTCGCTGTGAATCAGGTCGTTGTTGGCGAATGTTCCGGGTTTTTCATTTTCAATTTTTACTTTGAATTGGGCTGGATTCATGCCAACCGGGCTGTGGGCCGTCATGGCAAACTGGTGCCAGAAACCGGATTGAATCACTCCGGCTTCGAACAACTGGCGCACCACTTCCAGCGAATCAATGGTTTCCTGGGCAGTTTCGGTGGGGAAACCGTACATCAGATACGCATGTACCATGATTCCGGCCCGGGTGAAATTGTCGGTTACTTTTGCAACTTTCGTAACGCTCACACCTTTATTAATCAAGCTCAGGAGTCGGTCGGATGCCACTTCCAGACCTCCGGAAACCGCGATGCAACCGGATTCTTTCAGGAGTAAACACAGGTCGTAAGTAAAACTTTTCTCGAAGCGGATGTTCGTCCACCAAACCATGGTGATTTTCCGGCGGATGATTTCCAAAGCCAAAGCGCGCATGAGAGCTGGCGGGGCAGCTTCGTCAACAAAATGAAAGCCTATTTGTCCCGTTTGGCGGATTATTTCTTCAATTCGGTTGCATAAAACCTGCACGGTGTTAGGTTCGTAGCGGCGGATGTAGTCGAGCGAAGTGTCACAAAATGTACAGCGTCCCCAGTAACAACCGTGAGCCAAAGTGAGTTTGTTCCAGCGGCCATCGCTCCATAGTCGGTGCATGGGGTTTACAATTTCAATGACTGAAAGGTAGCTGTCCAGTTGAAAATCGGAATAATCGGGAGTTCCGGCTTCGAATTGCGAAAAGTCGGCTTTTGTGGAGCCATTCAGGTAAACTACTTTATCGCTTTCAAGCACGAAAGTTCTTTTTAGTTCTGCTTTGCGGCGGTTTCCGTCGAGGTATTCAATCAGGTTCAGCAAAGGAGTTTCGCCATCGTCGAGCGTAATAAAATCGAAATATTCAAAAACCCTCGAATCGGAAAGTGAACGCAACTCAGTATTCGGGAACCCGCCGCCCATCACAATTTTCAGTTCAGGATAATTCTTTCTGATGTATTGCCCACATTTAAATGCGCTGTACAAATTTCCGGGGAATGGAACTGAAAAAGCTACCAGTGTTGGCCGTGAGAGTTTGATCTTATCGTGAAGCAATTTCAGTAAAATGCGATCAATGAAGCTTTCCGGTTTTTGCAACTCAGCATTCAATTCATCAAAGGTTGCCGCCGATCGGCCCAATCGCTCGGCATAGCGGCTAAATCCAAAATGCGGATCAACGGCTTCTACAATCAAATCCGAAAGATCTTCGAGGTAAAGCGTGGCCAGGTGTTTGGCTTTGTCGCGGGTTCCCATCGTTCCGAATGCCCATTCCATATCTTCGGTCTGCGCGAAGCGCGAGGCTTCGGGCAAATAATTTCCTTCGCAAATCACATGGGCTAATGCAACATTCTTCTCCTGAAGAAAAGCAATCACCTGATCAATCGTCTGGATGTAGGTTTCGCGCAGGTTAAAAATCCGTTGGCTGTTAGCCGAAAGTTTCGGGTTACGAGTTGCGAGTTGCGAGAAAAGTGCCTTCAGGCCCTCCGAAGAAAATAGCTTGAGAATGACTTCGATGCCCAGATCACACTGGTAGGAGAATATATTTTGGGTGTTTAAAGATCCTTTCAGATAGGCCGTTGCCGGATAGGGCGTATTCAGTTGGGTAAACGGCGGCGTTATCAGTAAAACTTTTTGGCTCACGATGAATCTTTTTGTATTTCGTAAAAGTAATATAAAGTAACTTTGATTACTTAAATCAATTAGCCATGCAAGCGAAGCATTTCATTATCGTTGTTTTGGCAGGTCTGTTTTCAGCGAAGAGTTCCTCCCAGGAACCCTTGCAAAACAGGAAACCCTATGCTGCCGGGCGGTTTTACACCGATAAACCTGCCGAATTGAAAACCCAGTTGCAGCAAATGTTTTCGAAAGCAGTCAGGAAAAAAGCGGAATACGCCCCGTTGGCAATCCTGGTTCCTCATGCCGGATATGTATTTAGTGGAAACGTGGCTGCTTCGGCCTACAACCAAATTGATCCCAACCGTAAGTTTGACCGGATTTTTATCATTGGATCAAGCCATACCACCAGTTTTTCAGGAGCATCGGTTTATTGCACCGGAAATTACGAGACCCCTCTGGGCATTGTAAAAGTTGATCTGGAGCTTGCCAAACAATTGGTTACAGAAAACAAACTCCTGAAATGTTATCCTGAAGCCCATTTATATGAGCACAGCCTGGAGGTTCAACTCCCGTTTTTGCAGTTCCACCTGAAAACTGATTTTAAGATTGTGCCAGTTATAATTGGTAGCTCAAATGCTGAAACGGCCCAAAAACTGGCCGGGATATTCAAACCGTACCTGAATGAAAAAAACCTCTTTGTGATCAGCAGCGATTTTTCTCATTATCCAAACTATACCGATGCCAATGTTGTTGACCAGATTACTGCCGAAGCCATTAAATCAAACAATCCTGTGAAACTGATTGCTGCACTTGCGCGGAATGAGAAGAAAAATATATCAGGACTGGCAACCAGTCTGTGTGGTTGGAGTTCGGTGCTGACCTTACTTTATATGACCGAACAGATGCCTGAAATCTCTGTTGACCTGCTTCAGTACAAAAACTCTGGCGATACAACATTTGGCGACAAAGATCGGGTGGTTGGATATTATGCCATATCTTTCACTCAGGGGAAGGCCATAAATCACCTGAAAGAGTTTTCGATCAGCGGCGAGGATAAAAAGTTTCTGCTAAAGCTTGCCCGTGAAACCATTAGTGAATCCATTCTCAAAGAAACTACTCCTAAAATTGATCAGGCAAGCCTGAATGTTGCACTGACAACACCTTGCGGCGCCTTTGTAACCCTATATAAAAACCATATTTTAAGGGGATGTATCGGGCATTTTGAGCCAGACCAACCACTCTGGAAGGTGGTACAGTCAATGGCCGTGGCTTCTGCTACTCAAGACCATCGTTTCGACCCTGTGCAGCCTGAGGAATTGAGCCAGATGGAATTCGAGATATCGATACTGACTCCTTTGAAACGGATAAAATCGGTTAATGAACTGATCCTTGGCAAACACGGAATTTACATGAAGCAAGGAAATTCAACAGGTACTTTTTTGCCCCAGGTAGCCACTTCAACAGGCTGGAGCATGGAGGAATTTCTTGGACATTGCTCGCAGGATAAGGCTGGCATAGGATGGAACGGCTGGAAAACCGCTGAACTGTTCACCTTCGAAGCGCTGGTTTTTGGAGAAGGGGAGGAGGAATAGTTTCTGTGGTTCAAAAGTTTCTATTGTTTCTATTGTTCTCCTTGTAGAAAGGAGGTCTGGACGGATTGAGGTGTCAACACAAACCAACCCAGAAAACAAAAACAACAGCACTGAACGCAGCAATAACATTAGAAACAACAGAAACAACAGAAACAACAGAAACAATAGAAACAATAGAAACATAATTTTAAAACATGAGTACTATTAAAAAGTTTGAGGATTTGGAAGTATGGAAACTGGCGAGGGAGCTTTGTCAGGAAGTTTTTGTATTGACCCTGCGGGAGGCTTTTTCAAAAGATTTTGGCCTGAAAAATCAGATTAGTAATTCAAGCGGATCGGTAATGGACAACATTGCAGAAGGTTTTGAACGGGATGGGAACAGGGAGTTTTCCCAATTTCTTTCCATAGCCAAAGCTTCTTGCGGCGAACGCCGGTCCCAGCTTTACCGTTCACTCGACCGAAACTATATTACCAACGAACAGTTTGAAGTCTTGTCATCAAAAACCATTGATTTAGGTCGTAAAATCTCAAATCTGATGAGCTACCTGAAAAACTCCGAAATCAAAGGCAACAAATTCAAATGATCCGATCCCAAATAAGAGAAACAATTGAAACTTTTCAAACAACAGAAACAATAGAAACCCTTCTGGATGAACGCCGCATATCCACTTTTTCCGATCAGTATTCTGATCATTCTGTTTTACTCGCTTTCATTCGCTTTTTTGCGAATGGGATTGGTAAGCAAGGCTAACCACCGCAAATTCTGGAATGTTTTGTTGCTGACTACCTTTCTCACAACTGCATTAATCGGACTGCTGATGGTCGTAAAAACTAATTACAAAATGGTGATTCCTTTTTACGATCAATTGGTTGGCTACCATGTTGGGTTTGGTATCGGATTGGCTGTCATTGGCTTTTTTCATTTCTGGTGGCACCTGGGTTACTATCTTCATCTTTTAAAAAGCGAGAAAAAGAAAGAAGCGCGGCTAACAGTTACAACGACAAAAAATTTGGATCCAAGATTCTTAAAGATATCAGCATTTCTATTGGGAAGCACTTCCATTATCGCTCAAATTATTTTGCTGCGCGAATTCCTGGCAGTTTTTAACGGCAACGAACTGGTCATCGGGCTGGTGCTTGCCAACTGGATGATTTTAACCGGGCTAGGCGCATACCTTGGGAAGTTCCCGCTACGAATAAAAAAAGCCTATTCCGTAATCGTTTCAAGCCTTCTTATCCTTTCGGTTACGCCTTTCGTTACAGCATTTCTGATTAATTTCCTCAAAAATATGGTCTTCCCCATCGGGGCAATGATCAGTGTGTTTCAAATCTTTTTTTCTTCGCTGATGCTGTTGATCCCGTTTTGCCTGGTGAGCGGATTCCTTTTTACTTTCATAGCCAACTGTTATTCCGAAATCAGGAACCAAAACGAAACAGGCCCGGTTTATGGATTTGAGTCGGTTGGCAGCATGGTTGGGGGTTTGCTTAGCGGATTGCTTTTTATTTTTGTTTTTTCGTCCATCGAAAGCCTTTTGGTTTTGGCTATCTTAAATGGTTTGGTTCTTTTCCTGATCAGTCTGAAACAAGCCGTGAAAAAATGGATTTGGTTGCCTGTGGTAGTCGTAATCCCGGCATTCATCCTGCTGTTTTTTCATCCTGAAAAGAATATCAGAAGTCTGGTGTATCCCAATCAGGAAATTAAGGTTTCGAAAGATTCGCCGCATGGAAATATGGTGATTACCCGGCGCGATAACTTATGGAGCGTTTACAACAACAATGTGCTGCTGTTCGATTCCGAGAATTTTATGCTGAACGAAGAGGCTGTTCATTTTGCCATGCTCCAGCACCCTCATCCGGAGAAGGTATTACTTGTTTCCGGAGATCTTTCCGGGCAAATTGCAGAGATCAGAAAATATGGCCCGGTTACGGTTGATTATGTGGAAGACAACCGTTGGCTGCTGGATTTGATGAAAGATACGATCAGGAAAATGACTGACGAAAACCTGAACATTTTTGCATCCGATCCGTTGCGGTTTATTGGCAAAACCATCAGGTCGTATGATGTTGCTATCCTGAACCTGCCGGGCCCTTCCACGATGCAGTCGAACAGGTTTTACACGCTCGAATTTTATAAACTCCTGAAGCAGAAACTTTCACATGGCGCTGTATTGTCGTTTGGCATACAGGCTCCGCCAAATTATATGAATACTGAGGCTGTTGATCTGAATTCAACGCTGTATGCAACTTTGAAAAAAATATTTCAGAATGTAATTATCCTTCCCGGCGAGAAAAATTATTTCCTGGCATCCGATGCTTCCCTGACATCCGATATTGCCCGGACAGTTCAGGAGAAAGGTATTGAAAACCGTTATGTCAATTCCTATTATCTCGATGATTCGTTGCTGAAACTTCGGGCTGAAAACATCCTTGCGGCATTAATTCCGGTTGCTGAAATCAACGAAAATTTGAACCCGGTTTCGTATCATCAGCAACTGGCCTACTGGCTGAGTCAGTTCAAAGGGAAATACTGGCTGATGGCAGTTGTTGCCGGGGCGTTGGCTTTGTTCATTTTTTTTAGTGGAAGTGCTCCTTCCAAAGCCATGTTCCTGACTGGGTTTTCGGCTACCGGACTTGAAATTCTCCTTCTTTTCGGATTGCAGGTTTTCTTCGGAAACATATACCTGCTCACCAGTTTTGTCTTTACAGGTTTTATGTTTGGTCTTGCTTCCGGATCTTTCTTTGGAAAATTCTTTATGAAGTCTCCGGAAAAGAATTATCTGCCTGTTACCCAAATTATAATTGGCATTTTTGCAGCCGCAACCAGTTTTGCCCTCTTTTCTTCAGGAATGGCTGAATGGCCTCAGGCAGTCGTCTATTCATTGTATTTATTTTCCGTTGTGCTGATTGGCGGATTGACCGGATTTCAATTCACTCAGGCAAGCCTTTCCCGGACTGGTAGCTATGCCGAAATTTCAGGAAAAACATACAGTTACGACTTATTTGGATCAGCGCTTGGGGCGCTTGTAGTTGCCATTTACCTGGTACCAGAACTGGGCATTGTTTCATCGGTACAAGCCATTGCTTTTGTAAATATTTTATTTGGAACCTGGCTTTTTTTAAGGAAAGAATAAGTTTATGAAAAGATTGAAACATGGCTTGCATTTTTTCGTTAACGCCTTAAAATGGGTTGTCTATAAATTTTAACCATGATAGCTTTTCCTGAAATGAATAAGCGTGAATTCCTGAAACAGGGATTGGCAGCCACCGGCGCTATCGCCTGTTCGCCGTTGATGGGCTTTTCCGGAGAAACCAGCGAAAAACTCTGGAAATGGAGCAAGGAAGGTTTGTACTGGTCGCCCACGCCCCGAGGCGCCAAATGCCTGATCTGCCCCAATGAGTGTATCATTAAAGAGGGCGAATCGGGACTTTGCCACAACCGTATAAACCTGGATGGGAAAATTTATTCCATTGCTTACGGGAATCCTTGCGCTGTCAATATTGACCCGATTGAAAAGAAGCCCTTTAATCATTTTTTGCCTGGTACAAAAGCCTTTTCCATTGGGACGGCAGGATGCAACCTGGCTTGTTTGAACTGCCAGAACTGGACCATCTCGCAGGTTAGTCCCAAAGAAACACGCAACTACGATTTGATGCCAGATCAGGTTGTCGCCCAGGCAATTGCCAATAAGTGCCCTTCGATTGCCTACACCTATTCCGAACCAATTTCGTTTTATGAATACACCTTCGACTCGGCAAAACTGGCTCGACAGGAAGACATTAAAAATGTGCTTGTAACAGCGGGATACATCAATGATGAACCGCTGCGCAATCTCCTCAAATATATTGATGCAGCCCGGGTTGACCTGAAATCGTTCAGTAACGATATTTACCTCAAACTAAGCGCCGGCGCTCTCGATCCTGTTTTAAACACACTGAAAACAATGACCGGACTCGGAGTCTGGCTCGAAATAATCAACCTGGTTGTCCCAGGCTGGACCGATGATCTAGGCATGATCAAACGTATGTGCAACTGGCTGGCTGAAAACGGGCTTGCCAATACACCGCTTCACTTTAGCCGTTTTCATCCTGACTACAAACTCACTCAATTGTCTGCCACTCCTGTTGCAGTGCTCACCCAGGCCCGCGATATTGCGCTTTCCGCCGGAATAAAATATGTTTATATTGGCAATGTGCCCGGACTGGATGCTGAAAATACCTTTTGCCCCAAATGCCATGAAGTGGTTATAGAGCGGAAAGGTTTTTCCATACTTCAAAAAAACCTTGAAAAAGGAGCCTGCAAAAAATGTGGTGAAAAAATTCCGGGGATCTGGGGATAATTCATGAATATCTTCTCATAGACCAGACAGGTTTCAAAAACCTGTCTGGTCAGGTGAATTAATAATAAACACCTTCTTCCAAACAAAATATTTCCTACTTTTACCACCGGAAATGGTTCCGAAGTCAGCTTTTGGCTGATATGGAATAATAGGGAATCCGGTGGAATACCGGAGCTGTACCCGCAGCTGTAAGCTCTTAGCCCCTCCAACCTCCTCAAAGGGGAGGCAAGGGACACATTTTGAACAACACTTTTGCCACTGAGGCTTTCTTTCCCTTCCTAAAAAGGGAGCTAATTTCTCCCCTTCGGGGAGATTAAGAGGGGCTTTGGGAAGGCTGTTCAATAATCAGAGTGAGCCAGAAGACCTGCCAATTCCTTCAATTCTGATTCGAATCTTCGGGAAAAAAGATCGGTGAAGGGTGAATGTATCTCCTTTTCATTTTTCCTGAATAATATTAAATGCAGCGATATTTTCACGTATTGGAAATTTAATATTGGTTATTGAATATTGGAAATTTTTTAAATTCAAAAATGAAAAAAACATCTTTCATAGTGTTCGTACTTCTTGCCTGTCAGCTTATCGTTCAGGCACAGGAAGCAAAACGTATCATTTCGCTGGTTCCCTGGGTAACCAAAAGTCTATACCTGATGGGTGAACAGGATCAGCTTGTGGGTTGTACCAATTATTGTCCGGCTGAAGCTTCGGATCATATTCCGGTTGTTGCCAATGCGATGATGGTTAACATTGAAAAGGTATTGACGCTGAACCCTGATTTGGTATTAGCTTCGTCGCTGAACAAACCCGAAACGATTGATATTTTAAGAAAACTGGGCATTAAAGTGGTATCGCAGCCTTACCCGAAATCGTTTGAAGAAATTTGTTCTTACTTCATTCAGATCGGAGAAATGGTTGGCCAGCCTGCCAAAGCCAATGAAATAGTGGCTCAGCAAAAAGCACGTTTGGCAAAATTAAAAGCAAATGTTCCGGACGGGAAAAATCCGAAGGTATTTATCCAGATTGGCGCCAAGCCATTGTTCTGTGCGATTCCTGAAACGTTTATGGAAGATTTTATCCAATTTTCAGGAGGAAAAAATATTGCGGAAGAATTGAAAATGGGGAGTGTTACCCGTGAATATGTGCTGAAACAAAATCCGGATATCATTTTTATCGTGACAATGGGCATAGTCGCGCAGGAAGAAAAGGATACCTGGCTAAGTTACCAGGCACTTTCAGCAAGCAAAAGCAGGAAGATTTTCATTCTCGATGCCGATAAAACCTGCAGCCCTACGCCGATCTTATTCGTGGATGCGCTTGAAGAAATGATTAAGCTGATGTATTAAAAAAATGAACATGCAGAAAAAATACCTTCGATGGGCTTTTTATCTGGCCGGGTTGTTCGTCCTGCTGATCGCTTCAGTGATTCTTTCGCTTTCGGTAGGCGAAATGAACCTGGGATTTTCTGATATTTTCAGTATTCTTAGGAAGGGAAATGACAGCATGGAATATACCATTCTGAGCCAGATCCGGCTTCCACGTGTGCTGCTTGGCATTGCCGTTGGAGGTTCACTCAGCCTGTCGGGTGTATTATTGCAGGGCGTTTACCGCAATCCGCTGGTTGAGCCTTATACGCTGGGAATTTCCGGTGGGGCGTCACTGGGTGTGGCATTTGCCATTGTATTCGGACTTCATAAGCTTATAGGTTCATTCGTTTTACCAATGACAGGTTTTGCAGGCGCTTTCCTGATTATTTTTCTGGTTTATACCATCAGTTCGCGAAGTGGCAGGATCAATATTCAAAGTATGTTACTGACCGGTGTGATGATCAGTTTTATTGCCTCATCGTCAATGATGTTGCTGATGGCAACCACCAGTTCCGAAAATCTTCATGGCATCGTTTTCTGGATCATGGGTTCGCTTGACGAGCCTGACAGGTCGCTTATATACATTACTTTGATTCTGGCATTTGCCTCGCTGGTGGCTTCCTATCTTTTTGTCCAACCTCTCAACGCATTGCGACTTGGCGAAGAAAAGGCGAAACACCTCGGAATAAATACCGATACCACCATCAAACTCCTGTTTTTGCTGGCCTCACTGCTTGCCGGTGTTTGCGTGGCGGTGGCCGGAGTGATCGGTTTTGTTGGACTGATTATCCCTCACCTGATGCGGCTTCTGGTTGGTTCCGATTACCGGATTTTGCTGGTCAGTTCTTTTTTGTCCGGATCGGTTTTCCTGGTTTTGTCAGACGTGATTGCCCGTACCATTATTTCGCCCAACGAACTACCGATTGGTGTCATTACGGGTATTGTAGGCGGAATTGTTTTTTTACTGATGATGAGCCGGTCATCGGTTCAATCCCTGAAAAATAACTGATGATGAACCCTGACATTATAAATATTCAGAACCTTTGCTGCGGATATCCTAATTTTCAGCTTTCCGCGATCAACATAGATATTCCGAAAGGTTCGTTTGCCGGAATTATCGGGCCGAACGGATCGGGAAAAACCACACTTTTCCGGGCTATTACCGGAACACTGGGCATCAAATCAGGCAAAATATTGTTGGGCGATAAAAATCTTCGGTCGCTTTCACCGAGATTGAGAGCGCAAAACATTGCCATTGTCAGCCAGTTTATTGATGCAGGCGACATGAGCGTGGAAGATTACGTTTTATTGGGACGAATTCCATATCACAGCCGGTTCAGTTTTTTTGAAAGCGAAGAAGATTACAGTATTGCCCGCAAATACATGGAGATGACCGATACATTGAGATTCAAGGATCAACTGATGTCGGAACTGAGTGGCGGTGAACAGCAACTGGCGGCCATTGCCAGAGCCCTGACACAACAACCCGAATTGCTTTTACTCGACGAACCAACTTCGCACCTCGACATTACCCACCAGGTACATATCCTGAATCTGCTTCAGCAACTGAACCAGGAAATGGGATTGTCGGTGCTGATGGTCATTCATGACCTGAACCTGGCTTCGGAATACTGCGACCGGTTGATACTGGTCAATCGGGGCAAAATACACACCCAGGGCACTCCGGAAGAGGTTCTTACTTTTAAACACATTGAAGATGTTTACCAAACAGTGGTAGTAACTCAGGCCAATCCGTTGTCGGGAAAACCGGCTGTTTTCCTGGCTACCCGCAAAGTGTTGAAGGAAATTCAGGAAAAACCGGCTGATAAACAAGAAAAGTAAAAAATCGGTAGATGCTTATTATCAAAAGCGTTAATTTCACGTAAAATTTAAAACCTTCGCCTTATGAATCCGATGATTGATGATTTTATCAGTTCAAAAAAAATTGCCGTCGTTGGTATTTCCCGTTCAGGCAAAAAATTTGGCAACTACGTTTGTAAAGAGTTAAAAACTAAAGGGTATGAGATTTATCCCGTCCATCCTGAAGCTCAGGAAATTGAAGGATTAACCTGCTACCCGGATCTGAAAAGTGTGCCCACAAAAGTGGATAGTTTATGGATTTCCATTTCACCTGCAAAAGTACCTCCAGTACTCGAAGAAGCAGCCGCAATCGGGCTGAATAACATCTGGCTTCAGCAGGGCGCCTGGTCAAAAGAGGTCCAGAAAAGCATTGATCAGTTAGGTTTGTCGGTAGTTTACAAAAAATGCATCCTCATGTATGCCCAGCCAGTCCATTCGGTTCATAAGTTCCACCGCACCATTAAAAGTATTTTTGGCGATCTGTAATTCAGTTCTGAAACAGACACCCGGAAATATACTTTGTCACCAGCATTGGTAATATTTTTTGCACGAATTCAAATCCTGAAAACAAACAATACTTAAAATTTTAATCATGAAATCAGATAACGACTACGAAGAAGATGATGATTACTCCAATACTATGGGACCAGAACCAGATCCGGAAGATGAAACGGATGATTGGGAAACGGATGATTGGGAATTGGATGAGGAATCAGATGATGATGAATAAATGTCGTCACAAGCCATAACCGATGAACAAACTTCTCCTCATTTTCCTCCTGATTTTGTTATCCAACAGCGGATTCAGCCAGATTCAGAAGACGAACAAAAGTGTTCTCACTATCGAAAAAATCATGCAGGATCAGGATAAATGGATGGGTACGCTTCCCGAAAATGTGCAGTGGAGCGAAGATAGTAAAACCATATATTTTAACTGGAATCCTGAAAAAGATACTCTTTCATCCATTCATTCCTATTCTCTTTCTTCAAAAAACACCTTGAAAGTTTCAATGGAAGAAAAGCGGAAACTTCAGTCATCGGATGGCGAATACAAGCTCGATTATTCGGCCAAAGTGTTTATCCGGAACGGAAATATCTTTTTCCTTGACTTGAAAAAAGGAACTGAAAAACAATTGACGGACTGGCTCGGACGCGCCTCACAGGTTAATTTCACTGCTGATCAGCAAAACATCAGTTTTGTTTTTAATCAAAATCTTTTTCTCCTGAAGCCCGAATCCGGAATGATTAAACAACTGACCAATTTTGTTGCGGGCGAAAAAAAGAAGGACAAAAAAGGAAGCGAACAGACAGACTGGCTCGAAAAACAACAGATGCAACTTTTTGATGTGCTGAAAGCTAAAGATGAAATTCAGAAAGTTCAGGAACGACGCGACAAGCTTGAAAAGGAACCTCAGCCAGAACCCATTTATATCGGATCGGCGCGTTTGCGAAGCATTTCACTGAGCCCATCGGGTAAGTTTGTGGTTTATTCGCTCATCGAAAATGCATCTGGCGAAAAAGAAACCGAGGTCATGAATTTTGTAACCAAATCGGGTTATTCAGAACCTGAAACAATCCGCCCGAAAGTTGGAGGGCCACAGGCAACAGCAGTTTTAAATATTTTGAATCTCGGGACCAATAAATCGTATCCTGTTAAAACCGCTTCGATTTCAGGGATTACAGACATTCCGGCCTATAAAAGCGATTATCCAAAATCAAAAACCGAAAAACCTGCCGAACGAAAGGTAAACCTGCTTGGCCCGTTCTGGAACCCGGCGGAAGATTTAGCTGTTGTGGTTGCCCGTTCGCACGACAGCAAAGACCGATGGATCATGCAACTCGATCTGGCGACCGGTGAACCCCGTTTGCTCGACCGGCAACACGACGATGCATGGATTGGCGGCCCCGGGATTGACAATTATCCGATGTCGCCCGGCAAAGTGAGCTGGATGCCCGACAACCAGTCCATCTGGTTTCAGTCGGAAGAAACCGGTTATTCCCATCTTTATTCCATGAATGTAATTTCAGGAGAAAAAAAACAATTGACCTCCGGAAAGTTTGAAGTCTATGATCCGTTTATTTCGAAGGATAAAAAATCATTCTATTTTACAGCAAACATCGTTCATCCGGGAGTTCGCCATTTTTACCGGATGCCGGTTTGGGGTGGAGAACCGGTTCAACTGACCAGCAAGGAAGGAAACAACAAAGTGGAGATTTCTCCCGACGAGAAACAATTGGCCATCCGGTTTTCATCGGCCAACGAACCCTGGGAATTGTTTCTTCAGGCCAATAAACCCGGCGCTGAAGCTCAAAAAATTACTGAATCGCTGACCAAAGAATTTAACTCTTATCTGTGGCGAAAACCCGAATTCGTAAGTTTTCAATCGGAAGATGGGCAAATGGTTTATTCACGGATATATCGTCCGGAGAATCCGGAGAAAAAAGGGCCAGCCGTTGTTTTCGTACATGGAGCCGGATACCTGCAAAATGCCCACAAATGGTGGAGCCAGTATTCGAAAGAATATCAGTTTCATCATTTTCTGGTTGACAACGGTTATATTGTACTGGATATTGATTACCGGGGAAGCTCTGGTTATGGACGCGACTGGCGCACCGGAATTTACCGGAATATGGGTGGAAAAGATTTGAGCGACCTTGTTGACGGGGTCCGGTTTTTAATTGAGAAATATGACGTATCGCCCGACCGGATTGGTATTTATGGCGGTTCATACGGCGGTTTTATTACGCTGATGGCCATGTTCAAAACTCCTGAAGTTTTTAAAGCCGGGGCAGCGTTGCGTTCGGTAACCGATTGGGCACATTACAACCACGGCTACACCTCCAATATCTTAAATACCCCGACAGAAG
This sequence comes from Prolixibacteraceae bacterium, assembly GCA_003457135.1. Taxonomy (GTDB): domain Bacteria; phylum Bacteroidota; class Bacteroidia; order Bacteroidales; family Prolixibacteraceae; genus Aquipluma. Next base: position 64,107 of record DMSQ01000097.1, read on the forward strand.
ACAGCCTGGCATTTGTGCGGAGTTCGCCCATCTATTATGCTTCCGGATTGAATGGCGCTTTGCTGATGTGCCATGGCATGATTGACGACAATGTGCATTTTCAGGATATTGTACGTTTGTCACAGCGACTGATCGAACTGGGAAAGGAAAACTGGGAATTGGCTGTCTTTCCGGTTGAGCGACATAGTTTCACTGAACCAACAAGCTGGACCGACGAATATAAACGGATTTTCAAGCTTTTTGAAGACAACCTGAAGTAACTATTTCTTAATCATTGAAAAATTTTTGATGATCAGAAAGCGCCAAGGAATCATTTTATTTCTTCACTTTAAAGAGTTCTTTTTCGTCCACCTTTTTTACGAGCGTACTGTCGTTGAGTTGCTTGTTGATGGCATTAAAAGGAGCAACAACAATTTCGTCTCCAGTTTTTAAACCTTCAGTAATTTCGATATTTTCGCTATCCTGAATACCGGTTTTTACAGCTTGTTTAAATACTCTACCGTCTTTGTAAACAAATACAACTTCAACTTTTTCATCTTCTGCCGATTTCGCGCCTTGTTGGGTCACTGCTTCGGTTACTTCTTCGGTATTATCGGTGACTTCTTTTTTAGATTCGTCTTTCAGGTTGTTTTTTAACGAACGGGTGGTTACAGCCTGAATCGGAACAGAAATCACATCTTTTCTGGTTTCGGTCTGAATGTCAACAGTGGCCGACATTCCGGGGCGGAAAGGATATTTTTTTCCTCCAATAGTGTCAATCAGATCTTTATACGAATCTTCAAGCAGAAGAATCTTAACATTGAAGTTGGTAACCTGGTCGGTTGAACCTCCAACCACATTTGCCGAGTTGGCGATTTCAGTTACAATTCCCTTGAATTTTCGGCCCAGATAGGCATCAACCTCAACCAGGGCAGTATCGTTCAAATTGACCCTGACAATATCATTTTCGTTCACATCAACTTTTACTTCCATCAGGTGCAGATTGGCTATAACCATGGTTTCGGTTCCTGCATACATGTTGGTTCCCACTACGCGTTCGCCTTTTTCAACATTCAGGCGTGAAATAGTCCCATCCATAGGTGCATAAATTTTGGTTTTCACCAACTGTTCCTGTGCTTCTGCAACCGATGCTTCTGATGATTTAACAGCAAACTGGGCAGCTTTTACTTCCGATTGGGCAACCTTAAATGAAGCCTGGGCTGTTTCGTAATCAGAAACAGGGATGGCATCTTGTTTAAATAATGAACTGGCACGTTTAAAAGACATGTCGCTTTCAATCAAACGTGCATCTGCCTGTGCAAGTCGTGCCTGGGATGAACTTAAACTGGCCTGAGCCCTGTTGTATGCCTGTACATACATATCTGGCTTAATCACCATCAGGAGCTCTCCTTTTTTAACTTCATCACCTTCTTCTATTTGCAATTCAATAATCTCACCTGAAACGTCAGGACTGATTTTTACTTCAGTTTCGGGCTGTACCTTACCGTTGGCTGTAATCTGCTCGGTTATGGTTTTGCTTTCAACAACTTTGGTCGAAACATTGATCTGGTAATCTTTTCCAAACCAACCTAGTTTTTTACCTGTAACTAATACAATGATGATTACAGCAACTAACGCAATACCATATGGTAAGAGTTTTTTATTCGATTTTTTCTTCATTTTACCAGTGTTTTTGAGTATAAGTATAGGTTCACTTTTTAAAATTACAACATTTTCTTTTAAAACATTCACAACAGTCTGGTGTTATACGTTTCGGAAGTTTTCCAAACAGAATTCAGAAAACTTCAGTAGTGAAAATTTAATTTTTAAATACCTTAATATTAATGAATCAGTTTAAAACTAATGTTGAAGAACCAGTAACCGGAGCGGATATTCAAAATATTCCCTTCGGGTTATTTCTGAAAAAACTAAAAGCCCAGATGAAAAATGTATTTCATGTGCGTGCAGATATTGATCAAATGGCCATTAAACGCGGAATGCCCCCATTCGTGATGCGCGAAATAATGAGCTTAAATCCTTTGGCAATTGGAATTCCGAAAGAATATGGTGGCAGGGGCTGCAAAATGGATGAAAGTATTTCTTTGCTGGCCGCGGCCTCGTATGAGTCTCTGGCCTTGTCACTTACGTTTGGAATTAACTCGGCGCTTTTCCTTCAGCCGGTTGCCAAATATGCTCAGGAAGAAGCAAAAGGGCCTGTATTTAGCCGGTTTCTGAACCAGCAGAACATGGGCGGATTAATGATTACCGAGCCTGGGTATGGAAGCGATGCCCTCAACATGCAAACCTCGTTTAGCGAATATAATGACCAGTATCACCTGGAAGGAACAAAACATTGGGCAGGCCTTACCGGCTGGGCCGAATATTGGTTGTTGACAGCACGCGAGCGGAGTCATTCGGGCGATTTAAAACGTGATATTGACTTTTTTATCTGTGATGTAAACAGTCCGGGTCAACAAATAGTCGTGGAAGAATTTTTTGAGAATCTTGGTTTGTTCCAGATTCCATACGGGAGAAACCGCATTGATGTTCAGATTCCAAAACTTCAGCGGTTAATACCTGAAACAACAGGCGTAAAAATGATGCTCGACTTACTGCACCGCAGCAGGATGCAATTTCCGGGAATGGCTATGGGTTTTGTACACCGCCTCCTCGACGAGTCTATTTCCCACACCAACCAGCGCCTGATTGGCGGAAAAACCCTGTTTACCTACGACCAGGTTCAGCAACGGTTGGCCAAACTTCAGGCGTCATATACCATTTGTTCGGCCATGTGTGCCAACAGCAGCGAAAAGGCCGGCATTGAAAACGATCTTTCAATGATCGGATTCGAAGCCAATTCAGTAAAGAGCGTGGTTACCGACCTGATGCAGGAAGCTGCCCAATCGGCCACCCAGCTTGTTGGTGCGCAAGCTTACAAGTTAAATCACATTGCCGGAAGAAGTATTACCGATAGCCGCCCTTTCCAGATTTTTGAAGGCTCGAATGATATATTGTATGCGCAGATTTCGGAAAGTCTGGTCAAAATGATGAAAAAAACCAGGGAAAGCAATTTATTTCAATTCCTGAAAAACTTTGATTTAACTTCGAAATCGGCTTCTTTCCTGAAAGAAATGCTTGATTTCGATTTGAATACCAATCTTCCGCAGCGGAAAATGGTTGAATTGGGACAGGTCCTCGGCCGGATTGTTTCTTTCGAAATGGTGGTCAATCTGGGAGAAAAAGGTTTCAGGACCGATTTGATCAATAACGGCTTAACGATGCTTTATCAGGAAATCACGACCTTAATGAGCAGTTTCAAACACCAGAACCAGACTTCAGTTATTGAAGATTATTCAGATAATAGTTCATGGCTGAATTATGTTCGTGTATAAGAAATTAATTTCGGAAGGATAATCAGTATTTCGGGAATTACTATGTGATTTTTGCGGAAGGCAGTATTCAACTCCTTTTTCTTACTTTTGTCGTTTAAAATAAACGAACTTATAATGAAGTTTTTTTCTTATGTCATTTACTCTCAGAAATCGGGCAGTTTTTATTACGGCTATTTCGACGATCTGGAGAAAGTGATAGAAATGCACAACGCCGACCAGATTCAGCCCACCAGAGGCAAAGGCCCCTGGGTGTTGCTATTTTCAGAATCATACGACAACAGGATGAGGGCCATCAGGCAATCCAGTTTTTACCGTTCGGTCAAAGGGCAGCGTTTCTTAAAGAAAACGTTGAATTTTTAAACGGGGGAAGTCTTCATAATCTAAAATTCAGTGACAAACAAATCCGCAATGGTTTTTGCTGGGTGTACGACAAAATTCACTTCATTCATTTTTACTCACCCCCGGTGCGCTTCGCTTACCTCGCCCCTCTCTACGTGTAGAGAGGGGGAAAGCCCTGCTTGCGGGGCTTTGGGGTGAGTGGGGAAATTTTAAAACGCCACCTATTTCGATCAAAAATCAAGATTAGGTACGAGATGGAAAAATTGTCGTACACCCTTTTTGCTCATCAACAGGTCATTGTTAATAAATAATTGACTGATATACATAGTTTTGATCATTCTGTATTCGAACTTTCGTAATTTTGTAATCAAATTTAATTCGTTACGACCATGAAAAGAATCATTTTAGCAGCTTTTACATTAGCACTGCTTTCGGGCGGATGCAAAGTATTTAAATCTAAAAAAAGTGCAGCAGCAGTTCCAAAAACAGAAACGACCGCCGAAACCAAAGTCTTTTCAGTTCCAGCCCCCAAAAATACCATTCGTGAAAATCCTGTTTCAGATACCATGTATGAACGCGCTGAGAAGGAAGCTGCCGTTTCCACACGAAGCGAAAAATTCACCATGTCGTCTGAAGATCAGGCTGCTTACGGAAGCAAAAGTTTTTTCGTTATTTTAGGAAGTTTCAGCAGCAACGAAAATGCCGGAAAATTTAAGCAGGAATTGATCCAGAAAGGTTTTAAGCCGATTATCCTGCACAGCGAAACCGGTTATTACAGGGTTTGTGTTGATTCGTTCACCGATGAAGCTGCCGCACGTAGCCGGGTTCAGAAAATCAGGACAGAATTTCCTAAATATGCCGACAGTTGGTTGCTGATCAAAAAATAAGAAATGAATGATCTGATGACAGGAGGGATGCCGGAAGGTGTCCCTTTTTTGGCAAATCAATTTACCCGGCATCAATCACCAGCGAAGCTGCACCCAGCACAGCCATATTGGTATCTGTTGAAACTTCAAACTTCAGGTTTTGATACAATCGCTGATATGGAAAATCTTCGAATGTTTTCCGCATACTTTTTTCAAAAAGTAGAAATGAATGGCTGACTGAGCCCCCAAGAATAAGGGCTTCCGGAGCAAGTGCAAAAAGTATATTTCCCAGTCCCCGTGCAATATGGCACCCAAGCTCATCAAAGAGTTTTAGTGCACCGGCATTGCCATTTAGTGCTTTTTCTGCCTGTTCTTTTCCACTCAGGTTCTGGTTTTTAAAAAACATGCCGCTGCAATAATTCTCGATGTTACTGTCGAGGTAATAAATATTTCCGAACTCACCGGCGCCGCAAAATTGCCCTGAATACAGATGATTATTGATGATGATTCCGGCTCCCAGGCCGGTTCCGATGGTCAGGCCGACAAAATTCCTGAAATGTTTTCCTTTGCCAAAATGTTTTTCGCCCAATGCAAAACAATTGGCGTCGTTGTTCACGAATACCGGCTTCGGGAAACGGTCTTCGAGCAATTGCTTTAACGGGACAATATCCCACGAAGGAATATTGACAACATCGAGAACCTGGTTTTTTTCCAGGTCAACGAGGCCGGGAACACCAATCCCAATTCCCAGCGCCCCTGCGTCAAAAACTTCGGAAATGGCGCAGGCAACAGCATCAAAAACCTCAAGTTGATCCCGATCGTAAGGAGTCGGGCAGGTGTACTGTTTGACAATCTTTTCGTTTTCAATCAAAGCGGCAGTGATTTTTGTTCCGCCCAGGTCAACGCCTATTAATTTCATGTTAAAGAGTTTTTTTTGTGAAGAGTTCTGAAAACCTGATCGTTTTGTTGTTTACCAATGGTTTTGCCCAGAAAGGAATTGCCAAAATATAGCCGAGCGTGACATACAGGAAGAGCATGGCTATTTTCAATCCAAGCTGATCACCTAGCCATCCGATAATAAGCGGAACCAGCGCCCCGCCAAATATTCCGGAACAAAGTATGCCTGAAAAGGAGCCGTGGTGCTTTTCAACCGAATTGAGTGCAAGCGAAAAAATGATGGAATACATCAGTGAGATGAAAAATCCGGCAACCGGGAATGCCCAAAGCGACAGTTGGGCCGGGCCAAACAAGGCCACCGCCACGGTTCCCATTGCCAACAAACTGACGATTTTTAAAATCAGTTTCGAATCAACAAGCTTTAATACGACCAGGCCCAGCAAACATCCAACCGACATTAAACCCCAAAACCAACCAATGGCCGAAGCGCCTTCCACTTCAGGATTAAAGCCGTGATAGGTATTCAGGAATTTGCTCATCCAGTTGGCCAATCCCTGCTCAGTACCCACATAAGCCATGATTCCCAGAAAATAGAAAACCACCGTTCTATTTTTGAAAAGCCCAAGATAAGTCTCTACTGCCCCCACTTTTTCGTCTTCCTTTAATTCAACTTTTGGAAATCTGACAATTCTGATCACGACGAGCATCACGAGAATGATAAGCGAAAAAATCCAATACAGCGAACTCCAGGGCAGTTCAGGGGGAATGAGGTGGCTCAATGTGTTTACCAGCCAATTGCCTCCTCCTTTGTATCCGCTGAGTTCCTTCATGAGGTATGAAAAAACAAAAGGACTGATAAACGAAGCAGCGCCAAATACAAGTTGGGCAAGCGCCGAATTAAATGCAAAATGCTCTTCGCCGCCAGCTTCACGCATCAGCGGATTGATAATGACCTGCAGCATGGCCATTCCGATCCCGATTATAAATAGCGAAGCTAGGGCCATAAAGTACCCGGGTAAAAGGGCAAAAAGGAAGGAACCGGAAAACGTAAATCCGAAGGCAATGAGCATTGAAATTTTTGCCCCAAGCCGTTCGATCATAATTCCCGCCGGAATGGACATGATCCCGTATGCCAAAAAAAACGAGAACGGGAGGAAAGCTGCCAACGTAAGGCTGAGTTTAAAATTTTCGATGATGACCGGCATGATTGGCCCCAGGATGTTGGTTACAAACGAAATAACAAACCAAACGACCAGAATCAGGATGACCAGAAATTTACTTCGTTTCATAGTTTAAGTTCCCCCCAACCTTTGCGATACTCCCGTTTTACAAATTGGTTGGCTGCTTCAAAGTTCGTAATACGCATATTGGGGCCGTCCCACTTAAAATTGATGTATCGTCCGGGGAAGACAAAACCTTCCATTGCACCGTAAACCGGATCATTCCTTTTTATTTTCTCGCGGATGTTGAAACTACGAAGCATCAGGTTTCCCATCAATACCGTTTCGGTGAGCGGTCCGGCATATCCTTCAAACGGCGAATCAACTTCAGCCTTTCCGTAACCGGCGATGCAAGCGTCAATCCACTGCCAGTAATGACCATCCATATCTCCTTCAACTCGCGGATATTTTTTTGGAACATTAATTTCTTCATTCCGCGACAATGGCAGCAAGATTGGATTCCGACCACCCCAGCCACAGGCCGCTTTCCCTTTTGTTCCGATGAATAAGGTACTACCTTCATAATCGTTTGTTCCGGCTGGCCAATCGCCAAGGATTTCATTCATATTCGCGTCGGGATCCAATTCCAAAGGGCGTTCGGGTGTAATCCCGCCGTCCATCCAGTAAAGGTCGAGGTTTTTACCATTTTTCAGTGTGTATTTGAACTTGATTGAACTGGAAACCGGTCCGCTTTCGGGATACTGGGCTTCCGAAAAAATACCATCATAAACAGTACTTGCGCTCCCCGAAACTTCAGTCGGATAACCCAATTCGAGCAACTTGAATGGCGGCCCCATAATGTGGCAGCCCATGTCTCCCAAAGCCCCTGTTCCAAACTGCCACCAGCCACGCCAGTTAAAAGGCACCAGATTTTCGATATAATTGGTTTGTTGCGCGGTTCCGAGCCACAGATCCCAGTTCAGTTCTTTTGGAACAGGTGTCTGCGTTTTTGGCCATGGAATTCCCTGAGGCCACACCGGACGGTCGGTCCAGCAATAAACTTTTTCAATTTCGCCCAGAATTCCGGCTTCGAGCCACTCACGCAATGTCCTCATTCCCTCCGTCGAAGCCCCTTGATCGCCCATTTGAGTTACGACTTTGTATTTTTTCGAGGCTTCGGTCAAAATCCGGGCTTCGTAAATATCGTGTGACAGAGGTTTCTGAAGGTATAAATGTTTATTCAATTGCATGGCAGCTAAACCTACAACAGCATGGTTGTGATCGGGAATGGCCACGGTTACGGCATCAAAATTCTTGTTTTCTTTTTCGAACAATTCTCTCCAGTCGTGATAAAAAGGCGCTTTGGGATACTCCTTCCGGCGGTCGGCGGCCATCCGGTCATCCACATCGCAAAGATGCGAGATTACCACATTTTTCTTTGGAGTTTTCATGAAGGCCTGAATGTCGGCAGCCCCTTCGCCACCACAACCGATGGCTGCAATATATAATTTGTCGCTCGGAGGTACATGGCCCAATCCGCTGACAGTAAAACTCGGTAGAATAGTGATGGCAACTGCGCCAGATGCAGTCATACCCACAAATTTCCGGCGCGAAATAGGAGATGATCCGGTTTTTCGGTTATTCGTTTCCATACAGGTTCTGAATTAAGGAATTGAATTGATCTATTTTGAAAATAACTTTTTTGTGACAGCAAACTCAATATTATTTTTTGAGTGGCTTTACTTCCACTTTCCGGAAGAAAACCACATCGCTCTCTCCGTGATTTTGCAGTCCGATGTATCCAAATTCAGGGCGTGTCCCATGGAAAGGCTCGAAGTCGAATTTTCTTTCCGGAACCGGATCGCCTTCTTTAAAATCAGTAACCTTTACTCCGTTTAGATAAACAATGGTCCGAAGCCCGTCGAGCGTAATTTCCATCGTATTCCACTCTGGTCCGGGTTTTCCGGTTTTGGCCAAAGGTTTTGTAAGCGAATACAACATTCCGGTGTAGTGGTAATCATCCTCATCCGAGAGTTCAGGCTGGTTGTCAATCTGGACTTCGTAACCGTAGAAAACGGGCATCCATTCTTCGTAGGGTTCAATCGGGATGCGGATAAAAACACCGGCATTGCTGTTCGTATCACGCATTCTGAATTCGACACGAATGGTACAATTTCCAAACTTCTCAGCAGTCCAGTACAGCAAGCCCATTCCGCCGCGCGATTTAATAAAGCCATCCTCAACATACTGTGAACCGGGACCTACATGCTTCCATCCGGTGAGGTCTTTACCATTGAACAACTGCCGCCATTCGCTTTTGTTATCTTGTTTCAGATTGTTTTTATCCGGAAAAACTCCGGCGTTGGAAATATTCACCACTGCGATGAAGAAAATCCAAAGAACCAGTTTCTTCATGTTTTTTCTTTTCATTTTTTTTTGTGTTAGTTAAACCTGAAATTGTATAGAGCACTTCAAATATAGTCCATTTAATTTAGTTTCAGCAGTACACTGATCAAAGACATCAATTCCGAAATTATATTGATATTTCTATTAATTTTACGATTGATACTCATTACGTATTAATTGCATAAATCCTAACTAATTAAAACTCACATCATGAAAACCCGAATGAACAAAATCCTGTTTTTACTGACTGTTGTCCTCTTGTTTGCCTTCAGTCCAACAAAAAAGAACGATCCTCTTTCACTTCATTCCGAACTAGACAAGAATGCCCCGGCCAATACCTTAACAAAAAAGGAAGCAAAAAATGGCTGGCAACTGCTGTTCGATGGACAAAATTTTACCGGCTGGCATGGATATAATATAAAAGGTATTCCGGAAAGCTGGGTTATCGAAGATCAGGCTTTGACGATGACCACCAAAGGCGGCGCTGAAAGCCAGGATATTATAACCAACAAAACCTACCAGAAATTTGCATTCACTGCTGAATTTAAATTAACTAAAGGTGCGAACAGCGGTATTATTTTTCAGATCAAGGAAGATCCCAAATACAAATTTCCTTACGAAACCGGTCCTGAATATCAGGTCATGGATCACGAAAACTGGCCCGACAAGCTGGAAGACTGGCAAATTTGCGGAGCCAATTATGCCATGTATCCACCCAAAGCAAAACCCTACAAACCGGTGGGAGAATGGAACCAGGTTCTTCTCGTTGTTGATGGAAACCACGTAACACAAATGTTGAATGGCGTTGTTGTCGTTGAATATGAAAAATATTCGGATGAATGGAAAAAACTTCGGGCAAGCGGCAAATGGGCCAATTACCCCGATTATGGGAAATTCGACGAAGGGCACATATCGTTGCAAAACCATGGGACTAAAGTGTGGTATAGAAATGTCAAAATCAAAGAACTTTAAAAAATTAAATATGAATAATTCACGTCGCGAATTTTTAAAAAGGACTGCTTTTGCAACTGCCGGAATTACGATTGTTCCAAATTTGGCAGTCAGTGGACTGGGATATAAAGCGCCCAGCGATAAACTGAATATCGCCGGAATTGGTATTGGTGGTAAGGGACATCCAAACCTGGTGGGGATGAATTCTGAAAACATTGTGGGACTTTGTGATGTGGACTGGAAATATGCAGAAACCTGTTTTAAGGAATTTCCCAAAGCCAGGCGATATTGGGATTGGCGGAAAATGTTTGATGAAATGGGTAATTCGTTCGATGCCGTGATGGTTGCAACAGCCGATCACACCCATGCCATTATTGCTGCGAATGCCTTATCAATGGGCAAACACGTTTATTGCCAGAAGCCTTTGACTCACTCGGTTTACGAATCCAGACTGCTGACCAAACTGGCAGCAAAGCATAAAGTAGCCACCCAAATGGGTAATCAGGGGAATTCGGGTGACGGTGTCCGGCAGGTTTGTGAATGGATTTGGAACGGCGAAATCGGCGAGGTAAAAGAGGTTCATGCCTGGACCGACCGCCCCATCTGGCCACAGGGTTTGCAAAGACCAACGGTTCAGATGACCGCCCCGGATACTTTGAATTGGGATTTGTTTATCGGCACAGCGCCCATGCGCCCTTTCAATGATATTTACACGCCATGGAACTGGCGAGGCTGGTGGGACTTCGGGACTGGCGCTTTTGGCGATATGGCCTGCCACGTACTTGATCCGGTTTACCAGTCGCTTAAATTAGGTTATCCGGGAAAAGTCTCCGGAAGTTCAACTCAGGTCAATACCGAAAGCGCTCCTCAGGCCGAAACCGTAGAATTTGATTTTCCTTCCCGTGCCGCGGTTAAAAATCAGCAAATGCCTGCCGTTAAAGTGTATTGGTACGATGGCGGAATACTTCCACGCAGACCGGATTTGTTACCTGAAGGTGAAAATTTGATGGGTGACGGATTGGGCGGATGTATTTTTGTGGGTTCAAAAGATACGCTGATCACCGGATGCGGCGGATTTAACCCACGTCTGCTTTCAGGACGTAAACCAGTGGTTGCCCCATATCTGCGCAGGGTTCCCGGAGCAATTGGCTATGTGGACGGACCTCATGAACAAGACTGGATCAGGGCATGTAAAGAATCTCCCGAAAACAGAGTGGAAGGTACTTCTCATTTTGGTTATTCCGGCCCGTTCAACGAAATGGTTCTGCTGGGAGTTTTGGCAATCCGTCTGCAAAGCCTTAACAAAACCCTGAAATGGGATGCTGAGAATATGAAGTTTACCAACATTTCACCAACCGAAGAACTGAATATTGTGACTTCTGATGAATTCAAGGTGATTGATGGTCATCCTCATTTTAATACCAAGTATGCCAAGTTAAATGCACTCGAAGCTGCAACAGGATATATCAAACACAGCTACCGCGAGGGCTGGAGTTTACCGGCCATGCCCAAATAGTTGAAAAGAATGACTTCAAAAGAAAGATTTGATTTGACCATTAACCACCGGCAACCCGATCGGTTGGTTGTTGATTTTGGGGCAACTTCCGTTACCGGAATTCATGTTCAGGCGATTGAGAATCTCCGGAAATATTACGGACTGGAAGATAAACCGGTGCGTGTGACCGATCCCTACCAGATGCTGGGCGAAGTGGATCAGGAACTGATAGAGATTATCGGTATTGACGTGGTCGGGGCAAAAGGAAAAAATAATTCGTTTGGCTTTTACAACCACGAACCTTTAATGGAATATGTAACCCCATGGAGCCAGAAAGTACTGGTCCCCGAAGGTTTTCAAACGACGAAAGACGAAAATGGGGATACTTTGATTTACCCTGAAGGGGATCTTTCGAATTCTCCTTCAGGCCGGATGCCTAGTACCGGGTTCTTTTTCGATGCCATTATCCGGCAGCAACCCATTGATGAGGAGAAACTCGATCCGGAAGATAATATGGAGGAATATGGTCTGGTTTCTGAAGCTGATCTGGAATACTGGAAAGTGACCACCCAAAAGGCCCGGGCTACCGGAAAAGCCGTTATTGCCGGACTCGGAGGAACTGCCTTGGGCGACATTGCCCACATACCCGGAATCAAATTAAAGAAACCCAAGGGAATTCGCGACATCACCGAATGGTACATGAGTATCCTGATTCGCCCCGAATACATCCGGACTATTTTTGATCGTCAATCTGAAATAGCAGTCGAAAATTTTACCCGGTTACACCAGGTGATAGGCGATAATGTTGATGCCGTTTACATCTGCGGAACTGATTTTGGAACCCAGGATTCGACCTTTTGCGCTCCTGAGCAATTCGACGATTTATGGTTGCCTTATTACCGCCGGATCAATGATTGGATTCACGTGCATACCAACTGGAAAACCTTCAAACACTCCTGCGGGGCAGTCGAATCGTTCATGCCACATTTTATTGAGGCTGGTTTCGACATCATTAATCCGGTGCAGGTTAGCGCCAAGGGAATGAATCCGGTGCTCCTGAAAAAGAACTATGGGAAAGACCTGGTTTTTTGGGGTGGCGGTATCGACACGCAAAAGACCTTACCGTATTCAACACCCGAAAAAGTGCGCGAAGAAGTGCTTCGTTTGTGTGATATTTTTGCTCCTGATGGCGGATTCGTTTTTAATACCGTTCACAACATTCAGGCAAACGTGCCAGTTGAAAATATAGTAGCCATGGTGGATGCCATTCAGGAATTTAACGGAAAGAAATAACGATGTCAGGAAAAAATTTAGCTGGTAAAAATATAGTAATCATTGGAGGCACAACAGGTCTCGGTTTGTCGGCTGCCAAAGCCTTTGTTGAAAATGGCGCTCATGTCGTGGTTGTTGGAAGGAATGAAGACAGTGCGATTGAGGCAAAAAAACTGTTGGATCAGAATGTGGAAGTGATTTCTGCTGACGCGGTTCAGACCTCAACAGCCATACATGCCATTCAACATTGTATTGGTAAATTCGGAACTTTCGACGGCCTTTATCATGTGGCAGGTGGAAGCGGACGTAAAATGGGTGATGGTCCTTTGCATGCTTTGACATTAGATGGCTGGAACTATACCTTGCAGCTCAATCTTACCACCATGATGCTTTCCAATCAGGCGGCCATCAATCAGTTTTTAAAACAGGGAACCGGAGGAACGATTTTAAATATGGGATCGGTACTTGGGTTTTCACCTTCTCCGCAGTATTTTGCAACCCATGCCTATGCTGCAGCTAAATCAGCCATCATCGGATTTAGCAAATCAGTTGCAGCCAGTTATGCCAAAAACAACATTCGCGTCAACGTAATTGCTCCGGCTCTCGTCGAAACGCCAATGGCACAGCGCGCTGCCGAAGATGAATCCATTTTGTCATTCATCAAAACCAAACAGCCGCTCGACGGTGGCAGAATTGGTCATCCTTCTGATCTGGATGGACTCGCCGTATATTTCATGAGCGATATGTCGAAATTTACTACCGGTCAGATTGTTGCAGTTGATGGAGGATGGACGGTTAGCGAAGGCCAGTTTTAATAACCAACTTAAACAAATAGAATAATGTCAGAAATAACTATTGGAATTGATTTGGGTGGTACCCGGATAAAAGCAGTTGCCATCAATCAGTCAGGCGACATACTTCACCAGAATTATCAGCCCACCAACGATGGCGATGATTCTATCTGGAAGAATGCCGTGCTAAACGCTGTTCGGGAAATTCAGGATCAAATACGGGATCAAAATACAGTCATAGGCATATCAGCGCCAGGTTTGCCAAATTCGCAAAACACGGCCATTGCTTATATGCCGGGTCGTTTACAAGGGCTTGAGAATTTTATCTGGAGCGATTTTTTAGGATCCAAAACTTTTGTATTAAACGATGCCATTTCGGCGATGATGGCTGAAGCACGGTTTGGCGCCGCGAAAGGCCGAAAAAATGTGATCATGCTCACTTTGGGGACTGGCGTTGGCGGGGCAATTCTCATCGAAGGGAAACCCTATCAGGGAGCGTTTAACAAAGCCGGGCATCTGGGTCATCTGGTTATTGACAGTGAGGGTGAACCCGATGTGATTGGTATTCCGGGAAGTCTGGAAGATGCAATAGGCAATTGCACCATCTTAAAACGGAGTTCAGGGAAGTACAACTCAACCCTGGAACTTTTACAGGCACATCGCGGCGGAGATCTTTTTGCAAGTGAAGTCTGGCTAAGCTCAGTAAAGAAACTTGCCATCGGCCTGGCATCGCTAACCAATATTCTTTCTCCTGAAATGATCATTCTTGGAGGCGGAATTACTGAGGCCGGAAGTGATTTGTTTGATCCATTGGAAAAATTCATGAGCAATTATGAATGGCGGACCGGCGGAAACAGAACGCAGATCGTTAAAGCACAATATGGAGATTTGGCAGGCGCTGTTGGAGTGGCCTGTTTCGCCCGGGAGATGAAATAGCCTCCCCTAAATCCCCTCACAAGAGGGGACTTAACGCAACCCCAATCAATTCATTGCGATTAAGCCGAGTTCTTACAAGCTGTATCATTTATTGATAATACATTAAAAACATGAACATTACAGAAGCATATTTAGAGAAGTGTATCGGAATAATTGAAACGGTAAAATCACAACAAGACCAGATCAGGCAGGCTGCAAAACTGTTTGCCGAAACCATCCTTTCTGGTAGAATGGTACATGTTTTTGGGAGTGGCCACAGCCGGATTATGGTTGAAGAAATGTGGCCACGCTATGGTTCTTTTCCAGGTTTTAATCCGATAGTCGAACTCTCGCTTACCTTTCACAACCTGGTAGTTGGGGCGAACGGTCAGCGACAGGCCATGTTTCTTGAGAATGTGAGTGGATTTGCCGATCGTATTTTACGCAATTTCGATCTGAAGGAAATTGACACAGCCCTGATCATTTCTTCAAGCGGATGCAATGTGGTCCCCATTGAAATGGCTGAAATCTTTCAGCGTAATAAAATTAAAGTGGTTTCCATCATTTCGGTGAAGCATTCCGAAAAATCGTTCAGCAAAAGGAGCGACGGAAAGAAACTTGGAGATTTTTCCGATTTGATTCTTGATACCGGTGCACCTGCAGGTGATGCAATGATTTATGTGCCCGGATTGGATACTCCGGTTGCGCCGGGCTCAACTGTTGGGGGTATCATGTTGATCAATTGCATAAAAGCAGAACTTGCTGCCCTGCTCACTGACGCCGGACAAGCGCCAAATGTATTGAGCAGCGCTATTGTGGTAGGCGAAGAGCGGGCAGTGAGCTTGTTCGAAGGTGCCTATGATGAACATGCGCACCGTTTGGCAAAATTGTTTGAAAAAGTGGGAATTCCTGAAATCAAAAATGACGACAATCTTTAATCCGAAAGGAATTCCATTACTTGCCGAAACTGATGTATTGGTCATTGGGGCAGGTTCTGCAGGTTGTATCGCCGCGATTGCAGCAGCGGGACAAAACCAATTTTCGGTGATGCTGGTCGAAAGATATGGCTTTCCGGGCGGCACTTCCACGCAAATGCTTGACACATTTTATGGATTTTTCACTCCCGGGACGAATCCCAGGAAAATTGTTGGTGGCCTGCCCGATAGAGTAGTGAACGAACTGGATAAAACCAATGATATTTTTCTGCGCCCAAATACATACGGAGCAGGAACAGGAGTTAATTACAATCCTGAACGTTTGAAACTGGTATGGGATCAGTTGATTACTGAAGCCGGGATTAATTATCTGTTGCATACTTCGCTGGTTGATGTTATTCAGGAAGAACCTGAACGGATCAGTTGCATTTTCTGGAATAAATCAGGCTTCAGAAAAGTGATTGCCCGAAGGGTGATTGATGCCAGCGGTGATGCAGATTTCTGCGCCCTGGCCGGACATCCTTTTGAACTTGCCGGAGAAAACGAACCGGCACAAAGCTTGACAACGACTTTCAGAATGTGCAATGTCTATCAGGAGAAATTCGAGAAGGCCGGGGGCAATAAGATGATGAAAGAGCGAATGGCTGAAGCTTTCGAAAACAAAACGCATTTATTGCCCCGAAAAGAAGGTTCTGCTCACGAAATGTGCCAGTCGGGTTGTATCTCGACAGTTGCCGTAAAAGTTTCGGATTTGAGCGCCCTGAAAATGGATGAACTGACAAAAGCCGAAATTGAAGGAAGAAAGCAGTCATTCGAGTACGAGCGGTTTTTCAGGGATAAAGTTCCGGGATACGAAGCATCAAAAATCATCGGTTTATCCAATCAGATTGGCGTTCGTGAAACCCGACGGGTTTATGGCGAACACAGGCTAACCAAAGAAGAATGTTTATCAGGACAAATACCCGAAACATCAGTTTTGCTTTGTGGAGCCCCGATCGAAGATCACCGCAAAGGCAAAGATGGTCAGGATGAAACCTATTGGGAATATATTCCCGGAAGTGGAATTTACGGAGTACCTTATGGAACAATCGTTCCCGCAGGAAGCAAAAACACATGGGTGGTTGGCCGCTGTTTTTCGGCCACACACGATGCACATGCTTCGTGCCGTTCGATGGCACAGACCATGAGTATGGGACAAGCAGCCGGACTTGCAGCTATTCAGTCGTTGAAAAACGATTGTGATGCAAAAAATATCAACATCGCAATGCTTCGGGATGATATACTGAAACTGGGGCAGATTTTGGAAGTTCCGGAGCGGGAAGCAGATACATCCCGAAACGGATGGAAAAATAATTAATCAGAAATATTCCCTGATATGTCATTTGTAAGAACAGTACTGGGCGATATTCAACCCGAACAAATGGGGCTGACGTATTCACACGAACACATTATTATTGAAGAGAGTTTTCCAACTCTGGCTAATCCTGAATTTGTATTAAACGACACCGAACGGATTGCTGCCGAACTCCGAGAAGTCTATGAAAACGGTGGACGGACAATGGTTGATACCATGCCTGCTGCCTGTGGCAGAAATATTCTTAAACTGGCTGAAGTTTCCCGGAAATCCAACATCAACATTATTGCACCCACCGGTATTCACCTCGAAATCTATTACCCACCCAATCATTGGCGATTTCATCTTTCGGCCAATGAATTGACAGAACTTTTCATTGCTGACATTGTGCAAGGTGTTGATGAATATGATTATTGCAGTCCGGTTGTGAAGCGAACACCGCACAAGGCCGGAATGATTAAACTTGCAACAGGAGATGATAAAATTACCGATCATCAGCGCAAAATTTTTGAGGCAGTGGTGAATGCTCATCTCGAAACCGGAGTTCCGATTCTCACCCATACCAATGGCGGAAAACTAGCCATTGATCAGGTTGAATTATTCCTGAAACTGGGAGCTGATCCAAATCACATTGTGATTTCGCATGTTGACAAGTGCAAAGACCTCAGCTATCACAAAGACCTGATGCAAACCGGAGTTTACGTGGAATACGACAGTCATTTCCGGTGGAAGACTCCCGATGAAAACTGGACCATGACGCTACTTGAGCATCTACTTCCTGATTTTGCTGATCAGATTGTGATTGGAATGGACATGGCTAAGCACAGTTACTGGAAATCGTATGGAGGAAAGCCCGGACTTACCTATTTACTCAAAGAATTCAGGCAGGAGCTTGATAAACGAAATCTGGAAGGATATTTTGAAAAAATGTTCATTGCGAATCCTCAAAAGTTGTATTCCTTTAAAGAGTTGCTGAAATAAGTTGGGCCGTTAAATTTAGTCTTTTCGATTCCGCTATTCAGTCAACTCCAATTTGATACTTTCAAAATGCGTAACATTCTAAAATCAAGCCTAATGGCAAACAAATTTGCGTAATCATTCTTATTTCCATTCTTTTTGGGTCGTGATCCAAAAGGCAGATGTTCATTCAGGATGCCGAAAGATTGGCCGATTATCAGCCTGAATTTTTACCTAAAAAAATCGCCACATTTGCGAACCTAAAACATTTGAGATTTGAAGTCTGTAGTTTAAATTGTAAATTCGTACACTAAATCCCTAAAAAGATGTCTCAAATTGATGTTATAAATATTGTACGGGCTTACCTTGAAATCCTGAAACAGGCCGGAATAAAAGTTGACAAAGCTTTTCTCTACGGAAGTTTTGCCCGGAATGAAGCCACTGAGGACAGCGACATTGATTTGATGCTGGTTTCATCTATTTTTGATACCGATGATGATTATGTGCTAGCCAAACCATGGCTGTATTCAGCGAAAGTTGACCCACGCATCGAGCCAATTTCAATTGGCCTTCAACGCTTTAACACTGATGACACTTCTCCCATCATTGAATTGGTAAGGCAAACCGGAATTGAAATTCAGGCGTAACAGTTTTTATATGTCTATGCACCAAAAATAGCCATAGCCCACAAAAACAATTCTTGATATAGTTCTCATTTAAAGAGACAGCGATAAGAACCTAAGAACATGACCAATAAACTATTCATCTTTTTTTTCATCACCTTCGCGATATGCTCGTGTTCCAAAAAGCAGATGCTCATTCAGGATGCAGAAAGGTTGTCCGATATCCGGAACATGTTATCCGTTCAAAAAGAACTGACTTCGAAAAGTCTCCTTCCGATCTGGGATGTTTTTAATAAGAAACTTTCCCTGGATGAAAAGCAGGCCATGGAGTTTGTTTATGCCTATATGCCACTGAGCGATCTGGCCGATTATTCCCCCGAATTTTTCCTAAAAAATGTGCAATACAGCCTGAAAGCCCGTCAGGAAATGGCTTGGGGAAAAAATATTCCGGAAGAAGAATTCCTGCATTTTGTATTGCCCTTGCGTGTGAACAACGAAAACCTGGATAATTTCCGCGAAGTGATGTATGAAGAAATCACGCAACGCATCAAAGGATTGAGCATGAAGGATGCTGCACTCGAAATAAACCACTGGTGTCACGAAAAAGTAAATTACCGCGGAACCGACTCACGGACAAGCGCACCGCTTAGTACCGTGAAAAAGACTTTTGGACGTTGTGGCGAAGAATCAACTTTTACCGTTTCAGCCATGCGTACTGCCGGAATTCCTGCACGTCAGGTTTATACGCCACGCTGGGCGCATTCCGACGATAACCATGCCTGGGTGGAAGTGTGGATCGATGGCAAATGGAACTATCTCGGCGCCTGTGAGCCCGATGTTGATTTGAACATGGGTTGGTTCAGCGAACCATCGAAACGCGTTATGTTGGTTCATACAAGAGCCTACGGAAGATATTTTGGAACCGACGAAGTACTCACTCCTGAAGAAAGGTTTTCAGAATTGAACCTCACCTCGAATTACGCAACAACAAAACAGATCACCATTTCGGTTCGAAAAGCCGACGGAACTCCTGCAGACAGCGCCAAGGTTGAATTTCAGTTGTATAACTATGCTGAATATTACCCGATTGCTACCGGATTTACCAATGCTGAAGGTTTTACCAGCCTGAATACCGGCATGGGCGACCTCGTGATTTGGGTAGCCAAAGACGGGAAATTCGCTTACCAAAAGCTTTCTGTTCCTGAAAAAGATACACTCCAACTAATTTTGAACCAAAGCAGTCCGGCCAATTCCGCAGAGTTATTCGATCTGGTGCCGCCGCATACGGTAAAAGTGGAAAGTACGGTAACTCCGGAAGCAAAAAAAGCCAACGACCTCCGTTTGGCTAAAGAAGATTCCATCCGGAATGCAACAATGAAAACCTTCAAAGATTCTGCCTGGATTGCTGAATTTGCTGCTAAAACCAAACTTCCGGCGGATACTATTGCCCGCTTGATCAAACTGAGTTATGGCAACTGGGATCAGATTTCTGCCTATCTCGAAAAGAACGCTTCAAATTACCGCAGCACCGTGCTTGAACTGGCCATTCAGTTGGCTGACAAAGACTACAGCGATGCGCCAGAATCGATATTGACCGATCATCTCGTGCAAACAGCACAATCGGTATTACAAAAGCTGGTTCCTTCCAAAGAACTTTTCACCAAATACATTCTTTCTCCGCGCATTGCGCTCGAAAATCTTAGTTCCTGGCGCAGTTTTCTGGCCAAATCATTTAGTCCGGAAATGGCAGTTTCTGCCCGCAACGACATTTTGGTTCTTACCAACTGGATACGCGAAAACATCCGAATCAATACCGATGCCAATAAACATTCGCGTGCACCGCTTTCCCCAATCGGGGTTTATAACCTGCGTGTGGCTGATCCGCTTTCGCGCGACATTTTCTTCGTGGCTGCATGCCGCACTTTTGGAATTCCTGCACGTCTGAACCCCGAAACCCAAATTCCGGAGTACAACAAAAACGGCGAATGGTTCCGTGCGGGTTTTGATACTGAAGCAGTGAGCCAACCCGAAAAAGGAATGCTCAAACTGACCGAAAAGAACAATCCGGTGACTCCGCAATATTACCTGCATTACACCATTGGCTTCCTGAAAGACGGTTTTTACCGCACCCTCGAATTCCCGGAAGGTGGAAGTCTGACCAACACAGCGAAACCTCTTGAACTGGAAGTTGGGCTATATGCCTTGATTACCGGTAACCGTTTGCAGGATGGCTCGGTATTGAGCAGCATGACCTTCTTCTCTATCGAAAAAGACAAGCTGACAACCGTTCCGGTGGAACTGCGCAAACAGTCAGGAGAGTTGAAGCCCTCCGGAAAACTAAATTTTGATGCTCTGAACCTGCAAAAAACAAGTGACGGGAAAGTAGTGAGGTTATCGGCGCTGGTTGCCGGCAAGTTTTCGGTGCTGGTGGTACTCGATCCGGATAAAGAACCTTCGAAACATATCCTGAACGATTTGGGCCCGTATGTTGATCATTTCAACCAATGGGGCGGACAGTTCGTGTTTGCGATACCCGCCGAAAAAGCCGGACAGGCCGGAGTGCTGAAAACCTACCAGCTCCCTGCTAAAATGGAAAGTGGAATCGATTCGAATGACCAAATCCTGAATGCCATTTCATCTGTTTATGGCTCCGGACTCAAAGACAAACTGCCGCTGGCGCTGTTTTGCGATGCAGCCGGAAATGTTTACCTTTTCTCATCAGGTTACAAAATTGGCATAGGCGAACAACTCCTGAAAGTCATCTCGGCTGTTGAATCAAACCCGAAAATGGTGGCGGCGAAAGCTTCATGCAGCAAGCCATAGGTTTTATGAGAATATAATTGCATAGAAAGACTGACGGGGTGACTTGGAGTCACCCCGTCAGTAACTGCACAGTTATTGAAAAGCCGTCTCAAAAGGAATTGGGACGGCTTTTTGTTTGGTGTTAAAAATGAGATAATACGATTCTGTTTAGTAATGATATCTGCATTGCGCTATAAACAAGACATTTTCTTCAATGCGATAGACTAAGCGGTGTTCGGAATTGATTCGTCTGGACCAAAATCCCATTAGATTTTGCTTTAATTGTTCTGGATTTCCGGAGCCGGTATATGGGGTTCGTTGACATTCCCTGATCAGGGAATGGATTTTATGCATGATTTTCTTGTCTGTTTCAATCCAGTATAAATAATCATCCCAGGCAGTTTTGTCCCAATAAATATCCATATCTATTCTTCAGGAAGGTTATTCTTTATCAGGTTACTTTTACTCCTGATATTTTCAACAGCCAGTTCGAGCCGTTCTCTGTTGTTTTTACTCTGAAGCAAATACTGGGTTTCAATAGTTGCGTTGTATTCATCAAGTGACATCATTACAATGCTCTTACCCTTTGGCCGATGCACAACCAGCAATTCGGCATTGTCGGAAACAGCATCAAGGCTTGTTTTTAAATGTTGCCTTAATTCGGAATAATTAACAGCTTTCATAGTGTTTATACATTATATCGTACAAAATTACGTACTTTATTTGTATTTTACTGTACTATCTGCAAGATAATATTCAACTTGGTAATCTTATCAGATAATTCTTCAATGCAAGTGACGGGGGCCTTCGAGTCACTCCGTCAGTAACCGCATAGTTATTGCAAAGCCGTCTCAAAGGGAATTGGGACTGCTTTCCTTTTTGTTAACTTCCTAATCAATAGGCGCATTTTCATTCCCGTTTTAGCCCTCCATTTTATTTTCGGACTATGCTTTTACAAATTGGGGCCTTGCCCCTTTCACGTTTGCGAAGATTTATTCATCGAATCAGAGTCCTTAAAGGATCCGCCCACTGGCGGATAAAAGCACAGTGTGTAATGAAATGATAACCTGCGACATGCAAATATTCATCAACGCCACGCTCCCTAAATGCAGTCGAAGGGAGTCGAATGGAATATCCGCAATAATCGTTAGATCTTACCGGCTATGGTTTCCTTAACTGATCCTCGATAGCTTGATCAATCACCACTGTATTCGAAACCGAAACATCGCGGGCGACAAATAATCCGAGAACGGGTTTCCCGTCGCTGGAAATAAAATTGCTTTTAATATTGGCCGAAGGAACACTAAATAACGAACCAGTCGAACTTTGATTAATCATTTGGAAATAGTAATAATAGGCAAATTCTGAAATGGAGGATTGTTTAATGTAGATTTTATCTTTCAGATTAATTCTTCGGTCTTCCGGCTTTTTTGGATCGTGGAAATCGGTGTAAATTTCGAGCTTTGAAATATAATTTCCATCCACAAATTCGTCACTGGCAATGGCCAAACGATCGGCATCGTGAACGAGCGTATCATTGATAAATACATCCCACTTGTAATAATTGCCCAGCCCTTTGGGTTCTTTGCCATACGAAAATATACCAAGGAAAAGCTTGTTGCCGCGCATCGACGGAAATACCTGGATCGAATCAATCGGTTCCACTTTGGTCAGTTTGTCCTTGGCTGTTAAAGTTACACCTTGCGATTGTATCGTTAAAGTGTATTCGCGACCAGCAACACCTTTGAAGCTTTTATTGTGGGGAATCCGGTACATACCTTTTTTCTGCTGATCTTCAACCAATGAAATTGAATTTGCAGGAGCAGCATTGTCTGAAAGGATTACTACTGCCCCGCTCACTCCCGGATAGGCTTCATCCTGATTTACCTTTAGTGTTTTGTAAAGGAACACTGTCGGCTCGTCCTGTGTTGTAATGCCGGCTTCAACGCCAAATAAATTCAGGTTTTCGTCGTTCAGTTTCACTTCAATCACATCTTCGCACGAACTGAGAAGGATGGTAGAAATCAGTAAGACAGCAAAAGTCAGAAGACCGAAGTCCGAAGACCGAAGATTGGAGACCGAAGACCGGAGACCGAAGTCCGAAGCCATTTTGCCAGGTGCCAGCCGCCAGCCGCCAGTCGCTTTTAGTCCATTGCATCCGCTTTTGATAATATTGTTTTTCATGACTGGAGAAAATTAAAAGTTAAAATTGTAGGTAATTGATGGAATCACACTTCCAATAATGGATAAACGGGTGGCTTCAGAAACGTTCGGATTATCCTCGTTCTGGCGGAAAGTCACAGAATAGGCATTTCTTCGGGCATAAACGTTGTAAATGGAGAAGTTCAGCGACTGTTTAAACTTGCGCCGGTCGTTCTTTTTAAAATCGTAGGTGAGCGAAAGGTCTAACCGGTGATAATCAGGAATGCGGTTACTGTTCCGGTCGGCGTAATAATAGATTGTATTTCCCTGCACATCGTATTTGGCAATGGGGTACGAAGTTGGGTTTCCGGTCGAAAACACCCAGGTTGAGGATAAATTCAAGCGTTTGGCCAGTTCGTAATTGGCAACCAGCGAAACGTTGTGCGTGCGGTCGTAACTTGAAGGATATGCTTTGTTGCTGTTGATGCCCGGAATCTCGCGCATTGATTTCGAAAGGGTGTAACTTAACCAACCCGTCAGGCGGCCTTCCTGCTTTTTGGCATACAGTTCAAGTCCATATGCGTAACCTTTTCCCCTCAGTAATTCCGTTTCGAGGTCTTCGTTAAGGAACAATTCTGCCCCGTCAATGTAGTCAATCACATTGTTCATTTTTTTGTAATAAACCTCGGCTGAAGTTTCGAACATGTTGTCATTGAAATTCCTGAAATAACCCAATCCAAGCTGATTGGCAATCAGTGGTTTGATGTAACTGTTGCTGGGCAACCAGATGTCGAGCGGAGTGGGTGAATTCGTGTTCGAAATCAAATGAAGGTTTTGCGCCATCCGGTTGTACGAAGCTTTGATTGAACTTTCCGGAGTCAGCATGTATTTCACTGCCAGTCGGGGTTCCAGATTGTGGTAAGGCGGTGGAATCAGTTCGCCAGAGCCGTATTCTTTGATATCAGTAACTTCGTCTTCATTGGGCTGACCGGGGTTTTGATATTCCCTCACTTTTCCTTTCCCGATTTGCTGAAAATACGAGTAGCGTAAACCATATCTCAGTGTCAGTTTCGGGCCAATGGTTTGTTCGTTCGATACATACAACGAGTTGTCAACCGCGTTATAATTGGTCAGTTTCAGGTCCGAAAAATACGAACCTTCGTTGGCATCAACCGCTCCCGGTTCAAAATGATGATAAATCAGGTTGAACCCAAGTGTCAGTTTATTATTCGAATTCAGGTACCACGAAAAATCTTCCTTGAAATTGTAGTCCGAAATCTGCGAAGTCCAGTCGAACTGGTCGGCTGCTGATTCCGGAACGCCCAAATTATAGTTGTACCTCGAGAAAATAAGTGAAGTATTCGAGAATAATTTGTTACTGAAAAGGTGGTTCCAGCGGGCCGTGGAAGTCAGGTTTCCCCAGCGCATGTAAATTGATTCTCCAGCTTTGAAATAATCATCTCCGGTGTAAGCCGAAAGGTATATCCGGTTTTTATCGTTGATTTCCACATTTGTTTTCAGGTTCAGGTCGTAAAAATACAGTTGGTTATCCTGAAGTTCTTCAATTCCAATGGCTTTTCCCAACACATCGGCATAGGTACGACGGCCAGATACAATGAAGCTCCATTTATCTTTGATGATGGGCCCTTCAACGGTCAGGCGGCTCGAAATATTGCCGATACCTCCACTCATTCCCAATTGCTGCGAGTTCCCATCCTTCATGCGGATGTCAATCACCGACGAGGCTTTTCCGCCATATTCAGCCGGGATTCCACCTTTAAAAACCTCAACATCTTTGATCGCATCCGAATTAAACACAGAAAAGAAACCCAGCAAATGCGAGGCGTTGTAAACCGGCGCTTCATCCAGGATCATCAGGTTTTCGTCGGGACCGCCGCCGCGTACATACAAACCCGAACTTCCTTCGCCACCATTCTGAATTCCGGGCAACAGTGTGATACTTTTGATGATATCAACTTCGCCCATAAACGAAGGAAGCTTTCTGATCATTTTCACCTGGACTTTTTCCATACTCATCTGGAGACTTTCCACGTTCCGGTTTTTCTTTACGCCGGTAATCACCACTTCGTCAAGCTGTTTGGTATCCTCTTCAAGCAACACGTTCAGTTGTTTGCTTGCATTCAGGTTAATCAAGGGAGTTTGGGTTTGAAATCCGATGTACGAAAAGGTAACCGAATAACTTCCTTCCGGCACCGAAATGGAATAAAATCCATAGGGATTGGTGATGACCCCGGTTTTAAGCTGCGGAATGTAAATCGTGGCGCCAATCAGGGCTTCGCCGTTGGCTTTATCTTTCAGGTAGCCGCTCAGGGTAACCATGGCAGAAAATCCGGGAACCGAAAGAATAAAAAGGAGTAGGATAATACTGAACTGTTTCATTGTTTTCTGTTTTCTGAACACTATATTCATGAATCCTGACGCATTTTCAAAACCTGTCAGGATAGAGTTTGACTTATAGATTGGATTTTTCTGAATAGGTTGCTTTTCGCTTTCGCAAATTACTCTCCAATCCCGATTAAATTGTTTTTTTATGGCGCAACAAAGAAAATGACTTGTGTACAAACTGAAACAAAAAAAATCTATGAATGGTTAGTTTTTGTCGGTGAAAGACGGGTTAAACAAGTCAGGGCTTCACTTAGGAGTGAAACCCTGACTAAAAGATTACATCGGCTGGTGAGGATTGCCAATCTTCTTCAGCAATCATAAGCATTAGGGTTTGTTCTGAATGGTACGGTCATTCATATTCATAAACCGTTTCGCCGTCAACTTTAATTGGATAGTCCAGGTCGTTATATTCATACGTGTGAGTCGTGATTTCCAGCCATTCTATATCCATTGGAATTTCACCATAAAGTGTATAAGTCTCTTTTGTAATGTTGTTCTGATTAGTGTTCCGTCCGGGGAAAATGAGCTTGTTGAACGGGAAATACGGGTTCTTTTGATTATCAAATTCGTATTCGGTTTCGTTGCTTAATCTGTTTTTTCCAAAATTAATTTATCCCGTTTTGCAACTTCCCCAATAATTTGCCGTCTATAAAAACGTTTATATGTTTGTAAAAAATAATCCGTTAATAGTAAGTACTATGAAAACAAAACTAGCAACAGCATTTCTTTTATTCGTATCTTTCCTTTCAGTCCTACAGGCTAAGGCCGATGAACAAACCCGTAAAGTTGATCCGTTTACTGAAATTTCTCTCCGTATTTCGGCCAATGTGCATTTGGAGCAAGGTGCAAAGCAAAACCTCGAAATTGTTGCCAAACCATCAACACTGGATGAAATTATTACTGAAGTTAAAGACGGAAAACTGATCATCCGTTTCCCAAACAAAGACTATTTCTGGAGAACATTTCAACCTGGTGAAATAACCATTTACATTACCACTCCTGAAATTAACGGATTGGGAGTTTCGGGTTCAGGCGATATTATTGCCGAAGATGAAATTAAAACCAAAACCCTTGATATGGCTGTAAGCGGGAGCGGAAACATCAAACTTTCAGAACTTTCGGCTGAGCGTGTTAAATCGGTTATCTCAGGCTCTGGCGATATTATCGTTGCCGGAAAAACTACAGCCCAGGATTTGAGTGTCAACATTTCGGGCAGCGGAAATTTCAAAGGACTTGATTTTAGTTCCGATGATGTTACAGTTAAAATTGCAGGTTCCGGAAATGTGGGCGTTGAAGCCAATAAAAATCTGTACGTTCGTTTAGCCGGCTCCGGAAATGTAACTTACAAAGGCAAGCCTATGATTGACCAATCCATCGCCGGTTCCGGATCGGTCAGAAGTGCAAAATAGAAAAGAATTTGTTTTGTTTAGGCAACGCTCAATTAAGTGAAAAAATAAATTTTTATGGTGGCTGTAAGACGATACAGACCACCTTTTTTTTGTGAAAAAACTACGCTTTTTTTTGTTGTTCTTTGTTAACTGACTGGACTATTTATAGATAGTCACCTAATAAATATCAAACTTTTTATTATTTTGCGCAGGTAAATTTTTTAATTAAAGTTTCATGATAAAAAATAAGCTATTGCTATTTTTCGGTGTGATTTTCTTCTTTTCCTTTTCAAAGAGTCCCGAATTTTCTCAGTGGCGAGGGCCCGGCCGCGATGGTATTTATCCTGAAAAGGGATTGTTAAAAGAGTGGCCTGACGGCGGCCCTTCGATGTTATGGTCATACGATGGGCTTGGCGCCGGGCACAGCAGTGTGGGCATTGGCGATGGAAAAATATTTATCACAGGAATGCCTGATACAACCGGTATCCTATATTCCTTTGATTTGAAAGGAACCCTTTTGTGGAAAAAAGAATATGGATTGGAGTGGAAAACAAATTATACAGGACCGCGGTCAACTCCAACGGTGGTTGACCAATTGGTTTACCTTGAAAGCGGACAGGGAGTGGTTTATTGTTTCGAGGCCAATTCAGGAGATATAAAATGGTCGGTTGACCTGCTGAAAAAATTCGACGCCGGAAATATACAATGGGGCATGGCCGAATCGTTGCTGATTGATGGCAACCGGATAATCTGCACCCCGGGTGGAAAAGATAATAACGTGGTGGCATTGAACCGGTTTACCGGTGAAACAATCTGGACTAGTAAAGGATTTGGAGAGCCTGCCGCTTATTGTTCCCCGGTACTTGTAAACCATGACAAAACCCGGTTAATTGTTACCATGACCGCCACGTCAGTTATCGGGATTGATGCCGAAACCGGTGAATTATATTGGAGGGTCGAACAGCAACAGACAAATAAGATACATGCGAATACTCCGGTTTATGCGAATGGAATGATATATTGTTCGAGCGCTTATGGTGATAAGAACAGCGGGATACTGGCCCTGAAATTATCTGCTGATGGGAAACATGCTGAACAGGCATGGCGAAATGAGAAGTATCAGAATCTGATGGGAGGGATTATCATAAAGGATGGAACGATCTACGGATCGGCGTATAAAAAAAATAATTGGTATTCACTGAATTCGACAACCGGACAGGAAAAATTGATTTCAGGTGATTTTGGTGGAGGTGTAATCCTGTATGCTGATGGCATGTTCTATTGCTACAGCGAAAAAGGCCAGTTAGGATTGGTTGATATGAATCCTGATGGATTTACGATAAAGGGCAAATTTGATGTTTCTTTTGGTACCGGTGAACATTGGGCCCATCCTGTAATTCATGATCGCAGGCTTTACCTGAGGCATGGTAATTCGCTGATGGCATTCCATATTGCCGAAAAATAAACCATTTTTCAGTACATCCCCAAAATAAAATAAAAAAGGTGGCTGTATGATTTACAGGCCACCTTTTTTTTGAAATCCTTATATCCCCAGTTGTTTGTCTGAATCTACTATTTTTTTTAATGCTTTCACACCCGTTGTTCCACCGCCTTTCAAAGTCAGTTCAACAGGGGCATTGGTTTTCCAGGAGCCATTGGTGAAGTCGGGTACATCAACCGAGTTGGAGCGGTTGGCCACCGATTTTTCGCTGAGCGGGGCAATTGAACTCCATAGGGCAGCATCGTACACATTCTGATCGAGTGGCAGTCCGTTACGCAGGCAGTCAATCAGGCGCCAGTCCATCATAAAATCCATGCCACCGTGACCACCTACTTTCTTGGCCATTTCGCCAATCCGTTTTACAATTTCAGGAGTGTATTTTTCTTCCAGATCTTTCATTTCTTCAGGATTAAACCATTCGTGGCTGGTCGCAACCCGGGGATCAGGATATTTACTGGCCATCCCTTTCGTACCACTTATCAGATGAAGTCTTGAATAGACACGAGGACTGGTTACATCGTGCTGAATCATGATGGTTCGACCTTTTGCGGTACGAATGGTCGTGGTGTTCATATTTCCGCGATAACCATTGGTGGCAAATTCACTAAAGAAACTGTCTTTTGATGCCAGTTCTTTGGCCATTGCCGCCATAAGGAAATCGTTGGATGACGTTGAAGTCAGATATTCCATCCGATCGCCGCAGTTGATATTCATCACCTGGCAGATCGGGCCCAGGCCATGAGTAGGGTAGAGGTTTCCGTTGCGGTGCTGGTTTTCCTTTAGCCGCCACATTTCGGCATAACCATTTTTATCGAAATTATGACTGCGCAGATCGTGAATGTAAGCTCCTTCGCCATGAATAATCTCGCCGAAAAAGCCCTGGCGTGCCATATTCAGGGTCAGCAATTCGAAAAAATCGTAGCAACAATTCCCGAGCATCATGCAATGCTTCCTTGTTCGTTCCGAAGTTTCAACCAATTGCCAGCATTCTTCGATGGTAACTGCTGCAGGAACTTCTGTTGCCGCATGTTTGCCATGTTCCATTGCGTAAACTGCCATAGGGGTATGCCACGACCAGGGAGTGGTGATGTAAATCAGATCAATGTCCGGGTTTTCGCACATCTGTTTCCATGCTTCCTTTGACCCGGAATACGATTTTGCTCTAGGCAATCCTTTCTTCTCCAGCGCCTTCTGACACTCTTCTACGCGGTCGTCGTACTGGTCGCAAAGACCAACAATTTCCACACCTTCAATAAACGACATTCGTTCAACTGCTCCCGGTCCCCGCTGGCCAAGTCCAATGAAACCAATTCGTACTTTGTCCAGTTTTGGCGCTGCATAGCCGCTCATGTTAAACTGTTGCTTCGGATGTTTACCTTTTCGTTCAGCGGTTGCTTCCAAATTGGTGGAACTTGCATGACTGGCAATTCCTGTTGCCAGCATTCCGGTTCCCAGTATGGTATTCCGGAGAAAATCACGTCTGTTTGTTGCCATTTTGTATTTGTTTTATAATTGGTTATTCAAATCTTATCATCTTTAGCCGGATATTCATTCTCCCAGCGTGCAATAACGACAGTTGCCAGGCAATTGCCTATTACATTGACCGAAGTGCGGGCCATGTCCATTAATTCATCAATGCCAAGAATGATGTAGATTGGCCAGATTGGCAGTCCGAAAGTGGAAGCCGTTGCAAGTAAAATTACCAGTGAAGCCCTCGGAACGCCGGCAACTCCTTTACTTGTCAGCATCAGGGTAAATACGATGAGAAGTTGCTTGTCGAACGAAAGGTGAATGCCACTAATCTGGGCAATAAAAATGGTGGCCAGCGAAAGGTAGAGGGTTGTTCCGTCGAGGTTAAAGCTATACCCGGTAGGCATAACAAAAGCCACAATTTTGCGCGGAACACCAAATTCTTCCATCCGTTCCATGGCAACAGGCAAAGCCGATTCGGAACTGGTGGTTGCAAAAGCAATTGCAACAGGTTCGGAAATAGCGGTAATAAATTTACGTACCGGGATTCGGAACAGGAGTGCAATAGGAAGTAATACGCCAACCAGAAAGATGATTAGCGAAACATACAAGGTTGCAAGCAACTTAATAAGGTTCACAAAAATGTCGAGCCCCATTTGCCCGATGCTGAATGCAATAGCTGCAAACACGGCGAAAGGTGCAAAATACATGACAATGGAAGTAAACTTAAACATGGTTTCCGACAAAGCCTCCGTAAAAACAATCATTGGCCGTTTGAATTTGTCTTTGAGCATGGCAACTGCAATACCAAACAGGATGCTGAAAATGACTATCTGTAAAACCTGGCCCTCGTAAATAGCTTTCGCGATGTTGTCAGGAAAGATATGCAGGATAATTTCAGTCCCCTTTAATGCGGTGACTGCTGGTATATCGGTATGCGCCATAGTTTTTGGAATAACTACACCCATACCGGCCTTGCTGATGTTGATGGCGATAAGGCCAATAAAAAGTGCAATGGTCGAAACGATTTCAAAATAGACAAGCGATTTCCATCCCATGCGGCCAACTTGTTTCAGATTGGAATGACCAGCTATTCCGACGACAATGGTGGCAAAAAGGAGTGGGGCAATAATGGTTTTGATCAGGCGCAGAAAAATCTGGCTGATCACATTCAAATTGATCGAAACGGAAGGAAAATCGTGCCCAAACTCAGCCCCGATGATCATACTTATTAAAATCCAGGTGGTAAGCGATCGTTTCTGAACTGCATAACCAACAAGAACTGCCAGAAAGGACCATCGGGAAATGATCAGTACCGTTTGATTGATTGAAACCAGCTTGTAATGGTTGAGAATGGTCATCAGTGAAACCACAAAAAGCAGCGCCAGCATCGTGAGGATATATTTTGCCGGTACTTTTTTCTTTACTGAATGGATTGCCTGATTGGTGGTTTGGCCTGAATGATTTGTCAAAGGTTATTTTTTATAGTTTGGTGTAGCAAAAATAGCAATCTTTTCAGGCGAAAGATTAGTTGTCCAATTTTTTCCGTCCGACAGCTTTACAGCAGGCAGTTTTTGATTTGCCGGAGCCGAAGCGCCATGAAAATCATTGATTTCAAGCTCATCAAAATCCGCCACCTCAATTCCACGGGTAAAGAAATCCTGTTCTTGCCCATCCCATTCCAGCCTGAAATTCCGGATAGATAATTGTCTGACCCCTTTGGCAAAAAGCCCGGGAATGTCGTGTTTAAACAGTGAATAATGAGGATCGGAAACTGGCCTGAGGTCGAAATTGCCTCCCGAATAATCGTTGAATGGACTGTTTCTGATCTTCAAAAAAACATCATGGAACTGCAGGTTCACAATTTCCGACTCTTCGCTCGAAAATACAACGATGCCAGCCTCGCTTAGGGCAATGATATTGCTAAAAAAAATATTCCGGATCACCCCAAGTTTTACTTCAGGAGTTCCGCGAAGAACCGCAATTTGAATGGGCTCGCCGTTACCCCACCAGTCGCCGGTATGAAGCCGGGTTTCAATCACAATATTGTTGAAATTCATATTTTCAATCATCCCGCTGTCGCGCACGGTCAATACAATTCCCCTGTTCGAATTGGTAATATTGATGTTGCTGAAATTATAGTTCCTCATGTGATTCTGGTCCCAGCCTCCGATTCGGATTCCAGATGAGCGGGAAACAATGTTGCAATTGCTGACATTGATATTTTCAGAATCGTGGACGAGGTTTTTGTACCCCGGAAGATCGAAATGATGCGCATATCCTGTAATGGCAAACCCATCGTCGCCTCCGCT
Organism: Prolixibacteraceae bacterium; assembly: GCA_003457135.1. Classification (GTDB taxonomy): domain Bacteria; phylum Bacteroidota; class Bacteroidia; order Bacteroidales; family Prolixibacteraceae; genus Aquipluma. The sequence continues at coordinate 96,460 of DMSQ01000097.1, forward strand.
GATGTTGCAATCAGAAACATTGATGTTGCTGCAACTGGTCAGGTCAATGCCGTCGTTGTTGGGGATCAAAAGGCTGTTGTTTATCTTCACTCCTGATATCACCCCGCCGTTCACATCGGCCAGATGGATGGTCCAGAAAGGCGAATTGGAAATGGTCACATCCCTGATGGTGACATTTTTACAATTGGAGAAAATGATCATCTGAAAAGGTCTTTCCGTCGGAACAACCGGCCCGTCAGAAAGAACTCCCGGAATGACCCTGAACTGATCTTTTTGCCGCGAAAACTGTTTCCCATCTTTGGAGATTACTTTGAACTCGTCCAGTTTCATAAAGGCATCACCGTTTCCATCAATGGTACCAAATCCTGAAATGGAAACATTTTCGGCATTTTCAGTATAAATGAGGCCAACCCGGCGATTCTGGTAGTTGTAGTCCTTTAAATTGGCTGTTCCTTTGATTAACGATCCCGGTTGTAAAAATAAAATGACGTTGGATTTGAGACTGATCGTTCCGGTCATAAATGTGCCTGCCGGTACTTCCACTGCACCTCCGCCTGACTTATGACACGCATCGATTGCAGATTGTATGGCCAGGGTATTGACTGTTTTTCCGTCCACTTTTGCGCCAAAATCTACGACATTGAAGTTTTTAGCAGAAGCTGTGATCTGAACAAGGATCATCAGAACCAGAATAAAAATTGATGTTTTCATTTTCAGAAGTATTATACGTTTTTTACCACTGATTACTGCGACTGATCACTGCCTACTTCTTTAACTCCCAACTCACACCCTCTTTACCATCTTTGATATCGAAGCCAATTGCAGACAGTTCGTTGCGGATTTTGTCCGAAGTTGCCCAGTCTTTACTGGCTTTGGCTTCAGCCCGGAGTTTCATGAGTAATGCAACCACTTCATTCAGTACCACACTGCTTCCTGAACCGGCCTGATCTTCAGATTTCAATCCTAAAATATCAAATACAAAAGAGTGAAAAAGTGAGTTTAACTGAATGCGATCTTCTAAAGTGATGCTGCTATTTCCGTCGGCCACCGAATTGATGATTTTTACACCTTCGAACAGGTATGCAATGGCAATAGGGCTGTTCATATCATCGGCCATGGCAGTAAAACAGTTGGCCGACAGTTCAGCAATATTTACCGAAGAATTTTCAGAAACGGGTAACGATTCAATTCTGGCAGTAGCTTTCATCAATCGTTCCAACCCTTTTTCTGAAGCCTGAAGCGCTTCGTTCGAGAAATCGAGCGTGCTTCGGTAATGAGCCTGAAACATGAAAAAACGGATCGTCATTGGGGAATATGCTTTTTCGAGAAGGGGGTGGTTCCCGGAGAATAACTCTTCGAGTGAAATGGCATTTCCGAGCGATTTGCCCATTTTCTGTCCGTTCAGGGTGATCATGTTGTTGTGCATCCAGTACCGGACTGCCTGTTTTCCGTGAGCTGCCTGTGCCTGTGCCATTTCCGCTTCGTGGTGCGGAAAAGTCAGATCCATTCCTCCGCCGTGAATATCAAATGTTTCGCCCAGATATTTGCAGCTCATGGCTGTACACTCCAGGTGCCAACCGGGGAACCCTTCGCTCCAGGGCGAAGGCCAGCGCATGAGGTGTTCAGGCGAAGCTTTTTTCCAGAGGGCAAAATCAAGCGCCGAACGTTTTTCATCCTGACCATCTAAAGTCCGTGTATAACTGATCTGGTCTTCAATCTTGCGGCCCGACAGTTTTCCATATTCATTTTCGCTGGCAAATTTCTCCACGTCAAAATACACCGAACCGTTACTTTCGTATGCATATCCGGAGTTCAGGATTTTCTTAACTTCTTCAATCTGCTCAATGATATGGCCCGAAGCGCGGGGTTCGATGCTTGGAGGTTGAACATTTAACATCTCCATCGCCTGGTGGAAAAGGTTGGTATATTTTTGAACCACTTCCATGGGTTCCAATTCATCGAGTTTGGCTTGCACTTCGATTTTATCCTCGCCATCGTCGGAATCGGCAACCAGATGGCCAACATCGGTGATGTTGCGTACGTAGCGCACTTTGTAGCCAATCTGCTTCAGGAAACGAAAAATCAGATCGAAGGTAATGGCCGAACGCGCATGTCCAAGATGAGGAGGGCCGTAAACGGTTGGCCCGCAAACATACAATCCAACTTTGCCTGGAACCAGCGGTTCAAAAACTTCTTTCTTTCGGGTAAGTGTGTTGTAAATTTGTATTTCCTGAATCATGGCTGTGAAATTTGATGCTGTAAATGTAAAAATTATTGATGAAAGGTAAGAAGTTCCTGGTTTCTCCCAAAAGGTCACTTTCAAAAGATTTAAAATAAGCCAAATCGCAACTTTAATCTAAATTCTGAGATAACATTCGCAAAATTCATCCAAATATTTTGATTAGAGAAATCTCTGCCAAAACACAGTCTTTAGCTTCCTGAAGGATTTACGATAAAATTCCCTCAATGAAAGGTTCTGGATATTGTTCTTCTTTGTGTCAAGTTTTTTGTTCGCTATCAAGGCATGAAATCACGAAGAAACACTAAAAAGGGAATTTTGTCACCCCAAGGAATCAGGGAAATCGCTTTTAAAACAATGGTGAATTATTTGGCGAATTGAATACAATTTGTTATCTTTATGATTAATTGTTGGGTTAGCGTTAAAAAAATGGCTAATCTAAACGCACAAAAGTCTATTTATCAAAATGTTTTCGAAGATTATTTTTCAGCCTTGCAAGATCCACGTAGAATAACCAAAGGACATTTCTATTATCCTCTTAATGAGATACTATTCCTTGTCATATCTGCC
>DMSQ01000018.1 GCA_003457135.1 Prolixibacteraceae bacterium
GCCCGCACATTTTCGATGACATTATTGTCGTAACAGATTAAAATACCGCATTTCCATCCCAAAAGATCAAAAACGCAATAACTGTTGCCCGGTGTTAAGTATGGATTGATGAACGGATGCAGTTTCCGGTGTTTGGCCACCAATCCGTTTTTACCGACACAAACATAGGCTTTGAACAAATTATCCTTTTCATCTTTCTCGAAAAGCCCGGCCAACACAACAATGTTGTTGTCGTTTGCGATTTGCGTAAGTTTTAAAATGCTTTCTCCTCCAGGAATGAATTCGGCCAAATCAAGCATCTGTGCTTTTGAAAGGCGCCTGGCAAAAGTATATCCCGTAACCGAGCATTCATGAAAAGCAATCACCTGCGAACCTTCTCCGGACGCCTTTTGGGAAAGTTTTTCAATGACATTCAGATTGTAGTCTTTGTCACCGCTTTTATTTTCAAATTGGGCAGTTGAGATTTTAAGGTTATCCATCACGCTTTCGTTTAATATTACAAGTCAAAGTTAATCCGAAAAGAATTAAATGATAAAAATCTGTAAAGAACATTTCTGTACTTTTGATGCAACAGAAATTTAATTTGAATCATGACCCAATTAGGAATCATCCTTCAAGCCCGAACCGGTTCAACCCGGATGCCCGAAAAGGTCATCCTTCCTTTTTATCAGGAAAAATCCATTCTGGATTTGCTGCTCGAAAAAGTGAAGAAAGCCGGCGTTCCGGCAGTACTGGCAACCACAATAACCCCATCCGACGACCGGATCTGTGCTTTGGCTAATAAGCACGATGTTCCGGTTTTCAGAGGTTCGGAAAATGATGTACTCGATCGTTTTATTCAGGCTGCCCGACTGTTTGGCTTAAGTAAGATTATACGTGTTTGCGCCGATAATCCGTTTCTGGATTTAGCCGGAATGCAAACTTTAATTGCTGAATTTGAAAAATCGGATGCCGATTATCTGAGCTTTCATCTTGCCGGAAACAAACCTTCCATCCTCACTCACTTCGGTTTTTGGACTGAAGCCGTTCGCCTCGAAGCTCTTGAAAAAGCACAGCAACTGACCTCCGAAAAGTTGTACCACGAACACGTTACCAATTTCATCTATGGAAATCCAAATTTATTTAAGGTTCAGTTCATTCCGGCCGATCCGTTGGTGTTTTCGAGAACCGATATACGGATGACGCTGGATACTCCTGAAGATTTTGAAATTCAGCAAAAAATATTTGCTACTATCATCAAGGAAAAACCTAATTTTGGCATTCCGGAAATTATCAGTTGGCTCGACCAACATCCGGAAATTTTGGTGATGATGAAGAAGGAAATTTGTAGGAATCAAAAATAGGCATCATATAATGTCGCATTGATTATCTTGTAAAATAGTAATTGTGTGCAATTCACCATTTGGTAAATTGTAAATTGAATAATAGTAAATATTTGAAATGTCAAAATCAACTTATATCATCGGCGAAATCGGACAGAACCACAATGGCGAAGTTGAAATTGCCAAAAAGCTGATAGACGTAATTTCTGAACCGGTCATTGACAAGCTTTTCGGACAGGAACTGATGCCCATGAATGCGGTCAAAATGACCCGCCGCGATTTGAATGAAGAACTTTCGGTATCCGAAATGCACCGGCCATACGAAAATGCCAATTCCTTTGGGAAAACATACGGCGAACACCGGGCATTTTTGGAACTAAACGACGAACAACATTTTGAAGTATTCAGCTACGCCAAATCGAAAGGGCTTGAATTTGTTGAAACCCTTTGTGCCAAAGGTTGCATTTCAATGATGCGCCTGTTCACCCCCGACCGGTTGAAAGTGGCTTCGCGCGACCTGACTAACCTTCCGCTATTGGAAACCATGGCCGAAACAAAAATCCCGATCATCCTTTCAACCGGAATGACGGGCAAAAAGGAATTGGATGACGCCCTCGAAATCATTACCAAATACCATTCTGGTATCAGCATTCTGCACTGTTTGTCGCAATATCCATCCGAATACCAAAACCTCAATTTACTGAGTATCCAATTCCTGAAAGATAATTATCCGCAATTTACGATTGGTTATTCCGATCATTCCATTGGAATCCTGATGCCTGCCGTTGCTGTTGGAATGGGCGCAGAAATCATCGAAAAGCACATCACACTCGACCGGAACATGAAAGGCACCGATCATCGCGGCTCGCTCGAACCGGAAGGAATCTGGCGAATGGTTCGCGACATTCGCAATACTGAATATGCCATTGGAAAATATGGCATTTTTGTCAGCGAAAAAATTGAAGTTACCCGTATTAAACTGGAACGTTCCATCGCTACATTACGTAGCATTGGCGTTGGTGAGCAAATTACTGAAAACGATTTGCACATGCTCAGTCCGGGCAATGGTTATAAATGGGCCGAAAAAGATAAGATAGTCGGAAAAAAGGCATTAGTTGCTATTCCGGCCAATGAAATTATTTATCCTGAAATGATTAAATAGGAAATCGAATAAGACCAATAATAAAGAAATTCAAAAATGAAAATTAAGTTAGTTTTATCGGATATTGACGGGGTTTGGACTGACGGGGGAATGTATTACGACCAGACTGGGAATGAACTAAAAAAATTCAACACGGCAGATAGCGCCGGGGTTATTTTTCTTCAGTTGCTCGAAATCCCATTTGGGATTATTACCGGCGAAAATACCCGGATAGTATGGCGCCGGGCCGAAAAGCTGAAAATTAACCATTTATTTATCGGGGTCAAAAACAAGCTGGAAGTTGCTGAAAAACTATGCGCCGAATTGCATATTTCGCTTCAGGAAGTTGCCTATGTGGGCGACGACCTCAATGATGCTTTGCTGTTAAAAGCAGTAGGTTTTAGCGCAATACCTGCAAGTGCCTGTAACTACATGGAAAATTACGCCAAAATCAGGTTGAAAAGAAAAGGCGGGGAAGGAGCTTTCCGCGAATTTGTTGAGATGCTTCTCGAGAAAGAAAACCTGCTTGACACAGCCATTCAGAAATACCTGAAAGCTACTTTGCAGAAGTAATTTGTAGAATCATCCAACCTTCTGTTATTTGAATTGGACATCTTAAATAATTTATACAATCTTGAATCAATGGATACAAAAGCGATAAGGCAGAAATTGTACGATTACATCCGAAATGCCGACGACAAGAAAGTAAAAGCTATTTATACAATAGTAGAGGGAGATATCGATCATGTAAATGAGTGGTGGAACGACAAAGACTTTATCCTGGAAATTGAACGACGGTCTGCCGATTTAAAATCAGGAAAGGACAAAGGAATTTCCTGGGCTGATTTTAAAAACGGATTGCCTAAAGAAAACTCCTGATGGGAATACATCTAGGAAATTTCAAAACGCTGTTATACAAACACATACAGTTGTATTATCTTATTGTTCTTACCATATTTCTTACCACATCCATTATTTTTTCTTTATTTTGCATAAAAAAACATGATTGATTGAGAATCATGGCGAAGATAAAAAAACAAAGCGTACAAAAAATCAATTTATTTAGACAACAGCATAAAGCTGATATCTCCTTTCTGGATATTTGAAATTATCGATATGGAAAATGATAGTTAAGGTTTCCTATTGAATTAGCTTTTACAGTTGGAGTTAATCGGGCTCCAAATCAATGAACCCAAATAAGCCAATCATCAAGGCTCCCAATTATTTGAATAGAAATTTCTTGCCATTTCTTGTCTAATATTGATCAGTTCGTATCCCAGCTGGGTCACAAGTACAAAAATGAAACCTTTGCGGCACTATGCTTGCAAAGGTTTTATGTTTAAAATGGGTCAACAATTGGGTCAAAACTTTTAAATTTGTTATAATAAGTAGATCGATTTTTATCCCCTTTTATCTTCCAAAAATATCATTTCAAAGTCAGAATATTCCATATTAAGTCGTATTACCACAAAAAAAAATCCCAATACTTTTGTGTCGGGATTTAAATTATTCAAATTCCAATTTATTTACTAAGCAGCTTAAAGCTGCCACCACCTTTCCTGAAGTTTGGGATTATGGCATTGAATAAGGTCATCAGAAAATTAACTATCGAATTATCTTTTTCCGATGGGGTTAATCGAGCTACCAGATCAATAAACCCAAATAAGCCCATAAGCAAAGCTCCCCAATTATCAGAAAAAAAGCTCCCGGAATCTTCTTGCCCAACATTGGTTTGTTCAGGTTCAGCCTGAACACCTCCTTCCTCCTGGGCCAGAGCTGCAGGTGCTGTACTTTGGTTATCTACTACAAAAGATGTTTGATTGGTTGGATTAGAAGCTTGAACCTGATTGCTGTAAGGCAAGGTATCAAGCAAGCCGATCATTAGAATCATTAACGAAATGAATGTTTTCATTGTGCTGTTTTTTTTGAGTTAATAAAAGAATGTGATTCAAAATTGAGCAAAGGAGCCTGACAGGGAAAGGACAATACCAAAAGAAGCGCAGCGACTAAAAAAAGGGAATTTTTCATTCCCTTTTTTTTCTAAGATGCAATTGATACCGATAAATGTTCCCCTTTTGAAACATCCACTGATTTGAAGTAAGCATCCTTGATTTGATTGGTCAACTGATCAGATTCAAGATCGGCTGATTCAATGACCCGGAACCAAGTCCAAAACAAATCAAAAACTTCACTGTCAGATTCAATTTCTGATTCTTCCAAAGAATCGATATAGTCACGATCATACCACAAAACAATTTCCTGATAATCGCCAAAGTCGTGATGAAATGTTTTTACTGAGTAATATGACACTGTTATAAATTTCTGTGGAATAGGGAAATTGGAGTGAAAGTAATCCAGAAGTACCCGCATTTCAATTTTCAGTTTTTTGTAAAATGCAGAATCGCCCATCTGGGCAAATCCATTTGATCCTAAGACTAGATAATCCATAATAAAATGTTTTAAATTGTTTGATTGTTTAATAATTAAAAGTTTGATGAAATCCATTGTTGGAAAGCCTGTTCAGTAGTCAACTCTCCACTTATCCATATTTGATGGATTTCAGAAATAATTTCCCAGGCATGTTCGTCCTGTGCGAAAAAACCTTCTTCCTGGTCAAATACTTCTACTGTTCCAAGCGAAGTATTAATAACTCCACAGCTGTACTTTCCACTGATCCAACTTTCGTTTAAAGTAATATCCATGATAATTTGATTTAAGTTGATTAATCGTAATGTAAAAATTGATGATGTTCTAGTTTCCAATGAGCTGGAAGCATACTTACAATCTCGTTGTAGCTTTCTGTCAGCTCGAATAACCATGGACGTTCCAGGATTGCTCCTCTTTCATCCAGATAAGGGCCAATTGTCCATAGCATTCCGTTTAATAACCGATCTGTTGTTTGTATATCTAATTCAATCATAGGTAAATTGCTGATGCCTTTCAGACTTGTAAGGGTTTCAAGCACACCCGGTTATTTGTTTATTCTACTGAAGTGATTACAAGTTTGCCGTNNTGGTTTCATGATAAAAATGGCCGGTGACGGATCGTCAAAGTCCTGTGCCTGTATCACCGATTTAAGTGTAACCAGCCGTGTGTTATATTTATCGTTTATTGCGGGATCACGTTTCTCATTAGCTTCCCAGTCACCGTTGCAAGGAAGTACCACATTCAGTTTATACATTAAGGTTTGCTGGTTACATGCCTTGGCGGCGAAGGTGAACATGAAAAGTATGTCCCAAAGTCTTCCGTCTACATCCTGTACTTTATCAAACCCTCTGGGGACTATCACGTATTTATCCCAAACCGCGCGGGTCAGGTAAACCGGATACTTAATACCAGCCTCTTTAGAAATCGTTTGGTCGACACGGACTAAAAACCCATCTTCCACAGCCTGTTTGGTGCTGTAAGTGTCGATTACTTCCCAATCTGAAAAATCACTCATTTTATTTCACTGTTGCCCTACAGATTTATATTGGCACCCTTCGATTTCCTCAGGGTATATCTGGCTCGCCTGTTAATTTGAACCCATCCAGGATTGAGCAGGCCGGATTCTAGTCATAGGCCGAATGTCTGTTTGGAGTTTGCGACAAACTGACCGAGCGCCACGGCGTTGTTTCGGAAGTGCATTCTATGAGAAGCACAAAGCCTTGACTTTTCCGGGATGCGCAAATAACTTTGGTTCGAATTGATAGAAGAAAAGCTCTCTCTGTCATCTGATAAACCTGAGAATAGTGAGGAAAAAAAAACAAAAAACCCGAAAGCTACCTTAGGTTTCGGGTTCAGAATCAATCAATCAAAGAATAACGTCAGTAATCCTTCTGCTCCTGTTCTTCATGCTGAGTTTCTTTCGTTAACCGAAGTTCACGTTTGGCAGCTCGACGGGCAAGCCTTTTATCTTTTCGGGTTAGGATCTTAGGAATCATCGAAACATTCTGAGAATTCCCTTCCCCTCTTTGTTTTAGTTTTCCCACTTTCTGCTGCTGGCTTGCAATGAATGTATCAGCGATAATTATGGTCTGGTCATGGAACTGCCTGATTGAATAAACCAGCGCTGTAATTATCCCTGCAAAAAATACAGCAATGTATTTCCAGATTTTTATAAAAAAGATTTTCATAATGAATGATTTAGTGATCGCACTACCCAGCCAAAAAAGTATTTTTTGCTTACTGGTCGTTTGTTGCAGATGTTGACATACCTAACAATCTTAGCCAGGGCAAAAGCGGTAAGGAATTGCTCTGCATCAAAGCGGTTGATCGCTTCAATCGTTTTTGGGCCAATGATTCCATCAGCAGTTACACCTACCACCGATTGAGAAAGGGAGATGCTGACAGAAACTCCGGCATTTACTGCAAAATCAAAGATTGACTGGGCAACCTGCTGGTTTATAATTTTCTCGCCATTAACTTTTAGCCAGAAATGGAGATAATAAAATGATCTTACTTCATAATCAAGTTGCTTTTTTATCTCAATGGCATCCGCAGATTGAAGTGATTCCGGAAATCCCGGTTGCTTCTTTAACAAGTCAATAATATGCCAGCCCAGCCAGTCCGGGTTCATTTTCCGGGCTATTCCTTTGTACGTTTCACCCCCCGGATCAGCAGGATCATTCACATATCCACCTTCATGTGCTAAAATTAACGGATAAGCATTCTCAAACTTTGCCATTTTTCTCCCTTATTTTGCGGATTGAAATATAGATAGTGAGAACCCCAACGATTAATGAAATCAGGAAAGCAGCAGTTTGAAGCCAGAATGTAATTTCATCCTGCATTGCTTTATCCAGATGTAGGATCGAGCCAAACAAAAAGGTGGCAATTGTGCCCAGTGCACCAGCTTTGGGAGTTTCTTTCATTACGTTTTTGATTTCAAACCTAATGGAATCGGATAATCAGAGAAAGGACAGAAAAGAAGAAAGTGCGAAGTGCCTAAAGTGCCTAAAGTTAAAAGAACACACCGATCCTGGCGTGGAATTTAACTTTAGGCACTCCGAACTTTCTTTTACACTTTAAACCCTTTGACCTGTGTCACCCCAATGCGATCAATAAAGAGTTCGCAGCTCATTTCTTCAATCAGGAATTCACCCTCACGGGTGCGGTACTTGCTGCAAATGTTGTAGATCATATACCGAAGCACATTAACCGGCAAGTCAAAATCTCCGGAGACAGCCAGCCGGTTCGACCAGAAACGGTTCCAGTTTTTCCAGAAAACAGGAAGTATCCCGGTTTTTTCTTTTTCATATTCGAATGAGAAGTTAACATTTTGTGTTCCTCCGGAGTTATTGGGATTGTTGATCATCAGCCGGGGCGAAAAAGCCTGTTGCCGGGCCTTCCAGGCGTTCATGCTTCCCTGTTGGTTCACCAGGGTGAGTTGCTCGTTTCCGTAACAACTTGACCAGCTTGTTTTAATTTCTTCCACTTCCCTGCGGCCAAACCCGTGCCAGCCATTCTGAAGGCCTATCGAGATTTCTTCCCATCCCAAAACATCGGTGGTGTCAGAAGCCATGGTCGTTCCATTAACCTTTTCCTGGGTAATCCAGCGGTATTCGTAAAAAGTACTGTTCGAACTCATCAACCTGATTTCACCTTCCACCGGATTGGGGATCGACCACAAACCGGTCCAGTCCACAACGGGCGATTTGATATCATCCATGCGGTCACTCAGATCATTAAAACGTTCACTGAAAACCAAATCATTGGGGTCATGTTCCCGGACAAATTTTAAGGCCACGTTTTTCTGTTCCCCGATTTCCCAGACACCTAAAAAGTAGGGATCCAGATCAATGGCCGGATCGGTCAATATCTTTTCCCGGGAAAGGATATTGACCGTGTTGTCAGGCAAAAAGTGAAAGCAGACATTAAGGAGGTTTTGGGTGGATAAGATTAAATCCCCGACTTTCATTTTAGGAAGGTGGTTTTTAGGCGTTACCTTGTTAAAATAAAACCGGGTATAACTGTACAATTTCACACCAACCGAATGAGGCATATTGACCATTACGATGGCACCATTCTCATCCCGTCCGACCACCTGATCCTGATAGACCAATTCGCCGGTTTGCAGGTACTGGGTTACGGTGATGTCGTAATTGTTGTAAATACACAGGTTTCGAAGCTGTGGATCATCATTCAGGGAATTGGTTGCCAAATGGAAATCAGTGTCTTTCAGTGCTTCCCTGATCACATAGTTCAGGAAAAAGAAAGGAGAAACAACGGTCACTTTTCCCGTATCGTAGGTGTTGTGTTTTTCACTCAGTACCTGCAGGTCAATTTGAGATTCCTGCATTTCCACATTTCCATCCGGGAGCAACTTGTTGATGTACCTGCCGGTAGTTTTGTTGAAGAGATAGCTCATCACTTCAACGTCATAATTTTCACTGGTAGCCCTGGGCCCTTTTCCCGGAACATATTCCCAGACCGTCCGCTTAATGATGACCCCTTTATCGGTAAAAAAGCCATGGTTCATAAGCGGGAAACAGCAAAATACATGTTGATCCGGATTATAATTTTGACTGGCCACCCAATCAATTTCGCGGGAGAATACCGGAATATCCAGCAGATCACGTTCCTGTTCCAGTTCACCCAGTACGCCGACCTGATCAATCAGGGAGGCCTCATAAGTACCAACGCTCCCTGAACTTGTCGAAGGGGATGCGTTGTTAATGGTCAAAGTTCCGGCCATCAGCAGTACGCCACCGAAACGGATTTCAAAACCAGGGAATTTCTGACAAATATCGTTCCCTGAGCTTGTCGAAGGGCGGTATTTGGCAAACCGCTCAGGAAAGCCAAACAGGGCACGGGTGTATTCATTAATTGGAAATGACATTCCCAGTCCAAAGCTTCCGGGTATTTTATCAAAAGCACAAACCGGGCTTTTCCAGGTGAGCCGCATGGAAAAATCAGCAGCCAGAGGGATGTTATTTCCGTTTAAGGTAAGGGTGAGCATGGTTTATTGGTTTATAAGAATGTTTCTAACATCGAAAGTACCTGTTCATACTTCGGACTTCTCAGCACATAGGCACGGACATTTTCAACGGTCAAGGCTTCTATTTCCGATTTTGCAAAACCATACATTGCCCGTATGTAAGGCATAAGCCGCGTTAATCCTTCCGGTTCAATGTCATAGTTAAGTTTGCATTGATATACGATCCCCGACATTTCTGTGCGAAGCTGTTCAAGTTGCCGGTATAAATATGACTTTTCTAAGACAAGATCAACTACAATTAATTCAACATTGTAAGTGACCACATCGTTTACTTCATCGAAATATGCGCTACCCAAATAATGTGTTTTTTGATCGTGTACCGGTATTATTTCATCCCGCCACCCATCTTCATAATGGATTTCGGTCATGTTCTCATAACCTCCCCAAAACGCTTCTCCGCTTTCGCGGGTAAAATGCGATGGAATCCCACATTGTAAAATCTGATTGTCTTTGATTAAATATTTCATAGTATTGATTTATTAATTGCCACACAACGCCATGTCTGTGCTGAAAAGGATCTCTCAATCCACGTTACACCAAAATCTGACGAATTGTATAAATACCCTGAAGAATAATTGCCAGCTAACTGATATTTTCCTGAACCGGAAATAGCAGCCGCATACCAATTTCTGGTTGTTGCTTTAGTCTGCCATGTTGCTCCGTAGTCCGATGATAATAGCAGATTTGATCCGTAAGACGGTACGATTATGTATTGTCCGGTTGATGAAACATCGACACCGTACATACTGGGATAATTCAAATAAATGCTTGACCACGTAGCTCCATAGTCAGTTGATTTGTCTATATAACTTGCGCGAATTGCATACTGATACTGACCAGAAAATGACATTCCTGCACCGTATCGTTCGTTTAGGCTTGAACCTACCTGTGTCCAATTCTGACCGTAATCAGTTGATCGGAAAGCATATCCGTAATTATTAATCGCAGTCTGGTACTGTCCGGTAGTTGAAACGGCTATTCCCTGCATAGAGCCACCGGGGCCTTTTTCTGCCCATGTTACTCCGAAGTCAGAAGATACCTGAAAGTATCCACTTGATCGTGCAGCCGTTTGGTATTGTCCGGTTGAGGACATCGCCACGGAATCAAAGCTACCTATACCTGTATTAACATAAGCCCACGTTGCTCCATAGTCAGCAGAGCGGTAAGTTAATCCATTAACAACAACGGCAGTTTGGTACTGACCATTGGATGATATAGCTATACCATTCCAGTAGGCACTTACGCCTACCTGGCTCCAATTAACGCCAAAATCAATTGATCTGTAAAGATACCCTCCGTATGCACCGGCGGTCTGATATTTACCATCAACGCCAGGCGCTGCGGCTTTATATGCCAACATTCCAATCCCAGGCAATAATCCCATATTAAGCTCCTTTCATAATTGTGGTCAATAACTTCTCGCTTGCACCGGTAGCATCAATGCAGGTCAGGTTCACGTAAAAAACACCCGAAGTTCCGAAGGCTTCATTTCCGGTTACGGCAACATGTTTGGCCGCTGCCGACCAACTAGGCGTAAATCCATTGGCCGTTATAATCAGTAAATACGATTTATTCAGCTCAAAACCGGAAAATGAAAAAGCGGTATTGGCCGATAAAGTGATTGCTCCAACACCGTTTGCCGATAAATCAACTGAAGCGGTTACGGTCGCTTTTGTTTTCAGGTCCGAAGCTACTTTGGCATAAGTAATCGCCCCGTCATTCGGGGTAGTGCTTACCACCATGTTATTTGTTCTGATTTTTGTCATATCCTCTATAAGTTAATCTGTTGAAACTTGAAACCCTTTTGCGACCAGTGCTGCCTTAGCGGCAGTTCCGTTATATCCTCCGCTATTGGAGTCAACTGGCGCATTTGAGTAAATCGTTATCTGCCTACTGACATACCCTGCTATTGCAATTGCATTTATCTCAAACAAGATTTGATTTACGATTGACGTGGACCAATTATTGCCAACCAAATGATAAGATGCTCCATTAATATTAGGACCGTCTGTAAAGAAAGTTAATTTGGAATAAGCTAGTGAAGGGCATAAACTAACAAACAGCGCATTTGAGATATTTACTCCAGAACAATTGGGTGGTGGGATTATAGCGGTCAATAAAGGCATTCCTATGACAGAGTAATTCGCTAAGGCTGCCCAAGACGTGAACATACTTAAATCAAGAGTTCCGGTTATGTTGCAGTATTGTATCGTAACTAAACGAACAGAACCTTGTGTAAATGAACTGGCAAATGCAACTCCTGTTAAGTTAGGGCAGTTCGAAATCGCAAAATTCGCGTCATTTAGTTTTGTTATAGCACTTAGGTTTAAATTACCAGTTAATCCTGTGTAGTCTAACCGAAGGAACTCTAAAGAACTTGAATTGGTGGCTAACAGTAGAGAGGTCAATTCTAGATTGTTATACAGATCAATCCATATCAACGTAGAAAATGCCGAATGAGAAATGTTAAACCCTCCTTTGATGTACTGAACAATGAAACTCAGGCGTATAATTGAAGGGATTCCGGATACGCAGTATAATTTAACTGTTTTGGTTGAACTGTCAGCGTAATTATGGCTTACTGAAACCCCCTGGACTATTGTGCCATCACCCAATTCCCATTCATACGTGCCTGCTACCGAATCAAACCAAGGATTAAATGTTTTGGAGGGAGGACAATTCGTGTCAAACTGAAGAATCAAAACTCTGTTGGTCGTTGCAAAACTACCCACATTCGAGTATGACGTTCCGGCTTCATTGGTTGCATATTCTTTCACATAGTACGTCACACCCGCTTGTAATCCGGTCATAGCCGAAATAAAGGTTCCCACTTCGGTAATGCCGTTAGTCGTTTTTGAATTGGCCGTGGTCGGCGATCCGGTAGTATTCCAGCATATCCCCGAAACGGTTATTGTTCCGCCACCTTTCGAAAGTATCTCGCAAGCAACACTGGCCGAAATTCCGGTTATATCGCCGATGCTATTGATACGAATAGTTGGCACACTCACCGAAGTTCCGGTTGTGAAATATTGACTTGCTCCACCGCTTCCAACCGAATTGGTTGCACTGGCAGTAAGGTAGTACTGTACATTTGTGGCCAATGTCGAAACGGTGCAGTTAAAAGTACCGTCCGGATTCGGACTAACATGAACGTCAACCGCAGGTTGCATCGCAGCATAAAAATAAAACCGGTAATCGTAAATGGTAGAACCTCCGTCGCTTAATACACGTGCGAGAACAGTAGCTCCGTTCGATGTGATGTTGGTAATCGAAACGATTTCAATAGTCGGCACTACTGCGGCTTGAGGCGTACCCGAATTTGCATGAATGTAGATATGCCTCATTAGATACGTTGGTATTTAATTTTCAAACGCATAATCGTTGGGGTTCCCGAATAGCCTGTGGCGGTATTAATGGTAACCACATCGCCGGCAGCGGTCACATTGGCGGCGGTGGCATTCGTTTCTGTTTTAGTAGCTACCGACAAACTGCTCAGTCCGGTTACAGCGGTTGAATTTATTTTCACCGATACGCCGGTTAGCGTTCCATCCGATTCACATACGATTGATTTAATCGTGTAGGGCCAACTTACCTTCATGTCAAGCACGTAGGTTTGAGCCACAGCCTTCGTAATATCACGGAATTCATATCCCATTTCTTCCTCCGGGAATGGAATGGCAATACTCAAATCAGACATCGAAGCCGACCGGGTTAAGGTTAATACGCGATTGGCATTATTAAACGACATCCCGGTTACATAAATGTCGTTAAAGGCCGAAGTGGTGATTTGGTCACCGGCATCCAGATCAATCATCAGGCCACCGGTCACCCCGGTCCCGATATACTGGCGTACCTGCCCGGCTGTCCAAACTTCAGGAGTAGATAAGGTCATTAATGCGCCTGCCGATATTGTTGACGAATAATAATCCGCTCCGGCGGTATAGGCTCCAGGCAATAATCCGGAAGTAATGTATTTGAAATTGTTGGCATCCGTTACCGAAAGCACCAATGCCGAAACACCTGCATTGGCTATCGAATTGGCGATAACCTTTACCCATGTACTGCCCGACGGTTTAATACAATCGCCAACCGAAAATCCGTGTGCTGTTTGACTGGCCGAATAATACGAAGCGGAAAATTCAGAAGCATGTATGCCATCAAGTAAATCAGCATCAAGTCCTGAAGTCGTTCCATCAACCGTCTTGATTTTAGTTAAAACATCGGCAGCGGTATAGGAAGTTGAACGGACAAAGGTATTTGCCAGATAGGTCACTATCGTTGAAAACAATGTCCGTTTGGTCAGGTTATTGGCCGAATCAACAATAATCACACTATCCGCATCCACTACCGGCGTTTTAGCCGGTGCAGCCGATAAGTCAATATCAACATCTGTTATTGACCTATCGCCTACATCTTTACCTTTTACTCTCGTTTCAGCCATTACTTAATTTATTTTACACTGAATAATTAATCAGAATTACATCGGTGAATGGAGTACTGGAAGGTGCGGTTGCGAAAGTGATTGTTGTTGTCGCTGCGTATGCGATGGTGTAATCATTACCGGCTCCGGCATTCATCAGCATTCCATTTTTAAAGATTTCTTCCGTTCCGCTAACGATCAATACTGCAACCGTAAATACTGTATTCGAACCGTTCACAACTCCTGTTGGAACTGCCCTATACGAGCGTGTATTTACGCCAAGCATGGTTTTTACCGTAGCAACGCTCAAATCTTCCGGATCGCCGGTTGCAGCAGTGTTCCTTCCCTTGAATGTTTGAGTAGCCATATCTGCCAGTTTCGCATTGGAAACAGCATTGTTGGCAATGGTAACCACCCCGGCAATACTCACGGTAGCATCGCCGCTGAAAGCTGCCCAAATTGTTTTTTTCAGATCGAGCCAGGTGAGTTTCTTCCAGATGTTTGTTGCTGCGCTGTCTGAAAAAGTGAATTTATCAGCATCAACGGGAACCAACTTATCTGCCGCTGTAACACCACCAAGCGTTCCAATGGTTTGTGTAGTAATTGCTGCTGCGATATCAGCCGTATCAGCAATCGTGCCGTCTTTGTTTTGAAAAGTATAAGTACGTGCAGCCGTATTGGCATTGGTGAAAAAAGAGGTGAACGTATTGGCCGCATTTTTAAAATTGATCTTAAAAAGTGTCAGCCCGGCGTAGCCTCCGGTGGCATCTTTATTCGCAACCTTTTCATACAGCGTATCGAAATATGTTTTCAGAAATGCCTTAATGTTGGTCCAGGTTATTTTCTGAAGTATGCCTCCGGCCAGCGCAGTAGCAACCACGTCGGTATCGTTGGGCGCAGCTGCTCCGGCTCCGTTAATTAATGCGCCGATTGTTGTGGCCGTTTCCTGGGCGTGTAAGGCATTGTATTGAGCAAGTGTAAGGTGATAGTATTCTGCCGCAGCTCCACCCTGTATGCTACTCATATTGTTGTGATCCGTGATTGCGGCGCTTATCTTGAACCACCTTCCGGCCTCGGCATCGGTGGCAACATCAGTAGGACGTATCACGGTATTGTCATTGCCAACAACCACACTTTCTGCATCAAACCGGTACAATCCAAGCGTTTCGATCAGCATGACCATTTTATCTAAACGGCCTGCCGATACAATTGCTTTTGAAGCTGCTAAATCTGCAACCGGCGCGTGAATGGTGTTGTTTAATCCCAAAACAGCACTGTTTAGCTGATCAAGGTTTACTCCATCCGTTAGTGCAACTCCGGGCGCAAGATTAGTAATCTTTTTACTTTTGAGATCCAGATCAGCATCAATATATAACTGATTGCTTGACCGAATGAATGTTGCTGACATTGTTTCTAGTTTTTAAGGGTATAAATTATTTCTATTACATCTGTAAATCCGATATCTTTGGGAGCTTCGGGCAAGGAGAACTGTCTGTTATCCACGTTTTCCGTCTTATACACCTGTTTTAATCCATTGACAAACACTATTAATGATCCGGTCTGATAATCTTTGGTGGCAGAAAAAACAACATTAACACCATCCACCACACCCAACGCCTGCTCTGTGATGGTTACCGGAGTAACCGAGTTCCATTTTCCATTTGCAAATAACTCCAGCCAATTTTCCACCGTGAACTGAAGTGTTCCACCTACGGGAACTTCGTTTTCGTGGTCGTACTTTCCAACTACAAGCGCGTTAAAGAGTTTGAATAATCCCGATTTAAAAACCTCCAGTGCATTGCTCCGGGTATCTGCATCCACTCCGTTTCCCAATGCCAAAAGCCGGTCGGTCGCTTTCCATATATCAGGATCTTGATTTTCTGCAATCTTAGCGTAAGAGCCCAATACCAGTTCAAAAAAAGACTTGGTATTCAATCCCTGACCGACAGCAACTGACCGGTTTCCTCCAAGAAAATTATCCTGACCGATCGCCTGTCCAAACTCAATATCTTCACCAAACATGTTTCTCAACCACTGGGATGCTGAGCCTGTCGAAGCATATTTTTCATTGTAAAGGCCGGGGTATTCCCTCCAGAGCGAATCGATCAGCTCTTTCATGTTGGGATCTCTCCACATGGCTTTGAGTTGCCTGATCCCTCTCATCGGTGCGCCTCCAGTATTTTGATATTCAGATTTTGAATGTCATCACTAATGTCAAAGAGTTTGTGATCACCAGGTTCAATATTCACCGGAATCAATTTTTTATCATTCTCCGGATCTACCATCCAGCATTGTTTAGCAGAAAGAAAATCCCGAAGCGCGAGTATTTCCGGAAATGATTTTGGGCCTGTATTCAGCTCCCAGCTTCGCTGTGAACCGGAGGAAATGGTGGTCTGGCTGGCTACTTTGGAGCCTGACAAAACAGGCGTTGCGCGGTAAGCAATCTCGGATTCAGTTTTAAGTCCTTCAGAGTACGGACCGGTTAGCCAGATACAGTCAACACCTGAAAGCGGGTTGACGTAGTAGAATAAAAATGATTTTTCGTAATACCCGTTATCAACCAGAAAAGTGCGGTGTTCAGAGATATCCCCGTCAGCATCCGAAAGCCAGAACTCATAACTCTGGATAAGCTCTCCCGGATCAGTTTGAAAGCCCCAATGTGCAGGCTGAACAGCGAAATCGACCAGACCTGTAATTTCCCAAAGCGTGAAATCCTGGGTAATTGGAATATGAGCAACTTTATTATCCGTTTCCACTTTTAAGTTAGCGGTGACAGCATGATTTTCAGTCCACCGGCTTAAATACCACAACAATGGAATTTGATGCGGTGCAACTTTCTGATAGTTTGGCAAATGGGTAAGGAATTTGCCACCAGTAATGTATTCCGATGAAAAGTTTTTCCCGGCATCATTGAGCAGGCCCAGTTCGTATGGCCGCAGTTTGCCTTTGATGACCCTGATCTGGTTGCCACTGGAAATGCCCATCCATGCTATTTGCCTGTCCCCGTTGATGTCGGTCCATACTTCGCCAATATCCAAGATAACATGGAAGGCAAGCAGATCATGGGGGTTGGCAACCCCGGTTGCCGGGAAATCGAAATTATAAGCAACCGGCTGATCGATGAACCCGGAGATATCGAACACAGCCTGAAGGCTTGGCCTGTTTGGTGCAATTTCCTCCACAAAGGGAGAACCCATCAAAGCATCACAAGTAACCTTTACTGCCAGTTTATGATTGGCCTTTACTACATCGGCAGTAAGGGTAATTTGAATAGGGTTTCCGGAAAGATGCACCAGGCCACCGGTGATTGCATGTGTTACCATAACAGCCTCCCCCCCTGCCTCGCCGGCAGGCAGGCAGCCCCTCCGCAGGAGGGGTGATAAGAATGCTCCGTTCCAAGCAATCTGGAATATATTTTGAATTGAATATTCATGTTGGATATTTTAATCAAATATCGGTTGCGTATATGCTGATTGAAAGGACAACATTCCCCTCCTGTGGAGGGGTTAGGG